>CALIUO010000015.1 GCA_938048695.1 uncultured SAR86 cluster bacterium
CCACCATCCATAAGCATAGTTTCTCCAGTAACAACTTTATTAATGCCTATAAAACTGTATATACCCTCAGCAACTTGCTCAGGAGTCACTGTTAGTTTTAAGGGAGTATTATTAGTTAGGTTTTCTAGAGCAGCATTATATAAATCATCACCCATACCATTTCTTAACCAATCGCCCTGTATAAAACCTGGACAAATAGCATTAACTCTAATTGGTCCTAAATTTCTGGCCATAGATTTAGTCATTGTATTGAGAGCACCCTTCGAGGAAGCATAAGCCAGAGAGCTTCCTAAACCTTTAATTCCAGCAATCGAAGAAATATTAACAACACTAGGATTGTCACTTTTGAGAAGCATTTCTTTACAAGCTCTAACCATTTGAAAGGGTCCTACAACATTTACTTTATAGATATGTAAAAAATCTTCTGCATCCAAGCCGTCCAGATCGGCATGATTAAAAACAAATTTAGTGGTTCCTGCATTATTTACCAGAGCATCAATACGACCCCATTTATTTATAGTTTCCTGAGCTGTTTGAATACATGAATTATCTTCAGAAACATCGGCTGTTAGGGCTATGGCTTCAACTCCTAATTCTTCACACTCTTTAACTACACTATTTGCGTCGTCCATTGAGCTTGTACAGGTAATTGTGATATTCCATCCCTTTGAAGCAAGTAACTTTGCTGTAGCTGCACCCACACCTCTGCTTCCACCTGTTATTATTGCTACTTTATTTGAAGATACTTCTGACATATTAATTACTCTTTTATTTATCTATTTACAAATTCTTTTGTACTTTCATCTCTTAAAATAAAGCCTGGTTTATTTTTAAAGGTTTTTTCTACCCAATCGAGGGCTTCTTTTTCATCAAGTTCAGGATCCCAAGGTTCTCCTTGTGGCTGCTCAACATCCCAAGGTGTATCAAAGAATATTTCCATTCCATTATTCTCTGGATCATTGAAATAAAACGATAAGGCATTGCCATGACATAAAGGCATATATTCGTGGTCAATCGCATCAAACTTATCTTTAATCTGTTTTAATTCTGCATAACTTTCCACCCTAAAAGAAATATGATTTAGAGCTGTTGAAGAATTTAAATCTTCTCTGCCCAATACAAATGCTAACTGGTGATGTTCATTAGGGTCATAACTAATAAATATTATTTCTGGACCATTTTCAAAGACAGGTCCACTATCACTGATCTTAAAACCCAAAGTATCCACATAAAAATCTAAGATTTTCTCTTTATCTTTGATGTTCAAAACAGTGTGAGACCAACCTAATTTCATTCTTTTATTTATTAATAGTAAATTCTTATTGTCTTAGTAAGGCTAATTTACTCAATTCCTGAGTGATTTGTAATCCTTTTGCATTCATTCCTTAGAGTTCCAAGACCTTCTATTTTTGTTGTAACTACATCTCCTTCTTGTAGGAACTTTCCTTCCATAACCCCAACGCCTCCAGGCGTTCCTGTAAAAATTATGTCTCCGACATTCAGCGTAACTATTTCAGATAGATAATTAATTATTGAGGGTAAATCAAATATAAGGTCATTTGTATTGTCATCTTGTCTCGTTTCTTCATTTACTTTGCATTGAATTTTGAATCCTTTTTTATAATCCAATTCATCTAATGAAACTAGATAAGGACCCATTGGCCCAAAAGTATCAAATGATTTACCTAAATTAAATTGTGGTGGTTTTGCCGCAAATTGAACCACTCTATCTGATATATCCTGACCTACACACAAACCTGCAATATGATCCCACGCATCATCTTTACTTATATCTTTTCCAGACTTGCCAATTACAGCAACTAGCTCTGCTTCATAGTCCACATGGTCACTTCTCATTTCTATATCAGCATGAGGACCAACCAAACAAGTAGTATGTTTAGTAAATATCATGGGTACATTTGGTATTTCCATACCAGCTTCTTCTGCATGATTTCTATAATTTAAACCGACTGCATAACAATTTTTTGGATTAGATACCGGAGCATCTATAGTTGCTTCTTCTAATAAGCCTGTAGGATTCGTTTCATCTAAGATAGAATTTAGGCTATGGAGTTCATCAAGCTGGTTTAAAGCATTAAGTGTATCCCCGTCAAAAGCATTATTTGAAATTGTCTTGAGATCATAATAATGTTCCCCTTTCACTAGAGCAGCTTGACCGAAAATGTTGGCTAATTTAAATGCCATATAAACTCCTTTTATTAAAAATTGATTATAGGCAATTATTGATAACTTATAAGCTTTTATTGACAGATAAAAAATGAAAAGAAAAAATTTTACTAATAGATTGGGTGAAGAATTCTCTTACCTTGTCCATGAATCAACAAACAGTAAGCTAAATTTTATTTTTTTTCACGCTACCGGTTTCAATGCCGAAACTTACCGAATTCTATTTGAAAAACTAAAGACCCAATTTGAGGATCAAATCAATATTTATGCTATAGATCAACGTGGGCATGGACTATCAAAGGCAAGATCTGATCATACTAAATTAAAATCTTGGGACATTTTTGTAGAAGACGGCAAAGAATTTATTGATTCGATAGAGGGACCTGTCGTGTGTTCGGGACATTCTATGGGTTCTATAATTGCAGCAAAAATAGCTTCTCTATATCCCGATAAAGTCCCACATTTATTCATGATAGAACCAGTTCTTTATGGTCCTCTTGAATCATTAAAGTTTAGATTAATGTCCTTAATTAAGTACAACAGAGGTCTTTCTATTGCAGATGGTGCAGCTAAGCGAAGAAGAGAGTTTCCTTCTATTGAAGAAGCAGTATCTTCGTATACTGGAAGAGGGGCCTTTACTACGTGGTCAGCCGAGTGGATAAGAAATTACTTACTAGGAGGTTCAGTCAGCACACCTGCAGGTATTGAATTATCTTGTACGCCCGAATGGGAAGCAGCAACATTTAGATCATCATCTATGGATACCTGGAAATATCTTAGAAAGGTTAAAAATCATGTAATGGTTGTTTATGGAAGTGCGGGATCTACTTTTTCTGCACAGGCTAGAAAGAATTTATTTATGCTAGGTACAAACTGGGATTCTGAATACTATAAAGAAGCTTCACATTTTTTACCCATGGAATATCCAGATTCCGTAATTAAAGATCTCAAGGATTATTTAGAGAATTAAAGAGCTTTAACGAAATCTCTAAGAGCAGATCCAATTTCCTCTGAAGAATCCTCTTGAATGAAATGATTTCCATTCACCGTAATTTCTCTTTGGTTCTTCCATGTTCGTGCAAATTCTCTTTGCTCTCCAATCAAAATCGAACCAGGATTGGCATTTACAAAAAGCTTAGGAATTTCAGAGTCTTTATGAAATTCAGCATTTTTTCTCACTGCCTCAACAACTTCACTAGGTTCACCGTCCAAAGGAATTTGTCTAGGCCAGGTGAGGGTAGGTCTTCTATCTTCACCTGCATTAATAAAGGGCCTTATATACTCTGCTTTTTCTTCTTCTGTATAGCCTGTGGCAGAATCAGCAAGCAAGATTCTTTCTACAAAGAAGTTTTTTTCAAGGACCAATTCTTCACCCGCTTCAGATCTAAATAACCCAAAAATCTTTGTTGCAGCATCCGGCCATTGCTCCCAAGTTAAAGGCATAACAATTGCTTCCATATAAGTAATAGATTTAATCCTATCAGGATTCTCTCTAGCGAACTGGAAACCCATGGCGGATCCCCAATCATGAATAATAAGATGGATATTATTGCCTAGATCAAGTTGATCAAATAGCTCTGTTAAATAACCATACTGTCCATGGTATTTATAGCCTTCGTTATCAACACCATCTAACTTATCAGAATCCCCCATACCTATTAGATCAGGTATCACTACTCGACCTAAATCTTCTACATGAGGTGCTATGTTTCGCCATAAGTAAGAAGAGGTAGGATTACCATGCAGAAATAAAAAAGTATCACCATT
>CALIUO010000016.1 GCA_938048695.1 uncultured SAR86 cluster bacterium
TTGAAAAAACGCTTTACAAAAATCAAGAAGTAAAAGGAGTAGCACCTTATATTGAAACACAAGGTCTTTTAAGTTCAGGATCATATCTAAAAGGTGTTTATTTTTATGGAATAGTTCCCGAGCATGAAAAAACTGTCTCAATAATCCATAACCACATTCTTTCTGGTTCATTTGAAAGTCTAGAAGATGAAGGTTACAACTTAATTATAGGAGACATATTAGCTTATCAACTTGGCTTGAATATTGGTGACAATGTAAACGTCTTAGTCCCTGACACTGGCTTGGGTATTGCAGGTATTTTTCCAAGAACAAAAAAATTTAAAGTAACAGGTATATTTAGTATTGGAGCACCTGAGGTAGATCAAAGTTTTGCGTACATGAGTATAAGAAATGCATCGAAACTTTTAAGAACCAATGAATTTGTCAATGGAATAAGGATAAAGTATGAAGATCTATTTACCTCTAATTATCAAGTGAGAGAGGATGCTTCTCGACTGAGATCTGATAGTGAAAAGACGTTTACTACAACTACATGGCAACAAAACTATGGAACTCTTTATCAAGCAGTTGAAAACGAAAGATTTTTAGTGGCTTTTATGCTTTTTATGCTTGTTATTCTTTCAGCGTATAACTTAATGTCTATGCTTATAATGACGGTTAACGAAAAAAAGGCTCAAATAGCAATTCTTATGACCATGGGAGCAACGTCTGGGATTATTAGAAATACTTTCTTGTCATTTGGTGGCTTAGTAGGATTATTAGGTATTTTTATAGGCGCCATTGCCGGTCTATTAATCTCGATCAATTTTGGTTCAATTATTGCTTTTGTAGAAGGTCTTTTCAATGTGCAGTTATTGCAAGTCTATTTCATAAACTATTTCCCTATAGATATAAGATTTGAATGGGTTACATCAATTTGCCTTATTACTTTTTTCTTTTGTCTTCTATTTACTATCTATCCTTCTAGACTTGCATCTAAAGTAGATCCGGTTGAGGTTTTAAAATATGAGTGAAAAGATAATTACAGTTCAAAGTATTTCTAAATCTTTTGGAGAAAACACTACCTCTCTTCAGGTTTTGGAAGATCTTTCTTTAAATTTAAATATTGGAGAGAGCCTTGGTCTTGTTGGGGCCTCTGGTTCCGGTAAATCAACTCTGCTACATATTATCTGCGGCTTAGAGAAACCTGATACTGGAAATATTCTCATAAAGGATGTGAATATTACAGACCTTAATACTGATGAACGGTCATTATTTAGAAGTAAAGAGATCGGTTTTGTCTATCAATTTCATCACTTACTTCCTGACTTAACTGCATTATAAAATGTCGCCTTACCTGCCATGCTTGCTGGCTTAAAAAAAGAAGAGGCTTTTGAAATTTCAGCTTCTTTATTAGAGCAAGTTAATCTAAATCATAAAGAAAAAAATAGACCAAATGAATTGTCCGGAGGAGAGAGGCAGAGAGTGGCAATCGCTAGAGCAATGTCTAATAATCCTTCTTGCTTAATTATGGATGAGCCTACAGGAAATCTAGATACAAAAAATGTTGAGAATTTTATGGATCTTCTTTTGGAAATGGTCTCTTCAAGAGAAATTGCTCTAATTATTGCAACTCATGATAATAATGTCTCAAGTCGACTGGATAGGTTGTTAAGCTTAGAATAGATTTACAATGGGTAAAAAGAAAACAGAATTATCCAGCATAAAGCTCTATGCCAGGTTGCTCACCTATGTTTTACCTTATATTCCCTTATTTTTATTAAGTATTTTAGGTTTTGCCGTTTATTCGGGTTCACAAGTTGCAGCAACAGAATGGTTAAAAAGAGTAATCGACTACGTAAATAACCCTGAAGGTGATTTAAGACTCATTTTACCAATGGCATTAATAGCAATAGCCTTCGTAAGAGGTATAGGATTCTTCGTTGGAAATTATTTACTTTCTTCAATTTCCAATAGACTGGTCCATAATTTACGCACTGAATTATTTGAAAAACTGACTGTACTTCCGAGCTCTTTTTACGATGAACACAGTTCAGGTCATTTGATTTCTAGAATTACCTTTAATGTTATGCAAGTAACAGGAGCGGCTACAAATGCATTAAAGATACTCATTAGAGAGGGGCTTTTAGTGATAGGGCTTATTTCTTACCTAATGTACTTGAATTGGAAGCTTGCTTTATTTTTATTTATTGCTGCTCCATTTATTGCTTTGGTAGTTGGTATTGCCGCAAAGAGATTAAGAAAAATTAGTGGAAAAATCCAAACAGCTATGGGCGATGTTACTCACGTTGCATCTGAAACTATTAATGGTTATGAGGAGGTAAAATCTTTCGGAGGAGAGGAATATGAAATCGAGAGATTCAATCATGCAAGCGATAACAATAGGAAACAAAACTTAAAATTAGAAGCAACTAATTCTATTGCCTCTCCATTGGTCCAAATTTTTGTCTCAGCCGCTCTAGCCCTAATTACTTGGCTCGCTTTGGATGCCTCTGTTGTTTCAGAAATGACTCCAGGAACTTTTATTGCCTTCTTCAGTGCTGCCGGAATGTTAGCTAAGCCTGTGAGACAACTATCAGAACTCAATAGCCAAATACAAAAAGGTTTAACAGCTGCAGAAGATATTTTCAGTCAGTTAGATGAAGACTCTGAAAAAAACGAAGGTACCTATAAATCAGAGGAAATAAAAGGAGAGATCGAATTCAATAATGTTTCATTCTCTTACCGTAACTCAAACCAAAATATTCTCAATATGATTAATCTTCATATAAATGAAGGGGAATCTGTAGCTTTCGTAGGAAAATCTGGAGCAGGTAAAACAACTCTAATGAGCTTATTACCAAGATTCTATGATGGTTTTAATGGTGAAATCAGGATAGACGGAGTCTTGTTGAATGAATTTGAAATCAAAAACCTAAGATCTCACATTGCTCTTGTCAGTCAGAATATAACTTTATTCAATGACACTATTGCCAATAACATAAATTATGGTTCGGAAGAGAGGTCTATTGAGCAAATCAAAGAAGCTGCAAGAAAGGCAAATGCTCATGAGTTCATAGAGGCACTTCCTGATGGTTATGACACAATTGCTGGAGATGATGGCGTACTTCTTTCAGGTGGTCAGAGACAGAGGATAGCAATCGCCAGGGCTATATTAAAAGACGCGCCAATCCTCATACTAGATGAAGCGACATCTGCTTTAGATTCTGAATCAGAAAATTATATTCAAGATGCACTTCAAGAGCTAACCAAAAATAGAACAACGCTCGTCATAGCTCATCGATTATCTACTATAGAAAGTTCTGACAAAATAGTGGTCCTAGAATCAGGAA
>CALIUO010000017.1 GCA_938048695.1 uncultured SAR86 cluster bacterium
TGGTCTTGAACTAAATATGTTGTTTGCAACTGTTGTTGCCTCTGCTCTGGGTTCTGGAACAGCGCCCGTTCCTTATGCAGGATCTTATGTTATGGCCCCAATTGCAATTAACCTTGGAGGAGATGAGCAACAAAAAAGCAACTGGCTCCCTAAGATAGCTGGAGGTGAATGTGTTATTGGAGTAGGACTTTCAGAATATGTCGGTGCAAGAGAAGATTCTGGTATTGAGTTTTCTAACGGCAAATTGTCTGGAAGATGTCTGTTTCTAATAGATGGAAAAGATGCAGATGCTTATCTTCTTGCAGACAAGTCTGGTCAATTATTTTTGGTAGATTCATCTAGCTCGGGAATCACTGTTACCGAGCTAACAACTGTAGACAAAACTAGAACTTCAATTGAGTTAGTTTTAGATAAAGTAGATGCAGAGATCTTACCTAATTCAAGCAATAAAGAAGTTATAGAAAAAGTACTTGATGCAGGGCGATTAATGTTAGCTGCTGATACTGTTGGCGCTGCCCAAGTGATGCTAGATAAATCAGTTGCATATGCTTTAGAAAGAAAACAATTCGGACGATTGATTGGTTCTTTCCAGGCTGTTAAACATATGTGTGCGGAAATGGCTGCTGAACTAGAACCTTGTCATTCCATGATATGGCATGCGGCGCATTGCCAAGATAAAGTTCCTGAAGAAGCACGTCTAATGGCGTGTCAAACTAAAGCTCATGTTTCCGAAGTAGGAAAACAAGTATCTAAAACAGCTACAGAGGTGCATGGAGGAATGGGTTTTACTGATGAATTAGGACTTCATTACTGGTTTAAAAGGATAGGACTTAATAGGCAACTGTTAGGTTCCCCTGAGTTAATAAGAGAAGAAGCAGGAAAACTTCAAGGTTTCGATCAATAAAATGAGAAATCCCTTCGATACAGAAGAAAGAAAAACTTTCAGAGAAATGGTATCTAAATTTCTGGAAGCAGAAATTTGGCCTTATGTTGATGAATGGGATGAGGCTGGAGAATATCCTCATGAAATTAACGAAAAAGTATGTGAATTAGGTGTATTTGGATTCGGTATAGACGAAAAATATGGTGGATTAGGGTTTGATGATCAATTCATGAGAAAGGATGTTTCGGTTGAAATGGGAAGAACTAGTGCGGGAGGTCTTTTTGCAAGCGTAGGATCAAGAAATATCATGTTAGGACCCCTTACAGAACTAGCTAATGAAAAAATAAAGTTAAAAGCTTTACCTGCCCTAATGTCAGGTAAGAAAGGAGGCTCCTTGGGAATTACTGAACCAGGTGGTGGTTCTGATGTGGCAAGAATGAAAACTACTGCCCGAAAGGATGGAAATGAATGGGTCCTTAATGGATCAAAGACTTTTATAACTGGAGGAATGCAAGCTTCTTACTTCGTAATCGGTGCAAGAACTGGAAAAGAAGGACTAGGTGGTATCTCTTTATTTTTTGTTGAGGCAGATACACCGGGCTTTACCCGATCCTCTATTGATAAAAAAATGGGTTGGTGGTCTTCAGATACAGCAACACTTTATTTTGATAATTGTAGAATCCCTGCAGATAATCTAATGGGAGAGGAAAATAAAGGATTTCTTGCTATCATGAATAATTTCAATTACGAAAGATATATGATGGGCGCACAAATGCTTGGCATGGCTAAAAGGTGTTTTGAGGAATGTGTTCAATATAGCCAGGAAAGACAAACCTTTGGTAAAAATTTAATAGAACACCAGGTGATACGACATAAGCTAGCCGATATGTCTGCAAAGATCGATGCTATGGACGCTTATTTAAATCAGGTAGCTCAGCTTATGAATGATGGTGAGATGCCTGTAGCAGAAATTAGTAAAATTAAATTTTATTGCTCAGAGTGTATTGAATCTATAGCCAGTGAAGCTATGCAGATTTTTGGTGGAGCTGGTTACTTAAGAGGAAATGCTGTAGAAAGAATTTATAGAGAAGTAAAAGTGATGGCAATAGGCGGCGGATCTAAAGAAATCATGAAAGATCTTACTGTTAAACAATTAGGACTCTAACTTATAGACTTTGCTGGCGGTTTCATAAAATAAATTAGCTTTATCCTCTTCCTCTAAATCTTTGCTGAGTTTTTTAAAGGCATTCCATATAACGTGATAAGAAACCGATTGTCTGTCTACAGGAAAGTTACTTTCAAACATACATCTTTCTGATCCAAAGCACTCTAATGTATGAAGATAGTATCTACTCTGTTCTAGAAGTATTTCATCTGAAGTTGCAGGTAATTCTCTCTTATGCCAATCCCAACCATTAACAGGCATTGCTAATCCTCCTAATTTTGAATAGACATTAGGACACTGGCTCAGATCAACAATATCCTCTTTCCATACTTCAAATATCTCTTCTCTCTTGTTTTTATATGGACCAATTCCTAAGGGACCACCAAAGTGGTCATGAATGATAACTAGTTCAGGTAAATTTTTTGCTAAGGTAGTTAAGTCCTTAATTTGGTTGTGGTAATGCCAAGTATCAAAAACCAAATTTAAAGAGGCTAATTCTTCTAGCCCTTTTTGAAATTCATCCTCCAAATAAATATGAGGTGTTGGATGAGAGTGGGCATTCTTAACCTTCTCGTCTTCATCCCATCCTCCTGCATGACGAATACCTCTAAACAAGCCATCACCTTTTTCAATATGCATTTCTAGCACTTCATTTACAGAGGTACCTAACATCATGTTAGCGTGCCCTACTATTCCGCTAATCTGCGCTTTTGATAAATCTTCTTGAGCCTGCTTGGCAATCTCAACCACAAATTCAGTTTCACCCACAGGCTTAAATCGGTCAGGACCTTCAGAATAATATTCCTGACCACAATCAATAAAAACAGTTTTTTTTATATTATGACCACTGCAAGTATCGTTCCATAAATCTTCTAAAAGATATCTATAACTCTCTTTAATACCAGGTGGGTTTTCAGGACCATGCCAAAGATGATGATGAGGATCAATTATTTCCCTTTGTGGATCAATTATTTCTTCTTTTACTCTGTCTATCCAACCATCTATTTCATGAATCTTTGCCATGTTAATTACCTTTTATTGTCTGAAGTGCATAACCAAATATATCAGCAATCTCATCAATTTGTTTGTCCTTTGAAGTTCCTGCTCCGTGCCCTGCTCTTGATTCAACTCTAAGAAGTATTGGATTAGAGCAAGACTGTAGCTCCTGTAATCTAGCTGCAAATTTATACGAATGAGCTGGAACAACTCGATCATCTCTTGAAGAAGTTGTTATCAAGGTAGTTGGATAACAAATATCTTCTTTAATATTGTGATACGGGGAATAATTTAATAGATAGTTAAAATCCTCTTCATTGTCAGGCTCTCCATAATCACTTTCCCAAGCCCAACCGATAGTAAATTTATGGAATCTCAACATATCTAATACACCTACTTGAGGGATTGCTACTTTAAATAATTCTGGATATTGAAGCATAGTGGCTGCAACTAATAGACCACCATTCGATCTTCCAAGAGAGGTAGTCGTTTCAGGAGAACCAATGTTTAGAGAGTGAAGGTACTTTGCTCCGTAGGCAAAATCATCAAAGACATTTTGTTTATTCAGAAGCATGCCTTCTTGGTGCCATCTATCACCATACTCAGATCCCCCTCTTAGATTTGCAACAGCCAAAACTCCCCCAGATTTAATCCACATATAAAACGTCTTACTGAAATAAGGTAAGATCGGTATATTGAAACCGCCATATCCATATAACAGAACAGGAGTTTGTGAAGTAATCTCTAAATCTTTTCTATACGAGATATGTATTGGGATACTGGTGCCATCTTTAGATTTATAAAAATCTAACCTACCAGCATAATCTTTGATATTCAGGCCTTTAATTTCTGTTTGCCAATAGGGTTTATAGCTTAAGGTTTCTAAATCTAATTCATAAATACTTTGAGGAGTTATGAAATTTGAAAATTCGAAATAAGAAAACTTATTTCCAAGTTTTCCGTAAAAACCTGACAAAGAACCTTCACCTTTAAACATGAGCTCTTCTATAAAGTTTCCCTCTAAATCAAAGAATTCAACTTTTGATATAGTGTCAACAAGATAATTGATGATCAATTTATCCCCTGCAACAGAAGCTCCTGAAATGGGGAATTCTTTTTCAGCTACAATCTCATCCCAAATGAAATTACCATCATTAATTTTTAAAGAAAGTATCTTGCCATTAGGAGAATTCAAGTTGGAAAAAAACCACAAAGTATCCTCATTACCTCCTAAAAATCTATAAGTGGCTTCAAATTTATCTATTAACGGTACGAAATTTAGAGATTCATCTAGGCTGATAGAAAGAAAGTTTCTTTCATCGGTGCCTTCACCTATCGATAAAACTCGATAACGTCCTTTTTCGGGAACGCTTATAGACCATGAGAAGTCAGGATTTTCTTTATCTTCGCATATCAATTTATCTTTACCCTGCTCATCACCAAGTCTATGAAAAAATAATTGTGGACTTTTATTTATATCAGAGAGAGCTTCATCGGGTTGCTGATATTTTTGATAATAAAATCCAGAGCTGTCCGATTCCCAGGTCGCATAAGAAAATTTAGACCATTCAATTACATCATCTGTGTCACGTTTCTCTTTTATATTAAAAACTTTCCATGTTCTCCAATCTGAACCGCCATCAGATATTGCATAGGCAAGATATTCTCCGTTGGGACTTACACTAATATCTGATAAAGAAATAGTGCCATCTGTAGAAAACTGATTCGGATCCAATAAAACCTCTGCTTCACAACTATTGCAATCTTTCATCATAAAAACTGACTGTTGTTGCTTGCCGTTGTCGTAATAATAAAACGTTCTATCGCCTCTTCTGAATGGAATGCTTATATCTTCTGTAATCCAAATATCTTCAAGATCTTCCTTAATTTTTCTTTGATATTCGTTCTCTAAGAAAGCGTCAGTTAATTTGTTTTGTCTATCCACCCAATCCGTAGTCTCTTTACTATTGAAGTCTTCTAGCCAACGATAAGGATCATCGATATATTTTCCAAAAATAAGATCTTGGATATCTTCTTTTTTTGTCTCTGGATATTTCATTTCAATAGTTTCTGATGTGCAGCCTGTGAGCAAGATAAGAAAACAAATTTTAATTAGTCTTATCAACATAATCCCCTTTTT
>CALIUO010000018.1 GCA_938048695.1 uncultured SAR86 cluster bacterium
GTTACAAAGCCTTTTGCATCTTCCAGATCTTTTACCCCAATAGGTATTCCTGCAAGTTTGCCGACTGTTTCACCTTTTTGAATTAAAGCATCTATCTGCTTTGCTTGTTCTATTGCGTCTTCGTGATTGACTGCACAAAAAGCATTTAGCCGTTCATCATACTTATCTATGTTATCTAAAGCGGCTTGCGTGACCTCTGTAGCCGACATTTTTTTTGACTGAATATTACTAGCCAAATCTTTCAATGAGTAATCTCTAAAGTCCATAGTGTTCTCTCCAATTATTTAAACGATGTTATCATTTTTTTAGTAGTATGATTTCAAATTAATTATGAACTTTGAACACACACAAAAGACAAAAGAACTTATAGGCCTCGTATCTAATTTTATAGATCAAAAAATTAAACCGAGAGAAAAAGAATATGATCAAGCCATGGCTTCCTTTAGAGAATCTGGAGATCAATGGCAGGTCCCAGAAGTTTTATATGAGCTAAAACAAGAAGCAAGGGAGATTGGTCTTTGGAATTTTTCTTTAACTGGAGATTTGGGATATGGACTCTCTAATCTAGAGTTTGCCCCTCTAGCTGAATTAATGGGAGTTGGTTGGACATCTGAGGTCTTCAACTCCTCGGCTCCTGATGCAGGCAATATGGAAGTGCTTGATAAGTATGGAAGCGATTATCAAAAGGAAAAGTGGCTTGCTCCTTTACTTCAAGGAGAAATACGTTCAGCTTTCGCAATGACTGAACCAAATGTAGCTTCTTCTGATGCTACAAATATTTCTAGCACCATTATGAGAGACGGTGATGAATATGTTCTTAATGGAGAAAAATGGTGGACTTCGGGTTACGGTAGACCTGATTGCAAGTTTATGATTTTCATGGGAGTTTCTAATCCTGAAGCTCCTAAGCATCAAAGGCAGTCGCAGATAATTGTTCCAAAAGACAGCCCAGGAATAAGCTTAAAGAGAATGCTTACGGTGTATGGTTCAGATCACGCTCCAAATGGCCACGCTCATTTAAGTTTTGAGAATGTAAGAGTCCCTAAAGATAATATGATTTTAGGTGAGGGGAGGGGATTCGAAATCGCTCAAGGTAGATTAGGACCAGGACGTATTCATCATTGTATGAAAATTATCGGTGCTGCAGAAATGGCCCTAGAACTTCTTTGTAAAAGAGCTTCCTCAAGAAAAGCATTCGGTAAAGCAATCGCTGAATTGGGAGGTAACTACGATGTTATTGCAAAATGTCGCAATGAAATTGAAATGTGCAGACTCCTAACATTAAAAGCTGCCTATATGATGGACACTCAAGGAAACAAAAAAGCAAAAAGTGAAATAGCTCAACCTAAGGTTGAAGTACCTAGCATGGCAGTAAGGGTTATTGAGAGAGCTGTCCAAATACATGGTGGAGCTGGGGTTTCTCAAGATACTCCACTAGCAAGTCTATATAGCTCAATAAGATATCTTAGAATCGGAGATGGGCCTGACGAAGTGCACTTAAGAACTATTGCCAAGGAGGAGTTGAATAAATATATAGATTAGTGGTTTAAACCTTTTTCAGTTTCTACTGACTTTATCGAGAGCATTTTTTTAGCAAATTCCATTTCTTTGTCTGCGTTAAGTTTATTCAGTTTGAACTGCTCTGAGTCTTGTGTAGCTATAATTATCCTTCCAGAATCTGTATCTACCCTGATGCTATCGGTTTTGAAGATCTTATTTTCTTTAGATATTACAATTGCCTCAAGTTCATTGTTGAGGTCTTCTACATGACAACCTTCAATTAACTGCTTTAATTCTTTTAATTTCATATTTACATTGTATCAATAATATAAAGTATATGACAGCGCTGTCTTTTAATGAAAGTCAGCTGCCAGGCTCTTCAAAGTAGTTAGAGGTATCTCTTTTGTTTTTATATTATATTTAGAGTGGTCTATGCCAGCGTATAACATTTTGGCACTTTTGAAGTCGGCGATCATATTCTTGTCAAATTCAAATCTCAAAAAATGCACAGCTGAAGTTTTTTCTTCATTTGATCTTTCTAGATCTTCATCAGCTACAGCATAAACTCTTTCATTTTCGCCAATTTGTAACCATACCTTGTTTTCGACAAGGTGCAGATCTTTCAATTTTTCTGCTCTGACTTCTTTATCAGGATATTCTATCAGCATTGTAGCTTTTAAGTTAGCTCCATCAGGTATAAGTGGGTTATATGCGCCTAACTCCTCTTCGATTCCTTCAGAATCAAATATCTTCTCAATCCTTAGCATTTCTTGTACTTGATACTTAATTGTCTCTATACTTTCAAAAAGTAAGCTGATATTTTCTCCAATTTGTATGAGTCTATCTTTTTTCAGTTGTATAACCTCGGCACGAAGTTCCTCCCTTCGTTCACTATATTCTTCTAATGAAAGTAAGTCAGTTTTGTTTAATTTTGTCATTTTATTCAACTCCATAAGCTTTTTTGATTAATGAAATTGGATGGGCGGAGTCTGGTTTATTCTTTGAAACATGTTGTATTTGTTTTGCAGCAAGAGGGCAGTCACTTGTGAGGTGATCAGCTTCTGATTCATCTACTTTTCTTGAAACAGGTCTAGCAATTTTTACTGAATTATTATGCGTTTCTTCCTTTACTGCATAAGTGCCATCATGACCTGAACAACGTTCGATAGCCTGAACCTCTGTATCGGGAACAAGTTCTAACAATTCTTTTGTTTTTGGACCTATATTTTGCACTCTTTGATGACAAGCAACTTGATATGCTATCTTTCCTAGCGACTTTTTAAAGTCCTTATTAAGAAGTCCTTTATCTTCTCTGTATGATAGATATTCGAAAGGATCAAAAATATGCTGTTTAATCTTCTTTAAATCCTGATTATCATCGAACAGCAATGGCAGCTCTTGTTTGTACATCAAAACACACGAAGGTACCAACGAGATGATGTCATACCCTTGCTCAATCTCGGCAAGAAGAAGAGGAGTGTTTTGCTTCATCAAACTTTCTACTGACTTAAGGTCACCTAGATCAAGTTTCGGCATTCCACAGCACTTGTCATCAATCATGAGTTTTGCTTCAACTCCATTGTGCTCCAGAACTTTGAGCAAATCATTTGCAAGATTCGCATCATTATTTCTGCAATAACAGCCAGTGTAAACAGCTACTTTTCCAGTCGTCTTCTCAGTAGTAGTTACTTTTTCAATAGTTTTTGGAGTGTACTTTTCTACAGAGCTCTCAAATTTTGGCCAAGGGGCATCTGCATGAACTCCTGTTATTTTTGAAGCTACTTTCCTAGCTGAACTATTTGAAGAAATTGCTTCATAGGTTATATCTAGGAGCGGAAGTTTCATGAACTTTCCAAGTTTATCTGTCGAGGTCAAGACTTTATCTCTTACTCTTTTTTTGAGAGATTTATTTTTTTCTTCGTAGGCTATTGCTTTTCCTCTGAGCATTAGGTGGGGAAAATCAAGTGCCCAAGGGTGTGGAGGAACGTAAGGACATTTTGTTTGATAGCAGAGATCGCACATGTAACATTCGTCTACCACTTTCTGAAAGTCATTTTTGTCGACTCCATCTAATTCAAATGTATCTGACTCATCAATTAGGTCAAATAAGGTTGGAAAAGATTCGCACAGACTTACGCACCTCCTGCAGGTGTGACAAACATCATAAACTCTTTCGGATTCTTTAAGGAATTCCTCTTTGTCCATAAAAGATGGATCCTTCCAATCAACAGGATGTCTAGTTGGTGCTTCTAAGCCCCCTTCCTTTTCTGAAAATATATCTGACATAGGGATATCAAATAAGGTGCGTTGACCGCACCTTATTGAGAATTTTAAATAATAATTAAGCTAATTCGTCTAGAGCTTTAGAAAATCTATTAGCATGTGATCTTTCTGCTTTGGCAAGTGTCTCGAACCAGTCAGCGATTTCATCGAAACCTTCTTCTCTCGCAGTTTTAGCCATTCCTGGATACATGTCTGTATATTCATGTGTTTCACCTGCTACTGAAGCCTCTAAATTAAGCTTCGTTTCTCCCATAGGAAGTCCTGTTGCAGGATCACCAGTTTCTTCTAAATATTCTAAATGACCATGAGCATGACCAGTTTCACCCTCTGCAGTTGAACGAAAAACAGCTGCAACATCATTATGACCTTCCACATCTGCCTTTGCTGCAAAGTATAGGTATCTTCTGTTTGCTTGAGATTCACCTGCAAATGCATCTTTTAGATTCTGTTCAGTATTTGTTCCTTTAAGACCTGACATTATTTTCTCCGTTTATAAAAGACTCTATTTTAGAGTAATTTTTTTTTAAATTTGTTGATGAAATCCATTATTACTTTGATAACAATTCTCATTAATAATGAACATTAAATAACTAGTGTGCGAATATTAATTTCTTCTATTATATTTGTATAATCATTTATTCAAATTATAATAATAGATAAAAGCTATAATGAATCTTAAAGATCTTAAATACTTTTCTAGTTTAGCAAAGCATAATAATTTCAGTAAAGCTGCCAAAGAGTGCTTTGTTACTCAACCTACTCTCAGTAATCAAATTAATAAATTGGAGCAAGAGCTGGGACTTACTCTTTTTGAAAGAACGAATAGAAAGGTAACAATCACTGAAGAGGGTAAATTAATTCTAGAGGCAGCACAAAAAACACTAGAGACAGCTTCAGAGATAGAAAAGATTGCGCATAGATTCAAGCAGCCTTTGATGGGAAAAATCACATTAGGTGCAATTCATACTCTTAGTCCTTATCTTCTTCCAATAATACTGTTGCCATTGAAGGATGCTTATCCTGATTTAGACTTGGTACTAGTTGAGGCAACAACCTCGGAATTAATTGAAGATCTAAAAGCAGGAAGAATAGACGCAGCCTTATTGGCAACTTCCATTAGAAATGAAAAAAATCTTAAAGAACGTCTTTTATTCAAAGAACCATTTTGGTTAGCTCATCCTGCTAATCATGAGATTTATGATGTTGATGATATAAAAGTTAAACACCTTCAAAAATTAGATTTACTTTTACTGCCAGAGGAACACTGTTTATCTGATCAAGTAAAGTCAGTTTGTGGACTCAAAAATTTAGATACAGAAGGTCCAATGCAGTGGCTTCATGCTGGGAGTTTGGAGACAATTTTACAATTTGTAGCAATGGGACAAGGGTCCACTTTGGTTCCTGCTTTAGCAACATATGAAGGACGTATCAACACTCAAGGAATGATGGTGAGAAAACTTGATATAGGTGAAGCTTACAGAAATATTTCTATATCTTTTAGAAAAGACTATTCCAAAGAATCTGATCTCAAAGCTTTAGCTAAATTTATCAAAGAAAACCTTCCTAATACTGTCGAGCCTTTATAAATTTTCTTGAAGATTTTCTTATGCACGTTATTATTGGTTTATAAATGTAAAGGGGAGGAAAAAGCCTGAGAAATAAACCCTTGAACCTGATCCATACAATGATGGCGGAGGAATTACATGACATCACATAAAATTAAGTTTTTTTTATTTCTATATCTCTTCTTTTTCCAAACTAACATTAACTCTCAAATTATCGACGAAGTCATAGTTATTGGTGACTGGAGAGCAATTTCTGAATCAGACAAGGATTCAAGTTTGATTATTTTTAACGAAGACAAGATCGATAAGAAACAATATAAACATTTTGAAGATCTATCCTATTCTGTTCCAAATTTAAATTTTGCTGCTAGTGATTCTCGACCAAGATACTTCCAAATAAGAGGCATTGGGGAAAGGTCTGGATATGAAGGTACTCCCAACTCTTCAGTTGGTTTTCTCATTGATGATATTGATTTTTCTGGTCAGGGAGGCATCGCTTCTTCGTATGATGTCCAACAAATAGAAGTTTATCGTGGACCTCAAGGATCGAGGATGGGGGCCAATTCTCTTGCTGGACTGGTTTATGTAAAGACGAATGACCCAATTGATATTTTTTTTGCTAAAGCTGATCTTATATTAGGTGATTACGGTAGAAAAGACATTGGTGCAGTGCTTAATGTACCGATATCTTCTGATTTGAAATATAGAATGAGTCTCAAAAAGGAAGATTCAGATGGATTCAGAAAAAATATATATCTAAAACGATCTGATACTTCTAAGAAAGATGAAAGATCTTACAGATTTAAGTTAGATTGGGATTTGAACGCTATATCATCACTAGACTTGGTCTACTTTAGTAATGACTTTGATAATCCCGCAGACATATGGACGATAGATGGCTCTTTGAACACACTTTCTGATAGACCTGGAATGGATTCGCAAGACTCCAAAGCATTGGGGATAAATTATATCTTCAACGCTCCTACTAATAAGATAAACCTCTTATACTCAAAGACTAATACAGACGTAGTTTTTAGTTATGATGCGGATTGGGGTAATTCTCTTTCGCACGCACCATTTACATATGATTATTTCTCAGAAACTTTCAGAAAAAGAGATACCGAAAATTTTGAAATCCGACTTTTGTCTGATGATGTTGATTTTGGTTCTAGGAATTTCAATTGGATAGTCGGATATTCTGTTTTCAAAATAAAAGAATCAAATAACAAATTTGATGATGGTGCCTACGGTGACCCTTTTGATGGCTATGACACATTCTTTAGTGAGTCATTTTTTTCAAGCTATTATTCTTCTAAAAGTAATTCTCTTTTTGGAAATTTAGATTATTTTCTTAGTTCTAGCTTAAAACTATCTTTTGGTATGCGCTGGGAAGATTGGGATGGTGGTTATTCTGATTCCAATGAAGAGTCATTTAATCCAGCAGACAAGATGAATGGGGGAAAGATCTCTTTAACCAAAACCACAACTGAAGATTTAACTTTTTTTGTCAGTGCAGCAAAGGGGTATAAACAGGGAGGTTTTAATTTAGGAACAGGTCTTGGTGATTCAAGTTTTAGTAACAGCATAAACTATCAGCCTGAATCTTTAATAAATTACGAGTTTGGACTAAATGGCTATATAGATGATTTAGATACTTATTTAGATTTCGTTATCTTTCTATCTGATAGAAAAGATCAACAAGTTCTTATTTCAACTCAAGTAGATCCCCAAGACCCTAATACATTTTTGTACTTAACAAGAAATGCAGCTGAAGGTAATAACTATGGAGCAGAATTGAGTATTAAGAGAGATTTATCTGACCAGATTAATATATTTTTTGATCTAGGATTGCTCGAAACTGAAATTACTCATTACTCATCTAGACCTGATTTGGAAGGTAGGGAACAGGCGCACGCTCCAAGCTATAGTTTTTCCACTGGCATGTCTTGGAAACTATCTCAAAGATTAGAGTTTATTTTAGACTTAACAGGTAAAAGTGATTTTTATTACTCCGATTCTCACGATAATAAATCTGACAATTATATCCTGACAAATATAAATCTTTCTTACTCAATGAATAAAGTTAAATATAATTTCTGGGTAAAAAACTTATTTGACGAGTATTACTCCTTAAGAGGGTTCTTCTTTGGAAATGAACCTCCAAATTTTGAAGATAAGTTATATGAAAGACATGGAGACCCCAGAAATCTAGGTTTATCCATTCAATATGTATTCTGATTATCTTTTGCTGGGACTCGAACTTTTAGCTGTTCTTCTTGCCATCACCTATCTTTTGTTGGCAGTGAGACAGGATATTAGATGTTGGTTTGCCGGTATTGTCAGTTCTCTTATTTACTTATTATTAATGTATAAAGCTAATCTTTATATGGAATCTGTACTTCAGATTTTTTATGTCTCAATGGGTATTTATGGTTGGAGACAATGGAATATAAAAAATACACAAGATAACTTGATGAAAGTAAGTCTGTGGAGCTTTAAGAAGCATGCTGTTGTTATTTTGGCGATCTTGGGCCTTGCTTTTTTAGCAGGTAATTTATTGGAAGCTTATACAAATGCTGCCTTACCATTTTTGGACTCTTTGACAACTTTTGGAGCTCTGGCAGCAACCTATATGGTTGCCAAGAAAATATTAGAAAATTGGATATATTGGTTTGTTATAGATGCAATTTCTGTGGTGCTATTTATAGAAAGGGAACTCTATTTAACATCATTACTCTTTTGTCTATACCTAGTTATTATTTTCTTTGGTTTTAGGTCTTGGTTGAATGCCTATAAATTGGAGGTATCAAAACAATAGTCAAATTCTCTTTTGGTACCATTTTTAAAAAATGTGAGAGAATATGTAAATATTTTTGGAGATAACTATGGCTAAAGCTTTATATCCTGGTACTTTTGATCCTATAACCTTAGGACATATAGATATAATTGAAAGAGCTCTTCACCTTTTTGATGAAGTAACTATTGCAATAGCCACAAGCGCTTCCAAAAAACCCATCTTCACCCTCGAAGAGAGAATTGAGCAAGTAGAAAGAATATTTGAGGGAAATAAAAATGTTAAGGCAATTGGCTTCACTGGTCTGGTTGTTGACCTCGCCAAAGAGCAAGAATCAAATATTCTCATAAGAGGTTTGAGGGCTGTATCGGACTTTGAATACGAATTCCAACTTGCCAATATGAATAGAGCCATGTCTCCTGATTTAGAGAGCATATTCTTAACACCAAAAGCTAAATTTTCTTTTCTATCTTCTACTCTTGTAAGAGAAATAGCCTCTATGGGAGGTGAAATAGATTCATTCGTAGACCCGATCGTGAAAGAAGCTTTACAAAAAAGATTTAAAACCTAGTCTGACAATTTGGGCAATAAGCACTAGCCCTTTGCCCAATTCTCTGACCTTTTATAATGGTCTTGCACGCATAGCATTCTTTACCTTCTCTCCCATAAACTTTTAGACTCTGTTTAAAATAACCAGGTTCATTATTTCCGCTCACAAAGTCTCTTAAAGTTGTTCCTCCATCTTTTATAGACTTTTTAAGAATAGTAACTATTTCATGTGCCAGTATTTCGTATTTATTTCTTGGAACTCTACCTGCTTGAGAAGAAGGCTTTATTCCTGAAGCATATAGTGCCTCGCTCGCGTATATGTTCCCGACACCCACAACTATTTTTGAGTTCATGATGAAGTTTTTAATTGGAGTTTTTCTTTTCTTTGAGAGTTTAAAGAGATACTCTCCATTAAAATGATTACCTAATGGTTCCGGTCCAAGATCTTTCAGGAGGAAATGATTATCAAGGTCATCACTCCATAAAAAACATCCAAATCTTCTGGGATCACAATACCTCAGAATAGTCCCATCGTTGAAACATATATCTATGTGATCGTGTTTCTTTATATGTTCTTTATCAGAAATCCTCAAACTTCCTGACATCCCTAGGTGTATTATCAAATGTTCTTTTGAACTCTCAAGTAAGAGGTATTTACCTCTTCTCTTTATGTTATCTATTCTTTTATTTTTTAGTTTCTTTTGAATCAAAGATACTGGAACAGGCCACCGCAAAGATTTTTGGCGGACTATCACTGAACTAACAGATTTACTTACTATATGAGGCTCAATGCCCCTCAAAGTAGTTTCAACCTCTGGTAATTCAGGCACTATTGAAAATTTAATCCTTTTGAACTGTGGTACTTTCTTATTTCATTTGACTGCTAATATTCATTAGGTCATCAGGGCTAAGTGATCCAACAGATGCTTTTAGTCTCAGCATAGAAATAATGTATTCATATCTTGAGTTAGCGTAATCTCTCTGAGCTTGGAAAAGTCTCTTTTGAGCATCGAGAAGGTCGACTGTATTCCTTGTGCCAACTTCGTATCCAATTTGAGTTGCTTCCAGCGCTGATTCAGCAGATGCTAGAGCTTGTTTCCTTGCAGTAACATTTGCTACCTGTGTTTGCACACCGAAGTGGTTTGATCGTACATCCCTCACTGTTGACCTTTCGGCGAAGATAGCTTGCTCTTTAGATCTATCATAATTTGCATAAGCTTGGCGCCTTGCTGAGCTGATAGCTCCACCAGCGTACAATGGCAAATTGAATTGTATGGAGTATTGCCTAGTGTCTTGCTCAATTCCAAAAAGAGGATTCTGTATAAAACCGCCAAACTTGCCCTGCTTGGAAGTGCTTTTAGAGACTCTTCCTACAAGGTCAACTTGAGGAAGATGATTAGATGCAGTTGATCTGGCCGATGCTTGAGCTGCATCTCTTTGAAGTTTTGCAGCTTTGAGTTGAAAATTATTCTCTAATCCTAATGATACCCAGCTTTCTCTATCTAAAGGATCTGGTAAAGAGATCTCAAAATCATCTATAAGCGGTGAAAGCAGTTTAATATCTCTACCCACAATTGAAGTAAGTGACTCTTGAGCTGAGTCTAATTGAGCCTCGCGAGCTATTCTTGAAACTACTGTTAGATCATAGGCTGCTTGTGTTTCTTGTACTTCTGTAATTGCAGCTAAACCAACATCAAATCTTTTTTTCGCTAAATCCTTTTGTCTTCCAATAGCTTTCTCTTCAGCTCTGGCTGCATTGAGACTATCTATTGAATTAAGCACGTTAAAATAAGCTGAGGCCACCCTAATCATTGTTTCTTGTTGTTGATAGGCGAATTCGGCGCTTGCAGCTTCAGACAAAGCTGTCCCTCTTTCGAATTGGAACCATTTATCTAATCTAAATATGGGTTGGTTCAAACTTGCCAGATATGAGTTAGAGTTATATTGATCAATTAATTGTTCTTCTACTCTATATTCATTCCAGTTTGTACTTCCACCTACAGACAGAGTAGGCAATAAACCCGCGATACCCTGAACTCTATTTTCTTTTCCTACTCTATAAGTAGCTTCAGCTGCTTTAAGTAATGGATCATTCTTAAGCGCTAACTCATATACGTCAGCTAGATTTTCAGCTTTAATGGGTGCGGAAAATAATACTAAAATTAAAGGTATATATATTTGTAAATTTTTGATTGTGCACATATAAATTTTAAGGTGTATTACTCTAGTATAACACCTCTTTGACTCGCATCAAAATTAATTCTTAGCCTATAATGGTGGTTTTAACAAAGGAGAGAAAATGACAATACAAGTTGGAGATACTGTACCTTCAGTTGGTTTAACTACTATGACTGCAGAAGGTCCAAAACCCGTTTCTTTAAGCGAACTTTCATCAGGAAAGAAGATGGTTCTTTTTGCTGTCCCAGGAGCTTTTACGCCTACATGCAGCGCTCAACATCTTCCTGGTTTTTTAGAAAAAAATAAAGACTTGAAGGATAAGGGTGTAGATATAGTGGCATGCGTTTCTGTAAATGATCCTTTTGTAATGAAGGCTTGGGGTGAAGATAGAGGTGTAGGAGAAGATGTTTTAATGCTATCTGATGGTAATGCAGAGTTTACTGCCGCAGTAGGCTTAGAGATGGACGGGAGTGGTTTTGGTCTCGGCACAAGATCTCAAAGATATGCCATGGTTATAGATGACGGTGTTGTTTCTGTTCTTAATGTTGAATCTGGCCCTGGTCTTGATGTGAGTTCAGCAGAGACAATTCTAGAACAACTATAGAGAAATATGTCCAAACCCATTTTTGACATAGGTCAAATTTGTGAATTAGATAAATGGGAAACGTTTATCGATGGTCAGCCTTTTGATCTTTTTAAAAGGTTAAGGCAGGAAGCCCCTATTTATTGGCACGAAGAAAGTTTAGATTTTGAACCAGGTTTTTGGGCTCTTACCAAGCACGAAGATATAGTAAAAGTTTCTAAAGATCCTATGACATTTTCATCGGCTGTTGGCGGTCATTTGATGTCGATGGGAGATCCTGCAGTAGTCGATCCAGCAGCTGTTGCTGCCATAGTAGGCAATATGATAGGTATGGATCCCCCAGATCATCAAATTTATAGAAAAATGGTAGCTCCAAGTTTTACACCAAAAGCTATAAGAAGTCTTGAAGTTGATATGAGAGCAAAAGTAAGAGAACTGCTAGACAATGTTGAAGATAAAGGAGAGTTTAACTTTGTAACAGAGATATCCGAGCAATTACCCCTCTGGGTATTATGTGAAATGATGGGAATTCCTGAATCTGAGAGACCAAAAATAAGAGATTTGGTTAACAACCTTACAGATGCTTCAATTCAACAAGATCCTAATAACTCATTTCAAATATGGGTTAACTACATGGAGCTATTTAAGATGGGTAGAGACATGATTGAGGAGAGAAGAAAAAATCCAACTGAAGATCTCATGAGTGTTGTAGCCAATACTAAGATTGAAGGAGGAGAGCTTCCTCCTGAATTGCTTGATGGGTTCTTTTTACTCATGGTTATAGCAGGAAATGAAACAACCAGAAATACCCTTACTGGTGGTCTCATGGCACTCACTGATAATCCATTAGAAAGAGAAAAGCTTCTTAAGGATCCATCTCTTATATCCAATGCCACTGACGAAATGCTGAGATGGGTAACTTCAGTTATTTATTTTAGAAGAACAGCTACGAAAGATACCAATATTAGAGGGCAAGATATTAAAGCAGGAGATAAAATTGTTATGTGGTACGGCTCTGCGAATAGAGATGAAGACGTTTTTCCTGACGGAGATTTATTCAGAGTTGATAGAGAAAATGCTAAGAAACACCTTGCATTTGGAGCTGGCGAACACCTTTGCTTAGGCAATAGATTAGGGCATATGCAAATAAGAATTTTATTTGAAGAGTTATTGAGTCGTTATCCCAATATTCGTTACACGTCTGATCCTGTTAGGATCCCTTCAAACTTTTTAGCTGGGATATCTGAATTGAAGGTTAGCATTTAAATGATTTCTAAAGGCGACGATTTTCCAATCCACCAGCTACCAACTCCAGTTGCTGAAGTTGGAACTGAAAGAAATTTCTATGACAGATATTTTTTTAATGGCTACAACCAAGATGGAAGTATCTTTTTTGGAGCTGCATTTTGTGTCTATCCTAACTTAAATATTAAAGACGCTAGTTTTATCCTTATTTTAGACGGCATTCAGCACAATTTTAGATATTCAGATTTTCTTGATCATGAGAGGATGAAGACAGAAGTCGGGTCTTTTAAAATAGACATAATCAAGCCTCTCAAAGAAATACGAATCCTTTTAGGCGATAAAGAGAAAGAAATTTTTGCTGATGTAACTTTCAAGGGTAGATTTGAACCCATGGAAGAACCAAGAATGACTCTTAAGAATGGCTCAAGAATCTATATGGATTCTACTCGTATGACGCAACATGGATATTGGACGGGTGAGATAAAATTTAAGAATACTGTCTTAAACTTATCGCAGGAGAGCTATCAAGGCACAAGGGATCGGTCCTGGGGCATAAGGCCTGTAGGTGCTCCTGATTCCCAGATTGTCCCACCTTTGAAGCTTCCTCAATTTTATTGGTTATGGGCTCCAGCTAATTTTGCCAAACAATCCTCCCATTTCTATTTTGTTGATGATGAAGTTGGGCGAGCAACAAATAGTCACTGCGTTCAGCAGAAAGAAAGCTTAAGCGAGAAGCTGTATCACTTAAAAAAAGAAATTTCTTATAAAGAAGGAACAAGAAGAATATCTAAAGCAGAATTTTCTGCATTTAAAGGGGATGGCACCGAGGTAGTTTGGACTCTTAATCCAAAATATCATATATATATGTGCGGATTGGGATATATGCATCCTGAATGGGGCCATGGTCAGTTTCAGGGGCAAAATCAGTCTCGCTATGACTTTTATGATCTGAGCGAAGATCCACATGACCCACCATTTTTGCATATACAAGCCATATGTGATTTTGAGATGAAAGAGAATGAGGTTGTAATGAAAGGCATAGGTGCCTTGGAACAACTTCTGATAGGACCTCATAGCCCAAGTGGATTTAAAGATCTTTTAGATTGCTAGTCCAATGTCTAAAGATTTAACTTCTGCCTTTCTTTCTTATTATTCAGAATTTCAGAAAAAAGAATATTCTTTAATTTCTCTTGAAAGAATTTTTGGTGGTGCAAGCAGGGAGACATACAAGATCATTCTTAATGATGATTCTAATAAGAAAGAAAGGCTAATTCTCAGACTTTCTCAAGATAGTTCTTTGATAGAAACGGAGCAAAGAACTGAATATCTTGCTTATTCTGCATTTCAAGAGTCTAACGTTCCTGTCCCAGTTTTGATAGACATGTCAGAGGAAAATACAGAATTAGGAGCACCATTTATGCTAATGAGAGAATTGAACGGAGAGGCTGCTAGTCCATTTACTCCAAATATATATGCTCCTCATGAAAACGAGCTTGGAGAACAGTTTTGGTCTATCTTAGGTGAGATAGCAAAAAAGAAAATAGACAGCGATATTTACGAAGATTTCATTGGAGAGACAGAAAGACCTTTCTGGAAAAATGAGTTAGATAAATGGGTCAAAATCATACATGAGGACTCCATTGGAATTGAACCAATTTTAGAAGCTGGCATTAGACATCTGTATAAATATCCACCCAATGAAAGTGAAATTATAAGTATGGTCCATGGAGATTACAGAAGCGGTAACTTTCTATATGCTGAAAATAAAATAACTGGAATCCTTGACTGGGAAATGGCTCATTTAGGTGATCCATTAGAAGATCTAGGTTGGGCATTATCTCCTATATGGAGCTGGCAAGATAAAGAGCGTCCTGCATATTTGGTAAAAAGAGAAGATGCTATAAGTATATGGGAAGCAACTAGTGATATTAGCCTAAATAAAGATGATCTCCAGTGGTGGGAACTCTTTGCCGCTATAAAAGGCATGGCTATTTGGATTTCAGCAGGTAATGAATTTAAGTCGGGTAAAAATATAGACCCTATTAATTTATTCTCGGCCTGGATTCCTGGTGATATCCACCTTGAAATTATCTTGGATATATTAGAGAGAAATACATGAAACCAGACATCAATATTGCTCTACTTAATGCTGCGCAGGAAATTATAAATAGATTCAGTCCTTTAATTGAGGATGAGTATGAAAGATCACGTCTTGGTTCATGGGGAGCACTAATACTTATTTCGGCTATGAAATTTAATGATGCAAGCTCTTCATTGAAGAAAGAGAATGGCGATATCGTAAAGTGGTTAAAAAATCATACGAAATTAAGAAAGGAAGAACTTGAAAAGTTCGAATCTTGCGAGGACAAAAATCTGGATCAATTAGAACAAGATAATCAAAACCTGAGAGAAATTTTGGATAAGCAAATTCAAGAAATACAAGTAAAAGAGGATAATGTTTTATTCAGAGAAGGAATTTATTTGATGAGATCTATGCATCAAAGACGCAAAGTAAGCGACCTCATAGGTATGTTACAACAGCAGGAAAGTTAACTGGTCCACTGCACAAAAGATATAAAGCCATAAGCTCCGAGAAACATAGGTGCTAAATATAAAGTAGGTAGAATTACGCCTGTTACTTTTTTTGCTGTTTTTTCTATTTTTTTCATTATTTTGAGTGGTTATTTGAATGAAGCGCATCATATCATTGAAAATGATACATGTATATAGATTTTGTGAATAATATGTAAAATAACTGTTAAATAGCTATTTTTTTCAATCTGATGTAGAAAATTCTACTATTCCTATCCCATTTTCACCCCTTAGTGCATATAGAAGATAATTCTTATTTTCTTCAGTGAAAACAGCTGGATCCCTCAGTTGATTTACTGGTGTGTTTATAGCGCTAGCGACAGATTTATGATTCGGCAATAAAGCACCTTCCCACTCTTTTTCAGGCTTTAATACTTCTATTGGTTTAGTTGCTTTCCATTCGGATACAGGAAATGTTAAATCAACAGTTCTTAATAGTATCCTTTCTGGCGCATCACCTTTTCTCGTATAAAAAATCAGTAATTGATCTCCGTTTACTAGGACAGCACTATGCCTTGCTTCTTCCTCCATGATTTGATTCACAATAGTAAAGTCATCTATTTCTTCTGAACCTTCATAAATAATCCCGGGCATGGATATGGCAAAATTTTTATTTTTGTAGATAAATTTTCGAAAATAGGGCCATCCCACTATTTTTTTCTTAACCTGAAAATTTAAACCATCTTTTGATTCCGCAACTCTAGTCTTTTGGAGACCAAATTCATCAAGCCCATGAAAATACATAATGAATCTTTTCTTTTGGTTGTCTATATGGACATCAGGAGAGGCTATGTGGGGAATAGTTAAGTCATCAATCTTATGAGGTATATGCTCAATAAGATCTTTATGTGCATCTCTTACTCCTAATGTATCGATATCAAAGTCATGGGGTATTTTGGGATTTTCTGTCAGAAAATGTGATTCCCTTAAATGTAAAGTACCTCCAATAACTACCTTCCAGGGCCCTTTAAGATTATTGGCATAAGCTAATTTAATCCTATCTCCTTTATGATCTGCAAAGTAAAGATAATATTTACCAAGTGGATTTTTTAACCAATTTGGAGCTTTTACAAGAGAAGGTCCTTGAATGTTCGATCCAATTTCTTCAACAAGAAATGGAGGAATAATTGGCTTATTTACAAAACGAGTAATTTCTATTTTCAAGTTATTTTCCTCTTCAGTACAACTCAATAGTATTAATAAAAATTATATTATGATGTAATCCTTCACGGTTAAACTTTCTTTAATTTCTAGTCACTCAGTCTCATACCACAGGTTATAATATGCTAAAACTAAATGGCTAGAGAATATACTGCAAAGTCAATTGAAGTCCTTTCAGGACTAGATCCTGTCAAAAAAAGGCCAGGGATGTATACGGAAACATCGCGGCCGAACCACCTTGCTCTAGAAGTAATAGATAACAGCATCGATGAGGCCTTAGGAGGCTTCGCTACAAAGATAGAGGTAGCCTTAAAGAAAGATGGATCTTTAAGTGTTGAGGATGATGGAAGAGGGATGCCGGTCGATATCCATCCTGATGAGGGTATACCTGCTGTTGAGCTAATTTTCACTAGACTTCATGCTGGTGCTAAATTCTCAAATGAGGATTACAAATTCTCTGGAGGTCTTCACGGTGTCGGTGTATCAGTAGTAAATGCCTTGTCTCAATATCTTGAAGCTGAGATAAAGCGTGACGGTAAAAAATATTCGATTACATTTCAAGATAGTGAAAAAAAATCAGAATTGAAACAAATAGATAAAGTAGGTCAAAAAAATACAGGAACAAAAGTAACTTTTTTAGCTGATCCTCAGTACTTTGATAATCCTAAGATCTCTGTATCTCAACTTACTGCCGCCTTGAAAGCTAAAGCTGTCCTTTCTCCTGGTTTAAAGATTTCATTTTTAGATGAAAATACAGGTAACTCCGAAACTTGGTGTTTTGTAGAAGGTTTAGCTTCCTATTTAGCTTCCTCTAATATCGGAGGCGAGGTAGTGCCTGCAGACCCATTTGAAGGTGAGTATTTATCTGAAGATGGAGGTCTGACTTGGGCTTTACAGTGGGTTCAGGGTATTGCCGATCCCATATCTGAGAGTTATGTCAATTTAATTCCTACTTCTCAAGGAGGAACACATGTCAATGGAACAAGATCCGGATTAACTGAGGCTTTAAAAGAATTTTGTGAATTTAGAAACTTAATACCAAGAGGGGTTAAATTAACCGCAGACGACATTTGGCTAAATTGTAGCTCCATCATATCCGCAAAAGTAAAGGATCCTCAATTTACTGGTCAGACTAAAGAAAGATTATCCTCTAAAGAGTTCACAAATATTTCTTCACAGATTATTAAAGATTCTTTCAGTCTCTGGCTCAATCAACATACTGAAGAAGGTGAAACTATTGCAGAAATCTGTATAGCTAATGCTCAGGCAAGACAAAAAAGTAATAAGAAAGTAGATAGAAAAAAAATAATATCTGGACCTGCCTTGCCAGGAAAATTAACTGACTGCACTACTGATGATCCTGAGAAAGGAGAATTATTTCTGGTAGAAGGTGAGTCGGCAGGGGGATCTGCCAAAAGAGCGAGAGATAGGAATTTCCAAGCTATTCTTCCTCTTAAAGGAAAAATTATGAATACTTGGGAAGTAGATGTTACTGAGGTACTGGCTTCTCAGGAAGTAAATAACATCGCTATAGCGCTTGGAGTTGAACCTGGAAGTAATAATTTAGATGGACTTAGATACGGAAAAGTTTGTATTTTAGCTGACGCAGATTCAGATGGTCTCCATATAGCAACTCTCTTGTGTGCATTATTTTTGAAGCACTTTAGGCCACTTGTTGAAGCTGGAAGAGTTTATGTTTCGATGCCACCTCTTTATAGAATTGATCAAGGAAAGGATGTTCACTATGCTTTGGACGATCCTGAGAAAGACAAGTTAGTTGATGAATTACAGAAAAAGAATAAAAGAACTAAAATTGAAGTTCAAAGATTTAAAGGTCTGGGAGAAATGAATGCTTCGCAACTTAGAGAGACGACTATGTTGCCTGGTGCTAGACGATTAGTACAACTTACTGTTAAAAATGGAGATAAATCTTCGCAGATGGTTGATATGCTTCTGTCCAAGAAGAGGTCTCAAGATAGGAAAGAGTGGCTCGAAGATAAAGGAAATCTAGCTAATGTCTGAAAAACTTGAACAACAGTCTCTTAGTCAGTTTAGTGAAAAAGCTTACCTTGATTACTCAATGTATGTCATTCTGGATAGGGCCTTACCTCATATAGGTGACGGACTTAAACCGGTTCAAAGAAGAATTATCTATGCAATGTCTGAGTTGGGATTAAGTTCAGCTGCAAAATATAAAAAAAGTGCAAGAACAGTTGGAGATGTAATAGGTAAGTTTCATCCCCATGGAGATACTGCGGCTTATGAAGCAATGGTTCTTCTATCACAATCTTTCTCAACAAGATATCCTCTAATTGATGGCCAAGGGAATTGGGGCTCTATTGATGATCCAAAATCTTTTGCAGCAATGAGATATACAGAATGTCGCCTTTCACCTTATGCCAAAAGTCTTCTTGAGGAGCTTGGTCAGGGTACAGTTGATTGGGTAAGTAATTTTGATGGCACCCTTTTGGAACCTTGTGTTTTACCGGCAAGGTTGCCTAATTTATTATTGAATGGAGCTACAGGTATAGCTGTAGGAATGGCAACTGATATACCTCCTCATAATTTAAATGAAGTTGTTGATGCCTGTATCAAAATCTTAGATGAACCAAAAGTTACTGTAGAGGAACTCTACGCGATTATTCCTGGACCTGATTTTCCAACTAAAGCTGAAATCATATCTTCAGAAGAAGAACTTAAAGAAATTTATCAATCCGGACGGGGCTCAGTACGTATGCGATCTACCTATGATATTGAGAATGGTGAGATTGTAATTACGGCATTGCCACATCAAACATCCAGTTCCAAGATACTTGAACAAATTGCATTGCAAATGGATGGAAAGAAGCTACCTATGATAGTCGATCTAAGGGATGAGAGCGATGAAGAAAACCCTACCAGGTTAGTTTTGGTACCAAAATCAAATAGAGTTGATAAAGATGCAGTTATGAATCACTTATTTGCAACTACAGACCTTCAAAAAAACTATAGGGTTAATATGAACCTCATAGGTTTGAATGGAAAACCTCAAACAAGAGATATAAAGCTTGTCCTAAAAGAGTGGCTTACTTTCAGATCTCAAACTGTGACCCGAAGACTTCAACATAGATTAGATTGGGTATTAGATAGACTGCATATATTGGAAGGTCTTCTCGTTATATATTTGAATATTGATGAAGTAATTAACATTATCCGCAATGAAGATGATCCTAAAAAAGTCTTACAGAAAAAATTCAAATTAAGCGTAATTCAGGTAGATGCAATTTTAGAGATAAGGCTTAGACAATTAGCAAAACTAGAAGAGATAAAAATCAAGGAAGAACAAGGTAACCTAGATTCTGAAAGAAAAGAATTAGAAAAGATTTTAGGTTCAAAGACTAGACTAAAGACTCTTATCAAGAAAGAACTAAAAGCTGATGCTGAAATCTATGGAGATGACAGAAATAGCCCTATAGTAAAAAGAGAGGAGGCATCAGCCTTTGATGAGTCAGAACTAATTTCATCAGATCCGGTAACTGTTGTTTTATCGGAGAGAGGATGGATTAGAGCAGCCAAAGGACACGATATTGAGCCAGAGTCATTGAATTACAGGGAAGGAGATAAATACTTCTCTTCAACTCCATCCAGAAATAATCTAAATGCAGTATTTTTTGATTCAAAAGGTAAGGCATACACCTTGCCTTGTCATTCACTGCCTTCCGCTAGAGGGCAGGGAGAACCTCTTTCGGGAAGATTAAACGCTGAATCAGGCGAAACTTTCATGGGAGTAGTTTCTGGCTCAAACGAAGAAAAAATTATCTTAGCAACTTCTTCAGGTTATGGGTTCATTGCACAACTCGGAGATTTACAAACCAAGAATAAATCAGGAAAGGCTGCAATTAAAGTTCAAGAAAAAGCAAAAGTATTAATTCCAAGCCTCATTAGCGATGATAGAGATGTTCTGGCTGCGATAACCAATCAAGGCCGTATGCTCGTCTTCCCTCACACTGAGTTACCACAACTTGCCAGAGGAAAAGGTAATAAGATAATTGGTATACCCAAAGCTAATTTTGAATCTGGTGAGGAGTATTTACAAGAATTAGCTGTAGTTGGTGAGGGAAAAGAACTGAAACTGGTAAGTGGTAAACGCCACTTTACAATCAAATTTAAAGACTTAGAAAACTTTTTCGGCAATAGGGGAAGAAGAGGAAATTTCCTTCCAAAAGGTTTTAGAAAAGTTGATAAAGTTGAAGTAATTTCGCCTGAGGATATAAAATCCTAATTTTTCCAATCAACAAATAAATACATTTACTAGAGTTTTAAATGAAAGAGAAATTTCCATACATAGGTAACGACGTAACTATCACAGAAGAAATGTGTGACCTAAATGGTCATATGAATGTACTCTATTATGCGCAGATATTTGAGGATGAATTTCCCTTTTATTCATCATTAGGTTTTACCTCAGATTATTTTCAAGAGGGGTACTCGTTCTTTACCTTGGAGATGAACATAAGGTATTTGAAGGAAATGAAACAAGGGGAAATAGCCTCTCCTTGCTTTAGATATTTTGCTGTTAAACCTAAATTAATTCATTACGGAGGTATCATACTTAATGAGTCTGGAGACGTTTCAGCAATTACGGAAAATGTTCTGGTTCATGTAGATATGAATACAAGGCGGTCATGTGAGATGAAAGAAGAAACAATAAACCACCTGAACGGAATGCTAAAAGAGCACGCTGCCACTGGGGATATAGATTTTGAGTTAAGGTTGAAGATCTAGATCGAAAGTAATTCCTTTTGGATTTCTTCGTCAAGAAGATCAATCACCTCAGAACTTTTTAAATTCTCTTCTAATTGCTCTAATTTAGATGCACCCAAAATCACTGTCGAGACATTTTTATTCAATAAGCACCATGCTATAGCAAGATTGGACATGCTTACATTTAGTTTTTCTGCAATAGGCGCCAAGGTTCTTACCCTATTCATTCTTTCTTGACCTCTATCAGATTCAACCATACTTTTTTTAAGCCATTCATATCCAGAAAGAGAAGCTCTTGAGCCTTCAGGAATACCTTCAAGGTATTTACCTGTTAAAGCACCTGATGCTAAAGGTGACCAAATCGTAGTGCCTAAACCGTATTTTGTATAGAGAGGTCCGTATTCCTTTTCAAATCTATTTCTATCGAGAAGATTGTATTGAGGTTGTTCCATAGAAGGAGGTGTTAAATGATTCGAAATAGCAAAATCGTAAGCCTCTGAAATCTCTTCAGCACTCCATTCAGAAGTCCCCCAATAAAGAACCTTACCTTGCATTACAAGATTATGCATTGCCCAGACCGTCTCGCTGATAGGGGTCTCTGGATCAGCTCTATGGCAGAAATATAAATCAAGATAATCAACTTGAAGTCTTTCCATGGCTTGATGACAAGCCTCTGTTATATGTTTTCTACTGAGTCCTTTCTGGGTAGGCAATGGATTCTCGTTGGCTCCAAAAAAGACTTTAGATGAAACACAATATGAATCTCTTGGATTATCCAAGGCTTTCAGGGCTTTTCCCATAACTATTTCAGATTCGCCCCTTTCATATCCCTCTGCATTATCAAAGAAATTGATTCCAGCATCCAGGCAAGTACCAAACATCTTTTCTGCAAGGTTTGTGTTAACCTGTTTGTTGAATGTTACCCAAGATCCAAAAGATAGTTCTGAAACCCTTAATCCAGACTTTCCTAAATTTCTATATTCCATAACTTCTAGAGTAGCACCTCTTTCAATAAATCTATACCTTGTTCTATTTCTTCATTAGTAATATTCAACGCCGGTGCCAATCTAAGACAGTTTGAGCCAGCTGAAACCATTATCAGACCCGCATCATATGCTTGCTCCAAAACTTCATTTGAAGTTTTATCAATCAGATCACATCCTATCCATAGACCTGAAGATCTAATTTCAGAGAAAACTCCTTTAGTTTGGAATTCAGCAAGAAAACTAAGAAATAATTTTTCCTTTTCCAATACATCGTTGAGAAAATCTTTATTATTAACGATATTCAATACTTCATTTGCAACTGCACATGCCATTGGATTTCCTCCAAAAGTAGATCCGTGAGTGCCAGGCTGCATGCACTCGCCAATGGATTGAGTTGTAAGAGTGGCACCAATAGGAATGCCTCCACCCAAGCCTTTTGCCGAAGTGACTATATCGGGTTCAATGTCATATTGCATATAACCGTAGAGAGTTCCCATTCTTCCTACACCACTTTGCACTTCATCTATGATTAATAAAGTACCTTTTTTCGAGCACTCTTCCCTCAGTCTCTTAATAAATTCGTTACTGGCTTTAAAAACTCCAGCTTCACCTTGTACAGGTTCCACAATTACTGCAGCAGTATTATTGGAGATAAGCTTCTCTAAATCGGACTCATTGTTAAATTCTCCATGCTTAATTCCAGGCATTAAAGGTTCAAATCCATTTCTATGCATTTCTGAACTTCCTAGAGAAATATTTAATAGAGATCGACCATGGAAAGAATTTTTAAAAGATACTAATTCACTTCTTTGATCACCTTTTGAGGAATGATATTTTCTTGCAATTTTTATAGCAGCTTCATTTGCTTCAGTTCCAGAATTGCTCAAGAAAACATTTTCTGCAAAAGTCGAATCTGTTATTTGTTTAGCCAAGTTGATAGCTGGCTCATTACTAAGGTAATTGCTTAGATGCCAAAACTTCTGGGATTGATCAGATAATGCTTTTATTAAACTAGGATGCGAGTGTCCTAGTGAATTCACTGCTATACCCCCACCAAAATCTATATATTCTTTGTTGTCTAGATCCCAGATTCTTGACCCTTTTGCCTCCTTGGGAATGAAGTTTGCAGGAGAATAATTAGGTAACATTACATTATCGTAAATTCCTCTTAGTTCATTATTCTTGCTATTTTTATTCATTCGTAGAAGTTTATTTGGCGAGACAATAGTATTATAGATTCCCTTTTTATATGGTCAAAATCGAAAATAATTCAGAAGATGGTATATATCGGATACTTCTTCGCCCAAATCAATCTACTGATTGGAAATCTAGCTTAATCTTTATTTCAATAATTGCTTTTACATGCTTAACAATTGGAATAGGTTTTGCTCTAGCAGGTGCAACCATGATATTGCCTTTTGCCGGACTAGAAATTTTATTTGTAGCAACATGCGTTTATTTAGTTATGAAGCAGACTTATAAACAAGAAGTAATAACCCTGACAAAAGAAAAATTAACAATAGCAAAGGGTGCTGGAAAAATAGATCAAGAATGGGAATATTTTAGAATGTGGTCTTTTATATCAGTAGAAAGACCAGAACATCCCTGGTACCCAGCACATATAATAGTATCTTCTAAAGGAGAAAGAGTTCCAATCGGAGACTTCCTCAATGAAGATGAAAAAGAAGAATTAGTTAAAAATCTAGAAAGGGTAATTCAAGAACTTAAATAATTATTTTCTTTGATTAAATCTTTTTCCAACAATTGCAGAAGCTATATTAATCTTTTGTATATCAATCGTACCACCTGCAATACCCCATCCCCATACATCTCTATACTTTCTTTCCATTCCATATTCTTTGTTAAATCCATATCCCCCCATGAGCTGCATCGCAGAAGCAACAACCTCTCTGGCAGTTTCATTTGAAAAACATTTCCCTACGCTCGACTCAAATATACTTGGAAATCCTTCTTGAGCATTATGAGCTGCTCTATGAATCAGCAGTCTTGAAGCCTCAACTTTCATGGCCATTTCGGCCAGTTTCATTTGAACAGCCTGAAATTCAACAATTTGCTTGCCAAATTGCTCTCTTTCTTGGACATAATCAACTACACTTTCCAATGCACCCGACGCTTGCCCAAGGCACATTATTGCGTTTCCACATCTTTCCAAATCGAAAGCTTCCATTAGTTTCTTAAATCCACCGTTGGCCTCAACAATAATATTTTCCTTGGGTACTTCTACATTATCAAAATAGATGTCTGCAGAGGGAATTCCATTCCATCCCATCAATTTTTCTTGCTGGCCGAAACTTAATCCTGCAGCACCTTTTTCAACATACACTGCTCCAATTCCATTTGCTCCTGGTTCATCTGACATTCTGCAGTAAACCACATAACCTTCAGAATGACCTCCTCCAGAGCACCATCTCTTAGTACCGTTTAAGATAATTTTTTCTTCTTTAATTTCTGCTTTTGTCGTCAAGTCGGTTAGGGCAGATCCAGCATTAGGTTCTGACATGGAAACAGCTACTACAATATCGCCTTTACAAACCTCTGGAATAACTTTTTGCTTTAGTTCCTCCGATGCAAAATGTTCAATCGCTTTTACTGGTCCCACACAACTTTCAAATATTGGAAAAGCAACTGCAGAAGATATCTTTGCAAATTCTTCCATGACAAGTAATGCATCAAGATTGGATAAACCCAATCCACCATACTTTTCAGAAACATTGATCCCTAGAAATCCCATTTCAGAATACCTTTTTAACCATTCTTTCGATAAAGGTTCACTTGTTTGCTCCATCGATTGAGCTACATCAACCATTTCCTTTTGCGCAAAGTTCCTTGCTGTTTCTTGGAGCTCTCTTTGTTGGTCTGAAAGTTTAAAATCCATATTAATCTCCTATATTATTCTTTCTGATTTCAATTGATCTATCTCATCCAGGCTGTAACCAAGATCTGAGAGTATTTTTATATTATGTTCACCTAACTGAGGAGATCTACTTTTGATCGCCCCAGGATTCTCCGATAACTCTATTGCCGGACCCACAACAGAATATTCCTTATCCATTGTTGGATAATTCATTTTCACAAAAGAGCCTTTCTTCAGAATATGTTCTTCTACTAAAGTTTCACTAGCTTTGAGAACTTCTCCTACTGGTATTCTTGAATTTTCTAATTCTTTAATAGCTTCTTGTGAAGTTCTCTTGGAACACCAGTCAGACATCCTGGCACTAATTAAGTGACCATTTTCTCCTCTACTTAAATCATCTTTGAATCTCTCATCATTTAGCCAATCTGTTTCTCCCATTAAAGCAACCCATCTTTCAAAAAGAGGTCCACCTACTGTTTGCACAAGAATCCAACCATCCTTAGTTTGGAATGTATCAGAAGGTCCAGAAGTTTGTGCTCTATTAAGCGAGGCTACCCTGTTAACATTTAAAATTTCTTGCTCTATCAATAGACTGTTAGTTGTCGTAAGAGCTGTCTGTAGAAGAGAAGTTTGAACTCTTTGACCCTTACCTGTTTTTTGTTTTTCAAGATAAGCCAAGAGAGTTCCAAAAGCAGCTAATGAAGCACTGCAAAAATCTACATAAGGAGCATATGCCTTTGTTGGTTGATCTGGATCTCCTGTCATATCCATTGCACCCGACATAGCTTGGGCTACACCATCAAAACCTACTCTTTCTGCATAAGGTCCAGTAGTTCCAAAAGCAGTATTAGAAGTAAGAATTATTCCGGGATTTATTTTTTTTAGTTCTTCATAATCGAGACCCATAGATTTTAAAGTTTGCTCAGGAAGATTAGCGATTACTATGTCAGAGTTTTTAACTAACTTATTAACTATTTCTTGACCTTTCTCTTTAGTTGGATTGAGTGTTAAGCCTAGCTTATTTCTATTTAACTGGAGAAACATAGCGCCTTGTCCATCTTCACTAACTGGGGTGACATATCTATCCTCACTTCCATTTACTCTTTCTATCCTTATTACCTCAGCTCCATAATCAGCAAGCAGCGCACCACAAAAAGGTCCTGCAATATATCTTCCAAAGTCTAAAACTTTTACACCTTCTAAAACTCCGCTCATAGTATTTATTTCCTTAATAATTTTAAGTTCGATATTTATTTCGAGCTTTCAGGGATTATAATCAAGGTATGACAGATCAAGAAATACCTGAAGGCTTTAAAGAACTCAAAATTCCTCAACCCCATATAGAAAATATGGGTCCAGGATATTATAAAAAAGAAGATGATCAATTATTTATGATCTTCTTTACTAAAAAAGAGCATAGTAATTTCTATGAATCAGCGCATGGAGGAGCGCTTATGGCATTGGCTGATTTTTGCATGACTTCTTCCATGATGAAAGATAGAAATAGCTTAGTAACAACTGTTAGCTTCCACACAGAGTTTTTAGCTCCAGCGCCTCTGGGAAGTATGTTACTTATACGTTGCAGACCTACTAAGATAGGAAAATCATTAGGTTTCTCAGAAGGAGATATAACCATTGATGGCAAGACTATAATTACCTTTGGAGGAGTAGGAAAAATACTAAAAACATGATGGAAAGAAAATACGAAATAATTTTATATGGTGCGACTGGATTCACTGGTCAAATATGCTGTAAGTATTTAAGAGATAATTATAGTGATTTAGGCTGGGCTATGGCAGGGAGGAACAAAGATAAGTTAGAAGAAATCAAATCAAATTTTAGTTTAGATTGTGACGTGATTGTCGCTGATGGTGACGATCTAGAGTCCTTAAAATCATTAGCCAGTCAGACCAAAGTTGTTCTGTCAACGGCTGGTCCCTTTGCAAGATATGGATCTTTACTTGTGCAAGCATGTGTTGAAGAAGGTACGCACTACACAGATATAACTGGAGAAAATCATTGGGTTAGAGGATTAATTGATAAACATCATTCCGAGGCGGCCTCTAAGGGCATAAGAATAATCCCGTCTTGCGGATATGATTCTATACCTTCGGACCTGGGAGCCTTTTTTACTGTCTCCCAATTCAATAAGCCAGTTAAAAGAGTTGATGTTTATCACGAGGCTCAAGGCGGAGCTTCTGGGGGCACTACTGAAACAATTTTTACGATGGATGGGTTGACTAAAGAGATGAGAGATCCATTCGTGTTAAATCCTGATGAGACTGTCTCAGAAGAACAAAGGCAAAAATCTAAAGATGGCTTTGTTGTAGAGAAGGTAGAGGGAATAGATGGTTGGTCTGGAGTAGGCATGATGGCTGTAGCTAATACAAGAGTTGTCAGAAGATCTGCAGCCTTGATGGAGCAGAATCAAAAATCCTATGGAACTAATTTTACCTTTGGTGAGCATGGTTTATTTTCGACCAAGAGAACAGCAAGACTGGCCTCATACGGTTCAATCATTGCATTTCTTGTTCTGGCTACCCCATTAAAGCGACTAGTAAGACCTTTTCTTCCAAAACCAGGAGAGGGTCCTAGTCAGGAAACGCAAGATAAAGGATGGTTCAGGGCTACTTTTGTAGCTTACTCGGAAGATAATGATAGAAAGATTTGCTCTATGTATGGCTCAGGAGATCCTGGGTATAAATCTACTGCTAAGCTTGTATGCGAGTCGGCTCTTTCTTTGGCCAGATCTAATGATTTGCCCGGTGGAAGCGAATATGGAGGAGTACTTACGTCTGCAGTGGGTTTAGGAGATGTATTAATTGCAAGACTAAGGAATAAAGAAATAGAATTTAAGGTATTGAATTAGATTCTAAATGTCTTAAGTTTTTTTCTTACGAGCTTGTTCTTTAGTTGGGCGGTTTGTATTACTCCTTGTTCAAAAGGCGCCCAAGCTTCTCCTTGGATCAAGGGGCTAAGATAGTTTTTGCAAGCAGTTGTAATTCCGAAACCATCTTTAGAGATGAAATTCTTTGGCATTTTCTTTTCAATGTTGGCAACTTTAGATAATTCTACTTTACCTATCTCCCATGAATAAGGTTTTGTCTTTTTTCTTATAATTACTGGCATGATTGAATTTTCCCCTGATATAGCAAATTCCACAGCTGCTTTTCCCACTGCATACGCTTGATCTAAGTCTACTTGAGAAGAAATATGTCGGGCAGATCTCTGTAAATAATCTGAAATAGCCCAGTGATATTTCAATCCCAATTTTTTACTAATCATTTCTGCTACAGTTGGTGCGACTCCACCTAGTTGCTTGTGCCCAAATGAATCAACTGTTCCAGCATCAGCTAGAAAATCACCATTTTTATATCTTGTTCCTTCTGAAACAACGATAACGCAATAGTCTTCTTTCTTTATTACTTCTTTTACTTTCTTCAAGAATTTATTCTCATTAAAAGGAACTTCAGGGAGCAAAATAATGTGCGGAGCAGAATTTCCTTTATCTTGTGCAAGGCCTGATGAAGCTGCTAGCCATCCTGCGTGTCTGCCCATTACTTCAAATATAAAAACTTTAGTTGAGCTTTTAGACATGCTCTTGACATCTAAAGCTGCTTCTTTTGTAGACGTTGCTATATATTTTGCTACTGATCCAAAGCCAGGACAGTTATCAGTGAAAGGCAAGTCATTATCGATTGTCTTAGGGATGCCGATACAAGTAACAGGAAATCCAGCATCTTTTGTATATTGAGCTATCTTATTGGAAGTATCTTGAGAGTCACCTCCACCGTTGTAGAAAAAATATCCAATATTATGTGCCTTGAAAACTTCTATAAGTCTTTTGTATTCTCTTTCACTTTCTTCAACATTTTTTAATTTGTGCCTGCAAGATCCAAATATTCCACCAGGAGTGTGCTTTAATTTTTTAATTTCACTAAGATCTTCAAGATTGGTATCTATAATCTCTTCGTTTAAAATTCCAACTATTCCGTCTTTTCCCGCATAAAGTTTATTAATGTTCTTTGACTTTCTAGCGGCTTCTATAACTCCGCACGCAGTTGTATTTATAACTGAAGTTACTCCCCCAGATTGAGCATAGATTGCGTTCTTAGCTTTCATCGACTGAATGATACTTGAAAACAAATCTATCTTGTAATCATTCTTGCTAGTTATAATGAATAAATGTCTAAGGATAGAGTGCACATACTTGGTATCTGTGGAACTTTCATGGGTGGGCTGGCTATACTCGGAAAAGAGGAGGGCTTAGAGATTTCTGGTTGTGACGCAAATATATATCCACCAATGTCAGATCATCTCAATGAAATGGGTATAGAAATAGCTGAAGGCTATGATTCCTCCAAACTACCTGAAGCTGATTATTATGTAATAGGCAATTCCATTTCAAGAGGCAATCCAGCTTTAGAGTTTTTACTTTCCAAAAAAGCTGACTTAATATCCGGACCAGAGTGGCTGTATAAAACAATACTCAAAAATAAGCGAGTCATTGCCGTATCTGGAACACATGGAAAAACAACAACCACAGCCATGATCGCATGGATTCTTGAAGATCAAGGTATTGATGCTGGTTATTTAATAGCAGGCAAACCTAAGGATTTTAAAAAGTCAGCTAGGAAAGGTGAAGATGATATATTCGTAATTGAAGCTGATGAATACGACACAGCTTTCTTTGATAAAAGATCAAAATTTATTCACTACAAACCTGATACCTTAGTTATCAATAATTTAGAGTTTGATCATGGAGACATTTTTCCAGACATATCCTTTATATTCAGAGAGTTTCATCATTTAATTAGAACACTTAAGGAAGAGGCACATATAATCTTTCCCATAGATGATTTGAACGTATCTAAAGTACTTAATATGGGTTGTTGGAGTAATCTGATAAGTTACGGTGTAGATGGCAATCATGAAAATGCCATCAGCTTAAAAGGATCAAAAAATTTAACTTTCACAGTTGAGAAAGAAAAAGGAGATTTAAGTTGGGAGATGTATGGTGAGCATAATGTCCGAAATGCTATGAGTGCTGCTTTAGCAGTAAAACAATATGGCATTTCTCTTGAAGAGGCTCTTTCCTCGCTAAGCAAATTTACGGGTGTTTCAAAACGCCAAGACATCCTTTTAGATACAGAAAGATTATTGCTGATAGAAGATTTTGCGCATCATCCCACTGCAATAAAAACTACCTTAGAAGGCATAAAAGAAAAGTATCCAAGTCGTCGCTTAGTTGCCGTTATAGAGTTAAGATCAAATACTATGAAATCCGGATATCATGATGACCGTCTAGTTGACGCCGTTTCTCTTGCTGATGAAGTGTTTTGGAAGAGTGAAGATTTCGTGCAAGTTGAGAACTTAGTCAATAAGAACGCTTCAAATTCAAGACCAATTATTGATGTAGATTCTTTTATAGCCGATTTTGATTCAGTTTCTTCAAGAGGTGATATTTTTATAGTTATGTCTAATGGAAATTTTGATGATATTTCAAAAAAGATTATTGATAAGGTAAATGGCTGATAACAATTTAGTCACACCTTTATTCCCTCTTATAGTTAATGTCCTACCGGGAGCTTTCTTACCTCTGCAAATATTCGAACCAAGATATATTGATATGGTTAAGAAAAGCCTCAGTAATTCTGAGGGATTCTGCATAGTATTATCGAGACAAGATAGCACTAACCAAGAGAGTCACTCTGCTTACTATCACGATATAGCAACCTATGTGGAAATTGTAGATTTCAATCCTTTGGATAACGGTTTGCTAGGTATCACCGTTCAAGGTAAGCAAAAGATAATCATTGAAGATACGTGGAAACAAGATGATCAATTACTCATTGGCAAGATTAAGAGAGTTCATGAAGATGATGATGATCTATCTTCTGACCCTCTTTATGTTGATTTATGGAATATGGTTAAGGAAATAATCAGTCATCCAGAAATAAAAAAACTTAACCTGGAATTAAATCTAGATAGTGCTGTTAGTGTCGGCTACATATTGGCAAGCGTATTGCCTCTTAGGCCTCAAGAAAAACAGACTATTCTCGAATTTGATGATCCCAGAGATAAACTTAATTACTTAAAGGAAATAATCAAAAGGCTAGGGGGTTGATTAGCCTTGTCTCCAATTTCCATGGAAACCATAAGGTATTCTGTGTGGCAACATAGCCCTTGCAAGAGGCCCGGTTGCAACATTCTCTGCATCAAAAATCATCAAGTCCGAGCGGTTTTCTTGTCCCAGATAAGCCAACGCAATCAGATACCCTTCACCCTCTCTTGAGCTTTCATTTTTAGGTACAAAGATCGGCTCGCCAACCGCATCAAACTCAGAGAGTGTGTAGTTATCTTTATGTCCACTTTCAAAGTCATAACTTGTTATCGTGTTGAAGCTCACACCTTTTGGGGATTCGCCATTATTCGAAGCGTAATAACCGTATCTATATTTAGACATTGACTTTCTTTCATCTAACCTCGGAAATTCACCGATACTTTCATCAAGATAATTTTTCTTAATAGAACCTGAATTAGATCCGAGATCTATTTCCCATCTATTCAACCTTGCTTCTCCTTTCTTTAGATCTGGTCTTGATCCATCAAGATGAGGAAACATAGGAGCTTCTTCAAATTGCATCATGTCTGCAATAATTTTTCCTTCATCTTCATAAGCATTCATCGGATGAAAAACGAAACAAGGATCGCTTTCTATCCATTTAATATCTTTAGCCGTGCCATCTCTGGGCATGATCCCAATTTGACTAGGCCTATGAGCATCCCATGCAATTGGAGATTTACCTTCAGCTACTAGTTGAAAGTCAATGATGAGAGGGAATACCGGAAAAATTACATGCTTAGTAGTAACAACAAAGTCATGAACCATACTAGAATAAGGCGTTTCAAATTCCGTATATGTAGTCATAACACCCTCTGCATTCACCACAAAATAACTCATTTTATTCACGCCAAATCCGTAGCTAAAACCTATCATCTCGCCTGAAATTGGATCAATTTTAGGATGGGCAGTCATTGCAGAATCTAATTTTCCTTTGTAGTTCCAAGCACCTTTTGATTCTAAAGAAAGTGGATCTAATTCAAATGGTTTATGACCTTCTTCTAGAGCAAGCAGTTTTCCTGAATGAAATACAATATTTGTATTGGCTGTTCCATCATCTCCTTCAAAATTGTATTCAGGATCTGGAGCCATAGGATTCAAGGCATTTACTAAAGATCTTCCTGCTTTTCTTTCTTGCTTCCATTTGGAGGTTTTAGCCCATCTGTTGAGATAAGAAATCTTTCCATTTTCAAAATGAAAAGCATGAATCATGCCATCACCGGAAAACCAATGATAATCTCCTCCCATAGGAGGGAATTGAGGATCAGGTCCGTTTCTGTAATAGCTTCCAAATAGATCTCTTGGTACTTCTCCGTCAATTATCAAGTCCTGAATATCACACTCCATTCTGAGCGGAGCATAGTTTCCTCTTAAATTAGGATGATCTGGATATGTTTCTGTCATAGTTATTTAAATTTTTTACTAAGGTATCTTATAAGTACTAATAAAACAACAATTCCAATCCAGAACCAGACCGATTCAAGTGGGTTTGTACTCTCTGATACAACAGCCTGACCGGCATAGTATCCTGGCACAGTGTAAACTAATGCCCATATGAGACAGGAAATGATCTCAATCATAAAAAACCTCTTTCTATCCATATCTAAAGAGCCGGCTGTAATAGGCAGTAATGGTCTTATGGGTCCGATAAACTTCCCCACAAAAAGTCCAATCATTCCATACTGCTTAAAGAACTTCTTACCATTCATTAAAAATTCAGGATGATTTTTAAAAGGCCAAATATTACTTAAAGAATTCCTCAAACCAAAACCTATAAAAAAACTAGCTATATCAGAAAAGAGACTTGCAAAATAAGCTAATAAAACAACTTCGTATAAACTAAGAGAGGCAGATGCGAGTCCTGATATTACAGCTATTAAGACCACACCGGGAACAATAATTCCTATCAAGGCAAAGGATTCAATAAAAGAAGCTCCTATAATTCCTAGTGCAATCCATTGTGGATTATTTTCAAGCCATATTATTATTTCATTAATTTCAAACATCTTTGGTTTTTGAAAGCGAAGATACTTAGGTAGAATATTCAACCATGTCTCAGAGTAAAGAAATAATTACATATATGGATAGGTTGGGCTCGGAAGCCAAGGTGGCTTCTTCAATACTGTCCCAAGCTTCACTAGAGCAAAAAAATGAAGCTTTAAAGCATATCTCAGAAGAAATTAAGTTAAATAGAGAAGAAATTCTTAGGGTTAATCAGTCTGATTTGGCATCAGCCAAAGAAAAGTCAATAGGATCTGCCTTAATAGACAGACTTGAGCTAAATGATGCCAGAATTGATTCTATGATTTCTGGTTTAAAAGTAGTATCTGAATTGCCTGATCCTGTTGGAGAGATTACTCATCTTGATCCAACTCCTTCAGGAATTAGAGTAAGTAAAATGCGTGTTCCTCTTGGAGTTGTGGGAATAATTTACGAATCTAGACCGAATGTCACAGCTGATGCAGCAGCCCTATGTTTGAAGTCAGGCAATGCCTGTCTATTAAGAGGAGGCTCAGAAGCTATTCAATCTAATAAACTTATCTGGAACTGCCTTCAAAACGGTTTAATCAAAGCAGGGTTACCTAAAGAATGTATCCAGTTAATTGAGACCATTGACAGAGAGGCAGTAAAGACTTTACTTCATTTAGATGAGTACCTAGATGTAATAATACCGCGAGGAGGAAAAGGTTTAGTGAAACTTATCACGGAGGAGTCAAGAGTTCCAGTTATTAAACACCTTGATGGAATATGTCATGTTTATATAGATCACAAAGCAGACCTTAAAAAGGCAGAAGAAATTGCATTCAATGCCAAGACTTATAGATACGGTATATGTGGAGCAATGGAAACGCTTTTAGTTCATAGCAAAGTTGCCTCTGATGTTTTGCCTTCTTTAACTAGTAAATTAAAGAAAGAAGGAGTTGAAGTCAGAGGATGCATGGAGACGACTAAATTTGTAGATGTTTCTGATGCAACAGATGAGGATTGGACAACAGAATATCTTGCTCCAATTCTTGCAATAAAAGTTGTTGAATCAATGAATGACGCTATAAACCATATACAAAAGTATGGATCTCAGCATACCGATTCTATAGTTTCTGAAGATCAAAAAAGAGTTGATATATTCTTTAAGCAAGTCGATTCAAGTTCCGTAATGCATAACCTGCCTACGTGTTGGGCTGATGGGTTTGAATATGGTCTTGGAGCTGAAGTAGGAATATCTACAGATAAAATCCATGCAAGAGGGCCTGTTGGGTTGGAGGGCTTAACTTCACAAAAATTTATTGTTAAAGGTAATTCAGAGCTAAGAGGAGTTTAATATCGCCCCAAAAAAATTGATTGGTATCTTTGGTGGAACTTTCGATCCTATTCATAACGGTCATGTTCAAGTTATTGAAAATTTATTGAAGATCATCCATTTTGATAAATTGATAGTTATACCCAATGGCTATCCACCGCATAAAGATAAAGGTATTGACCCAAAAGTTAAGTTGGAACTAGTTAATATTGCGTTGGCTCACCTCGATAATATTCAAATTGATGAAAGAGAACTAAATGCCGAAATTCCTTCTTATGCTTATTTAACCTATAAGCAAGTTCAGCTTGAAAATGAAGGTTCTAGTTTGGCATGGGTAATGGGTTCAGACTCTTTTCTCGGAATAGAAACTTGGTATGAATATGAAAAGCTTCTTCAGGAAGCTAATTTATTGATTCTTGAAAGACCTGGATACTCTTTAGACAATGAATTTTCTGTAAAGCATATTCTTGAACAAAGAAAGGTAAATAACATTTCTGATTTTTATGAGGATTCAGGCAGGATATTTATTTCAAAAATAGATCCAATTGAATTAACCTCAACAAAAATTAGAGACTCAATTAGAAGGAATGAAGATGTATCTTCTTTGTTGAATCATGATGTATACAGATTAATTAAGAATAAAAATTTGTACAAAGAATAAATGACTAATAATTTAAAAAAAACAATCCTGAACAATCTTGAAGATATTAAAGCTGTTGATCCAGTGGCAATAAATGTAACTAACATTAGCTCTTTGACAGATTATATGGTGATTGCTTCTGGGACATCTAGCCGACATATCGCTGCAATGAGCGAACGTGTTATCGAAGGACTTAAACAAATTAATATTCCAGGCATTAAAATAGAAGGTCAGGGAGGCGATGACTGGTTATTGGTTGATGCTGGAGATGTAATAATCCACCTCATGTCTTCTGAGGCAAGGGAGTTTTACGATTTAGAGAGCTTGTGGGATCCTGAGCTTTAATGAAGATCAATTTTATTTGCATAGAGTCAAATCGACCTGATTGGGCTCAAATGGCTTTCAAGTCATATGAATCAAAATTTAATAAATCCATAAACATAAATTGGATAGGTGTGAAGCCTCTCAACAGAAATAAGAACTATAATGTTCAAGACATTGTCCAAAGAGAAAGTGTGCTGCTATCGTCAAAACTAAAGAAAGATGATTTTGTTATAACATTGGATAAAGAAGGTCAGAGTTTGAGTACCGAGAAATTGAGATTTCATTTTGATAACTGGATATCAAATGCAAAAGATCTATCAATTATTGTCGGTGGTCCAGATGGATTGGGAAAAGAATTAATACATCAATCTAACTTCTGCTTATCTTTATCCAAGTTAACTTTTCCGCATGCAATAGTACCTGTTATGGCTCTAGAACAGATATATAGAGTCTGGTCCATTACCCAAAACCATCCTTACCATAAGTAAATTTATGAGGAATATTCAGGATTTAAAGAAAGATGAGCAAGATGTTCTTTCTCTTAAAAGAAGATCCAAAGTAGTTTTTGCTTTTCTGTTTATCTTGATTCTTGCAAGTATCTTTAAAATATTTCAATTAACAGTTTTAGAAAGAGTTAATTACTCAGTTGAATCAGAGAAAAATAGAATAATTGAGGTTCCCATATTCCCCTCTAGGGGGCTTATTACATTAGAAGATGGAACAATTATTGCAGAAAATATAGTTACTCAAGATATATTTATTCAGGGCAGTTTGCTTGAATCATCTAAAGACCAACTAGATATTTTGTATAGAGATGTTCTTGATTTAGAGAGAAAATTTCCTGTACCTCAAACTACAAAACAAAATCAAAAAATATGGCTTGCAAGAGATTTAAGTAGCAAAGAACTTGCAAAATATGAATTTCATAAAAATTCATTATCTAATGTAAAGCTAGGAATAAGCTTAAGAAGATATTTACCTCACAAAAATCTTTTTTCTCATGTTATTGGTCACTTAGGTCCAATTACTAGCGATGAGAGGCTGTCGTTGTCAAAAAAGGATTATCCAGTTGATTCTTTTATTGGCAAAGTTGGCATAGAGAAGGTATACGAGAAGTTACTAAAGGGTTCAGTCGGAAAAAGTATTATCGAAGTAGATGTATATGGAAATAAGATTAGAGAGATTGAGAGGATAGACCCAGAAAGACCTCAAAATATAACCTTAAGTCTCAATCTTAAACTACAGAAAATAGCTAGAGAGGAGCTAGGTGGCAGGAGAGGTGCGGTAGTAGCTTTAGACCCTAATACGGGTATGATCAAGGCCCTAGTAAGTTCTCCAGACTACAATCCTAATATTCTAAATGGTTCAGAAAAAGGAATTTTAGTTAAAAACTCCTCAAAGGAAGAAGCCCCTTTTTTTAATAGGGCTATATCAGGATCTTATCCTCCGGCTTCCATCATCAAGCCCTTTATTGGCTTACTCGGGCTAGAAGAAAATATAATCAATGAAAGCACAATTATTGAAGACGTTGGTTTTTTTCAGTTAAAAGAAGATGGAAGAAAATATAGGGGCTGGAAAGAAGATGGGCATGGAAGGGTGAATTTAAATAAAGCCATTGTTGAGTCTTCTGATGTGTATTTTTATCAATTAGCTTCCCAGTTAACGATAGACCGTATCTCAAATTTTTTGTCCAAGTTTGGATTTGGAATGATGAGTGGTATTGATTTATACAATGAGTCAAAGAGTATCTTGCCTACAAGAAATTGGAAACTAGGCAATATTGGCGAAGCCTGGTTTGTCGGAGATACAATTAATATTGGGATAGGACAAGGCTATATAACATCCACGCCTATACAACTTGCAGTATCTATTTCTGCCATCGCAACTAGAGGAACAATCTTCAGGCCTAAATTAATTATTAGTAATCAAGATTCTAAAAAGCCAGAAATATTTAAGAAAGTCCAAATCGGAAATGAGAAACATTGGGACTCAATAGAAAAATCAATGATCTCTGTAATCAATTCCTGGAATGGAACTGCCCATAATTTATATGAAGAGGACGGTATCCTTATCGCAGGTAAAACTGGAACTGCACAAATTAAAAGTTTGGTTGATCAAGAGCTTACGGTTAGAGAAGAGTACGAAGGAGTAAGACAAAATATTCAAGATAGAGATCACGCACTTTTTGCAAGTTATGGACCTGTACCAAATCCTAATTTAGTTGTCATTGTTATTGTTGAAAATGGTGAATCAGGCAGTGCAGTTGCAGCTCCGATAGCTAAAAAACTCATCGAGCAAAATCAAATTAACCTTGCAGAATAATGAGTAACCGTAATCCCCTAGATTATTCTTTAAATCGACCATTATCTAAAGGATATAACCCCATTAGATATCTTTTTAAAGATGTTGTTTTATATTTGTGTCTTCTATCTATTCTAATTTTTGGCTTAGCAATGCTCTACAGTTCAAGTGGACAATCAGTTGCAATGGTCATTAGACAGTCCGTCTATGTATTCTTTGGTCTAATATTAATGACTTTTATTTCTCATTTAAAACCGGATTCATATAAAAACATTTTAATGCATTCATACTGGGTAGGTCTTTTACTATTGATTTATGTTCTGGTCTTTCCTGCAAGCGGCTACTCTACCAGTAGGTGGATTGATTTTGGTTTCTTTTCTTTTCAGCCTTCAGAAATCATTAGATTGATTTTACCTTTATCATTAATTGCCTACTTATGCAGAAAGGAATCTGCCATTCAGTTTTCTGACTGGTTTTCTGCAACATTGGCTGCATTTATATGCGCTTATTTGGTATTTGAACAGCCAGATTTAGGAACTGCTATTATTGTCTTTACTTCAGGACTTATCCCAATTTATCTTGCAGGTCTGCCATATAATATAGTACTAGTTTATCTCGGATCGGCAGCCTTAGCTGCCCCTTTCATCTGGGCTAATCTTCTAGATTATCAAAAACAAAGAGTGCTAACTTACTTCGATAATAATGTAGATCCTTTAGGTGATGGATGGAATATTGCTCAATCAAAGACTGCTATAGGTTCAGGTGGTTTTTTTGGAAAAGGATACCTGGAAGGAACTCAAAGCCAATTAAACTTCTTACCAGAAAGTCATTCAGACTTTATTTTTTCAGTTGTTGGAGAGGAGTTTGGACTTTTAGGCATCTTAATCTTGTTTTTTATTTATACACTTATCATTTGGAGGATTTTCAAGATTGGATTTGAAGCACAATCTAACTTTGAAAGATTGGCATGCAGCTCTCTTGGTTTTATTTTCCTTTTATTTATTTTAATAAATGTCTCAATGGTTATAGGTATAATTCCTGTTGTTGGAGTTCCTTTGCCTTTAATTAGTCAAGGGGGTACCTCGATAGTTGTGCATTTACTAGCATTTGGAGTTATTCTTTCTGCGAAAAAACCTTATTTATGAGAATTAAAGAAATATATCTAATCCCTTTAATGGCAATGTTTATTTCTCAGTTCATTTATACCGATTATTCTTCTAAAGAAGAAACTATCCAGTTCATCGAGTACATGAATGAAAAACATGGTTATGATAAATCTTATCTAAACAGCGTCTTTAAAAATGCTGCTTATCAAGACAAGGTAGTCAGAATAATGAACAAACAGCCGGAAGGGACAATGACTTGGCAGCGATATAAAGGAATCATGGTTAATGACTCTAGGATTTCTGCTGGACAGGAATTCATTGGAAGATTCAAACAAGAACTGAAGAGAGCTGAGAAAATATACGGAGTACCTGCCGAAATAATTGCATCAATAATTGGAATTGAAACAAGATACGGAAGAATTAAAGGAAATATTAAAGTAATTGATTCCTTATCAACCCTTGCTTTCGATTACCCTCGTAGGTCTAAATTTTTCAAAATTCAACTTGAAGAATTCTTACTCCTGAGCAGGGAAGAAAACTTCGATCCGGAAACAATAAAGGGTTCCATAGCTGGAGCTATGGGTTATGGTCAATTTATGCCTGATAGTTATAGAGATTATGCGGTTGATTTTGATAATGATGGCATAAGAGATATCTTAAATAATCCAGTAGATGCTATTGGAAGTGTTGCTAATTTTCTTAACAAGAAAGGAAAATGGAAGCCTAATACACCGGTAGCAATAAAAGCGTTTGCGGTTAAAGAAATGCAATCAATCAAATCTTCTTTCAAACCCCATATGACAAGTATCGATTTAGAAAAATTTGGATTAGGGGCTAATGAAGCTATTCCCAATAACTTAAAATTTGTGCCAATATCTCTTAAACTTGAAGAAGGATACGAATACTGGCTCGGGTTTGATAATTACCAGTCTATATCGAGATACAATCGTAGTAAGCTATATGTCATGGCAGTATTCGAATTTAGTAATGCGTTATCTAAGTTTTTATAAAAATGAATAAAATAATTAAATTCCCTCTCTTCCTATTGTTTCTATCAATATCTTCTCTAAGCAGTTTGATTTATTCAGAGGAGAGTTTCATTCCTAAGCCGCCCTCATTAAATGCTTCTAATTACATTCTTATAGATTCTGTTTCAGGAAGGATCTTGGCAGAAAATGGGGCTGATGAGAGAATAGAACCAGCAAGCATAACAAAAATTATGACAGGATACGTTGCTGCCGATCAAATTTCTAAAGGTTTTGTTAACTTAGATGATGAAGTCTTCATCAGTGAAAATTGCTGGAGAAAAGGTGGTTCAAAAATGTTCATCAGAGAGGGAACAAGAGTCCTTTTATCAGATCTCATGAAAGGGATGGTCATACAGTCTGGTAATGATGCCAGCTGTGCGATAGCTGAGCATGTGGCTGTTTCTGAAGAAGGATTTGTAGAGTTGATGCAGCTTTATGTTGAGGAACTCGGCATGAATAATACGCAATTTAAAAATGTAAGTGGATGGCCTGACCCGGAACATTTTTCCTCAGCAAGAGACCTGGCTTTACTAACCAAAAGCCTGATAGTTAAATTTCCAGATCACTATGCCTTGTATAAAGAGAAGTATTTTACTTTTAATGAAATTAAGCAGAGAAATAGGAATAGCCTACTCTGGCAAGATGAATCCATAGATGGAGTAAAAACCGGACATACCGAAAGTGCTGGCTATTGCTTGGTATCCTCTGGAGTAAGAAACGATACTAGATTAATCGCGGTCACATTAAAAAGCGCTTCAGAAAAGGCTAGATTAACTGACAACAGAAGATTACTAGATTATGGTTTTAGATATTACAGGACAAAGAAAGTTCTCGAAGCCAATACTTCTATAGTAAAGGAACAGGTTTGGGGGGGCGAAGTTGATTCTGTAGACTTATCTTCTGCAGAAGATTTGTACCTGACACTTTCTCCAAGGGACTTTCCTAGAGTAGAACCTCTTATCAAGCTTAATGATTATCTCCAGGCACCTATAGAAAAAGGTCAAGTAGTTGGTAAAGTAGATTTAATTTTAGATGGAGACTCTATTTCTTCAATTGATCTGGTATCTATGCAAGGAGTTCCAGCCTTAGGATTTTTTGGCAGGGCCTGGTCTAATATCAAGCTATTAACCTATCAATTCTTAATGGAAGAATAGTTCTTCGATGTGGGTTTATCTGAATGGGGAATTCTTAGATTCTGCTGAAGCTAAAATATCTCCTCTAGATAGAGGTTTCACCTTCGGAGAAGGAGTGTATGAAGTTATCACATCCTACGATAAGAATTTTTTTCTTTTTTATGAACACTTGGATAGGCTGAAATCGTCTTTAGAAAAAACTTTTATACCTTATCCTAAAGAACTTTCCAATCTTGAAAATATTTTAAGTGATTTACATGATAAAAATGGATTCTCCAATCAATCTTTTTATATTCAGATTACTAGAGGTGTGCAAGAATTCAGATCTCATCAAGATAACATATTAAAAGCACCAACTGTTTTTATAACTTCTCAGAATTTAGAATTAAATCCCTATCGTATTAATCCAGAAAAAAAAGGATTAAGAGCGCGTCTAGAAGAAGATATAAGATGGGCTAGATGTGATATTAAAACCACAGGTTTGATTGGAAATGTTCTCTCCTTGCATGACCAGACAAAGGATGAGGTCGATGAAATACTCTTTCACAAGAATGGAATCATTCATGAAGGGTCAAAGAGCAATGTTTTTTTTGTAAAAGAAAATATCGTTTATACACCCTCTTTAAAGCACAATATCCTTCCTGGAGTCACAAGGGCTTACGTGATTCGATTATTAAAAAAAAATAAGATAACCTTATTTGAAGACTCTATTCCATTGGATTTTATCTATAAGTCAGATGAGATTTGGCTAACAAGTTCTACTAAAGAGATACAGCCCGTTGAAAGTATAGGGGATTATAAAATCCCCAAAAAGAACTCTGATTTATTGATTTGGAGAAGAATACTTGAATCATTTGATGACTCTTAAAAATTCAAAGCCAATTCCCTTATGGATTGCCAGGGGCTTTTATCAGATAAACCTTTAATGGCTGCATCTATCTCTGCTATTTCTTTTAAAGAGTTTTTAACTTGAAAGGGAGATAATTTTTTTGAACGCTTAGCAAGTAAATCTAGATAATATCTTGGACCCCAAATACTCTTTGTGCTTCCTTCTTCCATGACTGTGTACAAATTACTTACTTCTTTAGATAGCGCCCATAGAACAAGAGGAGGTTGAGTTCCTTCAGCTCTCAGAGTTTCAATGATTCTTACTGTTCTCTTTTTATTACCCTCCAAAAAAGAATTTGAGAGGTCAAATATTCCAAATTTTGAGGAATTAGAGATTGATTTCTTCATATGCTCTAATGAAATATCTTGTTCTGGAAATAGAAGACTTAACTTCGTCAATTCCTGAGAAGCAGCAAGTAAATTTCCTTCCGTTCTATCGGCTAAAAGTCTTATGGCCTCTTTGCTAATCTCTAGGTTTAATTCTTTAGACTTAGTTTCTATCCAACCTGGCATAGAGTCTTTATCAATTGCAGGCTCTACAACTTGAATACCATGTTTGAGAAGAGCTTTAGACCATGCACTATCTTGTTGTTTTTTATCAAGTCTTTCTGCAGAAATAATAACCAGTTTATCCTCATCAGGTTCTAGGCAGTAATCTTTGATAGCCTTTGAACCTTTATTACCAGGGCCAGTTCCAATAAGCTTAATCTCTATAATTTTTTTCGACCCAAAAAGGTCAAAATTTTCATTTTCTGAATTTAGAAAAGACCAATCTGTATCTTTTGAAACGATATAAGTTTGTTTCTCTTCAAACGATTCCAGTTTTGCTTTTTCTGTAACCAAATCAACTAATTCCGATATTTGAATAGATTCCTCTGCAAAAAAAGAGTAAACGCACCGAAGTTGTTCATCAATGTCTTTTTTGAGATGAGCTTTACTTAACTTCATTTAGCTGGGTAGACAAGAAGAATTCCATATTCTTCAGAGCTCTTGTGATGAATAAACCTGTTACGGTCTCTATTTCACTTTCAAAAGCAAGAAGATCAGATTGATTAAAATCAATATAAGACATGTCCTTATAAGTTTGCATCACAGTTTCATTTTTATCGCCAATCTCATATATGAGTTGATAGTCTAATCTTACTTGTGTAGTACGTGCACCCATACCGATTGATCCCACAAACTGTGTAATGGAATGATCTTTAATTTTAATTTTTAAATCAGATCCGGAAATATTCGAAATTAGTTCATTATTCATAGATGCCAACTTATTTCTTAGATCAAGATTTAAATTGGAACTGTCGGCATCAAGGTAAATAGTTTGATTAGATAGAGTTTTTGAGTAAGTCCTCAACTCATATCCACAGGAACTTAAGAAAATGCTAAATATTAGAAAAGTTTTAAAAGTTAGTGCAGACGATAACTTCATATAACGATATTTAAAATTTTTCCTGGGACATAAATTATTTTTTTAATCTCATTATTATCTAGATATTTCTCAACCTTCTTATCCAACATTGCTAGGGACTTTATCGTCTCTTCCCCTGTATCTTTTTCAATCTCTATCTCAGACCTAAGCTTCCCGTTAATTTGTATAGCTATTTTTACCTTATCATCTACAAGCAGCTTTTCATCTATTACAGGCCATGGTTTATCTAAAATGGATTCAGATGGATGAAGTTGCCACCAAAGATGTTGAGAAAGATGGGGTGTAATAGGATTAAGCATTAATAAAATTGATTCAATAGCCTCATTTGCAACTTCTCTTTCTTCAACACTTGCTTCTGAATCCAAAAATTCTGCAGGAACGTCATTAGATAATTCCATTATTGCGGCTATAGCCGTGTTAAAGCTATGTCTTCTAAGATAATCATCTTTTACTTTTGCTAATGTTTTGTGAATTTTTGATTTTAAAACCTTACATTCTTCGTTGTATATTTCAGTAGTTCCTTCGTTTACACCAGCTTGAATATGCCCATTAACCAATCTCCAAATTCTATTTATGAACCTATGAGCTCCCTGAACTCCTTGATCGGACCACTCCAATGATTGCTCAGGTGGAGCAGCAAACAAAACAAATAATCTGACGGTGTCAGCTCCATATTTTTCAATCAATCCTTGAGGGTCAACAGTATTACCTTTTGATTTAGACATCTTGGCTCCATCTTTTAAAACCATGCCCTGACACAAAAGGTTTGAAAACGGTTCGTCTCCCTCGACAAGTCCCATATCTCTCATACATCTAAAGAAGAACCTAGAGTATAAAAGATGTAGCACGGCATGCTCTATCCCTCCAATATATTGATCAACTGGTAGCCAGTACTTGGCCCGCTCATCAAGCATAGATTCTGTATTATCATAGCTGGCAAATCTAGCGTAATACCAAGACGATTCAAAAAATGTATCGAAGGTATCAGTCTCTCTAGTTAATTTTTTGCCATCCTGCTCTGTATTTAAAAATTCAGGCATTTCATTCAAGGGTGAACTTACTCCTTTGAATTGAACTTTTTTAGGAAGGACAACTGGTAAGTCTTTAGCTGAATAGATATCTTTTCCATCACTCAAAACTGGAATTGGTGCACCCCAATATCTTTGCCTTGAAACTCCCCAATCTCTTAATCTGAAGTTGGTCTCTCTGTAACCGCAGTCCAGATCTTTAGCTTTCTTTTCTATAGCTTGAAAGGCTTGATCAAAGTCTAAACCATCAAACTCATCTGAATTAATTAAGACATTTTTTTCAACTGAAGCTTGAACCAAGCTATCAACATTTTCTTCATTATTTTGTATTACAGGTAAGATCGGCAATTTATATTTTGTCGCAAACTCAAAGTCCCTTTGATCATGCGCAGGAACTGCCATTAAAGCACCTGAGCCGTAATCACTCAGAACAAAATTAGCAATCCAGATTGGGATTTCTTTCTGTGTAAAAGGATGGATAGCATATTTCCCTGTAAAAAGACCTTCTTTGTCTTGTTTTGCAAATTCCGCCTCAGATTGTTTAATTTTATTTTGTTCAGTTATGAATTCTCGTATTGCCTCGTTATCTTTCGCTATATCTGAACTTAAAAAATGAGACGTAGAAATAGCAATGAAAGAGACACCCATTATTGTGTCTGGTCTGGTTGTGAATACTTCAATTTTTGATTCTTCTTCTTTTACAGCAAAACTAAAGTTCATCCCTTGAGATTTCCCTATCCAATTCTTTTGTTGTATTTTTACTTGTTCAGGCCAACCATTTAATTTATCTGTCCCTTCAAGCAGTTCTTCTGCATAGTCTGTTATTTTTAAAAACCATTGCTTGAGTCTTTTCTTTTCAACTTCAGCACCAGATCGCCAGCCCTTCCCGTCAATGACTTGTTCATTTGCTAAAACAGTTTGATCAACTGGATCCCAGTTAACCTCAGCTTCTTCTTGATATGCTAATCCCTTCTCCAACATTTGAAGAAAGAACCATTGTTCCCATTTATAGTAATCTGACTCTGAAGTAGCAAATTCTCTTTTCCAGTCATAAGCAAAACCAAGTCTTGTAAGTTGTTCCTTCATGCTTGCAATATTCTCAAGAGTCCAATCAGAGGGTTGAACTTTATTATTTATTGCAGCGTTTTCTGCAGGGAGACCGAAAGCATCCCACCCCATTGGTTGAAGAACATTTTTACCAAGCATTCTTTGGAATCTGCTTATGGCATCGCCAATAGAATAGTTTCTGACATGACCCATATGTATTGATCCGCTTGGGTAAGGGAACATACTTAAACAAAAATATTTTTCTTTATTCGGATCTTCGGTAACGGCGAAAGATTGATTTTCTTTCCAATATAATTGAACCTGCTCTTCAATGTCTCCCGGTTCATAAGGAAGATCTTTTTCAGGCATTTTTATTTTTCCTTATTAAGGTTTTCTAGATAATTTATATTGAAAGTTCCATTAATAAAATTAGGATCATTTATTAATTTCCTGTGCATATCTAAATTGGTATCAATACCCAAAACATACATTTCATCTAGAGCTCTCTCTAGTCTGGCTCTTGCATCTTCTCTATCGTTTGCTCTGCAAATTACTTTAGCGATTAGTGAATCATAGTAAGGCGGAACAACATAATCTTTATAAAGATGCGAATCCATTCTCACACCTATACCGCCAGGAGCATGATATTCTAGAATTTTTCCTGGAGAGGGCATAAAAGTCTCAGAATTCTCAGCATTGATCCTGCATTCAATGGCATGGCCGTCTAGAACAATATCTTCTTGCTTTATCTTAAGTTCTTCATCTCTAGCTATTCTTAGTTGAAGTTTTACTAAGTCTAAGCCAGTTACACTCTCAGTAACTGGATGCTCAACTTGTATTCTTGTGTTCATTTCGATGAAATAAAAATTATCGTCTTCGTAAAGAAACTCAAAAGTTCCGGCACTCACATAATTAAGTTGTCGACATGCCTCTATACATTGAGCATATATTTCTTGCCTTTTTTCCTCCTTAATTCCCATAGCTGGCGCTTCTTCGATAACCTTTTGATGTCGTCTTTGCAGTGAGCAATCTCTATCTCCTAAATGGAGAACATTACCATGCCTATCAGCTATAACTTGTACTTCAATATGTCTTGGACTCTCCAAGAATTTTTCTAGGTAAACTGTAGAATCTCCAAATGCCGCAGCGGACTCTTGCTGAGTTAGCTCAATTGCACCATCTAACTCTTCGGGATTATAGACAATCTTCATACCTCTACCGCCACCACCAGAAGCAGCTTTGATTATTACCGGATAACCAATCTTTTCTGCTTCTTCGTGGACATTTTCATCGATTGGTCCTGAAGAACCAGGAACAATAGGTAATCCAGACTTAAGTGCAAATTCTTTTGCCGATACTTTATTTCCCATCATCCTTATGACCGAACCCGGGGGACCTACAAAATCAAAACCACTTTTCTCAACTTTATCTGCAAAATCAGGGTTTTCAGAGAGAAAACCATATCCAGGATGTACACCATCAGCTCCAGATAGTTCCATTGCACTAATTATTGCTGGTATATTTAGATAACTTTGACTGGAATCTGCAGGACCTATACATATAGATTCATCAGCCATTTTCACATGCATCAAATCTTTATCAGCTTCAGAATAGGCTGCAACAGTAGGGATTTTTAATTCTTTAGCAGCTCTCAATATACGTAAAGCTATTTCGCCTCTATTGGCGATTAGAAGTTTATTAATCATTATTTAGAAAGTTCAAAAAGTGATTGACCGTATTCTACTGGCTCAGCATTCTCTACATTTACAGATAAGACAGTACCCGAATATTCAGATTTTATCTCATTCATCATTTTCATTGCTTCTACAATACAAACAACATCTCCTTCAGATACAATATCTCCAACAGAGATAAAAGGTTTCGCACCTGGAGAGGCAGATGCATAAAAAGTCCCAACCATAGGAGAGTTAATTGAATTGCTATCTCTTGCAGTCATCTCGGGAGACTCGATTTCTTGTGCAATAACTTCAGGCTGAGCTTCTTGAGGCAAGACAATAGATTGAGGTTGAATGCTTTGCAGACTTCCGTGACTTTTAACTAATCTCACAGACTCTTCTCCTTCTTGTATTTCTATCTCCTCAAGATTAGAGTTTTCTAACATCTCTATTAATTTTTTTACTTTTCTTATATCCATCTCTTCTCCTTAATTTCAATTAAACTTTTTTATAGCTACATCTAGAGCAAGCTCATAACCTTGAATGCCCAAACCTGATATGACTCCCTCAGCAATATCAGACAGATAAGAATTTTTCCTAAACTCTTCTCTAGAGTAAATATTAGATATGTGGACCTCAATGAAAGGTATGTTTACTCCTGCAAGAGCATCTCTAAGGGCAATGCTACTATGGGTGAGTGCCCCTGGATTAATTACTATACATTTAACATTTTGACTCTTCGCATCGTGTATGAAATTTACCAATTCATGTTCAGCGTTGCTCTGATGGCAAAGTAATTCACAATTATTTTTTTTTGATATCTCTGTTAAGTTAGCTTCGATGTCACCCAAGGACTCTGATCCATAAATTTCTGGTTCTCTCGTTCCCAAAAGATTTAAGTTAGGTCCATTTAGAAGCATGAATTTAGTCATTTACATGTAAATTGCTGATTTTCGACGATTTTAAATGAATTTAATTAAAAAAGGTATAAATTAGTTATGAATTGCCAAGCTCTTCAATAGAAACTATTTTATTTATGAGTGGATAGCAAAACCCTTTTTCATTGCAACCTTGATAAGTCACATTTATTGTATCTATTTCCTCTTCTATGTATATTTCTTTTTCATACTGATCAAAATAGACTTCTACCTCTCCGAAATATATATCATTAATTCTTTGAGACTCTCCTTTTTTATTTTGACTTTTCAACTCTTCACCATTAAAACTGACCTTAAATTTATCTTTGTATAGAAAGCAGTTTTCTTTCATGACCCATGTCAGTATGATGCGATCATCACTAAGCTTCGCGGCGCTGAAGAGAAAAGCTTCATCAGCATTAGGAATCTTATCTACTGTTAATTTTTCTAAAAAAGAATCTTCTGTGTGGCTAAAAGACGAAAATAAAAAAATGCAAATGAAAATAAAACATCTATTCAAAGCATCTTTAATAGGTTTACTACTTGTCATAATTTCAAATTGTACAAGGTCTCCTGAGGTTTTAGTAATAAACGATGCTCATCTTTATGTTCCACTAAATGGTTCTATGATGACTGGTGGTTATTTAAGCGTTTCTAATATTACAAAAGAACCTATAGAAATTTTAGAAATTAATTGCTCACCTTACAGAGCCGAGATACATGAAACGAAAATGGATGAAAAAGGAATTATGAAAATGGAACGACTTCAAAGTATTGAGTTGAATCCAGGTTCAAAAATTATTTTTGTTCCCGGCGGAAAACACATCATGTTTTGGGGGTTATCTGACTTTCAAGAGGCTTATCTTGATTGTTCGTTCAAACTAAAAGGCAAAGATTCTATAATGTTTAAATTTGAGGTTCTCAAACGTGAATAAAATACTAGAAATTAAAAATTTAGTTATAGATTTTGAGTCTAAAGAATCCACTTTTAGGGCTGTTGATGACATCTCCTTAGCAATTGAGAAAGGTAAAACGTTATCGCTGGTCGGAGAATCAGGATCCGGCAAATCTGTAACTGCTTTATCCGTCCTGCAACTATTACCAGAGGGCACTGCTAGATACTCAAAGGATTCTTCAATTGAGTTTGAAGGAAAGGAGATAATTGGTAGCTCTAAAAGAGATATCACCTCATTAAGAGGAAATAAGATTTCTATGATATTTCAAGAACCAATGACGTCTCTTAATCCTTATCAAAAGGTAGGTTTTCAAATAGATGAGTCTTTGATCATTCATAGAGGTTTAACCAAAAAAGAAGCTAGAAAAAAGACTTTAGATCTGTTGATGAAAGTAAAAATTCCTGAACCTGAAATTAAGGTAAACTCTTTTCCACACCAATTATCTGGAGGTCAACGACAAAGAATCATGATAGCCATGGCTCTTGCTAATGAACCGGATTTATTGATAGCAGATGAACCAACAACAGCTCTCGATGTAACAGTAGAGAAAGCACTTTTAGAGTTATTATCCGATCTTCAAAAAGAATTTGGCATGTCTATTCTTTTTATCACTCATGATCTTAATATCGTAAAAAAATTCTCTGATGATGTTTGTGTGATGAAAGATGGTGTAATTGTAGAGGCAGGGAGAGTGAAAGAGTTATTTGAAAATCCCAAACATCCTTATACCATCAAATTACTTAATTCTATCCCAGGCAATAAAGAAGAGCTCAATACCGAAAATGATCTGCTTTTAAGCGGCGATAAAGTCGACATTAATTACCCCGTAGCAAAAAATATATTTGGGAAAACTACAGAATTTCTTAATGCTGTAAAGAAAGTTGATATCAAAATCTACAGTGGCGCAACAACTGGTCTCGTCGGAGAATCAGGTTCTGGGAAATCTTCCCTTGCCAGGGCATTATTAGGAATCGAACATTCTCAAGGAGAGATAATATTCGATAAAAAAAATATAAATACTCTTAACTCTAATGAAACTAGAAAATTCAAGAAAGATTTCCAAATAGTTTTTCAAGATCCGTTTGGTTCGCTTTCGCCAAGGATGACTATAGGAGAGATAGTAGGAGAGGGTTTAAAAGTTCACCAACCTAATTTGAACAAAGAAAAAAGGAAAGATAAGATCCTCAAAGCTCTTCAAGATGTTGAGTTAGAGTCTTCTTCCTTTTCAAGATTTCCTCATGAACTTTCAGGAGGTCAGAGACAAAGAGTAGCCATTGCGAGAGCAATTATTCTTGAACCTAAACTAATTCTTTTAGATGAACCAACTTCAGCATTGGATGTTTCAATTCAGATGCAAATTTTACATTTATTGAAAGATCTTCAATCTAGATTAGGATTGGCTTATTTATGTATCAGTCACGACTTAAAAGTTATTAGATTTTTATCGGACTATGTTTACGTAATGAAAGATGGGAATATAGTTGAAGATGGAATATCGGAAAACCTATTTGAATCTCCACAGCATATTTACACACAAGAACTTCTAGCAGCATCAATTGCTTAATTTATAGGATAGCTAGTTTGTAACTTATAATTGATCCATGTCAAAAGATAAAAGGAAATATTCTTCAGAAATTGTTGATGGAGTAGAGCAGACGCCGTCCAGAGCAATGCTCAGAGCTGTAGGTTTTGAGTCTGAAGATTTCGAAAAACCTCAAGTTGGTATTGCTTCAACATGGAGTATGGTTACACCTTGCAATATGCATATAGATAAACTTGCTGAGTCAGCTGCAAATGGAGTCAACTCGGTGGGCTCTAAGGCAGTAATATTCAATACAATTACAGTTTCTGATGGAATATCAATGGGTACCAAAGGAATGAGATATTCACTCGTCTCTAGAGAAGTTATTGCAGATTCAATAGAAACGGTAGTAGGAGGACAAGGCTTCGATGGCTTAGTCACGATTGGTGGATGTGATAAAAATATGCCTGCCTGTGTTATGGCCATGGCTAGATTAAATAGGCCATCGATTTTTGTATACGGAGGGAGCATAAAACCTGGCTCTAACAGAACAGATGTGGTTTCTGTTTTTGAAGCTGTAGGCAAGCATTCCGAAGGTGCAATTTCTGACATTGAACTTCTGGATATTGAGTCATCAGCTATACCTGGCCCTGGATCATGCGGCGGTATGTATACTGCAAATACAATGGCTTCAGCAATAGAAGCTTTAGGCATGAGTTTGCCTAATAGCTCTGCTCAGGAGGCAGTCTCAGAAAGTAAAATATTAGATTCTGTAAGCGCAGGCGAAGCAATAATGCATTTAATCGAAGAGGACATAAAGCCTCGTGACATAATGACTAAAGGGGCCTTTGAAAATGCAATTGCTGTCGTTATTGCACTCGGTGGTTCGACAAATGCAGTTTTACACTTGCTTGCGATAGCGCATGAGGCCAAAGTTGATTTATCCTTAGATGATTTTGAGAGGATAGGTAAAAGAACCCCCGTTCTCGCAGACCTCCGTCCTAGTGGTAATTATTTAATGTCTGAATTAATAGAAATCGGAGGGATTGTTCCTTTGATGAAAACTATGCTTGAAAGAGATCTATTGGATGGTAAGCAAATGACGGTGACTGGAAATACACTCGAAGAAAATTTGCTTAAATTTGATGATTACCCCAGAGATCAACAAATTGTTTCTCATATAGATAAACCCATAAAGCCTGATAGTCATTTAAGAATTTTATACGGTAATCTTGCACCTCAAGGAGCTGTTGCAAAAATTTCTGGAAAAGAAGGTTTAAGATTTGAAGGAAGGGCAAAGGTATATAATTCAGAAGAGGATGCGATGGAAGGCATATTATCGAATCAAATTACTGAAGGTGATGTTCTGGTTATTAGGTATGAAGGCCCAAGAGGAGCTCCCGGAATGAGAGAAATGTTAAGTCCTACATCAGCAATTATGGGTAAAGGTTTGGGCGATAAGGTGGCATTTTTAACGGATGGAAGATTTTCAGGAGGTACCCATGGCTTTGTTGTGGGTCACATTACACCAGAAGCTTTTGATGGTGGTCCCATTGCTTTCATACAAAATGGCGACTTAATATCTATCGATGCAGAATCAAATCAAATTAACCTAGATATAACGGAAGAAGAAATATTTAAACGAAAAGACTCGTGGGTGTGCCCTGTTAAAGATGAAGAAGGAGGAGTGTTAGACAAATACAGATCTCTAGTAACTTCTGCGTCCGAGGGTGCAGTAACTACAAAAAAATAATTAGAATCTTGAAAAATTAAGTATTTAGACCAATAATGAGTTCGTTAAATGATTCCACATAAATTTCAATTCAAAATTTCCAAGGAGGAAGTATGAACGTTGTCACATTAACAGATGACAATTTCGAGACTGAAGTGAACGCATCTGAAAAACCCGTATTAGTAGATTACTGGGCTACTTGGTGTGGACCTTGCAAGATGGTCGGTCCTATAGTTGAAGAGATAGCTATAGAGTTTTCAGATAAGATCAAAGTTGGAAAACTAGATGTAGATGCCAACCAAGCCTCAGCAGCACAACAAAATGTTATGAGTATTCCGACCTTAGCAATTTTCAAGGGTGGAGAACTGATTGCCCAACAAGTGGGTGCTCTGAGTAAAACTCAACTTACAGAATTTATAGAAAGTAACCTTTAGAAAACACTAGACTCTAATTTCCAACAAGGTTACTATGAACTTACCAAAGTTTCTTTGGTCAACCCCTTTATTCAAGCATTAACTTTATTTTATGCAATTAACAGAACTAAAAAAAATGCCAGTTGAACAGCTCATCGAGCTTGGCGAAGAGTGCGGAATCGAAAATGCTTCTCGCGCTAAAAGACAAGATATAGTATTCGGAATCCTTAAGAGTAAAGCCAAAAGCGGTGAAGACATTGAAGGAGAAGGTGTTCTAGAAATACTTCAAGATGGATTTGGTTTTCTCAGATCTCCAGACTCATCTTATTTAGCTGGCCCTGATGATATTTATGTTTCCCCAAGTCAAATTAGAAGGTTTGGTTTAAGAACAGGCGACACCATAAAAGGAAAAATTAGATCTCCTAAAGACGGAGAACGATACTTTGCCATATTAAAAATAGAAGAAATAAACTACGAAGAGCCCGATAAAACAAAAAATAAGCCCTCTTTCGAAAACTTAACTCCACTTTTTCCTGATGAGCGTATGCTGTTTGAGCTCGGTACGGGTAGTACGGAAGATCTTTCATCAAGAGTTATTGACCTGACTGCTCCTACGGGCAAAGGACAGAGATCACTGATTGTTTCTCCACCAAAAGCTGGTAAGACATTACTGCTTCAAAGCATAGCGCATTCGATAGAGAGAAATAATCCAGAGTGTAAAATTATGGTTCTTCTGGTTGATGAAAGGCCTGAAGAGGTTACAGAAATGAAACGCTCCGTGAAAGGTGAGGTTATAGCAAGTACATTCGACGAAGCACCTACAAGACACGTACAAGTTGCAGAAATGGCAATCAATAAAGCTCGAAGATTAGTAGAACATAAGCATGACGTTGTTATTCTGTTAGATTCTATAACTAGATTGGCAAGAGCTTACAATTCTACACAGGCCGCTTCGGGAAAAATTCTAACGGGTGGTGTAGATGCTAATGCTCTTCAAAAACCTAAGAGATTCTTCGGTGCTGCCAGAAATATTGAAGGTGGTGGTAGCCTGTCAATCATAGCTACTGCTCTAATTGACACTGGGTCAAGAATGGACGAAGTTATTTTTGAAGAGTTTAAAGGAACAGGTAATTCTGAAATAAATCTTGATCGTAAGATTGCTGAGAAAAGAGTATTCCCTGCAATAAATGTTAGGAAAACCGGAACAAGAAGAGAAGATCTTTTAACCTCAGATTTAGAACTGAGGAATATAACCGTTTTGAGAAAACTCCTAAATGAAATGGACGATACTGCCGCAATGGAGTGGATGCTTGATAAGCTCAAAGACTATAAAACTAATGCAGAATTTTTTGAATCTATGAAAAGAAAATAGTCTTATTGATCTTCTTGCTTTTCATTGCCTTTTGAAAAAAATATCTTTTCAATCAATCCAATAAATAAAACTCCTAAGAGAGTGCTCAGGACAATCAAAGAAGTTGTCAGTTCTGTATTTAAAATAACCTTTTTATCGAAGACTAAAACCTCTATCGGGTTAATGAGATCATATAACCCGTTAGTCACTATTACGATTAATATAGAAAAAAAAATAAGTATTAGAAATAATCTAGCTTTCATAGAGATAATATTTAGTTTCTCCTCCTTTTGCCTGTTTCAATTGAGAAAGGTTGGTTTCTATAGATTCTAACTCTAGATCTTTTTCGCATTCTATATAGATCAAACCTTTCTTTGTTAACAATTCATATTTAAAGATAGTATCAAGAGACTTTTGGATGAGATTCTCATAAAAAGGTGGATCTAAAAAAATCAAATCGAATTCACTATTCAAGAAAGTAAAATCAAATGTAGTTGAATTTGCGTTGATAACTTTGCATTTATTTTTTATACCTAGCTTCTTTACTACACTCTCTAATGAGTTACAGAGATTTTTTTGTTTTTCAAAAAATACTACCTCACTTGCACCTCTTGAAAGGGCTTCCAGTCCTAATGCACCCGTACCAGCAAACATGTCCAAACATTTTTTTTCATGTAAATCATTTAAAAGCCAATTAAAAAGAGTTTCTTTAGTTTTACTTTCAGTAGGACGCAAATTCTTATTTGGCTTGAATGAAAGTTTAGTACCCTTGTAATTTCCTGCAATAATTCTTGATGTAGCTTGTCTTTTAGCCATATGGACAATATTATGCCTCTTCAAACCATCAGTAGCTAAATTTAACTGGTGTTTTCTAAATGCAAGACTCTGATATAAAGCAAAACTTTTTAAAATCCATGAGAGGAATAACCTCTACTGTGAATGTTATCTCGGCTTCTGCTAATGGTCAAAGACATGCCATGACAGCTACTTCAGTTACTTCTTTATCGTTAGATCCTCCCTCTATGCTGGTATGTATTAACAAAGATGCTTCTTTGCATGGAATATTGTCGGGCGGCTCTAACTTTTGTATAAATGTATTATCAAGTTTGCAGAAAGAACTTGCTGAAGTTTGCAGTAATAGCGAAGAAGGCGAATCACGTTTTCTTAGTAAATCTTGGAAAGACCTAGACTCATATATCTTCAACGAAGATGCCCTATCTAATATTTTTTGTACCTTAACAAACCAGATTGACCATACAAGCCATACCGTTTTCATTGGCACTGTAGACAGAGTTATAAACAATGCTGACTTGAAACCACTTTTATATGGATCTGGTGGATACTTATAAGACTATGAAATTTTTTTTAATTTTTGTTGCATGTTCGGTTGCTTTCTCAGTCAATGCTGATCCTAAAGTTTATTTCATTAATTTAGAAGATGGAGACAGAATAGAATCTCCTTTTCTCATCCAATTTGGATTATCTAATATGGGTGTGGCACCTGCAGGTACGGATAGAAAAAATACAGGTCATCATCATTTGCTTATCAATGTTGATGATATTGATCTAACTAAACCTATACCTTCTTCTTCAAATCATATCCATTTTGGAAGTGGGCAGACTGAATCACTCGTAGAACTCTCACCTGGCAACTATTCTATGCAACTTGTTCTTGGGGATATGACCCATACACCTCATAAACCTCCAATAATCTCGAAAAAAATAAATATTACTGTTGTAGATTAAATGCGCTATTTACAGATCACAGGTCTCATTCTGACCTTTATATTGTCGTTTTCCTTGGGATCTGAAATAAAAATTGATGGGTCGCTTGATGAGGCTGAGTGGCAGAAAGCCAAGGTAATTGATAAGTTTTTTGAAGTTTATCCATATTCCTTGCGAGAAGTAAATGATTATAAGACACAAATACTGATTATTGAATCTGAGCAAGGTCTCTATTTTGGTTTTAAGAATTTTCAAACAAACGAAACAATGAGACTTAATAATCATTTACGTGATCAAGAACGATCATTGTCAGACAAGAATGGAATAGTAATAGACTTTGATGGAGATGGTATTGAGGGCTATAACTTCTTTATTTCTTCCAGTGGATCAGTCGGTGATGCAACAGTAACCGACGAAAAGGAAAGAAATTGGGACTGGGATGCAGATTGGCAATCTGCCGCTTTAGTTAAGGATGGCGTTTGGTATTCAGAAACTTTTATACCTTGGACGATTGCCTCAATGAAAACTCAAACAGGTGATAAAAGAAAGATTAAGATGGCTTTTTATAGGATGCTCATGGGAGTTGGAAGAGGTTTCTCAACTATCAAAGGCAGTGTTTATGAAAATGTTTACTTATCTGTTTTTGACGAATTCCAATTTAATAACTACCCAGGTACAAAATTAGATTTTTTCCCCTACATGACCCTGACTGAAGATATTGCTAACTCAGATCAAATTTCTAAAGCCGGAGCTGAAATTTTTTGGAAAATTGATTCTAGTAAACAGCTTAACCTCACCTTGAATCCAGATTTTGGGCAAGTTGAGAGCGATGAGGTTGTTGTAAATTTTTCTGCTTTTGAAACCTTCTACTCAGACAAGAGACCATTCTTTGCTGAAAATAATAGTATGTTTGATGTGAGTGATCGCATGCATAGAATTATTAACACAAGAAGGATAGGCGGTAGGCCTGATTATGATTGTGCTATATCCGGCGACTTAGAGGAATATTGCCTAGAAAATAGAGCAGAAACTAGTGAAATAGATTTCGCCTTAAAATACACCCAAAAGGGTGAAGTAGATTTTGGTTTCATGAGTGCCTCCGAGAGGGATGAAAAGTTTTCACAAGGTAGAGATTTTTATGCCTTGAGGCTAAATACAAAAGTAAATGACTTGAAATATGGATATCTTGGGACATATGTCGATAAACCAGTTTCAGGAGAAAATGCTCAAGTTAATTCATTAGATTTTATTTATCTTCCTTCAAAAGTTCATAGAATGAACGGCAATTTTATGCATTCAAAAGCTAACAATCAAGATGGCTTTGGTATGACGATGGGTTATACGTATAACCCTAATCAAGACTTTTCTTCAGGTATCGGCATAAATTTCTATGATGATCAGCTTGATCTCAATGATATGGGATATCTCATATTGAACGATCGCTTAATGTTCAATGGTAGAACACAATTCAAAAAGACTAGATTTTCACCAGGCTCTGTTTTGAGGTCCAGATTATTTGAGGTAGGTTATGGATCAAAATTTAATGCAGATACTGTTAGGGAGTCATCAAATTTTGCTTTAAAAGTTGAAGCTAACTTTATTGACCTTTCTGAAATAAAAACTGAAATTTTTTATAGAAGTACAGGCAGAAATACAAGAATCACTAGAGGTTCTTTACTAGCTCCTTATGTTGATATGCCCAAAGGGGTGGGAGGTTATATTGAATTTACCGGCCCACGCAAGCCAAAATACATATATAGCTTGAGATTTGAAAGAGGTAAGGGCAGCGAACATTCTCCGGGTATAAGTTGGAAAAATTCTTCAAGGGCCTTTATAAAGTTTATGCCTCGCGACAATCTATCATTCAATATGTCATATAACCATGCTGAAGAGAAAAATTGGCTAAATTGGCTAGATGATAACCTCTTGGCTACCTACAAAAGAAAACAAAGAACTAGTGTTTTTGAACTTGAATGGTTCAAAAATAACAAACATGAGTTAAGAATAAAGGCTCAACTAGTAGCATTTACTGGCAGAGATCCTACTCCTTATCTAGGAGATAAAAAGGGAAAGTTAACTCAAACAGATATACCTCTCTCACCTCTTACGATAAGTGAATTGGCATTTCAGATTAGATATAGATATGAAATCATGCCTCTTTCCTATCTCTACTTAGTTTATTCCAAAGGGGGTCGAGTTTCTCTTGATGACGAAGAGGATAATCTTTCAAACCTCTACAGACGACCTTGGAATAGTCCACAAAAAGAAAACTTTACGGTAAAACTTAGATATAGATTTTAAAATCCTTAAAGAATAGAATGACCGCCTCTTAAGGGGAAACATCTTGCACAGGAAGCTTATTAAATTCTTTTATCTCACATTATTTTTTTTATCCCCCTTACTACATTCCCTGGAAATAAATATTGACGGAGTGCTTGATGAGAATGAATGGTCTGAAGCTAGAGAAATCACCAAGTATTACGAGAGTCTTCCATATACTCTGAATGATGCTTCTGGCACTCAAAAAGTCCTTGTTTTGGAAGATGAAAATGGAATTTACTTTGGCTTCATAAGTTACCAAGACATAGAAAGTATAAGGGCCCAGAAACATCAAAGAGATGAAGAAATGGCTAATGCTGATATGGTTGGAGTATCAATAGATTTTGATGGTGACGGCCTATTATCTTATGGATTCTCTATTTCAGCAGGCGGCTCAATACTTGATAACGTTGTACGTAATGAAAATGAAATGAACTACGATTGGGACGCTGATTGGGGCCATGGCGTAAGTATTGATAATGATGGATGGTACGCTGAAATGTTCATACCTTGGAGTGTGGCTCCGATGAAAGCTCAAAAAGGAGAGAAAAGAAAAGTTAAACTTTCTTTTTATAGATGGCTAAGAGGAGATTTTAAAGTCTATACGACCATTAAAGGCAATCCGAGAACAGAGAAATTCATCTCAATTTTTAATGATTACGAGTTTAATAATTATGATGTCTCGAAGATAGACTATTTTCCTTATGTAAATTTTTCCGATGACCGAGTAATCGAAGATTTAGATAAAAAAGTAGGTGCAGAAATCTTTTGGAAGATAGATGCAGGTAAACAATTAAATATCGCGTTGAATCCAGATTTTGGACAGGTAGAAAGTGATGAATTAGTTGTAAACTTTGATTCTAGTGAAACTTTTTATTCAGATAAGAGACCTTTTTTCTCTGAAAATCATTCTTTATTTGATGTTAAAGGTTTCAGATTCTTCTACGTAATAAATACTAGACGAATAGGAGCTGCTCCGGATTATGATTGCTCTGAATATCTTGAATCTTTAAAAGCTCTGTGTGAATCTTCTCAAGTAGGTATTTCCGATATAGATTATGCAGTTCGCTATACTCAGCAAAACGAATCCTTTGATTTTGGTTTCTTGGGCGCTTCGGAAGCAGATGAAGAATTCAGCCAAGGAAGAGATTTTTATTCCGTAAGATTACGAAAAGCAGAAAAGAAATTTTCAATTGGTTATTTAGGCACATTTACAAAAAGACCCGTTTTAGATCGGGAAGCAAATGTCAATTCGGTAGATATGATCTACAGACCGAAAGATACTTTGCGTTTTGATGCTATCTTCATCAATTCACAGGTTGATGACCCCAGAGTTGAAAAAGACTCTGGAAATGCTTTTAGGTTTAGGATGACAACCTCTCCAAGCAAGCAAAGATATCATGATGTAGGAATTTTTTATTTTGATAAGAACCTAGATATTACTGATATGGGTTATCAAATGGAAAATAACTGGCTATTTGCTGGTTCTCAAAATGGTTTAAAGTTTACTGACTATGATGAGGATTCGCCTTTTCAATCGAACCAGATTGAATTAGGTGTGGGTTATGAATCTAATGGAAATCTTGATAAATCAGCTGACTTTACATATCTGACACTAAAGACTTATTTTAAAAATACAACTTATATAGAATTTACTAACTTTTTTAGAACTTCTAGCAAGGATTATTGGATTACAAGAAAAGATCCTACAGCTCCATTTATTGTAAAACCAGAAAACTACGGAACAAACATTCAATATAGTGGCCCCTCTAGAAACTTCTTTAATTACTTCATAGAAATAAAGAGAGAGAAGGGGAGTCAGTGGAGGTCTGCTTTGGGATTTGCGAATTCTTACGCAACAAAACTCAGCTTTGCCCCAAGAGATAATCTTAATTTTTCTATTTATTATCAGCACCTTGAAGAAGAGCAATGGCTAAATTGGATTCAAGATAATTTATTAGGTATTTATTCAAGAAAACAGAGAACCACTGTTGCAGACCTTAATTGGTTTGTTGGGGACAAACATGAATTAAGGGTTAAAGCTCAAATGGTGGGTTTTACCGCAAGAGATCCAAAGCCATATCTGGGTGATTCACTAGGTCAACTCAATCCTGTTAACATTTCACTGGATCCCTTTACTTTAAGTGATCTTGCTTTCCAGATAAGATATCGTTACGAAATTCTTCCATTGGCGTATCTTTATGTTGTTTACTCTAGAGGAGGCAGAATCATTCAAACAGACCTAGAAAATGATCTTGAAGAAATCTATAAGAGGCCCTGGAATGAGCCTCAAGCGGATACTTTTACTGTAAAAGTTAGATACCGTTTTTAGAGCTACATTCAGAAGAGCAGAATAAGCTTTCGCCATTTTTTACAGACTCGTTATCAGGAAAGTTTAGCCCACAAGCACTGCACTTAACCATTTCAGGTTGGTTAGAAGAAATAACACCCGCTGAATTCCTAGACATTTTGGTAATGACATAAATCAAGAGAATGACAGTAATTAATATTAAAACCTGAAACATATTTACTCTGTATCGATTGCAGGTTTTTCAATATTATCTTTTCCAATTAAGCCCAAAGTAAGAATATTTGTCCAAGAACGCTCTTTTAGGGATTCGTTATCAGCAAGATCAAATTCAGGAAAGTTAGCTTTTAAAATATCAAAACTTGTTTTTCTTAGTTCTTCATATTCTAAGATTTCATATGCCTCGACAAGAATAGATAATGCATAAGGTGTTTGTGGGGTATTAGGTAAGTGCTCAATAACATATTTAGCTCTACCAATCGCAGCAAGGTAAGCACCTCTTTTCATATAGAAGTCGGCCACATAAATTTCATGCTCTGCTAGCAAATTTCTTAAATAGATCATTCTTTGCTTAGCATGTGGCACATATTTACTGCTCGGGTACCTGGAAATAAAATCAGAGAGCTCATCGAAAGAAGTTTGTGCCATAACAACCTCTCTCTTCGCTAAATCAGATTGGAAATATCTTGAGAATAAACCTGAATCATCCGTGAAAGCTGCAAGACCTTTCATATAGAAAGCATAACCTGTATGTGAGTGTCTTGGATGAAGATTGATAAATCTCTCTGCTGCGGACTGACTGGCTTCGAATTGAGAATTCATATAGTAAGCATAGATAAGTTCTGCTTGTGCTTGTTCAGCATACCTGCCAAACGGAAACCTCGATTCTAGAGCCTCTAGACTCATTATTGCAGTTGAAAAACTTCCATTTTTTAACCTAGTTTGAGCTTGATCATATAGTTCTTTCTCTATGAGCCTTTCATCTGGTATTTCATCATTGGAAGAACAGGATGTTAGGACTGTTAAAACAAAGAAAACAGCTAAAAGACCAAGATTTCTCTTGCTAGAACCGGAAAAATTGTGAACGATTGTCATTTAAGTTAAGAATTCTACAGATCAAGTTAGTTCTTGGACAGAAAAAGGTTTGTTGGGTTCAATTTTTCTAAAATGGAAAACAAAAAAAAGATATTCATTAATTATACTGCAATTGACTCTGACAAAGGCTTACGAGTTGATCAAATAGTTGCGAGGGAGTTTCCAGAATACTCAAGAGCGCATATACAAAAATGGATCAAAGATGGAGTTTTGTTAGTTAATGGTAAAAAGGTAAAAGCGAAGCAGACGCTTAGTTTAACTGATAATGTCATCGTAGATTTTTTGGAGGATGCACAATTAGTTGATCTTCCAGAAGACATACCTCTTGAGATAGTTTTTGAAGATAAAGATTTAATCATTATTAACAAACCCGTGGGATTGGTAGTGCACCCTGGTTCAGGAAATACTACCGGCACATTGGTTAATGCATTATTGAATCATGATTCAAGTCTAGGTTTTTTACCTAGAGCTGGGATTGTGCATAGATTAGATAAAGACACTTCAGGTCTTATGGTTATATCAAAGAATGAGAGTTCCTATTTAGATCTTGTTCAGCAATTAAAAGAACGCACTGTAAAACGAACCTATTTAGCTTTGGTTGTAGGGGTTCCTGTTGTTAGTAAGACTATAAATGAGCCAATTGGTCGTCATTCAAAAATCAGAACCAAGCAGGCAGTATTGCAAAGAGGAAAAGAGGCAATTACAAGGTTTACCATTCTAGAAAAATATGAGGGTTACTCTTTATTGAAAGTAAATCTAGATACTGGTCGCACACATCAAATACGAGTTCACTTGTCGCATATAGGATATCCAATAGTTGGTGATCCTCTTTACGGAAATAGGAATAAGTTTTCATCTGGCACTAACGAAGAACTTAAAAGCATTATTTCTTCTTTTAAAAGACAAGCTCTTCATGCTCAGGCGTTGGAGTTAGTTCACCCGTCATCTGGCAAGTTAATCTCTTTCAATGCTGAGATTCCCGAAGATATGGAAACATTAATAAATCAAATGAAAGAATGAAGGAGCTTAGTTTTATCAGCCCAGAATCTTCTCTTGGAGAGGATATAAACTGTTTAACTTTGACTAGCCATTACTTTTTAGAGAATCAAATAGATCCTAAGAAGGATGCCTTAATTAAAAATCTTTCCTTTTTTGAAGGAATCCCGATTCAATATATGGATCAAGTCCATGGTAATAATATTGAACTTGTCACGACACATAATTCTGAGCCCATAAAAAGTACCGATGCGATATTCACATCTAAAAAAGGTCTAGCTTTGGCAGCTCTGACAGCTGACTGTATGCCAATTGTTTTATCTAAGATGGATGGGAGTGAATTTTCTATTATTCACGCTGGATGGAAAAGTTTGTTCTCAGGCATTATTGAAAAGTCGATATCTTCATTTGCAACCGACGGTTTGGAAATATCAGCATGGATTGGTCCATCTATATCTTGTAGGAATTATGAAGTTGATAATGTTTTTTACGACAAATTTATAACCAAAGACAAAGATTCTGAATCAAACTTCTTAAAAAAGGACTCAGCAAAATGGCTTTTTAGCTTGCAAGGAGAAGCCGAAAGAATATTAAAAAAATATGCTATACACACACAGAAAACAATGATGTGTACTTACGAGTCAGAATTACTATATTCCTTTAGAAAAGAACAAACTCAGGACAGGTTAGTAACAATTATTTGGAGAAGTGAATGAAAACCAAAGGTTTCATCGGACTAGGGGTTATGGGATTTCCAATGGCAGGACATATCTCGAAGGCGTATCCCACACAAGTTTATAATCGGAGCTTGTCTAAAGCGAAAGATTGGGTAGATCTATATTCGGGAACTATTGCATTGAGCCCGGAAGAAATGGGTAATGCTTGTGAAGAGATATTCATGTGTATAGGAAATGATGATGATGTTAGAGAGGTTGTTTCAGGGGAAAAAGGATTATTAAAGTCGCTGAAGTCAGGAAGCATCATAGTTGATCATACGACTACTTCTGCGAAGCTATCCAGAGAGATGAGTGATTTTTGTTCAGAGAGGGGTGTTCATTATATAGATGCTCCTGTATCAGGCGGTCAAGCTGGTGCAGATAATGGTTCTCTGACAATTATGGCAGGAGGTAAGGAAGATCCTTTCAATATCGCTTGTGAAACTATGAGTTGCTATTCTAAATTTTATAAGCTGATGGGCCCATCGGGATCTGGACAACTGACGAAAATGGTCAATCAGATATGCATAGCTGGATTAGTGCAGGGGTTAGCTGAAGGAATTAACTTTTCTCAAAAAGCAGGATTAGATGTGAGCAATGTTATCGAGGTTATTTCGAAAGGAGCGGCACAATCTTGGCAAATGGAAAACCGCTGGGAAACCATGACCCAAGATCAATATGACCATGGTTTTGCTGTTGATCACATGAGAAAGGATCTCAAGATCGCAATAGAAGAAGCACATAAACAAGGCGCTATTGTAGAAATAACAGAACTAATAGATGGTTACTATGGAGATATACAAGACATGGGTGGCAATAGATGGGATACCTCGAGCCTATTGAAAAGACTTCAAGATAATGACTAATTTTCCAATAAAATCTGATGAAAATGTCTTGAGTTTATTTGAAGACTCTAGAGAAACATTGTTGGAATTAGCTGATGAAATGAAAATAGGGGATCTAAATGAAGATTTCTTAAAAGAAATAGTTATCCCAATTTCATTATATTTTAACGTGCAATTTCCTAAACGCTCTAAACCTTATTTTATTTGTTTTACCGGAGGTCAGGGGTCTGGTAAGACGACTCTTTCATTTTTTATTCAAAAAGTTCTTAACGAAATATGCAAAAGACCTGCCATGGGTTTTTCTATAGATGACATATATAAATCTCAAGAAGAAAGGAAGTCTTTAGCCAATTCCATCCATCCTCTTTGCTATGTTAGAGGTGTACCAGGAACACATGACATTGACATGGGTCTAAACTTAATTGAAGAATTGTCTCAAGCAACTCCTGATCACGAGACTAGGATACCTGCTTTTTGTAAGCCTAAAGACAAACATTACCCTATTGAAGAGTGGCCTATTTACAGGGGAAAACCAGATTTTATATTTTTTGATGCTTGGTGCGGAGGAGCCAAGCCTTTACCAGAAGAAAATTGGCTACCTCCGCTAAATAGCCTTGAGGCTGAAGAAGATCCAGAAGGGGTATGGTCTAAATGGAGCAATCAAGAGCTTTCAAAAGAATATCAAACTCTTTTCTCTATGTTTGATTTACTGCTTATGATTCAAGTGCCCAGCATGGATTTCGTATACGAGAGTAGATGGATTCAAGAACAAACTTTGGCAAAAACAGTCACCGACCCGGCACTAAAGGATAAGATCATGACAAAAGAAGAAGTTTACCGATTTGTTATGCACTATGAGCGGCTAACTCACTATATTTTAGATGAACTTCCTAGTTTTTCAGATATAGTTTTAACAAGAGATGGTAGATTCAACTTTTCAATTTCTAAAACCCCTTAGATGTTGATATTATAAGGTTTTCTTGACTTAGAACCCTCAAATGTCACAATGCTCACCCTCCTAAAGTTTGGAGTAACTTTTTAGTATTAATTAAATGGATAAAAGTAATAAGTCTGGTGCTGAAGCATTAATTCACTCACTTCATCTTGAAGGAGTTGAACTTATGTTTGGATATCCTGGTGGAGCAGCCCTTCATATTTATGATGCTATATTTAACCAAAATTATGTAGATCATATATTGGTTAGACACGAGCAAGGAGCTGTCCATGCTGCTGACGGATATGCGAGAGCTACAGGCAAGCCAGGTGTGGCTTTAGTAACCTCAGGACCAGGAGCTACCAATGCCATTACAGGGTTAGCTACAGCTTATATGGATTCAACTCCAATTGTTGTTATCTCTGGCCAAGTGAAATCAGGCTTAATAGGAACTGATTCTTTCCAAGAAACCGATATGATCGGAGTATCTCGACCGATAGTGAAACATAGCTTTCTGGTGCAATCTGCCGAAGATATTCCAGAAATTGTTAAAAAAGCATTTCACATTGCCACAACAGGTAGACCTGGACCGGTAGTGATAGATATTCCAAAAGATTTTACCGATCCTGAATATAAGTTTGAGTTTAATTACCCTTCTGAGGTGAATATGCGTTCGTATAATCCCCCGAAAGAAGGAGATATGTCTAGGATAAAGGAAGCTGTAGATTTAATCGAAAACTCCAAAAGACCGGTAATATATTCTGGCGGTGGGGTGATCCAGAACGACGCATCTGCAGAATTGACCGCTTTAGCAAAACTTTTAAATTTTCCTGTCACAAATACCCTCATGGGTTTAGGAGCATTTCCTGGTTCAGATCCACAATTTATGGGCATGCTCGGAATGCACGGCACTTACCAAGCAAATATGGCTATGCACAATGCAGATTTAATAATTGCCGTGGGAGCAAGGTTCGACGACAGAATAACTAATGATCCAAAACAGTTTGCTTTAGGAGCAAAGAAAATTCATATCGATGTTGATGCTGCATCGGTTTCAAAAATTATTCATGCTGATATCCCAATTGTCGGTTCAGCAAAGGAATGTTTAACCGCTCTTATTGAAGAAATTAATTCTAGAGATTTAAATGTAAACGATCCTGATATTTTAAAATGGAATAATCAAATATCTGATTGGCGAAATAAACATGGTTTAAATCATTCGCTCTTAGAACAAGGACCCCAGAATGGAAAAATACTTCCTCAGCAAGTAGTTCAGTCTCTTTACAAAGAAACAGATGGTGAAGCATTCATTACATCGGATGTTGGGCAACATCAGATGTTTGCAGCTCAGTATTACCATTTTGATAAGCCTAGACAATGGATTAACTCAGGTGGTTTAGGAACCATGGGCTTTGGTCTTCCTTCAGCGATGGGCGTTCAATTAGCTTATCCTGAATCAATAGTAGCATGCGTTACGGGTGAGGGCAGTATTCAAATGTGCATACAAGAACTTTCAACATGTCTGCAATATGGCTTACCAATAAAAATAATTAATCTCAACAATGCAGCCCTAGGGATGGTTAGGCAATGGCAAGATATGCAATATGGTGGAAGGCACTCATCCAGCACATATGAGAATTCACTACCTGATTTTATTGCTTTAGCTGAATCGTATGGCCATGTAGGTATTAAAGTAGCTAAATTTGAAGATTTAGAATCCGCCATGAAAGAATGTATATCCCTCAAAGACAGATTGGTATTCTTAGATGTAGACGTTGATCCAAACGAGCATGTTTACCCAATGCTCGAAGCTGGAAATGCAATGGATCACATGTGGTTAGGCAAAGAAGAGAAGACCTGGAAATGAAAAAAGTCATCGCCTTATTAATGGAAAACCAACCGGGTGCTCTTTCAAGAGTTGTTGGTCTCTTTTCACAGAGAGGATACAACATCGAAACATTAGTGGTTGCACCTACTACTGACCCCACCTTATCTAGATTAACTATGTCTACTGAAGGCGATGAAAATGTGGTCGAGCAGATAATTAAACAATTAGATAAATTAATTGATGTAGTAATGGTTACGAATTTGAGTGATTCTGAATTTGTTGAAAGAGAATTGATGTTAATTAAGTTTAAAAAAGATTCTTTTCCCGAGAATACTTTTGGAGAATCCAATATAGTTTCAGAAGCTGAAGAAGTTATTAATGTTCAAGTAGTAGGTACTTCCTCTGAACTAGATGCATTGATTACTAAAACGGAAGGAAATCATCCTATTGAGATTGTAAGATCTGGTTCCCTTGGGATTTCTTCTGATAACAACACCCTAACTATAGAAAATTAAAAGGAGTGAATTATGCAAGTCTATTATGATAAAGATGCTGATCTAGATATTATTAAAAATAAAAAGGTAGTCATAGTTGGTTATGGCTCGCAAGGCCATGCACATGCCAACAACCTCAAAGATTCCGGTGGAAATGTAACAGTTGCTCTTAGGAAAGAATCTGCTTCATGGTCTAAAGCGGAAGCGGCCGGACTGAATGTCCAAGAAGTTGCTGAGGCTGTAAAAGATGCAGATATGGTAATGATACTCATGCCAGACGAACTTCAATCTGCTACTTATAAAAGCGAAATAGAAAGAAATATTAAAGAAGGCGCAGTTTTAGCTTTTGCGCACGGATTCAATATTCACTTTGACATGATCGAACCTAGAGAAGATCTTGATGTAATTATGGTTGCTCCTAAAGGGCCAGGACATACAGTAAGGTCTCAATATGAAATTGGTGCAGGTGTTCCATGCTTAATAGCAATACACAAAGATGCTTCTGGAAACGCAAAAGACATAGGTCTTTCTTATGCTTCAGCTATTGGTTCCGGAAGGGCAGGAATAATTGAAACTAATTTTAAAGATGAGACAGAAACAGATTTATTTGGTGAACAAGCTGTCCTTTGCGGTGGATTAACACAACTCATTCAAAACGGTTATGAAGTACTTGTCGAAGATGGATATCCACCTGAGATGGCTTACTTTGAATGCTTGCATGAAGTGAAATTGATTGTAGATCTAATTTATGAGGGTGGTCTAGAAAATATGAGATACAGTATTTCAAATACAGCTGAATTCGGTGACTATGTTAGCGGGCCTAAAGTAGTCAATTCAGATGCCAAGGAAGAGATGAGAGCAGTCCTTAAAAGAATACAATCAGGTGAATTTGCTAAAGAGTTTATGAATGATTGTAGAGAGAGTAATGATGGTAAGGGCGGACCTAGAATGAAAGAATATCGTAAACAAACCTCTGAACACTCTATCGAAAAAGTAGGATCAGAGTTAAGAGCAATGATGCCTTGGATAGCCCAAAATAAAATTGTAGATAAAGCCAAAAACTAAAATTATGTCGGATGACCCTCAAGATAATCTAGATCTCTTTGATGATCACGAGGAGGTAGTCTCCGAGGACGGAAAAAAGGTTACTAGAAGAGGAATTTATTTACTACCTAATTTATTAACCACTGCATCACTTTTCTCCGGATTCTTCTCGATAGTTTCCGCAATAAATGGAAATTTTATTGCTTCTGGTATGGCGCTTTTTGCAGCTCAAATGCTAGACGGACTTGATGGCAGGGTTGCGAGGTTAACGAATTCCCAAAGTTTATTTGGAGCTCAATACGATAGTCTGTGTGATGTTATCTCTTTTGGTTTGGCACCAGCTATTATTGTTTTTCTTTGGGGTTTAGATTCATTGGGCCAAACTGGCTGGGTATTTTCTTTTTTCTATGTTGCAGCTGCTGCCTTAAGGTTGGCGAGATTTAATACTTATATTGGTTCTGAAGATAGTTACTTCAAAGGTTTACCTAGTCCTGTTGCAAGCGGGATGGTGGTTTATTATGTTTGGGCAATGAGTTCTTATGGCATCCAAGGCGAAGAGGTAGGAAGCTTATTAGCAATATTAACAGCAATACTCACGGGCTGTGTATCACTCTTGATGGTCGTTAACGTTCCTTATTATAGTTTTAAAGAAATAGAATTGAAAAAAAGAGTTCCATTCTTTTCGATGTTATTCGTAGTATTTATTTTTGCTCTCATTTCCATTGATCCTCCAATTGTTTTGGTTACCTGTGCATTTATTTATGTATTGTCTGGCCCCATAATTTGGGCTGTTAAAGCCTTACGTAAATAGCTATTTTCTAGTAAGATGCGCCCTCCACGTAAGTGGGTCTGTAGCTCAGCTTGGTTAGAGCGCACCCCTGATAAGGGTGAGGTCGGAAGTTCAAGTCTTCCCAGACCCACCATCTTTTGAATCAATATAACTTTTTAGAATTTAGCTTCTTCTCCCCGATGCCATTATTTGTCTAAAACTTTCTGGATTTAATTCCTGTTAAGAAACAAAATGAGCTAGTTATTTTTAGAAAATTAAGGAGTATTTTATGAAAGCAGTTGGAATTATGACTCACGGAGGTCCTGAGGCTTTGGAGGTGCTAGAAGTGCCTGATCAGGATGCTGGCGAGGACCAAATACGAATTCGTAACTTCGCTGCATCCGTTAACCCCGTTGATGTATCTGTTCGAAATGGATCAATGGCAGAGATGCAAAAAATAAATCCACCTCCTTATGTTCCTGGAATGGATGCAGCAGGAGTTATAGATCAAATCGGAGATGATGTGGAAACTGATCTTAAAGTTGGTGATAGCGTGATGGCTATGGTAGTTCCAAATGGGATTCATGGAGCATATAAAGAATATATTGTTCTAGATCAGAATGCAGTCGTTAAAGCCCCTGAGGGTACTAGTCATATTCAAGCATCTACTCTCCCCATGAATTCTCTTACAGCAAGGCTATCTCTAGATCTTCTAGGTCTTA
>CALIUO010000019.1 GCA_938048695.1 uncultured SAR86 cluster bacterium
CTAAAGGAACTTCTAGATAAAATAACACCAAAACTTTAGCTCCTTAAATATTCTCTGGAGAAAATTACTCCAACACTTTAGTTCTTATCCTCTTGGGTGATAATATACTCTAAAGGGAGAAATTATGACTTACGCACCAGACAATAGAAATTTCTATGACGCAGATAGCCATGTCATGGAATTACCAAATTTTATAATTGATTACGCAGATAAAGAATTCAAAGATTTAATACCGCCTGTTAACTATAAGGCTAGTTTGGTTACTGATGAAGAGGTTGAAATAATTGTTAAAAATGGAGGCAAACATAGTAAAGAACACGTAGATGCTCAAATTGCTTTGGGCGATCGACTGATTGCTGAATCAAAAGAAATTCAAGCTCTAGGCGCATTTAATCGTGAAGATAGAAGTATTGCTATGGATATGCTTGGATTTAAAAAACAATTAGTGTTTGCAACACATAGTGTAGTTACACCCTTCAGAGATCTTAGGGGAAAAGCTAAATATGTAGATAAACAAGGAGTAAAAGTTACACCTGAACTTCGGTATGGGGCAACAAGGGCTCATAACAGGGCTATGTCAGATTTTTGTTCTTTAGATAACAGATTAATGGGAGTTGGAGTTATTCCTTTACATGAACCGGAACTCGCAATGAAGGAATTAGATTTTGCAATAAAGTCTGGTTTAGAGGCTATTTGGATTCCTCATTATGCTTGCGGAGATAGATCTCCAGGTCATGTAGCTCTAGACCCTTTTTGGGATAAGTTATCTCAAGAAGGAATACCTTTCTTAATGCATGTTGGAGGCTCACCTTTACAACTAGATAAGAGCTGGTCTGATAATGGCAAGCCACCTAGTAAGGACTGGATGGGCGGAGGAGAAAATGTAAGAGCTAAAGATATGGTGGTAATGCATCAAGGTCCCGAAACTTTTATTTCAATGATGGTTTTAGATGGTGTCTTTGAAAGACACCCTAAGCTCAGGGGGGCAAGTGTTGAGCTTGGAGCCGGTTGGGTCCCTGAAATGTTAAAGCGCTTAGATTATGTTGTAAAAACTTGGAGTCGTGTAGATAAAAATCTTAGTGAGATAAAAAGAAAGCCTTCAGAGCAGTTAATAGAGCAAATGGCATTTACTCCTTTCCATCACGAGGATGTAGGCATGTTAATAGATACTTCACATCCTGAACTTTATCTTTTCTCAAGTGATTATCCTCATGTTGAAGGCACAACAGATCCTATAGGAAGATTTGAAAGATTCTTAACTGAATATGATGAAAATATTAAAAATTTATTCTATTCAGAAAATTTCTTGAGATTATTTCCTAATGCAAGGATTTAAGTAAGTGCAAAAAGAATCAATAATTTTTGTTCTATCCTCACTAATTCTTCTGTTTGGTTGTTCAGATGAGACGATAACAATTGAAGAGGGGCCTAGGGCAATACTTATAGATGGTAGTGGAACTTACAGTAGAGAAATTTCAACAGAAGTTGAAAGATCACAAACTTTTTTTGATCAAGGGCTCAGATTTGCTTGGGGTTTCTATTTTCCTGAATCCATAGCTTCGTATCAAGAAGCTGCAAGACTTGATCCTATGCATCCAATGCCTCATTGGGGAATGGCACATGCCATGGGTCCAAATCCTAATTCACGATATGCGAGAATGCCAGATGATCCCCAAGGAGAAGGTCTCAAAGCTATCAAAAGAGCATTGGAAAGAATAGAAAATGCGAATCCCATGGAAAAAAAACTTATTCAGGCGATGCACGTTTTTTATGACAAAGAAGCTATAGCTGATCCAAATTTAAGAGATATAGCTTATCTAGATGAAATGAGAAGGCTTAATGATGCATTTCCAAACGACCCAGATATTGCAGCTCTTTATGCTGGTAGTTACATGTCTATCAGAAGATGGGATTATTGGGATAGTGATGGTAATCCTAAAGATGAAACACTTGAGGTGGCAGAAGCATTAGAGCACATCATTAATCAGGGTATATCCCATCCTGGTGTATACCATTTACATATACACCTAATTGAAGCTTCAATGGAACCAGAAAGAGCATTAATCTCTGCAGATTCTCTAGAAGCAACAGTTCCAATTGTTGGTCATGTAGTTCATATGCCTGCCCATATCTATCTACGAGTGGGTGATTATCAAAAAGCTATTGAAAATAATATTAGATCTCAAAAGGTAGACAGAGAGTTAGGTAAATTATGGGGAGATATGCCGCTGCCTAATATTGGAACTTATCCTTTATCTCATAAGTTACATGCCGGACACGCGCTTGATTTCATCAGATATGCTGCCACTGTTCAGGGAAATTTTGAAATTGCCAACAAAGCTGCCTGGAATATGGCTGATAGAATAAAAGGAGAAGCTGTCATGGTTATGGGCGGTCAAAAGAGAGTTTCTGCTCCATGGTTAGTTTTAAAAATATTTGGTAAGTGGGATCAAATTATGTCCCTAGAGCCTAATCATCAAGGAACACCTTATCTCGATGGTATTTGGTCTTATGTTTTAGGAAGTGCCTATATAGCTAAAGGTAAATACGATCTAGCATCTCAAGAGCTTAATAAACTTCAATCTATAGCAAATTCCCCTAATGCTGATCAATATAGAGTTGGAGCAACTCCTGCATCTTCAGTTTTGAAAGTAGCCGCTTATGGTCTTCAAGGCGAATTACATATGGCCAAGGAAGAATATGGGCAAGCTATAGAATCCTTCAGGAACGGAGTAAAAATAGAGGACGGAAATAACTATACCGAACCTCCTGACTGGGCTCAGCCTATGAGACATTATCTTGGAGCAGCATTATTGAAGAATGCGCAGTTTGAACAAGCAGAAGCTGTATATAGAAGAGATCTTAAATGGAACCAAAATAATGGTTGGTCTCTTTATGGTTTATATCAATCACTTAAATCACAAGGGAGAATTGAAGAATCAGACGAAGTATATAAAGAATGGGTTGCAGCATGGAAAGCTGCAGACACAGAAATAACTACTTCTCACCTTTAATTAATAAACTAGCTTTTTAGAATAAGGAGATAGATATGATAATTTATGGAGTCCCATTTTCTCAACCTGTCAGGGCCGTCATGTGGTTGATGTTAATTAAAAATTTTCCTTTTGAGCTAAGGTTAATAAATCCTGGTTCCTCTTCAGAAGGAGGAAGTCGCCATCCTGACTATTTAAAAAAGTTCCCTACTGGAACAATTCCCAGTTTAGAAGATCCAAAAACAGGATTTGTATTGTCAGAATCGCATGCAATTATGTGTTACTTGTGTAATAAATATAAATGGCATGATTTATATCCCAGCAATCTAGAAGACAGAGCGAAAGTAGATTCTTATTTACATTTACATCATAGAAATGTCAGAGAGGCATCTATCGGCCTTGTTGCTCCAAAAGTGAGAAAAGACCTTAAATTTTCTGAAGATTTTTTAGCAACTTCCAAAGCTAATATAGAAAAAGCATTTAATGCTATTGAGAATGGTTGGTTGAATGATTCAAGCTATTTAGTTGGGGAGGCGATGACGATTGCAGATATCTCAGCTTACGTTGAGATAGGACAGTTACAAAGTATATTTACAAATGTATATAATTTTGAACCTTATCCAAATATACGGAGATGGTTAAATAATATGCAAAATATAGAGTGTCATGATGATATACATGTCGCTTTATACGAGTTAGGAGACCTAAGTAAAGAAGCTCCTACAATGGAAACGATTATTAACGCTAATAAAAAAGCTTTTAAGGTTATTCAAGAAAAGATAATTAATATGTAATAAAAATATGAGAAATTTTGAAGGAAAAACAGCAGTTGTCACTGGAGCAGCAAGCGGAATAGGAAAAGCACTTGCAGAAAAGTTTGCACAAGAAAAAATGCAAGTGGTTTTAGCTGATATAGAGGAAGAGGCTCTTGAAAAAACAGTTGATAACTTAAGACAGTATCAACATCGCGTTATTGGTATCAAAACTGATGTTTTGATAGAAGAGTCAATTGATGAGTTATTTACTAAAGCGAAAGAAGAGTATGGAAATATTCATATTCTTTGCAACAATGCTGGCATCGGAGCTAATTCAGGAAACAAAGCTATATGGGAGATAGATAAGCATGACTGGGATTGGGTCATGGGAGTAAATTATCAAGGAGTACTCAAGGGTATTCAAACCTTTCTTCCTCATATGTTGGAGCACGGAGAAGAGGGGCATGTAGTAACTACTGTTTCTATGGCA
>CALIUO010000020.1 GCA_938048695.1 uncultured SAR86 cluster bacterium
CTTTTTTCTGATTCTTCTGAGATCCTATTTGTTTCAAATACATCTTGTCCAAGTCTAAGATCAATTCTTTTAAAGGTATCTAACTCTAATGGGTAGAGATTCTTTGAGGTCCTAATCCTAAATTGCTTGAACTTGATTGCATTTGATCCAATATCTACGGCAGCAATACGTTGGAAAATTTTCTTTGATTTCAACTGGATTGATTTTGTATAAGTTTTTCTAACATTTTAAACTGCTGATATGTGAGGCCAGAAAACTCAACACCTTTATATTCTAATTTGTGGTTATTTATGCCTACATCCCATGTTTTGGGTTTGCTAAGTTTTTTTCCTTCATAGTCAATCTCATTTAATAGATACCTTAAGGCTGTTAAGCGAGCAACCATTTTATTATTTGCATTAATCACAATCCAAGGACTTTGTTCATAAGATGTGTTCGAGAACATTTGTTCTTTAAAAAAAGAAAAAATCTCCCATTTATCTGCCATTCTTAAATCATTAGAACTTAGTTTCCAGAGTTTCAAAGGATCAGTTTGTCTTTCGTTGAACCGTTTGCTTTGTTGTCTTTTTTCAATGGATAAATAGAACTTGATCAAAATAAGGTCGTCTTCAATATATGATTTTTCCCATCTTATGACTTTGTTCATGAAATGGGTGTATTGCCTTTTAGAGCAATAGCCCATAGTTATCTCGACCGTAGCTCTTGTATACCAAGATCTATCAAAAAAAACTATTTCGCCTTTTTTAGGCATATGTTTTTCATAACGTTGAAACCATTTTTTTGATTCATTTTCAGTTGGTATTCCTAAATGCACATACCTAAAATGATCAGGGATAAGATGTTTGGCTAATAGATTGATTGTGTCAGTTTTCCCAGCTGCGTCCCTTCCTTCAAAAACAACGGCTATTTTTTTCCCTTCTTTAATTGCCCAATTCTGAAGTTTAAGAAACTCAATTTGTAGGCTTCTTTTTTCTTTTCTATAAAGCTCGGAATTGAGTCTGTTGTATTCGGAAACGTCGTAGTTGATCATAATAAAATTGTGTGAATATTAAAGTAGGGTATGTAATAAATAAAGGTGATAAGTTATATTTCACATAATATAAATTGACACCAATAAATTTCTGGAGTGTGATGCCACAAAATGATCATTGAATTCGCTCTTCCAATTTTAATTCTTACAGCGCTAGCCGGCTTGATAATGGCCTGGGGAATAGGTGCAAATGATGTTGCCAACGCAATGGGAACATCGGTAGGATCCGGCGCTATTACCCTTTCGACCGCTATCTTAATAGCCTGTATATTTGAATTCTCGGGAGCCTTTTTAGCTGGTGGAGAAGTAACCTCTACGGTTAGAAAAGGTATTCTAGATCCCTTATTATTTCAAGATAATCCTGACCTGTTTGTATTTGGAATGATATCAGCACTGCTAGCTGCCGGAACATGGCTTGTGGTTGCTACCTATTTTGGATGGCCTGTTTCAACTACCCACACCATAGTAGGAGGTATAGTCGGTTTTGGAATATTGGGATTATCTTTTTCGGCAATAGATTGGGACACGATGTCAGATATAGCTTTAAGCTGGCTTCTATCTCCCCTTATATCAGGGACTATATCTTTCTTAATATATCTATCTATAGACAAATTAATTTTAAGAAATAACAACCCAATTCAAATGGCACAAAGATATGGCCCAATATATCTTTTCTTCGTTGCCTTTATTGTAAGTATGGTGACTTTTACCAAAGGACTTAAGCATATTGGTCTAGGTTTAGATTACACAGATAGCATAATCTATTCATTTATCTTCGGTTTATTTATAACTTTTTTAGGTTTTGTATTTTTATCAAGACTAAGAAATAGTTCTATAGATCAAATTTTTGGAATACTGATGGTATTTACAGCTTGCGTGATGGCGTTCGCCCACGGTTCTAATGATACAGCTAATGCAGTTGGGCCCGTAGCCGCAGTATTCTCAACTGTTATGAATGAAGGTGTATCTAAAGAAGCGGCAGTATCAGCTTGGCTTCTACTTGGAGGGGGAGTGGGGATAGTTCTTGGTCTGGCTATGTGGGGTTATAGAGTTATTCAAACTATAGGAAAAGAAATTACTAAACTAACCCCTACTAGTGGTTTTGCTGCAGAACTGGCGGCTGCTACTACGGTTGTAATCGCATCCGGTAATGCTATGCCCATTTCAACGACGCATACATTAGTCGGGGCAGTCTTTGGTGTTGGCTTAGCGATGTCTATTAAAGACTTAGATTTCAAAATAGTTGGCAAGATAGTAGCCTCTTGGTTGACTACCGTTCCAGCAGGAGCACTTCTCTCAATGATTTTCTTAACATTATTCAGATACTTATTCCAGATCTAATCGTAACCAAAATGTAACAAAGTGACAGCATAATTGTCACCAAGATTTCAGAAAATATCAAAATATTATGGAGTATTTTATGAAACGTCTGAGTTTTTTGTCGATTTTTTCTTTATCTCTTTCCCTTTTTGTACCCAACTTCGCATTTGCAGACGAAGATTCGTCCCAAGCCGATGAAGAAGTTGTAGTTGTAGGCTCCCTTGCCAGTTTAAGAAGTGCTCTGAATAAAAAAAGAGATTCTGATAAAAATGTAGGTGTAATTGATTCTGATGCCATAGGAAATTTTGCCGACATTAACGTAGCTGAATCCTTGAGGAGAATTTCAGGTATTTCAGTTGAAAATGATCAAGGTGAAGGAAGATACGTAACTGTGAGAGGTATGAACACTGATTTAAACGCAATGACTATAAATGGAGTCAGTACAGCTTCTCCTGAAGACAGAAGAGGCGTCATACTAGATGGCGTACCTACAGATCTTTTAGACTCTATGACAGTGTATAAGACACTTACTCCAAACTTAGATGCAGATACAATTGGAGGAGCTATAGATTTAGAAACGATTTCAGCATTTTCTTACGGATCTAATTTTGTAAAATTTAAAGCAGAAACTTCTAGAAATGATCTTACCAAAGACAGCAGTAATCCTAAATTATCTGGTACATACACCACAGTTATTCCACAAGAGAGCGGTGATCTTGGAATTGCATTTGTCATCAGCTCCCAAGAAAGACGCATCAAGGCAGAAAATAATGAAACTGGTGGTTGGGGATCTACTTATGTAGATGATGACTATGAAATGCGTTATTACGATCTCACAAGAGAAAGAGACGGAATAGTTCTTAATCTAGATTATGTATCAAATTCGGGAAGTAAAACTTATTTACATCTTTTCCATAACGAATATGAAGATGTTGAATATAGGGCAAAGTGGGAAGTTAGAGATGTAATGGAAGAGTACACACCAACTATATCTGGAACTGTAGCGACATATGGAGCTTCTAGAATGGATACTGAAGGGAAAAATAGAACTGAAATTCGATCCATCGATAATTTAGCTATTGGTCATGAGACCCAACTTGCAAATGGAAGCTTTTTAGAAGTTCAAGTATTTAGATCTGAAGCAGAACAAGATGATACAGATAGATATAATTTAATATTTAGAAGTAAAGAGAAGGACGGTGTTACTACACTAGATACTGCTAATCCTCAGAAACCGGTTTTAGGACTTCCTTCTGAATTCTATGATGCGTCTACATTTCCAGGAAAGGCAGCAGAACAAGAATATGCCCTTACAGAGGATGAAGAGCAGGGCTTCAAAATTGATTATACTTATATGATCGGTGAAACAGTTGTGCAGACTGGTCTTAAGTATAGACAAAGGGAAAAGATAAATAATTACCAGTTTTGTGAGTACGACATGCCAAAAGATACCACATTGGCAGATTATGATTACCAAACAATAGGAAAGTATTTAGCTAACACACACGGACCCGCACCAACTTTTGAACAAGTCAAATCAATAGTAACCAATAATACTTCTGGAACAGTAACATTCTCAGACGGCACTACCTGTCCTGGGCCGGGTACTTATTTTAGAGGTATGGGTGGTGATGAAGAAGAAGAATCTATTCCAGCAGACTGGACAACAGAAGAAGACATCCTAGCCTTATATTTTATGGGTACGACTTTGTATGAAAACTCCACTTGGGTTTATGGTATAAGGTTCGAGGATACTGAAACTACCTACAAAGGTAAAAACTGGAATGATACCTACCTTGGAGATAATGAATTTGATAATAATTACACCTTTGCAGCACCTTCTTTGAACATTAAATATGATATCTCAGATGATATGGTTCTTAGATTTGGTGCATTTAGATCACTTGTAAGACCTGGATTTAAAGAATCAAGAGCTGGTGCGATTATTAATGTTGAGGATAATGAAATAGAAGGTGGAAATCCTAATTTAGATCCTACCAAAGCCACCAATATAGATATTTCGTTTGAATACTATATTGATGAGAATACTTTCTTAGGAATGGGTGCTTTCTATAAAAATATAGAGGATGCGATTGTAGAGGTTGAATCTCGTAGTTTTGCAATGCGAGGATCAATATGGGATAAAGCGGAAACTTATATCAATGCCGATGATAGCAGCATCAATGGCCTAGAGTTTTCATATCAAACAGCTTTTGATAACGGCTTCATTTTAGTTGCAAATTATACATATGCAGACGGTGAAACTGACTTACCTGCTGATGCTGCTGCAGGACAAAGGACTATTCCATACTTTAAACAAGTAGAAAATACATGGAATCTTTCTCTAGGCTACGACGATGGTCCATGGGATATTAGATTGGCCGCAACATACAGAGACAATTACCTTGATGAAGTAGGATCTAAGCCTCTTAATGATCGTTATACAGATGATCATATGCAAGTTGATTTAACTGCAAAATATAAAGTTAATGATTCTTTAAGAATAACGTTTGAAGCTATTAATTTAAATGATGAACCTGAGTATTATTACTTTGGTAATCCTTCAAGACTCTCACAATATGACGAGTATGGCGCTACTTATGGAGTTGGATTTAGGTATATCTTGAATCAATAGGCAATTTTCTTTAACATGAAACTCCTCTCTTTGAGGAGTTTCTTTTTTAAAGCTCAAAAAAACCTTAATATGAAAAATATAGTTTTTTTCCTTTTCTTCGTATCATTTACTTTAAGTGCAGCCATAGAAAATCATAAAATTTATCCTATTTATGAAACTGAAGCAGTAAAAACATCGGGTGATGCTGCCGATGACCCGGCATTTTGGTTTAACAAAACAAATCCTGAAAAAAGTATTGTTTTTGGAACCGATAAGAAATCAGGTATTTATACTTACGACTTGTCCGGTAAAACATTAAATTATTTTTCCATGGGAAGGATAAATAATATTGATTTAAGATCTGATTATATAATTCAAGACAGAACAGTCTCGTTATTGGCCGGTACAAATCGAGATCTTAATAGAGTTGATTTTCTGTTGATTGGATCAAATGGTAGTGTTACTCAGTATTTTGATAACTCTTATCAGACTGAACTAAACTCTGTTTATGGTCTCTGTATGTTTAAAGATGCAGATAACTCCAAAACTTTTGTATTTGTAACTGATGAAGAAAGTTTAGCAATATACCAATACGAAATTCAGACTTATACACCAATCTCAGCAAAATTGGTCAGAACAATACCTACTCAATCTGTATCTGAGGGCTGTGTAGTGGATGATGATTTGAAAATACTTTATTTTTCTCAAGAAGATGAAAAATCTGGAATTTTCAAGACTACTGCATTGCCAGAAGATGGAAATATTGAAACGATAGATTTACTTAAACCATCAGGAAATATAACTGGTGATTCCGAAGGGCTGGCTTTAGTTAAATTACCCGATCAAACATTACTAATTTCATCCTCACAAGATTCTAATGAGTATCTAATTTATACAACTGGCACAGATGATCAGTACCTTGGTAAATTTACTATTGAAGCATCAACAATCGATGGAACAAGTGAAACAGATGGGATAGAGGCTTATTACGGGCCACTTAGCCCTCAATTTCCTTTAGGAATTTTTATAGCGCAAGATGATGTAAATCTTGATCAATACGGTGAGCCGATTAATCAAAATTTCAAATTTTCTTCCCTCAAAGATGTTATAGATCCATTTATTAAATAGATAATAAAAGTAATAACCTTAACTCAAAGATAAGGTTAAAATTGTGTAAAAATTGAGCATAAAAAATGTGTGGAAGATTTACACTTAGAAACTTAGATGATCTCAAAGCTAGATATGGAGAGACAGATTTTAGGCCTAGTTATAATGTAGCTCCGAGTCAAAAAATATTGGCACTTACTGATAAATTTCAAACAATGGAATGGGGATTCTCGCCATATTGGGCTGAAAAGCCATTCAATTTGATAAATGCAAGATTAGAAACTCTATTTGAGAAACCTTCCTTTACCAATTCTAATAGATGTCTTATCCCTGCAGATGGCTGGTATGAGTGGAAGCAAGAAGACGAAGTCAAAACACCATATTTTCATCATTTAGATGGAGATATATTTTTCTTTGGTGGAGTCTTTGGAGGATACAGAGGGAAGGTGGGATGTGCTATCGTCACTACAGATGCAGTCGAGTCCTTAAAAAATATTCATGAGCGAATGCCTTTGATTATTTCAAGACAACACTTTCAAGACTGGTTAAGCGGAGACAATATTGACTGTTCAGATATTTTTTCTTCAAAAGCAATCATCAATCATCCTGTTTCGACACATGTGAATAATCCATTCAACGATGATCCCAAGTGTGTATTTCCTGCTAGTTAATTATATAGCCTGCCTTTTAGTGTAAGAATGAATAAAACATTATTAAAGAAATTATTGGCTGAATTTGTAGGGACATGTTTTCTTGTAATGATTGTCGTTGGTTCTGGGATAATGGCTCAAAACTTATCATCTGACCAGTTAAGTATTCTGCTGGCAAATACCATAGCAACTGGGGCAGGACTGACCGCATTAATTTGGATATTCATCTCAATCTCAGGAGCTCACTTCAATCCTGTGGTAAGTTTAATAATGGCTATAAAAAAAGAGTTAACATTAAATGAGTTTTTTTGTTTCATTTGCACCCAGTTTATCGGAGGATTTTTTGGTGTAATTTTAAGTCATATTATGTTCGGCATGGATCCAGTACAGATTTCAGAAAACTCAAGAAGTGGATTGAATATATATTTTAGTGAATTGGTAGCTACATTCGGTCTAATCATTGCCATTCTCGGTGTAAGAAAATTAAGCACTCTTGCCATTGCACCAGCAGTAGGGTTATATATCTCAGCAGGTTATTGGTTTACATCTTCAACTTCCTTTGCAAATCCTGCAGTAACTTTTGCCAGAGGATTCAGTGATACCTTTACTGGTATCCATCCAGAGTTTATTTTATCTTTCATAATTTTTCAGATTATTGGTGCTTGTTTAGCAATGCTTTTTATGAGTTATGTGCAGAATGATGAAATTAAATAAACCTAGATAAGCACTTTTAAACACTGAATAGAATTAAATTTAGCATTCTAAATTTATATATCTTAACGAACAGTATCTAGGTTCATGCTACTTTGCCTTTTAATTAAATAATTTTTTTATAAGACACAATTATTTCACATTCTAGAAAAGTAATTGTCAAATCGCTCAGGCCTAATACCCACACTTAATTAGGAGGAGTTCATAATGCTATTACGCTTTTTATCTATATTCAGTTTGTTTTTAATTGTTTCTTGTGGAGGAGGTGGTGATACCTCAATAGATTCTCCAGGAGAACTTGGTCAGGTTTCAGCACCAACTGCTGCTGACCAACAAGTTGTAGTTGGTGGTTCTGTACTGACGGGAACTTGTCCTAGCTCATCAAACATTGATGTTGACGACAGTATTGGTGGTAACACTGTCTGTGCAATATCAGGCACCATAACTGGTGATCTTACGTTAACTGATGATGTAATTTATAGATTAAGCGGCACAGTAAATGTGGGTGCCGACATGGGAGGAGATGGAACAAAAGCTGGAGGTTCAGCTGGTGTTTTGAACATTCCTGCGGGAGTAACCATTGTTTCAAAAACTTCTGCTGATTATCTTGTTGTTCAGAGAGGTTCGAAGATTGAAGCTAAAGGAACAGCATCAAAACCAATTGTCTTCACTCACTCTTCTGTTTTAGATGGTTCACTTACAAATCCAGATACAGCTAGTGGTCTTTGGGGTGGATTGGTTATCTTAGGTAAGGCACCTATTAATAAATGTTCTAATGATGTTCGAGGTACCGCAAGTTGTGAAAAACTCGTTGAAGGAGCAACAGATGCTCTGATGGGTGGAGCAACTCCAAATGATAATTCAGGAACATTAAGATTTGTTAGGGTTGAATATGCTGGTTATGAAATTTTTCCAGGTAACGAATTAAATGGAATCACTTTTGGTGGTGTAGGTTCAGGAACTACCGTTGATTATGTTCAAGTTCACAATAATCAGGATGATTGTGTTGAGTTTTTTGGCGGCACTGTAAACGTTACTCATTTGGTTTGTACAGGTGCTGGAGACGATAACCTTGATATTGATTGGGGTTATACAGGCAAGATGCAGTACGTTGTAGTTAAACAATCTAGAGGTGCCGGAGATCACATTGTTGAATCAGATAATACGAATGCTGATGCATCAGTCGGATATTTAACTACTCCAAGATCTCAACCAAAAATTGCAAACTTTACTTTCCTTTCAACCGGTAGAGACGAAGCTCTAAAATATAAAGAAGGTGTATCCGGTATGTATATGAATGGTATTGTTGTCAGTTCTGGTGATAAAGGTTGTATTGAACATACCAAGGCAGAAACACTCCAAGACGCACCTGGTTATGACAAAATTGCTCATCATTCAGTCTTCATGGATTGTGGAATTGGTGGTGTTTATAATGCAGGAGACGATTCTGCTACAGTAGCAGAATTACAAGCTTCTATTGAATCTAGAGCTACTAACCTAGTTACTGACAAAACTAATACATTGGTTGGTCAGATGTTCTTGGGAACTAACGAATCTGGTGTTGTTTCGGCATTTACTAATCAAACAGCTGTTTGTGCAGTTGGATCTCATGCAAGTGGAACTTCAACCTTGTGTCCAAGTGACGCAACTCAAATTGATGGTTTTTTCGCTAAAACAAACTATGTTGGTGCTTTCGCTCCAGGATCTGATGAAGACAACAACTGGGCAGCAGGATGGACTAAAGGTCTTTTTACTGCACCAGAATGTCCAGTCGGAACTTTTGAATCTGAACAACTAGAAGGTAAAAAAGTCTGCAGTGTTCAGGGAACCATAACAAGTGATGTCACCTTAACAAGAGGCAACTTTTACAAGCTTGTAGGAAAAGTTCAAGTTGGTGAAGACATGGGTGGCGATGGAACAAAAGATGGTGGAGCCAGTGCTACTTTAACAATAGAGCCCGGAGTTACTGTATTTGGTGAATCTGGATCTGATTATTTAATCGTAATGAGAGGTTCTAAATTAATGGCTAATGGTACAAAATCTGCACCAATTATCATGACTGGTAGAGATGATGTTACAGGACAAGCTACTCAGTTTTCTAGAGGTTTATGGGGTGGGTTAGTTTTACTTGGCCAAGCTCCGATAAACAAATGCTCTAATGATGTCCGAGGTACCGCTGCTTGTGAAAAAGTAGTTGAAGGTTCATCCGATGCACTTATGGGCGGAAACACTCCTGACGACTCAAGTGGATCACTAAAATATTTAAGAGTTCAGTATGCTGGATATGAAATATTTCCAGGTAACGAATTGAATGGAATCACTTTTGGTGGTGTAGGTTCAGGAACTACTGTTGAATACGTTCAGGTTCATAATAATCAAGACGATTGTGTAGAATTCTTCGGCGGTACGGTTAATGTAAAATACTTAATCTGTACAGGTGCTGGAGACGATAACCTTGATATTGATTGGGGTTACCAAGGGAAGCTACAATTTGTAATTGTTAAACAATCATCTGATGCGGGTGATCATATTGTAGAATCTGATAACACCAATGCCGATGCATCTGTTGGTTATTTAACAGAGCCTAGATCTCAACCAATTATTTCAAACTTTACTTTTATCAGTAATGGTAAAGATGATGTTATCAAGCTTAAAGAAGGTGTTTCAGGAATTTATACAAATGGTATTGTCATAGATGCATCTAATAGTAAGGCCTGTATTGAAACCACTAAAGCTGAAACTTTCCAAGACGCTGCAACAACGCCAAAGGTTACATTTAACTCAGTAGCATTTGATTGTAAGGCGTTAGCAGCACTGGGTGATGACGCAGGAACACTTGCTCAAGCTGAAGCTTTAATAACTGTAGGAAGTAATAACCTTTACTCTGTAGATTCTGGTGGAGGTACATACGTTCCAACAGTTTCAGGAGTAATTAATGGTACAGCTGAAAATGCAATGACGGTTGCTGATAAATCAGCAGATGCATTCTTTACAACTACTGATTACGTAGGGGCTGTAAAAGATTCTACTGATACTTGGTATAAAGATTGGACTGTTGCTGGAAGCTTAAATTAATCAAGGGTAAAAATAGGAGTTACTAATGAAAATATTTTCAAGTAAAAAGTTTGGCTTAACGACTCTTTTGCCCTTGCTACTACTTACCTCTTCAATTTCTGCAGATGAAGTTGATGAGGTGGTAGTCAGCGGATACTTCATTCCAGACGAAAAGAGAGATACCACAGAAATAAATGTGGTTTTAGATAGTACTGCAATAGAAAGGACTGGCGATGACAACATAGCAGTTGCATTAACTAGACTTACTGGTCTAAGTTTAGTTAGAGGTAAATATGTCTACGTTAGAGGCTTGGGGGAAAGATATTCTGCTGCCACACTCAATGGCGGTGTTTTACCAAGTCCTGAACCGCTTAAAAGAGTTGTTCCATTAGATCTTTTTCCAACTGAGGCGATTGAATCAGCTATTGTTCAAAAAACATACTCCGCAGATATGAATGGTGAATTTGGTGGCGGTATGATTGCAATTAAAACAAAAGCAGTTCCTTCAGAAAGAATTGCATCTTTATCGTTATCCACGGGTTACAACACAAATCATAGAGAAGATGGTCTTCTTTATGATGGCGGTGGAGATGATGACTGGGGCTATGATGATGGTATCAGAGATTATCCAGCTTCAGTCGCAAGTGCAATTGCTGCTGGTACAAAAATTGATCGATCTAATTTTGAACCATATCAACTAGCTAATATGGCTAGAGAATTTGAAAACTCTAAACTATGGGTGATACAAAAGGGCAATGTTCCTGCTAATGGTTCATTCAATGTAACCTATGGCAATCAACTTGATTGGGATCTTGGCAATGACCTTTCATCTGGATTTCTATTAACAGCAGGAGTTAAATCTTCTTGGCAAACTCAAGAAGGTTTAAGGCAAACTGGAGACTTGCAAGCTAATTCAGACGGAACTGTATCTGTAATCAAGGCTGAGGATAAGACATTTATGTCTACGTCTAATGATGCTACAACTTATGGAATGGGTGTCTTTGGAGTTGAATCGGATTCTGCAGAGGTAAAATTGACTTCCCTATACATCCACAAAGGCACTAAAGAAGCAAGATCTATAACTGGATATGATCCAAGTGATGCTGCTGATGTACGTGAAGATTATACTGAGTTTTTTGAAAGAACTTTGCGCAATAATCAGCTAAGTTTTGATAAGATTTTTCAAAATGAAATTACTTTGAATGGAAGAGTATCTTTCGGAACGGCAAGTCGTAATGCACCTTATGAAAGATCTGTTTTTTATGAAGATAGTGATAATGACGGTATATTTTTATACGATGTTAACACAGGAAGAAATCAAACTCAGTTCAGTAGTGTAGACGATGATGTTTTTAATATCGGTTTAGATCTAACGCTTCCCGTTGAAACTGATACCGCTGATTTAATCTTTAAAATTGGGTTAGATCAGAAAGTGAACGATAGGGAGGCTGAAGTTAGAAGCTACAGATTTTTAGCTGCTGGTGGACCTCTCCCCGATGATTTACTTGGAAAAAGAGTTGATTATATATTTGCTGATCAGAACCTTGATCCAAATAGACTTTATGTGATTGAAAATACTGGTTCTTCATCACCTGCTGGATACGAAGGTGAGCTTGAAACTGACGCTTATTATGCATCCGTTGAAGCGTTGATCTCTGATCAATTTAGGATCTCTGCTGGAGCTAGATACGAAGACGGAACACAGGAAATTAATACCTATGATCTTTTTACTGGTAAAGACAACTCGATAGATAAAACAATTGATGAAGATTATATTCTTCCTAGCCTAACGTTTACATATCTACCTGAGAATTATGAAAATCTTCAAATCAGATTTGGTTACTCTGAAACTATTGCTAGGCCAACATTCAGAGAATTGTCACCTACACTATTTGTAGACGTAGATACTGATAGGGTGATAGCTGGATCTTTATATCTTGAAAATTCAGAGATTGAAAATTTCGACCTCAGACTTGAATATTATTTTGGTCAAAATCAATTTTTAACGCTTGGTGCTTTTTATAAAGAGATTGATAAACCAATTGAAGAATCTGTAACAGAAATTGGAGACTTGGTAATTACTTCATACCAAAACGTACCTTTAGCTGAAATAAGCGGTTTTGAATTTGAATTTGAGAGAATTTTTGACGGTTTTGAATCATCTTGGCTTGCAAGTAAAGAACTGTTAGTAAAAGTAAACTATACTTTCACTAACTCTGAAATTGTAATCGGAGAAGGAGATACGTTTGTTAATTTAGTAGGCGTGACCGAATTAGCTTCAAGCTTATTAGCTAATGGTAGGGACGATAGATTACAGGGTCAATCTGATAATATTCTTAATTTTCAAATTGGCTTCAATGATTTCATTGCAAATTCTCAAGGTACCCTAATTTTTAACTATGTTGATGATAGGGTTAGGGCAAGAGGAATTGATGTTTTACCAGATATCATAGAGGAAGTACCAACAACTCTTGATTTTGTTTACTCACGAAATTTTGATGTTGATGACCTGGAGAACACTTTAAAACTATCATTGGAGATTCGAAATATTTTAGATGAGTCCTATGAGGCAACTGTTGCTGATAATATTTTCTATGATCAGTATGATTTAGGTAGATCCTTCTCATTGGGATTAAAATATCAGTTCTAATTCTATTTATTACTTTAAAATGGGCTCAACAGAGCCCATTTTATTATTATGGAAAATTTCAACATAGCTAAGAAAATAATTTTTTATTGTTTAGTTTGCTTTGTTTTAGTTGCATTGATATATCAACTTTTTTTAATATTTAATGCACCAACGTTTCAAAAAACATCTCCCATAAATGTTTCAGCTACTATTAATAATAATTTAAACTCAAATTATAGTAATCAAACTGCAACTCAGTTAACCAATGATGAATTTCCTTATAAAGTCGTTGGTTATAGGGCGGGAGAAAAAAATAGTTCAGTTGTACTTAGAAAAGCTGATGTCGATTATGTTGTTCAGCAAGGTGACCTGATTGAAAATACCTATAGACTAATTTCTGTTAGTAAAAATGAGATAGTATTTGATAGAGCAGGAAAACAGATGTACATCAAAATAGATTAAGGATATCTCTTTTATTTTCAACAACTTATTTCTGATCTAGTAAAAACACAAATTTGTAACATAAATTTCACAAAGTGACAGCACAATTGTCACTAGATCACCTCAGAATGTCGTTCATTCAAAAATGACTAAAAAATTAATAATCTTTGCTTTACTGATCCCTTTTTTTATTGGTGCAGAAGACACTTATATTCTTAATTATGATGACGTTGATATAAAAAAAGTTACACAAGATGTCGCAAGCTTTTCAAATAAGACATTAATCCTCGATCCGAAAGTGAAGGGAAGAGTTTCTATCTTTTCAGATACTATTCTTACATCTCAACAAGTTTGGGAGGTATATTTAAGAACTATTCAGGTTAGTGGTTTCTCTGCAGTCTCCGACGGTAATATTGTCCGAATTGTGTCTGAAAATGACGCTACTCGCGATGAAACTGATATTTCTAATGATGGCGACTTTTCTACAAAGATTATCCCATTAGTTAATCGATCTGCTGGGGGTATTTTGCCGATGCTCAAACCAATTACTGGTAGGCAATCATATTTATCCAGTATTCCCTCCGTCAATTCCATATTGATTGTTGATAAATTATCAAATGTACAGAGGATTGAAACCTTGGTAGATCAATTAGATAAAGATAATTCTGCTCAAATTTCTATTATTAAACTTGATAATTTATCTTCAATTGAAGCAGTAAGAATTTTAGAGCGTCTAAAATTACAAGAAAATCCAACCATTAATAATTTTATAGCTGTTCCATTTCCGACTTCCAATTCAGTGATTCTTTCAGCAAATAACTTTGTAACAAATAATATAACTAAAACTTTACAGGCACTAGATAAAGATGCTTTGAACGATAGTTCTGTTGCAGTTATCTATTTAAAATTTGCTAAAGCTGACGAAGTTTCTGCAATACTAAATACTGTTTCATCACGTTTTACTAACTCAGAATCGTCTGAAAAACCTGTAGTTACTTTCCACGAGAAAACTAATTCCATTATTGTATCAACCGAGCAAGCTAATTTAGATGTAATACGTAATCTCATATCCAAACTTGATATTAGAAGAGCACAGGTATTGGTTGAGGCGATTATTGTAGAATTATCTGAGACCGCTGCAAAATCACTAGGAGTAGAAACTGTTTTTGCAGGAGGTGAGGAAGGTGATGTACCCTTGGGCATCACTAGGTTTCAAGATTCAAATTCACCTGATTTATTAGCTTTAGCTGGTTCAGCTGCTGAGTCGGGAGATGATGTAACTCTTAGAAATATTGGTGCTTCATCGTTACTTAATACTCAAGGACTCATTGCTGGCTTAGGAAGCATTGAATCAAATGGTGATAGCTTTGCAGCCATTATCAGTGCAATTGTAAGCGATCAAGATTCGAACATCTTATCTACACCATCGATTATTGCTATGGATAATGAGGAAGCTAATCTTGTAATAGGTCAAGAAATCCCCATCACCACAGGTGAAAGTCTTGGAGCAAATAATGCTAATCCATTCAGGACAACCTCAAGGCAAGAAGTAGGTATCAAGCTCTCTATCGTTCCTCAGATCAATGAAGGAAATAGTGTAATTTTAAATATCAATCAAGAGGTTTCTGGAGTTGTAGGCCCATTAACGGGAACCGCTGATCTTATTACAAATAAAAGAAGTATTGAAACAACTGTGCTAGTAGATAACAACCAAGTAATAGTACTTGGTGGACTAATTGATGATGATGTTCAAAGTTCTGAATCAAGAGTACCTATCTTAGGAGCCATACCCGTTGTAGGTAATCTCTTTAAGTCATCATCTCAATCAAGGGTTAAGCGAAATTTATTGGTTTTCATTAGGCCAACAATTCTTTTTGATCCCAATGACGTAATGGAGCTTTCGAATGAGAAATATAATTATATAGAGGCTCTAAGAATGATGGATGGTGAAAAATCTGACATTATTGATTTAACTAGAAAACCATAATGGAACAGATAATAACAAAAGAGCATAAACCATTATTTCCTTATGAATATTCTAAATCTCAAAGAATTTTAGGAGTTGATATTAATGGTGAAGTATTTATTTTTTCTGAAAATGAACTTAGCTCATTGTCTATCCAGGAATTATACTCAACATATCCGACAAAGAAATTTGTTACTTCATTGTGCAGTCCTAATGAATTTGAAAAGGGGCTAACTAAACTTTACTCTCAAGATAAGTTTCAAGAGACAATTGGAGATGAGCTATCGGAATCATTTGATCTTGAATCCTATGCAAAGACCATAACTCCTTCGGAGGATCTATTGCAGGGCAATAATGACGCTCCTATTATCAAGCTGATTAATGGCATTCTAAGTCAAGCTATTAAAGCCAAAGCATCAGATATTCACTTTGAACCTTTTGAGGACATGTTTATTGTAAGACTACGAATAGATGGAGTAATGCGAGAACTCATTTCACAAGATTCAAGACTATCACCTCCAATTGTTTCAAGATTAAAGATAATGTCCAAGTTAGATATCGCAGAAAGAAGAAAACCTCAAGATGGAAGGGTATCGCTCTCGCTTGGACCTCAATCCATTGATGTAAGAGTGTCAACTTTACCGTCCTCGTATGGTGAAAGAGTAGTTCTTAGGTTACTTGATAAAGATTCTGCAGAGATAGAGCTAAATTATCTTGGATTTTCTGACTACGTTAACTCTAAATATAAAAAGGCGCTGAAATCTAATGAAGGAATTATTCTTGTTACTGGTCCTACTGGATCTGGCAAAACTACAACTCTATATGCAGGCTTAAGAGAAATTAATGATAATTCGCAAAACATTTTGACTGTAGAAGATCCCATTGAATATACACTCGCAGGAATTGGGCAAACCCAAGTGAATTCAAAGGCAGGCTACACTTTTGCAAGTGGACTAAGATCAATTCTTCGACAAGATCCCGACATTGTAATGGTTGGTGAAATACGAGATTCTGAAACAGCCAGCATTGCCATTCAAGCTAGCTTAACTGGGCATTTAGTTTTATCCACAATTCATACCAACAGCGCAATAGGAGCCATAGCAAGACTAAGAGATATGGGGGTTGAGTCCTACTTATTAGCTTCTAGTATTAAGGTAGTGTTAGCACAAAGGCTTGTACGAAGGCTTTGTAATCACTGTAAAAAACCTTCTATTGAAAATATAAATTTACTAAAGAAATTTAATTTATGTTCTGAAAGCATATATTACGAACCAAGCGGTTGTCAGCACTGTTCATTTACAGGGTACTCTGGAAGACTTGCGATTGCTGAATTAGTAGAAGTAGATGAAAATCTCAAGGAAATGATCCATGACGAGGCATCAGAAAAAATGATGAATGACTATGCTTTTCAAAATAATCAATCCATACAAGAATCAATTAAATTAAATCTAGAAAACGGAATAACAAGCATTAGTGAAATAGTAAGATTGCAAAACATATCAGATGCCTAACTTTCAGTATATTGCTCAAAATGAAGAGGGTAAATCCTTAAAGGGAATTTTGCTCTCTGATAGCGAGAGATCTGCTAGGCAAGAAATAAAATCAAAAAACTTACTTCTTTTAAGTATCAAAGAAACATCAAAACTGAGTAAAGGCAATAAAATAGCACGTAAAGAAGTAGCTGTTGCAACCAGACAAATCGCTTCATTAATAAGCTCGGGTATACCGCTTGACAAAGCCTTGCAGTCAATTGGAAAAAACTCTAACTCAAAAGTCGGTGATTTATTTAATGACATAGGTAACGAGCTGCAACAAGGTAGACAGCTACATTTAATTTTGTCTGATTACCCTGGCAGCTTCGATCAGACTTATATTTCGCTTGTATCAGCTGGAGAAATTTCAGGTAACTTGATTGAAGCCTTTAAAAATCTATCTGAATATTTAGAAGATGAAATTTCAATAAAACAAAAAATCTTTTCGGCTCTTGCTTACCCAGTACTTGTTATTGGTTTTTCTATATTAGTAGTAATTGCTCTTCTAATCTTTGTTTTACCCCAAGTAACAGAGCAGTTTGTTAAGTCAAACATTGAACTTCCTTTTTTAACTTCTTTTATGATTTTTATCTCAAATAATATTTTGGTATTTATAGGAATAAATCTTCTATTAATCACAACGTTTTACTTGCATTACAAGAAAAATATTTTGGGAACTTCTAGTGAATCAAATATCCATAGACTATTATTAAAAATACCTTTTGTTGGAAGGTTTCTGTTAATTAGAGACTTAGAAAAGTTCAGTCGAATCATGTTTTTAATGCTTAAATCAGGTATTAATCTTGATCAATCTTTAAACCATGCAAATAAATTAATTGGAAATAAATATGTAAGAAAAATCATTGAGGATGCTACAGAACATATTATTGAAGGCAAAGATTTTCTATATGAAATTAAGCAATCAAAAATTTTTCCAGAAATATTTATTCAATTACTATCAAGTGGTTTCCAATCTGGATCATTATCGGAAATGTTTGAAAAGTTAGCATTTTATTTTAAAGACGAAATAGATAACTCCAGATCGTCATTACTATCTATTATTGAGCCATTAATATTAATAGTTATGGGCGGTATAATTACGTTGATAATTCTGGCTATCCTCTTACCAATCATGCAAATGAATAACTCTATTTTAACATAATGAAAAAAGGCTTTACTTTAATTGAACTCATGGCTGTTATTGTCATCCTGGGTATTCTTGCAACTGTTGTAGCTATAAATGTATCTCCAATTCTTCAAAGAGCAAACTTTGAAAAAATTAGAGCTGATATTTCTCAAATAGAGAAAGGTCTCGAGTTGTACAAATTTAATGAACTTAGATACCCCTCTACTGATCAGGGTCTCGTTTCTTTGAAACAACCTCCTAAAGATCTCAATCGACCTTTTTTATACCCTGCAGAAGGATATATAAGTGATATCCCCAAAGATCCTTGGGGAAATGATTATTTATATATGTCTCCCGGCATCAATAAAATTTATTATGATATCTATACTCTAGGTGCTGACGGAATTGAGGGAGGCGTTGGTGATAACGCGGACATTGGCAACTGGAATGTCAATTCAAAATAACGGTTTTACATTGATGGAGCTTTTGTTAGTTCTGCTAATAATAGGAATTATTTCTCTGATCCCTATTATTAATTCATCTTTCTTGAGCTCATACCAAGAAGGAGGAGTAACTCAAATCAACCAGCTCTTTAATTCTTTAAAGAAAGAAAGTCAGCTTATAAGAAAGCCCATAGCAATTGAAAAAAATAATGAGAATTACTTTTTAGTGTTCTATGAAGACGACTCATGGAAAAATTATGATATTTTAGATTTTGATTTAAATCTAATCTTAAAAAATTATATTTTCAATGATTTAAATAATAAGTTTTTAGAGAACAGAGATAGGTCATTTTTAATCGTTTTTTATCCCACCGGAAGAAACTCTGGTCTTGAGTTTAGAGTTTTAGATCAAAATCAAATAATTTATTACGATATATTTGGTGAATTAAATGCGACTTAATAAAGGCTTTAGTCTTTTAGAAGTAGGTGTATCAATTTTAATCTTAAGTATTGCGCTGCTTACCATCTTTCAATCAATTTCATTTAATAACTCTAATCTTGAATCAATTAAAAAAAAGGCTTTTGCAAGACAAATAATTATCAATCGAATTTCTTCGTATGAATTTATAGATCCAATACGAATTAATTCATCTCGATCTTTTGATTATGTATTTGGTCCTTACAATTTTTTAGTTTTTGAAGAAATGAGCGTTACTGGAATAAATAAAAAGAAATTCACTATTCGTATCAGTCTTGATAATGAAGTAATTACTGAATATACGACACTTGCTGCAAATGAATAAACTTCAAAAAGGATTTACTTTAATTGAATTGATAATTTCAATAACACTGTTATCTCTTATAACCATCATAACAACTTCTATTTTACAAAATTCAATTATCCAAAGAAATCTATACATAGAAAATTCAGACAATTTGGAAAACTATAATAGTTTTTTTGGAATTTTTAGGGACGATTTTAGATTGATCCAAAACGTTGATATGTTAAATGTTGATGGGGCAAGTTCATTCAAAACACTCATTCTGAATGATGATGAGAAACAACTCAGCTTCATTACTAAAAGTTTTTCAAACACTGATCTTGAGTTACGAAATGTAAGGGTTTTGTATTTTATTGAAAATGGGCAACTCTATCGTAGGCAATATAAAAGCATAAATCCTGCAGATTTTAATGATTATCTTGATACGTTAGTCCTTAAGGAGGTCACTGATATTCAACTTAAAGCGCATAATAAGCAACGTTGGCTAAATATATGGCCTTACGACGAAGTTTCTAAAAGAAGATTGCCACATGCAGTTTCTTTAATCATTTCTCAGCGTCAAAAGGATGTTTTTGAAATAATCTTAGCAACTGATAATGATAATGTTTTTTAGAAAAAGAAAAGGATTTGTTCTGATATCTACAATGCTTATTGTTTTAATGCTTTCTATAATTGCATCTGAAATGAGTAAAGCTTTCTTTTTAGATTTACGCAAAGAGGAGTATCTCTCATTTGATGCAATTGCTTTTAGCAAAAGACTAGAGTCTGAAAAGTTTTTGTTAAATTTCATCAAGAGAGAATTAAATAAAAATCCAAGCGTTAATAAATTAAATCCAATTTTCAATGAGAGTTTAGTTTTCCAATTTGATGATTTCTCACTTGAGGGCTTACTATCTGACCATTCAAATTGCTTCAATATTAATCATTTAATTACATTCAACGGAGGGCAATCAAAAGATAACTTAAAAGCTATAAAATATTTTGAAGATTTGCTTTCACAATATGAGATCAGTTATACAGATGCTGACCAAATAATAGACCAAATTCTTGATTGGATGGATGTTGATGATATTCCTAGGAACAATGGAGCAGAAAACTATTATTATTCAAGTCTATTGCACTATCCCAGAGAATATACCTCCAAAAGGTTATTCATTAATAAGTCAGAATTACTTGCTATACCAAGTATTAATAAAATAAAAAATAGGGATATATGGCAAAAACTTTGTATCATCCCCATGAGCTCTACTTTCCATATCAATATTAATAGCCTTCAAGACGAGGATAAACATTTACTGTCTAGTGCCATTAGTCAACCTAATTTGAATGAAATAGCATTGATAATTAAAGAAACTCCCACTGAAGGTTTTGCCACAGTTGAAGAGTTCTTACAAAAGTTTAATTTACAAGAAACAGATTTGATGATTCCTCTTGATATTTCTTCAGATATATTCCTCTTTAATGGCACTCTAAAATACCACGATTTTTCGTATAATTTTAAAACTCTTATTAAACAAGAAAACGAATTTAATTACAGAATTCTTGATAGGTTATAAATAAATGAAAACAAGATATATATTTACTGATTCCAATCTTGAGACCATTTATGACTCTTTTGTAGTGGAAGGTGATCAAGTACATCAAACAATGATTTCTGATCTTCAAGAGATAAACACAGACAAATCCATAAGAAAGAACATCATTTTTTTTAATTCAGAGTTATTAAATTCATGTTCACTGAATGAATTTGATAAATCCGATGACGACAAATTATTAAAAGCAAAGTTTTTTTCGTCTCATGTTGATCAATTACTTCTAAATCCATCTGAACTAACTTTTTTTCCTTCATCCATTGATAACATTGGAATTTGGGGAGAATCTTGCTACCTAGATAAGCTTAAAAGTAAAACTTTTAACTTAAGAAAAAGTTTTTTTATACCCGATTACTTACTATTCTTTGAACAAAAAAATGTTGTAGCAAACCTAGGATCTCATTATCTCTTAAGGCTAAAAGATGGTAGGGGATACAGCGGCCACCAACAAAAGATTAATGCACTCTTAGAATCAAATATTCAAATTTTAAATGATTTAGATGTTTTGGATGCATCGCCCAAGCAGTTGGAGTGCTTGCAAAATTTAGAGCATTCGTTATATAAGTTTGATTTAAGTTCCCAAGTTCATAACTTTCATACAAATCATTCATCACAGTTAAATATTCTTAAAACCCCTTTAAATATCAACAGATTATTATATTTAGATGTAATTGGTGTGGGTGAATTCAGAAATTTTGCCATCCCTCTTTTAATTGCCTTTTTGTTATCCATTTCTATAAACGTCACAATTGAATCTCAAAATGAATTAGTTTCCAAAGAAACTAAACAGCTCTTTTCAAACCTAGGAAATCAATCGGTAAGATTAATTAATCCAAAAGCACAAATAGATCAACTAGTTAGCGAATTACAAATAACAGACAACAAAAGTCAATTTGATATTAAATTTTTAGATTTTCTATATAACTATCCAGTAGATGAACTAGAAAGTATTGAAGTAAATCTTGATGAGCAATTTACTACTCTATACCTAGATGGACTTAGCTCAGAAAAATTGTTAATCCTCATAAATCTACTCAATTCTTCTGGCCTGTCAACTGAAGAAAATTTTGTGGAGGCTCAAAATAAGTTAAAAGGTTCAATTAAGGTTTTTTTATATGAATAGTTACATTAATGGTATTCTGAAGTTTATTAGGAATAATGATAAATATCATCAGATAGCTATGATTTTATCTTTACTAATTTTACTTATTCTCTTGCTATTTCAACTTTCTAAAATTCAAGACAATAGAAAGCTTCTAATAAATGCAAAAAGCGACTTTGCTTATGTAGAAGAAAGATTCAACCTTATTGCAAATAAGATTAGTCTTAATCAGCTTATCAATAATTCAGAAAATACAAATTCTTTGTTGACTAATATCGCAAAGAAGTACGATTTATTAAATTTTCAAATCTATGAAGAGAATATGCAAAATGTAATACAGTTTGATATTGATGATCTGCAAAAGCTTGAAATCCTAATTAATATTTTTTCCAATGAAAGTTTTATTCAAGTCAAAAATATTTATATCAATCCCGATAGTAAGGATTATCAAATTAAAATTAATTATGTGTACGGTGATGCACAGAGACTTGATTTAAAAGAATAATTGATTATTACTGAGTTAATTGTTTGTATTTCCATTGGAATGTGCCTTGGAAGCTTCGCTTCAGTTCTGATCTACAGAATTCCTAGAAATATAAATTTGCTACTACCTAGATCCCATTGTCCCTATTGCAATAATACGCTCAAAGCTATGCATCTAGTACCAATTTTTAGCTATGTCCTCTTAAGAGGAAAATGTGCTTTTTGCAGTTCAAAAATTAGTAGACTATATCCAGTAAATGAATTTTTTATTACAGCAATGGTTGTAATAATTACATATCATGCTGGACCATATTCAATTCATGGGTGGTTAGCAATTACATTAATTTTGTGCCTATACGCTCAAGCAGTAATTGACTTTAAAACATTGTCTTTATCAACCTATCTTAGCGTAATAATTGGTTTATTAGGATTTGCGCTTAATTATTTAAACTTCTTCACATCAATTATTGATAGCTTATTTGGATTGACTTTAGGCTATGGTAGCTTGTGGCTAATAAATTATATTTATAAAAAAATAAAAGGTATTGATGGGATCGGTTCGGGTGATTATTTATTACTGGGAGCTGTGGGAAGTATTTTCGGTTCAAGCTCTTTAGGAATTATCTTATTATCAAGTTCAATTTTTTCTATAGGATTATATTTCTTCACAAAAAAAATTCACGGTGAAAGGATACCTCTTGGTACCGGTATTGCTTTATCAAGTATTATTTCCTTAGTTCTAATAATTTTAAATAAATAAAGGAATAACCTATATGTTTATATGAAAGTAGTTACGGCACTTTCCTAAGAATGTACCGTCATAAGTTTAAACTCTAATTTTGTCGGTATTGTTAAAAATGTTTTAACATTTTTGCAGAGTAAACTATAAAGCTAAATCAGTTACAAGCAGTGTAATAAATATTATTTCACTCAATAGAAACTTTATAGCAATACAAAAGGCACAATGTATAAATATGATGACAGAGTTGGTTTCCCCAGACTAACAAACAGATATTTTTAAATATCTCTGAGTCAAGAAACCTAGTTTTCTAAATTAGGTTTCTTACTCAAATCTAATTAACTAAATAATGCAGACAAGCTTTTTTTGTTTCTGCGATTTGCTGTGGAGAAAGATTATCTCCTTGCATGAACGCTTCCTCTAAACAAGATATCAGTATATTCAAACTATATTTGATCTTGAGTTCATTATGGTTGGTAAAAGAATCTAATAAATAAAATAATTCTTCTTTAATGAGCTTTTTTGAATAATCAGTAAAAATTAATTTCGATATTGGAGAATTATTAATAAGGAATATAGCAATAATATCTATAAGTATTTTAACAATCTCAGTTGTGCTTTTATAATTTAACGATTCGAAATTTTTTTTTACTAAAAATAATAAATTATCTGTATGCTTTTTAGAAATGGCTTCGAGAATAGCTTCGTTATTTGGAAAAAATTTATAAAGAGAGGGTCTTTTCATGCCAGATAGCTTGGCTATAACTTGTACAGTTAAATCATAATCATCTTGGTTCTTGTAAATAAATTCTGCAGTTTTTAACACTGCCTCAAACCTTTTTCTGCTTCTTTCTTGTTGAGGTTCAATGAAGCTGTGATTTTTACTATTTGGCACAATAAGTTTTCTTTATGTATACACTATATCTATATATTAAGGATTCCAACAAAAAGATAAATGCAATACAAATCTTATTTTCATCTATTGGCTGGCATGGCTATGTTGGAACTTGGAAATCTTTCTTCTTCTTTAGCGCCATTTAATGTCAGTGCTGTCTCTGTTGGATTGGATGCAAATTCTCAAGAAGCTGGGTTAGTAGTAACTCTTGAACTATTCTTCGCTGCGATTAGCTCCTTATATTTTGGTAACGCAGCTTATAAGGGAAGGGCGCTTGGCTTGATTGGCAGTCTTATAGTTATGGTTTGTTATTACTTATGCTCTGTATCCAGTGATGTTAATCAAATTACCTTTATAAAAGCTTTTTCGGGAATAGGTTGCGGCATGCTTATAGCCTCAGGTCATTCAATATTAGCCTCGTCACAAGATCCCAATAGATCCTATGCACTATTTACTCTTTTTGGATCACTAACTGCTGCGTTTCTTATATACATTTCTAGTACCTGGATAGAGGAAGGTGGACATAGTTATTATTTCTTCAATTTTATTTATGTTTACATAGTATTAACTTTGCTTTTTTTCTTTGCCAAAAGAGACAATGAAAACAAGACTAATGCTGTTAAACAACCAATTTCTAAGAAGTGGCTTTATTTCTTACTTATTACAGCGGTGCTGTTTTATGAGATCCCTTCAAGCGGTATGTGGGCATTTATGGAAAGATTTGGGGTGGAATATATAGATTTGGGAGTGGCTGAAGTTGGGAGTGTTATATCTCTAGCTATTATTTTGAGCCTTCTTGGACCGGTATTTATAGGTATATTTGGAAATAAAATAAGAAGAAAAGAAACAATCTTATTGTGTCTATTGGTTTCCTCAATTTGCGTTTATGCAATCTTTGGAATTCCTTCTTTCGATACTTTTTATTATGGCAACATCACTTGGAATATAGTTTTTGTCATTATGGTCATTCTTATTTTGGCTGCTGCAGCTGATATTGATCCTTCTGGTAGACTTGGAGCTTGGTTGAATGCTTGTATATTGCTTAGCGCATCTCTGGCCCCCGCAGTTTTTGGTTGGATCATGCTGGAGAATGAAATGACAGTCATATATCCGTACTTAATTTTATTTCTTATTGTTGCAATGATCTGTATATTCAGAACAAAAAAAGACCTCGAACCTATTGATAAAGTATAATTTGATCTATGAAATCACAAGAGAATCTAAACTTAGATAATTATTGGCTTCCTTTTACACCCAATAAAAAGTTTAAAGCTAATCCGCGTCTTTTAACCTCTGCTAAAGGAATGTATTACAAGAGCGATGACGGTAGAGAAGTGTTAGATGGTATAGCGGGCTTGTGGTGTACAAATGCTGGTCATTGCCATCCAAAAATAGTTGCAGCTGTGCAAAATCAAGCCGCTGAACTGGATTATGCAACAGCCTTTAATATGTCTCATCCAAAGGCTTTTGAATTAGCTGAGAAAGTATCATCTTTAACTCCTATAGGCCTCGATAGGATTTTTTATGGTAATTCTGGATCTGAAGCGGTTGAAACAGCTATGAAAGTTGCTCTTGCATATCATGCATCAAAAGGTGATGGTCAAAAAACTAAGTTCGTTGGAAGAGAAAAAGGTTACCACGGTGTAAATTTTGGAGGAGTTTCTGTTGGAGGACTCACTCCAAACAGAAAATCTTTCGGACCTTTATTGCCCGGTATTGATCATATGCCTCATACGTGGGATACAGAACATATGGCCTTCTCTAAAGGTCAGCCTGAATGGGGACTTCATTTAGCTGATGAACTTGAAAAAATTCTTATTCTTCAAGATCCCTCTACAGTAGCTGCTGTAATTATTGAGCCAGTCACTGGATCAGGTGGTGTTATAGTCCCGCCAGTAGGTTATTTAGAACGAATAAGAGAAATATGCACAAAACACAATGTGCTTTTAATTTTCGATGAAGTGATAACTGGCTTTGGAAGATTAGGCTGTTGTTTTGCTGCGAATAGATTCGACGTTAGGCCTGATATGATAACGATGGCAAAAGGTTTAACTAGCGCAATGATACCAATGAGTGCTGTTGCTTTTGATAATTCCATCTATGACCAACTTATGGAAGGTCCAGAAGCAATGATTGAACTATTCCATGGTTATACATATTCAGGTCATCCAGTGGCATGTGCAGCAGGCATAGCTGCCTTGGATGTATACGAAGAAGAAGGTTTGTTTGATAGAGCAAAAGAAATGGAACCTCACTTTCAAGAAGCCATTCACTCTCTTAAGGGCTTGAATCAAGTCATTGATATTAGAAATATAGGTTTAATGGGTGCAATACATTTTGGTTCCGATGGACTTCCAGCAACGGAATTTGCAGCTAAAGTTTTCCAGCATTGCTATGACAATAATGTTTTAGTTAGGTATTCAGGTGAATTCTTGGTGTTATCCCCTTCGCTTATAGTTGAAAAGGAACATTTAGATACGATTGCCAATGCTCTAAAAGCTGCTATAACTTCAGTCAGTTAGATCCATGTCTAATTTCGACTGGTTCAATGAGTCGCTTCTAGTTGAGCCTGTATCTAAATACGTTCAAGTTCAAGATAAGAATATTCATTACTTGGTATGGGGTGATGAAAGTAAGCCAGGAATATTTTTCATCCATGGTTATAGCGCTCACGCGCATTGGTGGGATTTCGTAGCTCCTGCATTTTTAGATCATTTTTGTGCCGTCGCAATTGATTTATCAGGAGCTGGAGATAGTGACCATCGAGAATTGTATAGCCAAGAAATTTTTGCAGATGAAATAAAAGCTGTATGTGACGATATGAACTGGAGTCAGGCAGACTTCATAGCACATAGTATGGGAGGTTCCATATCTCTTAATGCCACATCTATCTATCCTAAAATATTCAAATCTTTAACGCTATTAGATTCAATAGTTGTAGTTCCACCAGATAAAGCTAGAGGATTTTCTTCTAGCAAATCCATGATAAGAGCTGATTTTATTTATGACGATAAAGAAGCTGCTATGGATAGTTTTAGATTAATCCCACCTCAGCCATGCAGAAATGATTATCTGTTAAATCATATTGCTTCTAATTCCTTCAAGGAAAGAGATGATGGGTGGGTTTTAAAATCAGACGGAAAGATCATGAAGACATATAAATCAAAAGATCTTACCGATATTCTAATGAGCATAAAATGCCCAATTAATATTGTTTATGGTTTAATGAGCCAAATTTTTACACAAGAAATTTTGGATTACACCCTATATGTTGGGAATATACCAAATGAGAGAGTAATAGGAATTCCAGGGACTATGCACCACCTATTCGTCGATGATCCACTAAGTGTCATCGATGCTCTAAAAAAAATAATAGGAGAAGATTGATGACAGACGGACCTAACAAAATCATTAAAAATATTACCAAGGGATTTGCAAAGCATGGATATATTTGTAGTGAACAAATTGCTACTGCTGTATATCTTGCATCTGAATTGGAAAAACCTATTCTCATCGAAGGACCTCCAGGAGTTGGGAAGACTGAATTAGCTAACACTGCAGCTTTGTATTTTAAGAAAGAAATGATCAGATTGCAGTGCTATGAAGGTTTGGATGAATCAAAAGCACTTTATGAATGGAGATACGGAAAACAGCTTTTATATACCCAAATTTTAAAAGAACAGATGCAAGAAGTATTGGAGGGAGCTAAAGGCTTAAAAGAATCCCTCGATAGATTAATGAAGTTTGAAGACATTTTCTTTTCAGAGGATTTTTTAGAAACACGTCCTTTATTGGAAGCTTTAACCTCTGAAAAAGGTTCTGTATTACTCATTGATGAGGTAGATAAATCCGATGAGGAATTCGAAGCTTTACTCTTAGAGATTCTATCCGAGTTTCAAATTTCTATCCCAGAATTAGGTGTTAGGAAAGCAGATGTTAAACCCCTTGTGGTTTTAACAAGTAATAATAGTAGAGAAATAGGGGATGCTCTTAAAAGAAGATGTCTTCATCTATACATTCCTTTTCCAGATGCCAAACTGGAAAGACAAATTGTTCAAGCAAGAGTTCCTGACATATCAGAATCTATGCAAATACAGTTAGTTAACTTTGTGCAGGGAATACGAGAATTAGACTTAAAGAAATTGCCAGCAATTAGTGAAACAATAGACTGGGCGAAGACAGTTATTCTTCTTAACTCTGAAGAGTTAGATGCTAAATTAGCAGAAGACACACTAAATGTGCTTCTTAAACATCAACAAGATATAGAAGTGGTGAAAAAAGAGATTCCTGCTTTGGTGTCATCAGCTACTGAAACATCAGATGGAAAAAGTCTTAACTGATTTTGTAAAAGCACTCAGAAACTCTAATGTCAGAGTGTCTCCGGCAGAGACCATAGATGCCGTATCAGTAATTGATTCTGTTGGTTACGAAGACAAAGAGTTACTTAAAAGAACATTATCAATAGTTCTATCTAAAACACCGGATGAAAAAGTTAAGTTCAATGCTTGTTTCGATGATTTCTTTTCCGATGAAATAAAACAACAAGTCTCTGTTGATATGGATCAACTATCCGATATAAAAGATGTAGATTCAGATTTGGCAAAAAAACTCTTAGAGGGTTCCCAGGGAGAATTGATGCTGTCTATTGCTGATGCTGCTGAAGAAGCCGAAATCAGAGAGATTAGATATTTTACTCAAAGATCTGTCTTTACTAGACGCATCCTAGAAAAAATGGGGGTAGGGAAGCTAGAAGATGAATTGATGCAATTAGGTTCGTCTAGAGAAGATGAATTACCTTCAGATCTTGAGCAAGAACTCAGAAATCAACTTACAAATTTACGAGAAAGAGTATCTGATTATGTTCAACAACAATTTCTTCTACATGGAGATGTATCGGGGGAACAGCTGAGAGAGCAAATATTTAAATCCATGAATATGGCTCAAATAGATAGATCTTATTTAAATGAAGTTCATTCGTTGGTCAGAAAGATGGCAAAAAAATTAGCTAACCTTCATTCTCGTAGAAAGAAAAACTTTAAAAAAGGCAAGTTGGATATCAGAAAGACAATTAGGGATAACTGGGTTAATCAAGGTATTTTGTTCAATCTGAGTTGGGCTTATAAGAAAGTTGATAGACCTAAAATATACGTAATTTGCGATGTCAGTGGATCTGTAGGAGCTTATGCAAGGTTCATGTTGATGTTTTTATTTAGTTTGACTGAAGTTGTTTCTAAATTGAGAGCTTTTGTTTTTTCATCTAACTTAGGAGAGGTAACTAATGACTTCAAGGATGCCCAGCTCGATGAGGCTATAGAGAAGGCGCTTCAAAAGCATGGTGGAGGTTCAACTGATTACGGTCAAGCCCTTACAGATTTCGTTAGTCTTTGTTTAGACGAAATAGATAAAAAAACTACAGTAGTTATTCTGGGTGATGCTAGAAATAATTTTGGACCAGAAAAGGCTCATTTAATGAAATCTATTAATGAGAGAGCTAAACAAGTTTTTTGGCTTAACCCTGAGGGTAAGTACAGATGGGATACAGGTGATTCTGTCATGACAACTTATTCTGCTTACTGTACAAAAGTATTCCAATGTGGAAATATAGATCAATTAGAGAGAGTTATCTCAACTCTTCTAAAAACAGCAATTTAATATTATTATTTTTATATGCAAAATTTATACAGACTACTATTAACATTAATCCTATCCTTATCTGTTTTTTCAATATCAGCTCACGATTTAAAAGGAGCCATTTCTAGTGAAGACAGAACCCCTGCGAATACATTAAGAGACTCTGAAAGAAATCCTTATCAAACTTTGTCATTTTTTGGAATAGAGTCCGATATGGTTGTAGTCGAACTTTCTCCTGGAGGAGGTTGGTATACCGAAATTCTTGCCAACTATCT
>CALIUO010000021.1 GCA_938048695.1 uncultured SAR86 cluster bacterium
TGATTCGTTTATATGGTAGCTCGGTTCTGAGCTACCATATTATTTGAAATTTCTTACTTTACTCCGGAGGGAGAGACCCTAGTTTTACCTTTTGTTGATATAACTTCAACTAAATCACCTATAGAAAAGTTATAACTACCAACTTCCTGGACAACTGATATTGTTCGGCCATCGTCCATATTAATTGTAAGCTGAAGCCCATTAACTGCTCTTATGTTCTTCGATAAATTACCACCTAGAGTCGCGCCAATAGCTCCTCCAAGAACTGCTCCTATTTCAGATTCAGGTTTTGAATCACTCACTCCACTTCCGGCCGCTGCACCAACTAGACCTCCTACAATAGTTCCTGATTTAGTGTCTCCTTCAATTTTTACTTCCTTCAGAGATACTATTTCTCCGTATAAAACATTTGAAACTCTTTGAACTGCATCTCGTTCATAAGTATCAGGTTGTAACGACGCATTAGCACAACTCAACGTGAGTAAATTAAGGGCCAAGCAGGTAATAATATTTTTCATATTTAAATTTTTGACAGAATATACGTCTAAAAGTTCTATGACTGCCTTTAAAGACTTGTGAATTTATCTAGGTGGAAATCAGCGTTACCAAATTGAGAATCTATGACTAGCAATCTTTTGAAGAAATGACCAACTCTTAGTTCTTCCGTGACTCCCATACCTCCATGAAGTTGAACAGCATTTTCTCCTACAAAAATTCCCGATTTCCCTATTAAATGTTTCAGTGCATGAACAGTTCTTTGAGAGAGTTGAGGATCTTGAACAGTTTCCATAGTCGCTCTAAAAAGAAGAGATTTACATTGCTCATATTCCATAAACATATCCACCATTCTGTGTTGTAAAACTTGAAAGTCAGATAGAGGGTGATCAAATTGCTCTCTTTGTTGAGTGTATTCAACAGTATCTTTATATAAGACTTCCATAGCTCCAACAGCCTCAGCAGCTAAAGCAAGTATTGCATCATTGGCAACAGCTTGAAGGATTTCGAAACCTTTATCTTTCTCACCAATAAGATTTTCAGGTGATACTTTCACATCATTAAGAGAGATCTCAGATGCTCGTAGCCCGTCGACGGTAGGAAAATTTTCCTTTTCTAAGCCGTCTGAATCAGCATTAACGAGAAACAAGGAGATGCCTTCCTTATCTACCTGACTACCGTTTGTTCTAGCTACTACTATGATTTTATCAGCAGATTCAGCATTCAAAACCATCGATTTTTTACCATTGAGTACAAAATTTCCATCATCTTCTCTAGCAGCTGTAGCAATATCTTCTAGGTCAAATCTACTTTGCTCTTCAGCGTAAGCAAGTGTCAGTTGCAAACTTCCATCTATTAAACTGGGAATAATTGATTCTTTGAGTGCTGCAGAGCCTCCTCTCTTGATTGCTCCACCACCAAGGACAATATTTGCTAAGAAAGGTTCCAAGACCAGCCCTTTTCCAAATTGTTCCATTAAAACCAAAGTATCAATTTGATTACCTCCAAACCCTCCATCTTCTTCGTCAAAGGCAAGCCCTAACCAGCCTAATTCTGCCATAGAAGACCAATATTCTTTGCTATAACCTGGATCTTCCGAGCTTATTTTTATTCTGTTAGATAGGTCGTAGTTTTCCTGTACAAAACGTTCAACGCTTTGTTGAATCATTTTTTGTTCTTCAGATAATTCAAAGTTCATTTCGAGCTTCCTTTAGTTAGGCCTAAAACTTTTTTGGCTACAATATCCTTCTGAACCTCACTTGCTCCGCCATAAATAGTGAAATATCTGCTATTCAAATAGCCTGCAGTTCCGCCTTTCGCAAAGGCAGGCCCAACTCCTTTATCTCCCCAAGCTGAAGAGTAAATTCCGCTTGCTTCAACTGTTAGTTTCTGAATTCTTTGTTTAATCTCTGTTCCTTTTAGTTTGAGAATAGAAGATTCAGGTCCCGGTTCACCTCCGGCAGCGGCTGAAGCTAAACTTCTAAGCTCGGTAAACTCTGTAGCTAGTAGATCTATTTCAAGTTCTCCTATCTTTGATTTATAACTAGATTCGTCCATTAGGTTTCCATTACCTCTTTTGATTGATCTAGCGTTATCTTTGAGTTGTTCAAGTTCCACTAAAGATTTTGATAGGCCTGCTAGCCCAGTTCTCTCGTGCTCAAGTAAACCTTTGGCGTAAGTCCATCCCTTACCTTCTTCCCCAATTCTGTTTTCAACAGGAACTTTGACATCTGTAAAATGTACGGTATTTACTGTATGAGAACCTCCTAAAGTGATAATAGGTTTAACTTCAATACCTTCTTGCTTCATGGGGAACAATAAAAAAGTTATACCTTGCTGTTTTATGCCTGAGTCATCTGTTCTTGTTAAACAAAATATCCAATCAGCAACATGAGCCAATGTTGTCCAGATCTTTGATCCATTCACAGTGTAATAAGTGCCATCGTCGGACAGAACTGCTTTTGTTTTTAGGTTAGCCAGATCAGATCCTGCTCCAGGTTCCGAATATCCCTGACACCAATTGACCTGTCTGTCTCTTATATCAGGTAAGAATCTTTCTTGTTGTTCTTCATTGCCATAGTTCATTAAGATCGGAGCCAACATACCTAGTCCAAAAGGAAGGTCAAAGGGTATATTCGCCCTAGCTGTTTCTTGTTCCCAAATATAATGTTGCGTAGGAGACCAGCCTGGACCACCAAATTTTTCAGGCCACTTAGGAACATCCCATCCACCTTTTTCCCTGGCTTTTTTGAACCAGCCCAATCTCCAGGAAAAATAATCTTCTCCCGACTTAATTTTATTCTCTTCAAAAAAAGATCTAACTTCATCCCTAAATGCGAGATCTTCACTGCTTAGATTTATATCCATATTATTGTCTTGAAATTAATGAAAATGAGCGTAAATACTAATATTTTTTAGGCCTTAAAGCTAGAAAAAGAGACTGTCTAAAAAGATTTTTAGTGACATTCAAATGACAATTTTCTTTATTCAACTCTAAGAGTTAATATAGAACGATTATGGAAGAAAGATTGAAAAGATTTAATGATGAGTTTTTTGGTCCTACTATGGAATTCTTTAATTTACGATATGAATCCAAGGAAGGTGAGAAGATAAAATTCTCTTGCGAATTTAATAAGATGTGCGGAAATCCAATGGGGTTTGTGCAGGGCGGAATGATATCTGCAGCACTTGATGATGCAACCTCAGCCGCCATGATTTCGGGTTATGAAGAAAAGAAAGCACCTATGACTACAGACTTACATGTTTTGTTTCATAGACCTCTTATGTTGGGAAAAGCAACAATGGAGGTTAATCTTATAAAACTTGGAAAAAAGAGTGCAACTTCAGAAGGAAGGATGTTTAATTTAGAGGGTAAATTGGTTGCTACATTGATGCATACGGCACAGCCAGTAGAAGCAATCTAAGACTGATAGGAGAAAAGTATGAAGCCAGTATGTTTAGTTTTTGGAGCAGGTGCAGGCATCGGAGGAACGGTAGCCTCTAAATTTGCCAGCGAGGGATACCACTCTTATTTGTGTAGACGTTCCGATCAAGAAGGATTAGATAAATTGATTGGTGATATAGAGAAGGCTAGAGGTTCTGCTTCTGGTCAGCTTTTAAATGCCATAGAAGAAAATGCAATTGAAGAGGTTATAAATAAAGTTGAGTCTGAAGTAGGTCCAATAGAAGTAGTTGTTTATAACCTAGGTGCACAAACAGGTATGAAGCTACTTAGTCAAACTACATATAAAGAATTTGAGTGGGGTTGGAAGATGGCTAGTTTTGGCCTTTTCAGGGTAGCTAAGGTTCTTTGCCCCTTGATGGTAGAAAGAGGTAAAGGGACTATTCTAGTAACATCTGCTACAGCGGCTATGCGAGGTAATGCTACTCAACACTCTCATGCTGCAGCTATGGCTGGAAGGCGAATGCTCTGTCAGTCCTTAAACGCAGAATTCTCATCTAAGGGAATTCATGTTGCCCATATAGTCGTGGACGGGGCAGTAGATGCTCCAGATACTCTCGGCAAGATGCTAGGCCCGGAAATGTATCAGCAGCTGAGAGAAACTAAAGGAATGGAACATGACGGTTTGTTATTGCCTAAAGAGATAGCCGAGACTTACTTTCATTTAGCTCAACAACATCGATCAGCATGGACACACGAACTAGATTTACGAGCTTTCAGTGATCTAGCCTGGTGGAATCATGCCACTATGTTAGATGATGATTAATCTTAAAATTAGATATTTGTATATCGTCTTGTCCTAAATCCTTATAGTTATCATCAATCCTTCCTTGGATATATTCTTTCCAAGTAAATGCTTGATATCTAGGCTTTGAATCAGAAATTATTGGCAAAGGTTCAATGATTGAATCGCTAGTTGGATTATAAAAGTAAGGAGTGCTGTATCTAGGTTCAGATGTTCGCTTCGATACTCTATGAATAGCAGCTACGTAATTATCATTTGTCCAAACTTGCATAGCATCACCTAGATTGACGACTATAGAGTCTTCCTCTGGAATAATATCTATCCAACCAAATTCTTTTGATTTTGCTTGTAATCCCCCTGTCATGTCCTGAAGCAATAATGTCAATATGCCAGGATCTGTATGATGATGCAGGGCCATATCACCCAACCCATTCACTTCATTTTTTTCCAATAAAGAAAGAGGATCATCTATAGGATAGAAATTTAGTCTGGCATTGCTTGTTTTAGAGTCACCGAATATCAAGTCATTTTTGGAAATACCCAAACAGAGTAGAATTAAATCTAAGGTCTCTTTTGCAACTTCAGAGGATTTTCTAAAAAAGCTTTCCATTGTTTCTTTAAAAAGAGGTTCATCTGGCCATTGATTGATATCTTTCTCTGACCTGGTTTCCATGAAGTCAAAAACTTCTTTTAGATCTCTTTTTTGTTTTGTAAGTTCTCTATCGTAGAAACCAAGAGGAATTTCTTCAGATCTTAATAACTTAAGTTTTTCTTCTCTTGGTTGGGCAAAGAACCATTCTGACATACTCCACATATTATTTATTTCATCTTGCATTCCATGATTTTTTAAAAGAAAAAAACCATGATCTCTGCATGCAGCGTCTAGCAATTTAAGTTGTGCTTTATCCTTTGAAGCTTTTAGGAGATCTATAAGAGGAACATTAGGAGTTGACATGATCACAAGCCTTTTCTGAGAATCCTATTACTTTTTCAAATGCATACATAGCCTTTAGCACATCTAAATCTCTTCGCTGTCCACCAATAATCTGCAATGAGGCAGGGAGTCCTGAATCTAGAGTGGAAATCGGTATAACTCCCGCAGGATTTCTTGTCATATTAATACCCATAGTAAAATCTACCCAAGAAGGTGTTTCGTTGCCATTAACAAAACCATCTCCTTCGAGCTTAGGCGCATGTCCGCATGTTGCTGGCGTTATTATTAAAGGAGACTCATCAAAGAATCCTTGCAATTGATATCCTAATTTATGGCAAGCATCTATTGACGTAGCATAAGATGCTCCATCCATTGTAGTTCCCATTTCAATAAACAATCTTAGAAGAGGATCTATTTTTTTAAAATCATCTGTACCAATTAAATGTTGTTGTCTTCTTGCGCACGCGGAAGCCCAGAATACCATCCATGCTTCAACAGGATTATCCTCCCATATAGTTTCTTTCTCAATAATCTCAACACCTGAATCTGCAAGCGCATTAATAGCTTTTTCACATTTTGATAATATTTCCTTATCAACAGAAGAGAATCCCATAGTGGGAGACCATATTGCAGTTTTAGGTAATTCCTCAGTTAGACTACCCAACCAATCTAAATTTTCACCTTCGAGTGAAAAAATATCGGTAGGGTGTGGTCCTACAGTTGCATCCAATGCTAAAGCATTATCTTCTGTAGTATTTGCCATAGGCCCCTTTACTGTAAGAAGCCCTGAGCCTGGAGGAGTATCACCTCCAATAGGGATTCTTCCTTGTGAGGTTTTAATTCCTGCAAGACCACCTAAAGCTGCAGGTATTCTTATGGAACCTCCACCATCAGAACCTGTTCCTAGAGGTATCATGCCTGATGCAAGTGCTGCTGAGGTTCCTCCCGAAGATCCGCCTGGAGAATATTCAAGATTCCAAGGATTTTTAGTTATTCCAAATGGTACATTGTCTGTTTTTCCCTTATGTCCAAATTCTGGCGTATTAGTTTTTCCCAAAATTACGCAACCTTGATCTCTCATTCTCTTAACTAGTATAGAGTCTTCACTAGCAGGTTTATCATTTACATGTAATTCAGAACCAAAAGTGGTTACAAAGCCTTTTGCATCTTCCAGATCTTTTACCCCAATAGGTATTCCTGCAAGTTTGCCGACTGTTTCACCTTTTTGAATTAAAGCATCTATCTGCTTTGCTTGTTCTATTGCGTCTTCGTGATTGACTGCACAAAAA
>CALIUO010000022.1 GCA_938048695.1 uncultured SAR86 cluster bacterium
AGCTAGATAGTCAGTTATTAAAGCAGGTCCCACACCAAATTTTTTTAAAACTCCATTTTCGTTAAGCAACTCGCCGGACATTGTGTTTACAACACTTACGTTCTCACACACGAGTTGGGTCATATCTTTATCACCGGTTGATATAACAGTGTTTAATTTCTTTTCTCTAGCCTGCTCTGCTAATGTACCAATCACATCATCAGCTTCCACTCCAGGAATCATGATTAATTTAATTCCCATTAATGAAATTATTTTATGAATCGGTTCAATCTGTTGCACTAAATCTTCAGGCATAGGGGGTCTGTTGGCCTTGTATTCAGAATACATTTCATGCCTAAAAGTTTTTCCTTTAGCATCAAAAACCACTGCCAATGGACTCTCAGGATGATCAATAAGTATCTTTTTAATCATGCTAATGACACCTTTTATGGCACCTGTAGGTTGATTTTTACTATTCGTCAGAGGAGGCAGCGCATGGTATGCGCGATATAAGTAAGAGGAGCCGTCAACCAGTATTATTGGATCTTTATCTTCACTCATTAATTTCTATTTCCTTAAATAGAGCCTGTTTCTGCCCGACCCTTTATTCCTCCAGCTCTCTTCTTCCGTTAGGCCTGCAAGAGAAACAATTTCTTCAATATCTTTTAAATTCTCTTCAAGGTTTCTGCCCTCTATTTCTACATGAATACTTTCTATAGTAGACAGTACTTTTGTTCCACCTTTAAGTATTTCAAGCTCTTTACCATCTACATCCAGTTTGATGTGATGTGGTGAAGGAACTCCATTAATTTCACTTAGATCATCTAACTTAATAGCTATAACTGATTGATAGCCATTTACTTCAAATTCTCCGAATTGATTGGTGCTCGATCCAATGCTGTTATGTGACGCTCCTGCGCTAGTATCTTTCATATATAAGTCGAGTAGATTTGTTTCTTTGTCGCCCGCAAAACAAAGAGCCTGTATATATTTATCGAGACCATTCAGTCGGATATTGGCATTAAGAGTTGCATAAGATTCAGCTGAAGGCTCTAAAGATAAAACTTTGTTTTTCTTTGAGATAGCGGCATAGAGACTGAAAACTCCAATATTTGCACCTACATCCCACAAAACCTGACCTTCTTTTAAATATTCCCTTATCCATTCAAACGTCTCGGGCTCGCTTCTTTCCGAACTAGGATCTTGAGGAACTGATCCAGGAGAGTCGACCCTAAAAATTAGGGCTCCTCTGTCTGTATCAATTAACTGAGTTTCTTTGAAAGATTCTACAAGTCTGGCGTGGGTCTTTAACTTTGTTCTTTCATCTATACCCAAAGTAAAAAATGAACTTAGCCCTTTTATGATGTTTGATCTTGTCTTGCTGATAATAAATTCCTTAAGTTAATTTTACATTAGTTAAAATCTAAAAAAAAAATAAAAAATGAACTTTTATTTAAATCCTCTGTCTCAATAAATGAAAGACAATAATCCTAGCTTTCAATAAAGCTTCAAGTAACCCCAAATACTTGAAGCTTTTTTATTTCAGCTCATTAATTCTTGCAAGTAATGACTCAATACCTGTTTTATTTGTTGCAGAGGTTGCTAGCACATAGTGCTTTGTTGAGAGTCTTTCCAATTTTTTTTCTGCACTGAAAGTAGCTTGAGATATTTTATTCTTAGATAGTTTATCTGCTTTGTTAAGAAGTAAAATCATTGGTAGGTCTTTACTTTCACACCAATCTATTAGATTAAAATCATCTTCTTTGAATGGGTGTCTAATATCCATGATTATGCATAAAGCATTCAGACTTTTTCTTCTCATTAGGTATTTTTCTATCTCCTGACCCCATGCAGATCGCATTTTTTTTGATACCTTTGCATAACCATATCCTGGTAAATCAACAATTTTAAATTCATCAGATAAGCCGATATCAAAGAAATTTATTGCTTGAGTTCTTCCAGGAGTCTTACTAGTTTTAGCTAATTTCTTATTATTTGTAAGTGCATTAAGGATACTGGATTTGCCGCAATTTGATCGGCCACAAAATGCAATTTCAGAACCTTCATCAACAGGTAAATCTTCAATGGTAGGGTAACTACCAGCGAATTTCGCGTTCTGAAAATATGTATTATTCATTTGAGTTATAAATTTAGGATCGCCAGAAAGGTTAGTATATAATGTCGGCGCGTCAGATCATATTTAAAGATAAATTCTTAAATGAAACTTAAATTTCTAACAATTCTAGTCACATCCTTGCTTTTCTTGGGTGCTGGAGATCCTGAATCAGGAAAAGATAAAGTTGCAGTTTGTGCAGGTTGTCATGGAGCAGATGGCAATAGCCTTGTAGGAATCTGGCCATCATTAGCAGGACAAAATAAGAATTATCTTTTAAAACAGTTAAGATTGGTAAAATCTGGTGATAGAGTCATAGATTCTATGACGGGTTTGCTTGATAATTTAGATGATTCTGATCTTGCCGACATAGCTGCTTTCTATGAATCAAAAACCAATAACGTAGGTACTGTAGATGAATCAAAAATAGATTTAGGAAGAAAGCTGTATTATGCAGGAAATTTAGAGAAAGGAGTTCCAGCTTGCTCAGCCTGTCATTCACCAAGAGGCCTAGGAAACGCACCTGCCGCTTATCCTTTACTGAGCGGTCAACAACCTGACTATGTAGCTAAAGCTCTTAAGGATTACAGATCAGGAGAACGAATCAATGAAGACCCTTCAAAGATAATGGCAGCTATAGCCTACAAACTAGATGACAATGAAATAGACGCTCTTTCCAGTTTTGTTCATGGTTTATACTAATTAAAATGATCCGATTTTTTACCTCTATCTCTTTATTTGTAATACTTTTTAGTTGCACAGCAGAAGAAAAAAATTCTTTAGAACCAAGCACAGGTGAAAAATACAGAGCCGGTGTTCATTACGAAATAGTTGATAATCCAACCACTGTTCGAGATCCTTCAAAAATAGAGGTAACAGAGGTGTTTTGGTTTGGATGTAATCATTGCTATGCCCTAGAGCCTTATATAGCGAGATGGAAAAAGGATGTACCTGCTGATGTTGCATTCATCAAATCTCCAGCTACATGGAATGAGATGCTAAAGACTCACGCTAATATATATTACACAGCTAAAGCCTTAGGCATTGAACAACAGTTTGTGCCGGCTGCTTTTAATACAATTCAAAATGAAGGAAGAATGCTCACTGGCAATACAGAGCTTGAGTATTACTTTAGAGGCTTTGATATTGACAGAAACAAATATAAAGCTGTTTCCACATCTTTTGGAGTAAGAAATGCCGTAGAGCAGGCCGATAAGAAGATGAAACAATGGAAGGTAACTGGAGTGCCATCTTTAATAGTCAATGGTAAATATAAAGTTTCAGCATCAAGAGCAGTTAGAACCGACCAACTGTTCGATGTTGTTGATTTCTTAGTAGAGAAGGAAAGAAATTAAAATCTCTCCCTTAAAAGTTGAATAAGTTCCCGATTTCACCTCTCTTTATTCCCGCAAATAAGACTGATTGGATCTCTAAGACTTTTAAAAAAGGTGCTGATAGCGTAATACTAGATCTAGAAGACTCAGTTCCACATAACGAGAAAAGTACTGCTAGAGAAAACCTTTACAGCCATCTTAAAGAAAATAGCTATAGCGGTAATTTAATTGTGAGGGTAAATCCCATTAATGACAAAGATGGTCAAGAAGATATAAAGACCTTAGCAAGTTCCAATCTACCCATTGATGCTTTCATGCTACCTAAAGTTGAGGAAAGAGCCTTAGTAGCGAAACTACCAGACATAAATGTTATAGCTTTATTGGAGACTCCATTATCAATAAGAAATATTTCTGAAATAGCCGCTGAAACTAAGGTAAAAGGATTGGCTCTCGGTGGTGCTGATTTAAGTGCAAGCTTAGGATCTAATATGGATTGGGATTCTCTTTTGTATGCTAGATCAAGAATAGTATTAGAAGCCGCAATCAATAATTTATTTTCAATTGATAGCCCCTTTATGAGTATTGAAGATTTAGATGCACTAGCAAAAGAGAGCAAGAAATCTAAGGCCATGGGCTTTAATGGCAAAGCAGCAATTCACCCGAGTCAATTAGAGGTTATAAGGAGCTCATTTATTCCTCATGCCCAGGAAATTGAAGAAGCCAAAGAGATCATTAAAGCTTTTAATAATTCTTCTTCAGCTGTAATAGCCTTTAAAGGGAAAATGATCGATAAACCCGTAATTTTATCTATGGAAAAAAGATTAAGGCTTGTGGGCATCGATCCAAAGAATATAGACTGACAGTATTATGACAAAAAAAATGAAAGAAATTTCACCAGGTAGATATAGAGAGTCTTTCGGAAGATATTACGAGGAATTTGTTATAGGTGACGTTTATGAACACAGGCCAGGAAGGACAATTACTCAGTCAGATAATATTTGGTTTACTTTATTAACAATGAATCAACATCCTCTTCATATCGATGATGAGTATGGAAAGGGAACTGAGTTTGGTAAAACCCTGGTTGTAAGTCCTTTTACAGTAGCTTTGATGGTTGGAATGAGTGTTAGCGACGTAAGTCAAAAGACAGTTGCAAATTTAGGTTGGACAGATATAAAAATGACTCATCCCTTATATGTGGGAGATACCCTTTATGCCGAATCTGAGGTCATAGAAAAAAGGGAGTCGAAATCACGACCCGATGAAGGTATCGTAACAGTCAAAACAATAGGAAAGAATCAGGATGGCATTGAGGTCGCCTCGTTTATCAGGTCAGCTCTAATTCCGAGGGAAGGAAAGGCTGTTGAGGATAAAATAGACTATTGAGATTAACGACTACTAAATACTTCTATAACTAAAACACTTTTTTTGCTATAACTATCACTTCATCTTTTGGGGAAGAAGTTATGGGAGACATTTCTAGTACAGAAAAAAAATTACATTGGCATTTGCAGGGCAATTGGGCTCCTGTTGAGAAAGAATTATCTGAATCTGACTTACAGGTAAAGGGCAATATACCCAAAGACCTATCAGGTTTATTTGTTAGGAATGGGTTTAATCCTGTATCAGGATATAGCGATCACTGGTTCTTTGGGAACGGAATGTTGCATGGCGTATATCTTGAAGATGGAAAAGCGTCTTATAAGAATAGATATGTAAAGACTCCTTATTATGAAGAAGACCTCAATGTCATGTCTTCTTTTGGAAATTTGGCCGCTTCTCCAGCAAACACTCACATAGTTAATCATGCAGGAAAATTACTGGCTTTAGAAGAAACGTCATTACCTTGGAGTGTCAATAAAGACTTAGAGACTTTAGGGGTAGAAGACTTTAACGGAAAGTTAGATACAGCTATGACGGCACATCCAAGAGTATGTCCTGAAACAGGTGAGATGCTTTTCTTTGGTTACTCTATGTTTAGTGAACCTTATTTAAACTATTACAGAGTAAGTAAAGAGGGTGCTTTAGTTCAGTCTGAAGCTATAGAGCTGCCAAGGCCCGTTATGATGCATGATTGGAACATTACAAGAAACTATGTTGTTTTTATGGATCTGCCTATCGTTTCTGATATGGATTTAGCTGCCACAACAGGATCCCCATTTGGTTTTAAACCTGAATGCGGAGCACGATTGGGAGTGATGCCTCGAGATGGTAACAATTCAGATGTTAGGTGGTTTGATATAGATCCTTGTTTTGTTTTCCATAGCTTTAATTCATTTGAAGAAGGAAATAAGATAGTTTTATACGTATCAAGACAAAAAGAGGCAATGGTGGGTGGCTTTAAAGATATCTACGGAGGCGAGACAACTGTCGCTAGATTATGGCGATGGGTTATAGACCTTGAGACAGGAATTGTATCTGAAGAGCAATTAGATGATGGCGCATGTGATTTTCCAAGAATCAACGATAACCTGATAGGTCTAACTTCTGAATATGGTTACTGTATGCAACTGAAAACAGATGTCGAAGACCTAACTTTCGGAGAGCATTTATTTAAATATCACTTAGAGTCAGGAAACAGAACCGATCATCATTTGGGAAAAAATGTAGCAGGCGGAGAACCCGTTTTTGCTCCCAAGCCGGGATCTTCCAAAGAAGATGAAGGTTGGATCCTATCTCTTGTTCATGAAAGAGAAACTAGAAAATCAAAGTTGGTTATTATTGATGCAGAAGCATTTGATCAAGAGCCAGTTGCTGAGGTTATTATTCCTCAGAGAGTTCCTTATGGAGCTCATGGAAGTTGGATTCAAAATTAAATTAGGAGGTTATTTTGGAAGCACAATACGCAACAGTATGGGAACGAAACTCAGACGTAATCCCGGATGAGATAGCACTAATATGTGGTGATAATAAGGTTACTTGGAGAGATTACGACAATAGAGCAGCACGTCTTGCTTCAATCCTTACAGAAGCAGGGCTTGGAAATGATTCTAAGGTAGGCCTGTATCTGCATAACTCTAATGAGTACTTAGAAGCGCAATACAGCGTTTTTAAAATCAGAGGTGTACCCATAAATGTCAACTACAGATATAAAGAAGAAGAACTAATTTACCTTTTAGATAATTCCGATTCTGAAGCAGTCTTTTATCAAGGTTGTTATACCCAACAAATAGAGGCTATTAAAGACAAACTGCCAAAGGTTAAATTATTCATCCAAGTAAATGATGGGACTAATGATGTTCTGAATTTTGCAAAAGACTATGAAACGGCAATTTCGTCATCGGAACCTATGGAAAGAATAGAGAGGTCAGGAGACAACATTTATATGCTCTATACCGGAGGAACTACTGGAATGCCTAAGGGAGTCATGTATCAGCATGAAGGGCACTTAATGGGCATGTTAAATACAGCTGGCGCGTGGGGCTTAATTCCTGTTCAGGAACGCTTAGAAAAAGAAGATTTAGAATCTATTGGTGATGAGGTAAAAAGGTTATCTGATGAAGGTAATTTACCGGTAAGCATACCCGCTTGTCCGCTGATGCATGGAACAGGTATGTGGCTTGGAGCGATAATACCCCACCTTGTTGGTGGAACAGTAGTTACACTTCCTGAGCTAGGATTTGATCCGGATAATCTTTTAAGAGAAGTAGAAAGAACCAAAGCAAATAATGTAGTGATTGTCGGCGATGCTTTTGCTAAACCGATTATGGATGCTCTCGATAAAGCCGCCTCTGAAGGTCAGCCATATGACTTGGAATCAGTTAATACTGTTATCTCAAGTGGAGTTATGTGGAGTTCAGAAGTAAAGCAAGGCTTGCTCAAGCATCATGACATGGTTCTGGTCGATGCAATGGGCTCAACTGAAGGGGGCATGGGATCTTCTAGGGCTTCCAGAGATAATCCAGCTGAAACTGCTAAGTTTGTCTTGAATCCTGGAGTAATTGTTATAACCGATGAAGGAGAAATCGTTGAACCGGGATCAGACAAAATGGGAAAAATAGGGACAAGCGGATTAGTCCCACTAGGATATTTTAAAGACGAAAAGAAATCTGCTGAGACATTTAAGGAGTTTCAAGGTGTTCGTTATAGTTTTCCAGGTGACTATGCCAAGGTTGAAGCAGACGGTACGATTACTCTTTTAGGTCGAGGAAGTAATTGTATCAACACCGCTGGTGAAAAGGTTTATCCTGAAGAAGTTGAAGAGGCTATTAAGCGCCATGATGATATTTATGATTGTCTAGTAGTCGGTTTACAGGACGATAGATTTGGTCAAAGAGTAGTTGCCCTCGCATCATTCCAAGAAGGTAAAGAAATTGAAGAGCAAGATCTTATATCTTTCACACGGGAGCACTTGGCTGGATATAAGCTACCAAAACAAGTTCTCTTTGTTGATGAAGTAATGCGTGCACCGAATGGTAAGGCAAACTATAAGTGGGCAAAAGAGACAGCTGAAAAAGAATTAACCTAGGAGGCAACATGGATGTGAGCGAAGCAGTCGATTCAAGACTTTCGGTAAGAGAATTTCTCAAAAATCCAGTTGATGACGCACTTATAAAAGAACTTCTGGAGAAGTCAGCAAGAAGCGCATCTGGTGGTAATCTTCAGCCTTGGAAGATTTATGTCATTAATAACGAAACAATGTGTTCTTTCTTAAAGTTTCAAGAAGAGTGGTCAGAGCCAGAAACACCCGCATATGCAATTTATCCTGAAAACCTCAAAGAGCCTTATAAGACTTCAAGATTTGAAGTAGGTGTGCAGATGTATTCAATTTTAGACATAGGGCGTGAAGATAAAGAAGGACGCTTTAAGCAAATGCTTAGAAATTTTGAGTTCTTTGGTGCACCTGCAGCTTTTTTCTGTTTTGTTGATAGGCAAATGGGAACTCCCCAGTGGTCAGATCTAGGAATGTTTCTTCAAACGTTTATGCTTTTGGCTAGAGAGGCTGGTCTGGATACTTGTCCTCAAGAGGCTTGGGCTATGAAGCAAGAGAGTGTAACGGCTTTTGTTGAAGCACCTGATGAGGAAATGTTGTTCTGCGGCATGGCGATTGGTTACAGAGATCCAGAGGCGCCAATTAATGATTTAAGGACTGACAGAAGAGCTATCGATACCTGGACAAAATTTATCAAGAAATAATTTCAGATCACTACCTCTATTAGATTTGGGCCTTCAGAAGACAAACTCTCTGTAAGTGCTTTCTTAAATTCTTCAACTGTAGTCGTCTTATAGCCGGTAACGCCAAGAGATTCAGCTAAAGATGCCCAGTTTATAGCTGGATCATCCAATGAAAACATTGATGCAGCTCTATCCCCAGTACCTAGGGCGCCCACTCTATCTAACTCTACTTTTAAGATCGCGTAAGAGCGATTTGAAAAGATTATATTAGTTACATTTAAAGATTCTCTGGCTTGCGTCCAAAGGGATTGAACCGTATACATGGCTCCTCCGTCTCCGTGCAAACAAACAACTGGCCTATCCGGGGCACCAATGGCAGCACCAGTTGCCAAAGGTAGGCCTTGTCCGATAGATCCTCCAGTAAGAGCAAGCCAATCTAGAGGCTTTGCATTCCAAGCATGTGGCGTAACGAAAAATCCAGATGTTGCAGCCTCATCACAAACTATTGTTTCTTCCGGAAGTAAATTTGCAAATATCGGACCAATATTTTCAGGCCCTAGGTCACCAGAATCAGGTGTATTTATATCTTCATTAGGTATAAGACTTTCATCTATCTTTGATCCTTTGAATAATTCATTCAAAGCATTTAGTGCGTATTTTCCATCTTGAAATGGTGAGCACAGCTCAATAAGATTGGCTTTTTCGGGAGACAAGAAGCTTTTTTTACCAGGATAGGCAAAAAACGAAACTGGTGGCTTGGTACCTATGAAGACAATTGTATCTATTCCTTTAAGATACTCTTCAGCCATTTCTGCAAAGTATGGGATAGGTTCTATCTTAGTGATTCCCTTACCTCTTCTATGTTTTTTTACAAAAGTATCTGTAGCTAATCTGCAGTTAGCTGCTGTTCCAATCTTACCCGCAAGATTTACCGACTCCTCATCAAGAAAATCTCCACCAAGAAAAAGCATTGCGTTATCACTCTTTGAAAGAGCGTTAAAAGCTAAATCGATTTCCTTGTCATCGATTTTAGCAGGCTCAGGAATTTCAACTACTGGACCGAGATTGTCTGTTTCTCCCCAAGCACAGTCTGCCGGAACAAGCATAGTAGCAATTTGACCAGGAAATTTATGAGCTTCTAACCAGGCTTGACTACCTAAAGATGATAGATCATCTGGTGATGAGCTTCTGCCAACCCAATTTGATGAGGCTTTTGCTAAACCATCTAGATCTGAAGTTAGAGGTGCATCATATTGAAGGTGATAAGTGGCATGATCTCCAACTATGTTAAGCATCGGAGTTCTGGCTTTTCTAGCATTATGAATATTGGCAAATCCATTACCAAGCCCAGGACCTAGATGTAATAAGTTAGCAGCAGCTTTACCTGTAACTCTTGCATATCCGTCAGCTGCACCAGTCACAACACCTTCGAATAAACCCAAAACAGGTCTTATCTCTGGATGGTGATCGATTGCGGCTACCAAGTGCATTTCGGAAGTACCTGGATTAGCAAAAACGACTTCCAGGCCATTAGCAATTAAAGTTTTCAGTAAAGCATCAGCAGAATTCATAGGTGTATTATAAACCTATGAATTTTTTACTAGGAAGATTATTGTTTAATGTCTAAGTACCTGTCCAGCGCGAGCACCAGTTGGCTCTCCATCAAGGACATTTACAGAGCCATTTACAATCGTAGCTTTGAAGCCTTTAGATTTTTGGATATAACGAGGTGCTTCACCAGGAAAGTCATTTACTAATAAGGGTTGAAGTTCAGTTACTTCTTCGGGGTTAAAAACATTTATGTCTGCTTTCATTCCAGCTTTTAGAATACCTCGGTGTTTTAGACCAATCACTGCAGCTGGGTCAGCCGTCATTCGTTTAATAGCTTGAGGAAGTGTGAATACTCCTTTCTCACGGACATAATGAGATAATATAAAGCTAGCCCAACCTCCGTCCATAATTTGGGAAACATGGGCACCGACATCCCCAAGTCCAGGAATTAGATTTTCGCTGCCAAAAAGGTCACCTTGTTCCTTCAGGTTAGTTCCAAACATGCGCCAGTTGAAAAGACCTCGACCATTACTTTCTCTAGATAATCTTAAAAAAGTTTCAGACCAATGTTCTGAAGCAGATTTCGAAAGTTCTATGAGGTTTTGTGCAGAGTTGTGATCCGGCATCTCATCTAGACCCAAAAAGTAAACTTTTTGAAGAGGAATAGCACAAGATTTAGGTTCACGTGCTTCTGCCACAAGAGCCTCGCAAAAGGTTTCACTATTGATTGCTTCTAGTCTGGCTTCAAAACCTTTCTCTCGTAATTTATCCCATGTTGGACCTTGAATAGGTATGCCTGATTGAAGGCCAAACATATAACCAGATCCTCGTGTATGACTGGTAGCTGTGATATTACGTCCATCTAAATTCATTTCATCAAGATGCGTCGCAGCCTTGGCACCAGATCCTTCTTCACCTGAGCAGCCATAGCTAAATAAGACTCTACTTCCTTCTGTTTCAGCAACTGACTTCATTACCTCGGCATCTGCACCAACTAACTGCATAAGGCCATCTTTAGGTCCAACAACTTTTGCAATTTCTACAAGCTCGGAACACTCGGCAAAGGTTCCTGGAATTGAACGACCATCTGGAGCTTTGTGTGGTTCGTAACGGTTAGTTGAGAATCCAACAGCTCCGTCTTTCATAGCTTTATTAACAATCTCTGCCATTTGTTGCTTTTCAGCTTCTGTTGCTTGCTCATCAAACGACCTATCTCCCATGACATAATAGCGAATAGCAGAGTGACCAACGAGACCAGCAACATTTAATGAGGGTTTAAGTTCTTCAAGCATATCAAGATATTCACCATAGTGCTCCCAATTCCAAGGGAGTCCGGAGAGGATGGCTTGCTTTGGAATATCTTCTACCGTTTCCATCATACCAGCCAGAACTTCTACATCTTGGGGCTTACAAGGCGCGAAAGTGAGTCCACAGTTTCCAATTAAGGCAGTGGTCACACCATGCCAGCAAATGGGAGTCATTTCAGGATCCCAGCCAATTTGGGCATCCAAATGAGTGTGTATATCCACAAAACCAGGTGAAACAGTCATACCTTCAGCATCTATGACTTCGGACCCTTCGCAATTTACTTCACCAATTTCAGTTATAACTCCATCTTTTATTGCAATATCTGCTGAATAGGCTTCAGAGCCAGTTCCGTCTATGATATTTCCATTTTTTATTATTAGATCGTGTTCCATAAAATTCCCCAAAAGAATTATTATATATTCTCAAAACATGTCTTCACCATAAAAAAACACGTAAAAAAATAACTTATTCCACAGATTGGTACTAATGGGCTAGACAGGATTTGAACCTGTGACCTTCTGCTCCGGAGGCAGACGCTCTATCCTAGCTGAGCTACTAGCCCATAAGAGATTATATATCTATCTCAATTTATGTTTTATTAACATACCAGCCCTGATATCATCCGTTTGCGTTAAAGAATGGAGTGCATATGGCAAGCAATACTTGGCAATCTATAAATTGGAAAGATCCTTTTTTACTGGAACAGCAACTATCTGATGACCAAAGAATGGTCAGAGATACTGCTCATCAGTTTGCTCAAGAAAAGCTTTTACCAAGAGTAAGAGAAGCTTTTAGGAATGAAGAGACAGACCCATCTATTTTTCAAGAAATGGGATCTGTAGGCCTGCTAGGTTCCACGATTCAGGGCTATGATTGTCCTGGAGTTGACTACATGAGTTATGGGCTTATAGCTAGAGAAGTTGAAAGAGTAGATTCGGGATACAGATCAATGATGAGTGTTCAATCTTCATTAGTCATGTATCCAATATATGCTTTTGGTTCAGAGGAACAGAGAGAGAAATACTTGTCTGGCCTGGCAAAGGGCACAATGATCGGTTGCTTTGGCCTTACAGAACCTGACTACGGATCAGATGCAGGTGGCCTAATCACAAGAGCAAAAAGTGTAGATGGTGGCTATTCTCTATCAGGAGCAAAAATGTGGATTTCAAATAGCCCCATAGCTGATGTCTTTGTGGTTTGGGCTAAGAATGATGAAGGAAAAATTAAAGGTTTTATCTTAGAAAAGGGAATGAAGGGTCTGAGTGCCCCTAAAATAGAAGGAAAGCTTGCACTTCGAGCCTCTGTAACAGGTCAAATAGTCATGGATGAGGTTTTTGTTGAAGAAGGCCAAATGCTACCTAATGTTGAGGGTCTGAAAGGACCTTTTAGTTGTCTCAATAATGCACGATACGGAATTGCTTGGGGAGCTTTAGGTGCGGCGGAGACTTGCTGGCATACGGCAAGAGATTATGTGATGGACAGAAAGCAATTTGATAAACCCTTGGGTTCTAATCAGATAATTCAATTGAAACTTGCCGATATGCAGACGGATATAAGTATTGGACTTCAGGGATGTTTCAGGGCAGGTCAATTAATGAATGATAATAATATCTCTCCGGAATTAATTTCGCTGATAAAGAGAAACTCAACTGGTAAAGCTCTTGAGATAGCAAGAAAATCAAGAGATATGCTAGGTGGCAATGGTATTTCGGATGAATATCCAATCATGCGCCATATGGTCAATCTAGAGGTAGTAAATACCTACGAAGGAACACATGACATCCATGCATTGATCTTGGGAAGAACTCAAACTGATATACCGGCGTTTTAGCTCTGATTTATCAAGACTACCTAGTTTTAATGTTTTATAATGCGGATCGCTCGATCTTCATAAATCTAAAAAAATGAAATATTCAAAAATCTTCTTAATCATATCTTTTGGCTTTGTTCTCACTTTAGGTGCTTCTGAAGCAAAAAAAGCAATAGAAAAAAGAATAGCTCCTGTAGGCTCTATCTGTTTAGAAGGCGAAGATTGCGGTTCCGCACCTGCAGCATCGGCATCTGCTCCTTCAAACACAAGCAGTAATTTACCAAAGGTCGAACTTTCTGAAGGCTCTGAACATGTTGTAAAGATGTTGAATGCTGGAGTAGATGGAACCATGGTATTTGAACCTGCAGTAATAAAAGTATCTGTTGGAGATACCATACATTTTAAGGCTACAGACTTATCTCATAATTCAGCATCAATGGCTGGTATGATTCCTTCAGGCGCAGAAAGCTGGGCAGGGATGTTAAGCCAAGATATTTCTATAACTCTAGATAAAGAGGGAGTATACGTTTACCAATGTGATCCACATGTAATGATGGCTATGGTAGGTGTTATCCAAGTAGGGAACGCTATTAATATGGAAGAAGTTAAAAGCGCCGCTGCTGAACAAAAATCTAAATTTATTATGAACGGCTCTAGACTAGAGCAGTACCTATCTCAGCTTTAGATATTTTCAAGCAGGTTCGGTAAATCTCTCCATTCAGTAAAAAACGGTACTTTTATGTCCAGGCCGAGTTCTTTATCGTCCTCTTTGAACCATACTGCTCTATTTCCAAACTCATAACTAGCTTGCACATCATTTATAGGATGGTCTCCGATATGACATATTTCATGAGCTTGTAAACCAGTCGATTTAAGGGCAGCTTCGAACATGGCATGATCAGGTTTATGGGTATTCAATTCCACGGGAGTGAGGATATAGTCAAAATAATCTGAAATACCAATGATATCTAAATCTGCATTTCCGTTAGTTATTACACCAAGCGAATACTTATCTTTAAGAAGATCTAAAGTTTCTATAACCCCTTCATAAAAATTTACTTTATTCCTTCCCTCAAAGAATATTCTAAAGGCTTCATCGGCCATAATTTTTGACTCTTCATTCGAATAACCTGATCGAATGCCGGCTTCTAGAAATATTTTTTCTCTCATTTCCGATAGTCGATTAACTATTGATGGATCTTCTCTTATCAGTTTATCCCTTATTTCCATGCTAATTTCTCTTGAGAGGCAATTAAGAGCACCGGGATAATTCTTTTGTATCCAATCCCTGGAGTTTTTTTCGGCTTCTATTATTGTTGGCATGAGTGGCCATAGCGTATCGTCTAAGTCAAAAGAAACGGATTTAATTGTCATTATTCTTTCCTTTTTTTGCTCTTGGATGGGCCTTATCGTAAACCTTCGACAGGTGTTGGAAATCTAGTTTGGTATATATCTGTGTTGTGCCTATATCTGAATGGCCCAACATTTCCTGAACAGCTCTCAAGTCACCACTGGATTCGAGTACATGACTGGCAAAGGAGTGTCTCAATATGTGAGGATTTATAACTGGAAGACCTCTAAGCAGACATAGTTTCTCTAATCGAAGCTGTATAGATCTTGCAGATATACGGTTCCCTTTATTATTTAAGAAAATAGCTTCAGTTGAGGTCTCTTTAGACTGTTTCAGTTCTGACCTGTACATCATCCAGTCTCTAATCGCTTGAATTGCTTTTTTTCCAACAGGAACGATTCTGGTTTTATTGCCCTTTCCAGTGACAACACATGTCCTCTCTTTGAGATCTAAGTCTTTCATATCTAAATGACAAATTTCTGACAATCTTAATCCTGAAGAATATAAGAGTTCAGCAAGAGCTTTATCTCTTACTTCAATCATGCCTTTAGCTTTGAAGTCTAATAGTCTTTGCACTAAATCAGCATCCATTGCTTTTGGAAGAAGCTGTGCTAGTTTTGGAGAGCTGATATTTTGAGCCGGACTTAATTGAATTTTACCTTCTGTTAACAGGAACTCAAAAAAGGTTCTACATGAGGATAATAGTCGTTGAATACTTCTTGGGCTAAGACCTCTCCTTCTTTCAGAATTAACAAAAGTCCTTAAGTCATGTTCTTTGACTAGTTTCCAATTTTCAACATCTTGGTTAGATAGATAGCTTGATAATTTCTCAAGATCACGTTTGTATCCGTTCAGGGTATGGTGAGAATATTGTTTGACCGATTCTAGATAAGATAAAAAAACTTTGATATCTGTTTGCAGCATCTAAAAATTATTTCTATCAATTAGTTTTGATAGTGTTTCTGCTACGAATTCAAGAAATAAAGAATCATTTTCTTTAGAGTAAGTATCCTCAGACTTAGAACCCAATGCGAGCATTGCTGGACATTCAGAGTTCTTAATTGGAACCAAAACACAATCTATAACACCTGCCTTTTTATCAAAAATATAATTTGACTCTTTTTTTTCCAAAGGACCACAAAAAATATCAACCGCGTTATATTTCTTACCAATATGTTTGTGCGCTTCTTTAATATCTACGATCCTGCCTTTGGGAACATTATTATTTTCTTTAAAAAATAGGACCTTACATGCATCTGCTTGAAATTCTTTCATGAAGGCATCTTCCGTAATGGAGACTACATCAGTTAAGTTTCTGCAAACTATCAATTCCAGGATTAACTGCTTTGTCTTTTCAAAAATGCCTTCATTGTTTTTGGCTATATCAAGTAATTGCAGCAGGTTACTTGATGTTGATTCATAATTATTTCTAAGCATCTCCACCTGTTTCTGTATAAGAGAAACTGCACCACCAGTCTCATGAACTATTTCTACAGAGTTTAAGATATGAGAGTTTGTTTTGAGAAAGTCAGGATTTAAGATAAGAAACTCTTCTACCTGTTTTGGATCAATATTTTTTTTTGACATTAAATTTCGATTTGTTTCTCTTCCAAGAAATTAGCCGAGCCCTCAGCGCTTATCATGTTAGTTTCTTTTTTATAGTCTATCAAAAGACTTCCTTCTTGGAAGTTTACCTTAACAGGAGCTATCAAATCCTGATTCGATATACCTATTATTGCTGCTGCGCATGCACCACTTCCACATGCCAAAGTTTCTCCAGCACCTCTTTCATACACTCTAAGGCTAATCTCGCTTTCGTTTAATATATTCACAAAACCAAAATTTACCCCATCCGGAAAAGAGCTATTATTTTGAAGATCTTTTCCGACTTTTATGAAATCTATTTCAGGATATTGCTCTTGAAAAGCAACTCCATGAGGATTGCCAAGGTTTATGCAATCTAAATTTAAGTCTTCACACCCAGAATTAATATTTATCTTTTCGGGCACACCTGATACTTCAAAAGAAGCAGAATATATCTCATTGCTTATTGCTTTTAGAAACCAGATTCCTCCATCAGTACTCACCTTTAATTCTTTAGAGGCACATAGAGAATGATCTTCAATGAACTTGGAAACACATCTGGCACCATTGATGCAATTAGTTGCAAGCGATCCATCATTATTGTAAATGAGAACATCAAAATCGTTTTCAGGACTTATTGGAGGTAAAATCTGAATAAGCTGGTCAAAATTAATATTTTTATCCCGGTGTAAATTAATTACACCATCTGAGTCTATAGATATGTCTTCTCTTATAGAGTCAACAATGGCAATAATATTACCCAGTCCTGAGTAGATATATAAATTTAAAAGCATGAGACTATTGCTCCAGAGCGATTAGGTCTTCGAAGCTCTCTTTTTTCTTTATTACCTTAACAGCATCTTTTGAGACGAGTATTTCTTGAGGTTTTAATCTTGAGTTGTAATTAGAGGACATGACAGAGCCATATGCTCCCACATCCATAAATGCCAGGTAATCATTAGGCTCTATTCTTAAGTTGCGATCTTTTGCTAAAACGTCTCCTGTTTCACAGACAGGCCCAGCTATATCATAAGTTTCCATATCAACTTCACTTCGCTCTACTTCTTTTACTTGATGCCAAGCTTCATAGAGCGAAGGCCTGATTAGATCATTCATACCAGCATCAATAATCGCAAACTTTTTTTCACCCGCTTCTTTTATATACTCCACTTTTGTAAGCAATATTCCTGAAGTTCCTACAATCGATCTTCCAGGCTCTAATATTATCTGATAGTGACTATCCTTTAGCTTATTCTTAACCTCTGTAAGTAAGATCTTTGGATCTCCCTTATCTTCATCTTTATATTGAATTCCTAAGCCACCTCCTATGTCGAGAAATTTCAGATCATGACCGTCTGCAGAGAGTTGATCTGCTATATCTCTGACATAATCTAAGCTTTTGAGGATTAAATTTTCATCAGAAATCTGAGAGCCTATGTGACAAGCTACGGTTGTAATATTAACAAAATCATTTTCTTTTGAGAGTTCTGAAATCTTATTAACTGACTCCATGTCTAGTCCGAATTTAGAAGTTTTGGTACCTGTCTCTATATATTTATGAGAATCTATTTTGATATCAGGATTTACTCTTAGCGCACAGTTTGTCGGCTTATTTAATTTCTTAGAGATTTCTAAAATTCTCTCAAATTCACCTAGAGACTCTATATTTATAGATAGAATATCGTTTTCAATCGCCAACTTAATTTCATCGTATGATTTCCCTACCCCAGAGAAAACAATTTTTTTCTTGTCTGCACCGGCAAGAAGACATCTCTTTAGTTCATTCCCTGAAACGACATCAAACCCAGAGCCTAGCTCTGCTAATAGTTTAAGAATATTTATATTAGAGTTAGCTTTTACTGCATAACAGATAAGATCTTGATCTCTGATTTCTTTTTTGTAACTTTGGAAACTGCCCTCGATTTCTTTAGCAGAGTATATAAACAATGGAGAGCCATACTCCTTTACTAAATCAATAACAGGAATATCTTCAATAAACAGTTGCTCGTCAACTTCTTGCATGGCTAAAAAAAATTTCTTCAGAGTTGCCAGGCAAGGTTAAAGGCACCTTATTCCCGCAGGCAGATAAGCTTAACATTAAAAGGATAAAGGAGATTCTTGCAGCAGAAATCACTATTTTCTCCTTTTTATAGCGGCTAAGGCTTTCTTAATTTCTTTCTTGACTTGAGAAGGCGCTGTTCCGCCTATTTGTTTCCTAGAGAGTATCGTTTTTTCTGGATCTAAATAGCTTTTTACATCTTCTTCTATCAGTTTTGAGAATTTTCTTAATTCAGAAATGTCCAGTTCAAAAATTTGGGAATTTTTATTTTCAGCATAAGCAACAATCTTGCCAACAACCTCATGTGCTTGTCTAAAAGGTATATTTTTCTCAACTAAGTAGTCAGCAAGATCTGTTGCTGTGATCTGTCCTTTGTAGCAATCTTTTTTCATCCTATCTTTATTTGGCTGCATGCCATCAATAACTAGAGAAAGGAGAGCCAGACTGTCTTCAGAGAAATCTACACTACTAAAGATATACTCTTTATCATCTTGGAGATCTCTATTGTAGGCAAGAGGCAAGTTTTTCATTAAAGATAATAAGCCAGTTAGATTGGCTATGGTTTTTGAAGAGCCTCCCCTGATGAGTTCGGCCATGTCAGGATTCTTTTTCTGAGGCATGATAGATGAACCAGTGCAGACTTCATCTGATAGCTGAACATAGTTAAATTGATTCGAAGACCATATGATTATCTCTTCACATATTCTAGATAGGTGTATTCCAATTATCGATAACGAGGAGGCTAGTTCTAAAACAAAATCTCTATCACTAACTGCATCCATGGAATTTCTACTTATTTCTTTGAATCCTAGTTTCTTTGATAGTAATTCCCTATCTATGTTGAATCTTGTTCCTGATAATGCTGCTGACCCCAAGGGCATGACACTCGTTCTTTCTTTAGTATCCTGCAATCTAGAATAATCTCTAGATAACATCTCATACCAGGCCATTAAATGATGACCAAAGGTTACAGGTTGAGCTATCTGTAAATGAGTAAAACCAGGCATTATAGTTTCACTATTTCCTTCAGCTTTTTGAAGTATGGATTGTTGTAATACAGTTAATAACTTTGAGAGGTCATCAATTTTATCCATTAGAAACAGCCTTAAGTCTGTGGCGACTTGATCATTTCTAGATCTACCAGTATGTATTTTTTTTGCTGCAGCACCGGCGATCTTTACAAGCCTTGCTTCTATGTTCATATGCACATCTTCTAGAGCAGGATCCCAATTAAACTTATCTTGTTGTATTTCATTAAGTATTTTGTTGAGACCTTTTTTAATCTTGTTTAGCTCATTTGTACTAATCAACTTAGCTTTTTTTAGAATATCTGCGTACGCAATTGAGCCTTTAATATCAGCCTCAAATAATCTTTTATCTATATCTATAGATGCCGAGAAAGACTGTGCCAGTTTGTCACTGCCTGAGGTAAATCTTCCCCCCCAAAGCGGGTTCACTTCTTTTTCTTTTTTGGCCATAGTCTTAGTCCAGGTTATCTAGAATCAATTTCGTCGGTTCTAATTGATTAATAGTATAGAAATGTATACCTGGTGCACCTTTTTTTATCAACTCTTGAACTAGAGAGGAAACATAATCTATCCCAAATTTTTTAATATCTTCTTCTTCAGAGTATGAATCTAGTTGTTTGATTAATGAATCAGGTAATTTTGCTCCACAGTTATTTGCCATTCTAATTAAGCTATCTTTGTTGGAAATAGGCATAATTCCTGGAGTAATTGGCTTATCACAGCCTAATTTTTTGCAATTCTCTACAAATCTGAAGTATACGTCAGTGTCAAAGAAAAATTGCGTTACCGCTCCTTGTACCTCTCTAGACATTTTTTCACAAAAATACTTTAAATCATGATCAGGACTAACTGCTTCTGGATGAGTTTCAGGATAAGCACCTACTTCTATCTCGAAATAGTTATCATATTCTTCATTTATGTAATCGATCAAATCTACCGCGTAACGGAAGTCCCCAATTGACCCATGACCAGAAGGAAGATCGCCTCTTAGGACTACTAATTTCTTAAGGCCCTTATCTTTATAGGCATTTAACGCATGCGATATAGATTCTTTATCAGAGCCTATTCCTGAAATATGAGGAGCTATAGGAGTCTTTGTAGCATCAAATAAAGATCTACAAGCATCTAGCGTTCCTTGTTGAGTTGATCCTCCCGCCCCAAATGTAACTGAAAAATAATCTGCAGGGACGGCTTCAAAAATTTTAGCTAAATCAATAAGCTTTTTAGAGCCCGAAGCCGTTTTAGGTGGGAAAAACTCAAAACTAATTGTTTTCGAGTTTTTTTCCATAAATTTTTTATTTAATATTTATAAATCTCTGACTTGAAGGGTCCTTCTTCCGGTACATTTATGTAGTCAGCTTGATCTGAAGATAGTTTAGTCATTACCCCCCCAAAACCTTCTACCATATATGAAGCAACTTCTTCATCTAGTTTTTTAGGCAGGACTTCTACTTTTATAAGTTCTTGTTTCTTATCATCATCATTTATATGAGCAAATTTCTTTTCATATAAGTACATTTGAGCTAGAACTTGATTGGCAAAAGATCCATCCATTATTCTTGAGGGGTGACCAGTTGCATTTCCTAGATTTACTAGGCGTCCTTCTGATAACAAAATAATATAATTTTCACTATCTAAGTCAGGAGTATCTCCAGCTTTTGTGTCTCTGAAGATTTTATGCACTTGAGGTTTTACTTCTTCCCAACTCCACTCATCACGCATGTATTGTGTGTCTATTTCAGTATCAAAGTGCCCTATATTGCATATAACAGCGCCATTCTTTACTGCTTTTAACATATGCTTATCACACACCTTGTAATTTCCAGTAGTTGTAACCACAAGATCTGTATCCTCTAATAAAACTTTATTGATCGACTCTTCTGAATCATTATTTATACCATCTATATATGGAGAAACTACTTCATAGCCATCCATGCAAGCTTGCATTGCGCAAATAGGATCAATTTCAGTCACTCTTACAATCATTCCCTCTTGCTTTAGACTTTGAGCAGATCCTTTTCCTACGTCTCCGTATCCGATTACCAATGCTTTTCTTCCGGCTAGGAACATATCTGTTCCTCTTTTGATACCGTCATTTAAGCTATGTCTTGTTCCGTATTTATTATCATTTTTTGACTTAGTCACTGAATCATTAACGTTTATAGCAGGCACCTTGAGCTCTCCCTTTTCAATCATCTCGTTGAGCCTTAGTACACCAGTAGTTGTTTCCTCTGTAATACCGTGAATATTTTCTAATATTTCAGGATACTTATCATGAGCCATCGAAGTTAAGTCACCACCGTCATCAAGTATCATATTTGCGTCCCAAGGTTTACCCTCGCATAGAATTGTTTGTTCAATACACCAGTCAAATTCTTCTTCAGTCTGACCTTTCCAAGCAAATACCGGAACTCCTGATTCAGCAATTGCAGCTGCAGCATGGTCTTGCGTAGAAAAAATATTACATCCTGACCATCTTACTTCTGCGCCAAGTGCAGTTAGTGTTTCTATGAGTACAGCAGTTTGAATTGTCATGTGGATGCAGCCTAAAATTTTTGCACCTTTTAGTGGTTGCTCTTCACCATATCTTTCTCTTAATTTCATTAGTGCAGGCATCTCTGACTGAGCTATCACAATCTCTTTTCTTCCCCAATCTGCTAAAGACATATCAGCGACTTTGTAATCATTATTACTCATAATTTTTATCCTTTTAAAGCCTCAGCTTTATCTGTTTTTTCCCATGTAAATGCGGATTCTTCTCTTCCAAAATGGCCATATGCAGCTGTTGACTGATATATCGGTCTTTTTAGATCTAGCATATTTATCAATTGTCTTGGTCTAAGATCAAAATGTTCTCTAACTAAGTCTGAAATCTTTTTTTCATCAATTTTGGATGTTCCAAATGTATTAACACTTATAGATGTAGGTTCTGCAACTCCAATTGCATAAGATACTTGTATTTCACACCTATCAGCTAAACCTGCAGCTACAATGTTTTTCGCAACATACCTTCCAGCATATGCTGCCGACCTATCAACTTTAGAAGGGTCCTTGCCTGAGAATGCACCTCCTCCGTGTCTTGCCATACCTCCGTATGTATCAACAATTATTTTTCTTCCTGTAAGCCCACAGTCTCCCACTGGCCCACCAATCTCAAATCTACCAGTTGGATTGATGTAGTACTTTGTATTTTCATTTAACCAATTTGATGGCAGTATCGGTTTAATTATTTCCTCCATTACACCTTCTTTAAGGTCTTCCTGGGAAATATCTGGATCATGCTGGGTAGATAACACGACTGCAGATATAGATTGTGGTTTGCCATCATCTCCATAAACGAAACTAACCTGACTTTTTGCATCTGGTCTTAGCCAAGAAAGTTTATTACTCTTTCGTATAAACGCTTGTTGTTCTACAAGTCTGTGTGAATAGGTAATTGGTGCAGGCATCAAAACTTCTGTTTCATTTGTGGCATATCCAAACATCAATCCTTGATCTCCAGCTCCCTGCTCCAGGTCTTCACCTTCTCCTTCGTTAACTCCTTGCGCAATATCTTGAGATTGTTTACCAATCGCATTTACCACTTCGCAAGTATTTCCATCGCAGCCTACATCTATGCTGTCATATCCAATATCTAGGATTACTTTTCGAGTTAGAGCTTCGAGATCGGGTTCTGATCCGCTTGTGATTTCTCCAGCTAAAACAACAAGATTGTCTTTAACAAGAGTTTCGCATGCAACTCTAGAATCTGGGTCGTCTTTCAACATAGCATCTAGTACAGCATCAGAAATTTGATCTGCCATTTTGTCCGGATGCCCCTCTGAAACAGACTCAGAAGTAAAAATTTTATATTCGGACATGTTGTCTCCAGTTGATCGGGAGGAAGTATTTTACACAAAACTTTAATTTTTTCACAAAAAAATGCCTTTTTATCAGTATTTCTATATACATAGAAATACATTTGCGCGACAATAACTAATCTCAAAAAAATGAGTAAAACTTCAAGCTCACAATCAGCAAACGCACTTCGAATACTCGCAGCAGATGCTGTGCAGCAAGCAAATTCAGGCCATCCTGGTATGCCCTTGGGAATGGCAGAAATAGCAGAGGTCCTTTGGCAACGGCATTTAATACACAATCCTTCTAATCCCAACTGGTTCAATAGAGACAGGTTCGTGCTTTCTAATGGTCATGGTTCGATGCTCATATATTCCCTTTTGCATTTGAGTGGCTATGATCTAACTATTCAAGATCTTAAAGATTTTAGACAGCTTCATTCAAAAACAGCTGGTCACCCAGAGTACGGAGTTACTCCAGGAGTTGAAACTACTACTGGACCACTCGGACAAGGGATATCTAATGCTGTTGGTATGGCGATAGCTGAGAAAGTTTTAGCTACTAAGTTCAATACTGAAAAGCACAAAGTTATTGACCACATGACTTATGTGTTTACTGGTGATGGATGTTTGATGGAAGGAATCTCTCATGAGGCCTGTTCCTTGGCAGGCACTCTTGGACTGGGTAAACTAGTTGTTTTGTACGATGACAACAACATTTCGATTGATGGAGAGGTTGATGGATGGTTTACTGAGGACATTCCAGCCAGATTTCTATCTTATGGTTGGGAGGTTATTTCTGATGTAAATGGCCATGATCTAGAAGAGATTAATGCAGCTATAAAGAAAGCTAAAACCAGTCAAAATAAGCCAACCTTAATTTGTTGCAAAACAGTAATAGGCAAAGGTTCTCCAAATAAAGAAGGAACGGCATCGACACACGGAAGTCCTCTCGGAGAAGAAGAGATTGCTTATATGAGGAAAGATCTCAAATGGGATAATGAACCTTTCGATATCCCAGCCAGTGTCTATGAAGCCTGGGATGCTAAAAAGCAAGGAAGTTCCAAAGAAGAGGAATGGAATCAATTATTTGATCAATATCAAAAAGACAATGAAGAATTAGCGTCTGAATTGAGACGAATAATGAATGGAGACTTGCCAGAAGGGGTTGAAGAGGCCGTTTACGGTTTTGTTGATGATGTTCAAAAAGATTTACCAAATATAGCCACCAGAGTATCTTCTCAAAGAGTGCTAAATGTTTTAGGTCCATTAATTCCTGAATTAGTAGGTGGATCAGCTGATTTAACAGGTTCAAATAATACTAATTGGGACGGTACGATTGAGATAAGGTCTGATAATTTTGCTGGAAATTATATAAATTATGGCGTCAGAGAATTTGGTATGACAGGCATTATGAATGGAATGGTTCTTCATGGAGGCATAAGGCCTTATGGGGGAACATTTTTAACCTTTTTAGACTATGCCAGAAATGCTGTTCGCATGGCCGCTTTAATGAAGATTCAGACAATGCTTGTATACTCCCATGATTCAATTGGTGTGGGAGAAGATGGGCCCACCCATCAGCCAGTAGAACATTTAACAAGTCTCAGAACTACCCCCAATCTTGAAACTTGGAGACCTTGTGATACTTCAGAGACAGCAATTTCTTGGCTCGCAGCTCTGGAAAATTCAGATAAACCTACTGCACTTATATTATCGAGGCAAGGACTGCCTAACTTTGAAAGAACTGCAAAACAGATTGATTCCATAAAAAAGGGTGCTTATACGCTGCATGAGCCAAACGAAAAACCTGAATTAATATTAATTGCTACAGGGTCAGAGGTGGAAGTAGCTATTGCGGTAGCAGAGGAAGTAAAGGATAAAACACCTATTCGAGTAGTATCGATGCCTTGCTCTGAAAGATTTGATGTTCAATCAGATGACTACAAAGATTCAGTTTTAGGGAAAGGAATAAAAAGAGTTTCTATAGAGGCTTCTCATGCAGACTGGTGGAGAAAATACGTAGGGCTAGAAGGAGAAGTTATCGGTATGGATTCGTTCGGAGAATCTGCACCTGGAAAGGCTCTTTTTAACTATTTTGGTTTCACTAAAGAGCAAATTATTTCAAAATTAGATCTCTAGAAAATGAGATACAAAAAGCTTAATGAAATTAGCTTAAGCGACAAGTCTGTCTTATTAAGGCTTGATCTAAATACGCCCATCGATGCGGGCGCAGTCACAAATCAAGAAAGAATTATTAGGTCTCTACCAACAGTTAATTTCATTCTAGAATCAGGTGCCCGCTTGATAATCATGAGCCATCTAGGAAGACCTGAAGAAAACAACATGTTTCAAGAGGAATTTTCTCTAGCACCTGTAGTTAAGGAAATGGAAGGTCTATTAAACATGCAAATCCCTCTTTACTCCTTGAGTGAGATTGAAGGTTTAGATCAGGTTGATCATATTTCAATTATAGAAAATACCCGATTTAATATTGGCGAGAAAACCAACGATATAGAATTATCAAAAAGATTGGCAGCTTTGGCCGATGTGTTCGTCATGGATGCGTTTGCAACTTCACATAGGGCTCATGCTTCGACTACTGGAGTAATAACATTTTCTGATGATGCCTGTGCGGGATTTCTGTTGGATGAGGAGCTAACTGCTTTATCAAAAGTAAAAGAAAACGCGAAAAGTTCTGTAGCTGTCTTAGGTGGTGCAAAAATCTCAACAAAATTAAGTCTTATTGATTCACTTTCCAAAACAGTGGATAAAGTAATCCTGGGTGGAGGTATTGCAAATACTTGTTTGGCAGCTAAGGGTTATGAGGTGGGTAAGTCGCTAATTGAAGATTCTATGCTAGAAGAAGCTAAAGAGTTAATAACAAATCCTAAAATATTAATACCGGAATCTGTAATTGTTTCTCTAAGTGCTGACGAGCCCGGAAGAATCACTTCTGCTAATTCAATACAGGAAAATGAAGCAATATTCGATATTGCTCCTGATTCCTTTGTTGATTTGGAGCCAATTATTATGAACGCTGGAACCATTCTATGGAATGGACCGATAGGTTTTTTTGAAAAAGAAAATTTTTTTGCTGGCACAGCCATGATCGCTGAGATGATTATTTCTTCAAAAGGCTTTTCAGTTGCTGGCGGAGGAGATACTATCTCAGCTGCTGAAAAAGCAGGGGTGCTAGATAGCCTTGACTATGTTTCAACTGCAGGTGGGGCGTTCCTAGAATTCATGGAAGGAAAAAAATTACCTGCACTAGAAGCTTTGATAGATAAAGTAAATTAAATTTATTTGTGGAGAGAGAATATGAATTTTAATAGTTTAAATGAAATAGCAAGTTATATAGTTTCTGATGGAAAAGGAATATTGGCTGCTGACGAGAGTAACCCAACTTGCACAAAGCGCTTTGATTCGATAGGTGTTGAGTCTACTGAAGAAAATAGAAGAGATTATAGAGAATTGCTTTTTAGAGCCGAGGGTATGAAAGGGAATATAGGAGGAGTTATTCTCTTTGATGAAACAATTCGTCAGAAGGCGGCCGATGGTACCTCATTGGTGGACATCATCAACGCACAGGGTGCTTTGCCTGGTATAAAGGTTGATAAAGGACTAAGCCCAATAGGTGATTCAGAAGAAAGCCTTACGCAGGGTTTAGACGGTTTAGATGAAAGACTAAAAGAATATTTTGAACTAGGTGCAAAGTTCACCAAATGGAGAGCTGTAATAAATATCGGTGAAGGAATGCCCTCCTCCGAGGCTATTTCTGCAAATATGGAAGCTTTGGCTGATTACGCAAAAATTGTTCAAAACAATAATATGGTTCCTATGGTAGAGCCAGAAGTTTTAATGGATGGAGCTCACTCAATTGATGATTGTTATGATGCAACCTCTCGTTGCTTGGAGTCTCTATTTTCTAATCTAACTGATAGGGGTGTTGATATAACTGGGACAATTCTTAAACCTAATATGGTTACATCAGGATCAAAAGCTTCTAATCAAGCAAGTATCGAAGAAGTAGCTCAAAGAACTGTAGATTGTTTAAAGACAAATGTGCCTGAGAGCTTACCAGGAATTACTTTCTTGTCTGGAGGTCAATCTGATGTAGATGCTACTGCCCATCTTGATGCTATGAATAAGATAGGGGGATTTAATTGGAAGTTAAGTTTCTCTTATGGAAGGGCTTTACAACAACCTGCTCTAAAGGCATGGATGGGTCAAAGTGAGAATGGCTCATTGGCACAAGAAGCCCTCTCTCACAGGGCCTTCATGAATAAACTAGCTTCCGAAGGAAAGTGGGATCAGTCTTTAGAAAATTAACCTGATTGAAATTACTTGTACAAAGAGTTTCCAAAGCTTCTGTAGAAGTAGATGAAGAAGTAATTGGTTCGATTGGACAGGGAGTTCTGTTATTCGTAGGTTTTGATAAAGAGGACAATCTAGACACTTTAAATTCGCTTTCTGAAAAGTTACTAAATTATAAAATCTTCAATGATTCAAATCATAAGGTAGCTCTTAGCCTTATTGAAACTCAAAATGATATTTTAATTGTTCCGCAAGTGACCCTCTCTGTTGGAACAAAAAAAGGCACCAAACCAAGTTTTTCACATGCAGCTGATCCTGAAACAGGCCATGAGTTGTTTACAGACTTTAAGGGGCTTTTGGAAAGCAAGTTTAAAAGAGTTGAATCGGGAAAGTTCGGAGCGGAGATGTCAGTAAGCCTTGTTAATGAGGGCCCGATTACTTTCTGGTTTGAGCTATAACTTTTCTTCTTTCTTATTCACAAGTAAGTTGGCCATTACAATTCCCAATTCAAATAATATCCAGGCAGGTATGGCTAGTAATGACTGCGAAATAACATCAGGAGGAGTTACAAGCATACCAACTGTGAAACAGCCAATGATTACGTAAGGTCTTTTGCTTCTTAAGCTTTCTGAGCTGCTTATTCCGCTCCAAATTAGTAGAAATATAAACACAGGTATTTCAAAAGCGATTGAGAAAGCAAACATCATGCTTAACACAAAGTCTAGGTAACGGCTTATGTCTGTCATAATCAGGATTCCATCGGGGGCTGCTGCAGTAAAAAAACTAAACACTAATGGCAATACTAAAAAGTATGTGAAGAGAACGCCCAAATAGAACAATATCAAACTGGAAAGCATCAATAAAAAGCTAAGACTTTTTTCATTTTCATACATTCCAGGAGCTATAAACTTCCAAATCTGGTTCAATAAGAAAGGCATTGATAGAAGAAGTGATACATAAAAAGTCAACTTTAGTGGAGTTAAGAAGGGAGAGGCAACTTCCGTAGCTATCATTGATGAGTCATCGGGCAAAAAACTAAGCAGAGGCTCTGACAACATTAGGTAAATATCATTTGAGAAATAAACTAAAGCTAAAAAGCAAGTAAGAATTACAACCAAAGATTTAAGTATTCTAGATCTTAGTTCTTGTAAATGCCCTAAGAATGAGCTCTTCTCCATAGCAGTCAATTTTTATCTTTTTCGATATCTTCAAGAATTTCTTCATTTCTTGAATCTTGATAAGCTTCATTGAGATCAAAAGCTTTATTGATTTCTGCTTTCGCGTTAGATGCTTGTCTCTTAAACCAGTAAATGGTTTTAGCACCAGATCTTACTGCACTAGGAAGCCTTTCTGGTCCGAGGACCAAAAGAGAAATAACAGCAATTAGAAGGAGTTCAAGTAATCCTATATCGAACATAAGACTTTACTTATCTTTGTCTTCCTCGTCCATGGTCTTTCGAAAGCTTTTTATAGTATTAGCCAAATCAGAACCTAGGCTTTTTATTCTCTTAGTTCCGCCAAATACTAAAAGTATCACTATCAAAAGTATTAAAATTTGCCAAATACCAATACCACCTATTCCCATATTACTTCTCCTCTTCTGATGAACTTCGTGAAGCTTTTTCTAAATGACCCGAAGTGCCAAACCTAGACTCAAGCTCAGAAATTATTTCTTCTATTTTTATATTTTCATTGCTCAACAGAATTAATGTATGAAACCACAAATCAGCCGTCTCATGTATAACTTTTTCCTGCTTACTATTCGATGTATCTAAAGTTGCTTCTAAAAGTTCCAGAGATTCCTCTAAAACTTTTTCATTTATTTTTTGATGTCCAGCATCAAACAAGGATTTCACGTAAGAGTCCTTAGTGGTTGAGTTTTTTCTCTCCTCAACCAAATCAAAGAGTTTTTGGAGGAAATCTTCTTTCATGTGATTAAGTGATTATAAGAAATAGTATCAAAATAACAAAAATTATGAGGAGGATATTATTAAATCTGCTTTGTTGATATATTTTACTCATCAATTGCTTGTGCCTCTCTTCATTGGCATTTTGGTATTCTTCTAATTTTGATACCTGTTCAAGAGCAGTATCTGCTATTTCCGGGAATTTCCTAGCTTTTTCAATCCAGACTAGAGAGTTTTTCTTTGCCCATTCTGCTAGTTTTTTTGGATTGTATCTTTCAGAGATCCAATTTTTTAGGAAGGGGTTCGCAATAGACCAAAAATCCAGGGCAGGATATAACTGTTTGCCTAGACCTTCAATATTAACGAGTGTTTTCTGAAGAAGCATTAAAGAAGGCTGCATTCTTAAATCAAATCTTCTTGCTGATTCAAATATGAATAGAAGCATTTCACCAAAGTTAATTTTTTCCATGGGTTGATCAAAGATAGGTTCACATGCAGCCCTTATAGTATTCTCCAGATCATTCATTCGTGTTTCAGGATTGACCCATTTAGACTCAATTAAAATATTCGAGACTTCCTTAAAATCTCTACCAATAACTGCTACCAGCATTCGACCTATCTGATATTGCTCTTCTTCGCTGAGCGATCCGACTATTGCATAATCTACAGCCACATAAGCAGGATCTGAAGGGTTCTTAGAGTCGATAAAAATATTACCTGGATGCATGTCTGCGTGAAAGAAGTTATCTATAAAAACCTGCTTGAGAAATATCTCTACACCCCTTTCTGCAACTAGTTTTAGGTCTACTCCGAGATCATTTAACGTATCTATACGATCAACTGAAACACCTTCGATCTTTTCCATAATCAGTAGGTTTTCAGAGCAATAATCCAAATAAACATCGGGAACATACAGGAGATTATTTCCTTCAAAGTTTCTTCTTGTTTGTTTGATATTTGATGCTTCAAGTCTCATATCTAGCTCCGATAGGATTACTGCCTCATACTCTGCGACAAGCCTGGATAATTGAAGCCTTTTTGCATCCTCAAATCTATTTTCTGCAAAAATTGCAATTCTTCTCATCAAAGAAATATCACTTAAAATAATTTTTTTTATACCAGGTCTTACCACCTTAATTACAACTTCTTTCTGGCTTTCTTTTAGTTTTGCAGAATAAACTTGCGCAATTGAGGCTGCAGCTAGCGGTGATGGATCAAAGCCCTCAAACACTGAACTTATATCTGAACTTAGTTCTCTTTCAATTATTTCTATAGCGTCCTTGTCCGAAAAATGTGGCAAGTCATCTTGAAGAACCTTAAGGCTTTTAGCTATTTCAACAGGAACAACGTCTGGCCTTGTAGATAATAGTTGACCAAATTTTATAAAAATTGGTCCCAGATCTTCTAATGCGATTCTGAGTCTCTCGCCAGATGATGCTTTGGCTGAATACATGCGCCAAGGAGAAATAAATAACAAAAAAGAAATAAAGGTCGGTTTATCAAATTTATTGAGTTCTTTATCTAAACGCGCTTTTAGTAAAGTATGTAATATTTTTATGAGTCTCAAGGAATCTTTAAGCATCAATTAACCCCTTTTGACCTGAATGAATGGCAACCACTCCGTTAGTTAAATTCTCATACCTGCATTTAGTAAAACCACATTCCTCAAGCATTTCTTTTAGTTCTTCTTGGGTAGGATGCATTCTTATAGATTCAGCCAAATATCTATAGCTTTCTTCAGTTTGCGCTACAAACTCACCTATTTTTGGAATAACTTCGAAAGAAAAAAGATCATATATCTCTCTAAAGGCTTCATTTTGTGGTTTAGAAAACTCTAAGATGATCAACTTACCTCCTGGTTTTAAAGCTCTATTTATAGATATTAGAGCCTTTTCCTTATGGGTAACATTTCTCAATCCAAAGGCTATAGTGATCAAGTCAAAGGTATTATCTTTAAAAGGAAGAAATTGAGCATCTATCTGGGCGGTTTGTATATCCTCTATTCCTTCGTCAATTAAGCGGTTTCTTCCTTCGTTGAGCATAGATGCATTGATATCACTTAGGATTAGCATGCCTGATTCTGGGGAAATCTTGTCTCGCATTAGCTTGACCATATCACCCGTACCTCCAGCGAGATCTAGAACTTTAAAGTGTTCTTTGATTCCTGAAGTCTCTATCGTTACTTTTTTCCACAATCTATGAATACCAAATGACATTAGATCATTCATGAGATCATAGCTTTTCGATACAGTATCGAAGACATTGCCGACCAGATCTGCCTTCTTATCAGAATCAACTTCTTTAAAACCAAAGCTAGTTTTATCTTTATTGTCTTTTTTCATAAAAACGATTGAGCATTCTATATCAAGCTAAGCTAATTAATCTTTCTGTTTAATAAAATCCTATCTATAGACCTTAAATAAATATTTAAACTTTTATTGAAGCCCTTAATTTGTCTTTCATCTATTGATTTAAAAACGTCAGATATAATCTTTATAGCCAAGGCTTCATTCTGATCTATCTTGTCTCTAAAACTCTTACTGCCCAATGACTCAAATGAGTTTAGATAAACAGACATCTCGATATCGTAATTAGGAGAATCACTTTTCTTAAGAAGTTGAATGAACTCTCTTATCCAGCTTTGTTGTAAGTCCGACCACTCTTGTCTTATTTCTATATGATTTCCTAGTTTTAGTTTAACTTCTTCTATTTGTTTATCTCTCAATTTGATTCCAAGGCGATCGAATCCAGAGATATAGTTATCTAGCAACCTTTCTTTATATTCTTTTCCTTCTTTAGCTCTTTCCTTTTCTCTATCTTGTCTAAGTTTTTCGAAATGCTGAGCAATTTCATCGATCTGGTCTTCGTTGAGATTTCTTGAGAAATTTATAATAGGTTTTTCAAAATATTGATTAATGCGCCTAAAGAGATTTTCGCCTTCGCGATAGGCTGAGCCTATATCCTTTTCTGGATTCTCCAGATTGATACTCTTTAAACTATTCAAAAGCAATTTGACTTTTTCTAGCTCATTTTCGGTAAACCAGTTAAGAAACTCTTCTGATAAGAGTTCTATCTCCTGATTTTGTGTATTTGTAAAATTGGCAAAATCTTTGAAATAGTCTGCTATATAGCTATCAAGCCTTTCGTACACCCAAGATCCAGCCAAAGAGCAAGAGCTTAAAGTGATAACTATCAAACAAGATATACAAAATTTTGAAATTTTTTTCACCATTACTAGGGGTTATTGTAATTTGCAGTTAGAATTCTGTCCGCTAATGAAAGAGACAAAAAAATATCCTACCCTAGTTTGGTTAGATTTAGAAATGACAGGCCTGGAGCCCGATTCGGAAAGAATAATAGAAATAGCTACAGCAGTAACTAATCACGACCTATCTGAAATAATCGAAGGACCTAATTTGGTGATTCAACAGCCCAAAGAGTTTATTGATAACATGGATGAATGGAACACTAATCAACACACGAAATCCGGATTAGTAGAAAGTCTTAAAGTCACCAACATAACTATTGAGGAGGCAGAAAGACAAACCCTAGAATTCCTATCTCTACATACTGAAAAAGGCAGATCTCCATTATGTGGCAACTCAATCTCTCATGATAGGCGCTTTTTGAGAAGATATATGTCAGAACTAGATAACCATTTTCACTACAGAAATGTTGATGTCAGCTCCATAAAAGAGTTGATTAAACGCTGGAATCCAGAGTTACTTGATGGATTTAGAAAGAGTGGTGGACATAGGGCTATGGAAGATGTCCTTGAATCTATAGAAGAGTTGAAATTCTATAGAGATAAGTTCTTTATCTAGTCGCTTTTTTTCCCAGGCCCTTCAAATATAGTATTCGCTATGGGCATTACCTTTGCTGAGTCGTTGGAAGTAATTTTTGCAGTTCCTTTTTTATCAACTTCGTCGATTCTCATTATGCAACTCACAGGAATATAGCTTCTTTGAACTCCTTTGAACTCATTTTTTAACTTCTCTTCACTTGTATCGACTACTATTTTTGAGTTTTGATCGAATATGTATTCTTCAACTTCTATGAAACCATACATGTCACTTTGATATATTGCCTCGGCATAAATCTCATAAACTTCACCCAGCTGAACAAATACGACTTTGTAGATTCCTTTTTTTGCCATTACAATTCCTGCCTTTTTTTAAAAATTTAAACTATAGTTCTCGAAAAGATAACTTATATATATGGCCAAGAAGCTTTTTATCAAGACCCACGGATGTCAGATGAACGAGTATGACTCTGCTAGGATGCAGGATTTGCTCAATGAAAGCCATGGTTTTGAAACTACTGATAACGAAGAGGAAGCGGATTTAATTTTGCTCAACACTTGCTCGATACGTGAAAAAGCTCAAGAAAAGGTTTTTCATCAACTAGGAAGATGGAAAAAGTTAAAAGATAAAAATCCTAATCTAAAAATTGGAGTTGGAGGTTGTGTGGCCAGCCAAGAAGGCGAAAATATAATAAAAAGGGCACCTCAAGTGGATTTAGTATTTGGTCCTCAAACAATTCATAGAGTCCCGAAGCTATATCAAAATATTGCAAAAGAGGAACTTAGTCCCGTAGATATAACTTTTCCGAAAACCGAAAAATTTGAGCATTTGCCACAACAGGAGAGTGAGGGCCCAACAGCTTTTGTTTCGATAATGGAGGGTTGCAATAAGTATTGCTCGTTTTGTGTAGTTCCACACACTAGAGGCCATGAAATAAGCCGTCCTATTGAGGATATTTTAAGAGAAATAAAAGGTTTATCTTTCCAGGGAGTCAAAGAAATTAATTTATTAGGTCAGAATGTGAATTCCTACAGAGACTCCAAATTAAAAACTAAAGGACTTGGACTATCCAACCTCATAAGGGCTACTGCCGAAATTGATGGCATAGAAAGAATTCAATTTACCACTTCTCACCCTTTTGAGTTTGGCCAGGATCTCATAGATATCTATACTGAAGTTCCTCAATTGATAAGCTATGTTCACCTGCCAGTTCAAAGTGGCTCTAACTCTATACTTAAACAGATGAGGCGAAGGCATACTAGAGAAGAGTATTTCGAAATTATTGAAAAACTAAAATCAGCTCGAGAGGGTATTAGTATTTCTTCTGATTTCATTGTTGGATTTCCAGGTGAAACTGAGAAAGATTTTCTAGACACTTTAGACCTTGTAGATCGAGTTGGATATGATGAGTCTTTCAGTTTCATCTATAGTCCAAGACCTAATACAACTGCCAAAGATCTAGATGACGATGTTCCTTTAGAAGAGAAGAAAGAGAGACTATCCGCTTTACAGCACAAATTAGAAAATTCAGCCTTCAGCATAAGTAGAAAAATGGTTGGTGAAGTTAGAAGATGTCTAGTTACAGGCGTTTCTAAGAAGAATCCTGGAGAATTTCAAGCACGTACTGAAAATAATAAAGTAGTTATTTTTTCCTGCTCAGATTTATCAAAGGTTGGTAAAATAATAGACATTGAAATTGTTGAAGCAAAAAACAAATCCCTAAGAGGTGTAGCTGTCTAGGCTGTATTATCATTTAATGAGATTCCAGCTTGAACCCGTTGATCACGATAAAATCAGTGATTTATGTGGTCCCACTAACTCTATACTTAAACAAATTGAAGAAGAGTTAGGAATAAAAATTTTGAATAGAGGTCCCAGCTTTAAGATAAATGGAGAATCTAATAATGCTCAAATCGCCAAGGATATCATCCTTAGGATTTATGAAGATTTAGATAAAAACAAAACAATAAGCTCAAAAGAAGTTCACTTGTATTTAAGGAAAGGAATGAATGATTTAAATAACATAAAAAAAGACAGCTCCAGTAAACAAGTCATTAAGACACCTAATTTGATAGTTACTGCTAATCATGGAAGCCAAGATCATTATGTTGATACCATCAAGAAGAAAGTACTCACATTTGGAATAGGGCCTGCAGGAACTGGAAAAACATTTTTGGCAGTTGCACTTGCTGTAGAGCTATTCTCAAGAGGCGAAGTTGAAAAAATCCTACTGGTCAGACCTGCAGTTGAAGCTGGTGAAAAGCTTGGCTTTTTGCCAGGTGACTTGAGTCAGAAGGTCGATCCATATTTAAGGCCGCTTTATGATGCCCTCTTCCAAATGCTTGGTTACAAGGAAACTAATCAACTTATAGAAAGAAATATAATTGAAGTTGTACCCCTGGCTTTTATGAGAGGAAGAACTTTAAATAATTCTTTTATCATTCTTGATGAAAGTCAAAACGCTACTGTTGAACAAATGAAGATGTTCTTAACTAGATTCGGTTTTGGCTCGAAAGTAGTTATTACAGGCGACATAACTCAGATAGATCTTCCTAAAAATACTCTTTCAGGTCTAGTTCACTCTCTAGAGGTTTTAAGATCTGTAGAAGATATAGGATTAGTTGAGTTCGATACAAAAGATGTTGTTCGACATGGTTTGGTTCAGAAGATAGTAGAAGCTTACGCAAAATTTTCTAATTAAGTGTCGGCTGCCAAATCCCAAATATTTATATCCGGAAACCTCGAAGGACTAAGCTGCACTGAGTCAAGTGTATCTGATTTAATAAAAGCACTTCTTCAAGTAAAACCAGATTTAAAGAAAAGTTTTAAAGATAGACCAGTAAATCTTTCGTTTATCTCAAAAAAAGCAATTAAAGAATTAAATTCAGAGTTTCTTAAGAAAGATAAGCCCACTAATGTATTATCTTTCCCTTCTACAGGACTGAGCTTTGGTGACGATATTCTTGGCGATATAGCAATTTGTCCCGAAATAATTAAAAAAGAAGCTGCAATACAAAATAAAGAAGAACAAGACCATTTGTCTCATTTAATTATTCATTCCCTACTTCATTTGACAGGTTATGATCATCAAGAAGCTGATTCTGCAAACCAAATGGAGTCTCTAGAAGTAAAAGCACTGAAGAAATTAGGTATTGCGAACCCATACTGAAACAAATTAATATGTGCGTGTGTTTATGAAGTGAGGCGTTAATGAACGACGAGCCCCCAAGTATATCTGCTGAGTCTAGTCGACTTAGCTTTAGGAAAAGAATAAAGGACAGAATCAAAGAAATTTATCAAAATTTCTCCTATAAACCCCAAAATAAACAAGAACTCGCTGGATCTATAAGGGATTCTAGTGAGAGAGGTGTTTTAGAAAAAGGAACACTCAACATGATCGAGGGAGCATTAAAAGTTTCTACAGATCAGGTACGAGATGTAATGATTCCTAGACCGCAGGTTGTATTTATAGACAAAGACGAGAAGCCAGAAGAATTTTTGCCAAGAGTAATTAAGTCAGGCCATTCAAGATTTCCTGTTTTAAACACTGAAAATGACAAAATTGAAGGTATTTTGTTAGCAAAAGAGCTATTACCCTTCATTTCTGCTGAAAATCTTAGTGAATTTGAGCTAGGTAAGCTCATCAGGCCGGCGAAATTAGTTCCAGAGAGTAAAAAGCTTAATATTTTACTGGATGAATTAAAGGCAAGCAGAAATCATATGGCCATAGTTTTAGATGAATATGGCGATATTACAGGCATTGTGACGATTGAGGATGTTCTTGAAGAGATAGTGGGTGAAATTGAGGATGAGCATGATAAAGATACTGGCACTCTAATAAAGAAAATAGCAGAAGACGAATATTTGGTTTCTGCCCTAACTCCTATAGATGTCTTCAACGAGAATTTTGGATCTAACCTAAGTGATAAAGATTTTGATACTTTAGGCGGGATAGTTATGCATCACTTCGCTCGTTTTCCTAAGCCTAATGATGCAATAAATATTGAAGGGTGGCGCTTCGTTATAAACTCTCTAGAAAGAAGAAGGATTAAAAGAATTAAAGTTTCTAAAATAGGCTAAATTAGCTTCCTCAAATTACTCTCTATCTTTAATATAGGAATGATGTTCAAGAAGCAATTTCTTGCCCTTATATGTGGATTGATTTTCTCATTTGGTTTTGCGCCATTTGACTATTGGCTCTTATCTATTTTATCAATTTCTGTTCTCTATAAAACCATAAAAGAAATGCCCTCAAAGGAAGCATTTTATACAGGATATTGGTTTGGATTTGGTATGTGGATGACTGGAATCTCTTGGTTGTATGTAAGTATTTACTATCACGGAGAAATTGGTTTCATAGGGTCTGCATTACTTATATTGACCTTTATTTCTATCTTATCTATATATTCAGGCCTTCTATTGCTTTTGAATAGTAATTTAGAAAGGTATGGATTTCAGAAATTAATTTATCTTTCTCTGCCATTATCGTGGGTATTAATAGAATTAATTAGATCTTATCTATTTACAGGCTTTCCATGGTTAATTTCAGGTACTATGTTGGCAGATACTCTCATAGATGGATATACGCCAATCATAGGGGCTCAAGGAAATACTTTCTTTTTGGTTTTGATCGGTGTTTTATTATGTGAAATATATGAAAGTTTTTCTCAAAAGAGAACCGCCCTATTCCCAATAATATTTCTCTTTATTGTGCTAGTTCCTTCTTCGGTTTTGAAAAATATTGAGTGGACTATTCCCGATAATGAATTAAAAGTTTCACTTCACCAACCCAATCTAACTTTGGAGGACAAATGGAGTCAGTTTGGAGTGATCAAAACTCATGGAATGATCCAAAGAGCAATTGACGATGCTACAGAAGGTGAGTTAATAGTTTTCCCCGAAACAGCTTTGATTCTCTCAGAAAAGGATAACAAATCTTTCATGGAGACGATTAATTATAAGAGTTTGAATAAGAACCTTATTCTTTTAACAGGTATAGTAGAAAGGGAAAGTAATTTTAAGATCAGAAATAGACTTCAGTCCCTTGGATCTGTAGAAGCTAGTTATGACAAGGTAAAACTTGTTCCTTTTGGAGAATTTATACCCTTAGAACGTTTTTTGGGAGGATTATTGGACATAATTGGTTTAAATCTTACAAATACAATACCCGGTACTGCACTAAACCCTATAAATAGCCCCAATATAAGGATTTCACCAAGTATTTGCTATGAAATAGCCTTTGATAGAATAGTAAGGAAAACAGCCCATAACAGCAACATACTCATAACTGTGAGCAATGACACTTGGTTTGGCAGATCTATTGGCCCTGAACAACACCTAGAAATAGCCCAAAACAGAGCTCTGGAGCATAAAAAGCCACTATTAAGAGCCACAAACAGCGGTGTGAGTGCAATTATTTCTCATAATGGTCAAGTAATTGAAAAACAAGGATATTTTGAAGAAAAACCCCTAAGAGGAAGTATTTTTCTATATATTGGTAATACTTTTTACTCAACTTATGGAAATTTACCTATAATCTTATTTATAATTTTTTATATAGGCCTTTCTTGTTTAAGAGCACTTTTTGGTATTAAGAAAAATAAAAAAAGAACAAATGTCACGTAATAGATTAAAAAAATTTATTCTAATATCAATTTTTTCCTTATTAATAACCTCTTGTTCTAGTTTAGTGATTAAAGAAAATATAAATAAAAACAATATTTTAGATAAGATTAATTCAATTGATTCGCAGTACAAGAATTTAGATACATTATTATATATTGATATTGATAATCAAACGTTAGTTCATTTAAAAAAAGGTACAATATTAAAGAATTACAAAATTTCTTCCTCTTTCTATGGTACAGGTAGTGAGGAAAATAGCCTCAAAACCCCACTTGGAAAACATGAAATTTATAAGAAATTAGGTTCAAATTTACCTGAGAATGCGATTTTGAAGGGTCGTGTATGGAATGGTGCTATAGCAGACATCATAGAAGAAGCTATTGATACCGAATTTGATCATGTAACTTCTAGGATTTTGTGGTTGGACGGACTAGAAATAGGTAAGAATAAAGGTGAGGGTATTGATTCAAGGAATAGGTACATCTATATACATGGAACTGCAGAAGAAGGTTTAATTGGAAAACCTGCTTCTGATGGGTGTATAAGGATGTATAATAGAGATGTCATAGAGCTTTTCGATCTTGTAGAAGAAAAAGCTAAAGTCTGGATTTACTAAATTTTATTATGAAAAAGTTATTTTTATTTTCTTTCATTTTCTTTGGATCTTACACGTACGCATGTCCGGAAGTTTTAGATCACGAGGTTAGGTTGTTAGATTCTTCAGAAAAGCAAAACCTTTGCGAATATAAGGACAAAGTTGTGTTGGCCGTTAATGTTGCAAGTAGATGTGGTTTTACTTATCAATATGAAGCGTTGCAAAACTTATACTCAAAATACGGCGAGGATAAATTTGTTATCTTGGGGTTCCCTTCAAGAGACTTCATGTACCAAGAGTATAGTGATGAGTCTAAAGTTAAAGAATTTTGTAGTACAGAATACGGCGTCACATTTCCAATGTTTGCTACAACTCCTGTTAAAGGAAAAAAGGCAAATTCCTTTTATAAAACCTTAACTGAAATCTCTGGACAAAAGCCTGGATGGAACTTTCATAAGTACCTTATTTCAAGAGAAGGCAAAGTCCAAAGTTTCGATACTAATGTAGAGCCAGATAGCGAAGAATTAACTTCTAGTATAGCCAAACTTTTGTAAACAAAGTAAGTACTTACTTTCGCTATAAGTAATATAATTACTGTATTACACTGATATCATTATCTGTAGTGCAGATAATTGTGTCTGCTTTTCTGCATGAAAATATTCCGTTCTCTACCACCCCGGGGATATTATTGATCTTTGCCTCTAAGTCATAAGGGACTTCAATAGGTAAATTATGAATATCAACAATTTGATTACCGTTGTCTGTCACAAACCCATGCCTATAAATAGGTTTTCCGCCCATCTTCATAAGCTCTCTAGAAACTGCACTTCTAGCTAGTTCAATCACTTCTACAGGCAGAGGAAACTGACCTAAAAGGTTTACATGTTTTGATTCATCAACAATACAAATAAATTTATTGGAAGAATAAGCAAGAATTTTTTCTCTTGTAAGGGCTCCACCACCACCTTTTATCAGTTCTTTCCTATCATTAAATTCATCTGCACCATCGATATAGAAATCTATTCCATGAACTTCATTAAGGGAAAATTTGTCATAGGAATTATCAATAAGATTTTCTGATGCATTAGAACTGCAAACAACACCTTTAATTTGGATTTTGGCTTTATTAAGCTCTTTTATAAAAAAATTAGTAGTAGTTCCTGTGCCGATTCCAATGACTGAGTCTTTCATAAGCTCAGGCTCTATAAGATTAAAAGCTTCCCTTGCTGATTTTTCCTTTTTTAAGTCTTGGTTCATGTTACTTTAGATGTAATGAATATTATCACTCACAAAGTATAATAGCTCGCTTTTACAGTTGTTATTTAGACTATATTAATGATTTCTTCAAAAAATAAGGGTTATATAAAGCAAATAGAGACTTCTAGTGTATACGAGGTTGCACATGTAACCCCTGTAACTAAGGCAAATCAGCTATCGAAAGTTCTTAAGAACGATGTATTGCTTAAAAGAGAAGATCTTCAGCCTGTATTCTCTTTCAAAATAAGAGGAGCATATAACAAACTCTCTAAATTAAAGAAAAAAGGCATAGAAGGACCTGTAATTGCTGCTTCAGCAGGTAATCATGCACAAGGAGTTGCTTTTGGTGCTAAAAGTTTAGGCATGAAGTCTTTCATAGTTATGCCGATTACAACCCCTTCCATAAAAGTTAACTCTGTAAAGAATTATGGAGGAAAGACAATATTGTATGGTGATAACTTCGATGAAGCTTATGCACATGCTAATAAATTGGCAGAGAAAGAAGGGTATACGTTTATCCATCCTTATGACGATAAAGATGTTATAGCTGGGCAGGGTACAGTAGGAAAAGAATTAATTGAGCAAGTTAAAGAAGGCATTGACGCAATTTTTGTTCCCGTTGGTGGGGGAGGTTTGTTGGCAGGTCTAGGCACTTATGTAAAAGCTTTAAGTCCGAAAACTAAAATTATTGGCGTTGAACCCGAAGACGCAGCCTGCTTAAAATTAGCTCTAGATAATAATAAACGTTTGTCCCTAAAAGAAGTTGGTCTATTTGCCGATGGAGTTGCCGTAAAACAAATAGGTAGGGAGACTTTCTCGCTTATTAAAGAATGGATAGATGATGTTGTAACTGTTTCAGTCGATGAAATGTGTGCCTCAGTGCAGGATACTTTTCAAGAAACAAGAATAATTTCAGAGCCCGCAGGAGCCTTAGCCTTAGCAGGATTAAAGAAATATACTCTCTCCAGAGGTCTAAAGAATAAAAAACTTGTAGCCATAAATTCAGGAGCAAATTTAAATTTTGATAGACTTGGCCATATTGTTGAAAGAGTTCAGTTAGGAGAAAGCAAAGAGGCATTGCTTAGCGTAAAAATTCCAGAAGAAAAGGGAAGTTTTAGAAAATTTTGTAATTTTCTTGGTAAGAGAAGCATCTCAGAATTCAATTACCGAGCAGAAGAAAGTGTAGAGGCAAATATATTTGTTGCTTGTAGGTTCAATGAGAAAGAGGGCAAGAGCAGGCTATTAAAACATCTTAGAACAAAAGGATTTGCGCCCAAGGATCTATCCGAAAATGAGGTAGCAAAATTACATATAAAACACATGGTTGGCGGAAGGGCGCCAATATCTATTGCTGAAAGAGGTGAGTTCATTTTCAGAGTTGAGTTTCCGGAGCGACCTGGTGCACTAATAGATTTTCTTGATAAATTAAGCGATAGATTCAATATCACTCTCTTTCATTACAGGAATCAGGGCTCTGCTTACGGCAGAGTATTAGTAGGATTCGAATCTAAAGAAAAAAATTATCCTCAATTGTTGAGATACTTAAATAAGACAGGATTTAGATTTTGGGATGAAACTCAGAATTCTGCTTACAGAGCATTCTTGAAGTAACTCATATTAAAATTTATAAAACTGTTCGTTAGTGAGGCAGGCATCCACTGCCACATCATGTTTCTCAGGAAAACAGTTGGTAACTTTTTGAAATTCGTGCGCAAGTAAAATTAATTGGGGTCTTGAAGTTAACGAGAATTCCAGAGAATGGTCATAATATCCTTGTCCCATTCCTATTCTATGACCAGCTAAGTCAAAACATACACAAGGTAGTAAAATTAGATCTAAGTTCTTGGGGTTAATTTCTTCACTACCTATCGGTTCAGCAATTCCTAGTGAATTCTCTTCTGTGCTTTTACTGCCACCATATTTAAGAAATCTGAGCACCTTAGAACCTTCGCTCATTTTAGGTAAATAAACATCTGAACCAATTTCTAAGAGTAAATCTAACAGACCTTCAGTTCTCATTTCTTTACCAATAGAAGAATAGCAGGCGATATTTTTGTATTTTTTTAGCTCTAAATTCTTCTCCACTATAGATAGAAGATTTTTTTCAGATTCCAAGAGCTGTTCTTTAGAAATGTCATTTCTAATTTGAATATATTTTTTTCTGAGTTTAGATTTATTACTCATCAGAGGTGTTTCCCAGAATACCGTTGTTGATTACTGCCCTGAACCGTGAAGTTCAAGGCGGTGACCCCGTCAATCTATCAGGCTTCCCAATAAATGGGTATGCTCAACAAAGACCTTTCAGAGTCTCCTATTATTTTTTTATCGGCTCGAGAGTAGTAATAACTATCGAATAAACCAGGAAACTTTATAAATTATAACCTAGTTATTATGCTTTAAAAGATAAAGTTTTAAGCTGTTTTTGAACCTGGAGTGTAAGGTTTTCTAATCCTTCATTGACGGATTCGTCCTTGTTGACATCTGATAAGTTTTTTAGGTATTCATTACTAATATTCAGTGCAGTAATAATAGCGGCTCTTTTCTCATCTAATCCAGAAGCCTCTTTGACTTCACTTAGTCTACTATCTAAAAAATTGGCAGCTTTCTTTAATTCTTCTGATTCTTCAGGGGGGCAGGCTATTTTATAACTTGCTCCTAAGATTTTTACCGTAGTTGTCTCTTTGCTCATCGGCTTCTGTGGGATTTAATTATTTTTGAAATACCTTCTTTGGCCAAATCGAGATTCTGCGTAAGCTGATTGTTCTCTTTCGACAACTGAATATTTTTCTTAGAGAGATGATCATTCACTTCTTTCAGCTGTTGACTGAGCTTTATTAGCTCATTCACTTCTCTCTCTAAATTTTCTAACTTATTTTCTGTCATTTTCTTCTTTAAGTTTAACTTTGAACACAAATTCTTGCTACCATGTTTATCTACAAACTACTTAAAATTAGATTAAACAATGAAAAATAACTTCTCTGAAAGAAGATTGCAGTTATCCAATAAAGTTTTAGATGATTCAGCGATAATTGTTGCTTCTGCTTTAGTCAAATCCAGAATATCTGATACAGACTATGCTTATCGCCAAGATAGTAATTTCTATTATTTATCAGGATACGAAGAACCAGATTCGCTTATATTGATAAGGCCAAATCATGATAAAGAAAAGTTTATTATATTTTGTAGAGATAGAGATCCTCTCAGGGAACAGTGGGATGGTTTTAGGACTGGGCAGGATGGTGCAATTCAGGAATACCAAGCAGATAATGCTTATAGTATTAATTCAATTGATCAAATGATGCCTGAACTTCTGGCAGGTGTTAAAAATATTTATTTTTCGATGAGTGCGCCTTGTGGAGTAGATTTAAAAATCTCTCAATGGGTTGAGGATATTCGTAAAAATACCAGGGCAGGAGCAGAGCCACCTCATAATTTACTTTCTTTGGATTCAATCCTGCATGAAATGAGGCTTATTAAAGAAGATCACGAGATGGACCTTATGAAGCAAGCTGCTGACATCACTACTGAAGCACATATTAGAGCAATGCAGGCCGTTACTCCCGGCATGTTCGAATATCAACTAGAAGCTGAATATCTATATGCGTTCAATAAGAATGGAGCAAGATCGGCTGCTTATAATTCTATAGTTGGTGGAGGTAATAATTCCTGCATACTTCACTATGTTGAGAATAATGCTGAATTAAAAGATGGAGATTTGGTGCTTGTAGATGCTGGATGTGAATACAAATATTATGCTTCTGATGTGACACGTACTTTCCCAGTTAATGGTAAATTTTCTCCTGAACAGAAAGAAATATATTCCATAGTTTTAGAAGCTCATAAACAATCTATGGAACAAGCTAAGCCAGGTAATAAGTGGAATTTAATGCATGAAAAATCCGTTGAAGTGATTGTTGAAGGTCTCCTGGATTTGGGTTTGTTGAAGGGCACCAAGGATCAAGTAATAGAAAACGGGGATTACTCTAAATTTTACATGCATAGGATAGGGCATTGGTTGGGTATGGATGTTCATGATGTTGGTGGATATAAACAAGATGGAGACTGGAGAGACCTTGAGAAAGGTATGGTAATGACAATTGAACCTGGTATTTACATATTAGATTCTTTAGAGGATGTTGATGACAAATGGAAGGGGATCGGTGTGAGAATCGAAGATGATATTGTCGTAACAGAATCTGGTTTCGAAGTTCTGACTCCCAATGTACCTAGAACTATAGAAGAAGTAGAACATACTGTTCAAGGTTAAGTGGACTTCCAAGTATCGATCGTAGGAGGCGGTGTAGCAGGTGCCTTGCTGGCTCTAATACTGGGGAAATCAGGAATAAGCACTTGCTTGATAGACAAGGGTAAGCCCTCAGTAAAATTAAGTAATCCTCTTCAAGGAAGAACTACCTCATTAAATCTTTTTTCAATAGAAACTTTAAAAGAAGCGGGTATCTGGGAGGATATATATCCTAACGCCAGGGTCTTTGATGAAATTTTTGTTTGGGATGCAGAAGGATCTTCTTCAGTCCAATTCAATGCTTTTGAGATAGACAAGAAGGAACTAGGTGTAATAGTTCACAATAATATTATCTTACAGGCTATCTTTAATTCTCTGCAAAATCTTGCAGAGGTGACTCTTATCGAAGAAGAATCTTTAGCTAAAATTTTTGAAGATCAAAATACTATCGATCTAACGACAGAGTCAGGAAAAAAAATATCCTCTGACATATTAATCGGAGCTGACGGTTCACTCTCAAGAGTAAGAGATTTATCTAAAATACCAATTCGTAAGTGGAGCTATGATCAGTTGGCTATTGTCTCCTCAGTAAAAACGACAAAACCTATAGGCAGTATAGCTTTTCAAATCTTTACTGATACGGGCCCTATTGCTTTTTTACCACTAGTTGAACGGACAAACCACGCGTCTTTAATTTGGTCCACCGATAAATCTTATGGAGAGAAACTCCTTAAACTTGATAAAGAGGCATTATCGCAAGAGTTAAGGTTGAAAACAGAAGAAAGGTTCGGAGAAATTAATTTCTGTGAAGATATAAATTCTTTTCCACTTCATCAACTTCATGCCAAGAAGTTTTATAAGGAGCGCACCATTCTAGTGGGAGACTCAGCTCATACAATTCATCCTTTAGCAGGGCAGGGATTAAATTTAGGTATAGCCGATGTCAGAGAGCTATCTTACCTTCTTGCCTCCTTAAATAGGAATGGGAAGAGCTTGTTCGATAAGGAGGTTATTAAGACATACTCAAAAAAGAGGGAACCCGAGAGCTACAAAATGATAGTTTTAATGGAAGCATTTAAAAGAGGATTCGGTTCCGAAAGTCTTTTGATACGCTTTGGGCGAAATTTTGCCTTTGATTTTGCAAATCGTGCGACGCCTCTTAAGCGTCGTTTGATTAAAGAAGCTGCAGGAATTATTTAATTTTTGCTTCGGTATAAATGACGTGTTTTCTTATAACAGGATCAAATTTTTTGATTTCCATTTTATCCGGCATTGCAGATTTATTTTTATCTGTTGTATAAAAATGTCCAGTTCCAGCAGAAGATACTAATCTAATTTTTTCTCTCATATCTTTTCTCCTCTTGATCTAAGATCAGCAAGCACTTTATCGATTCCGTTCTTATCAATAGTTCTCATTCCATTTGCAGATACAGTTAAACTAACGTATCTGTTTTCAGATTCTACCCAAAACCTATGTTTATGAAGGTTTGGTTGGAAAGTCCTCTTATTCCTATTTTTGGCATGAGAAACATTATTCCCTGCTTGAGGCTTTTTCCCAGTTACTTGGCATACTTTAGACATAATTTATTAAATATTTCTTTGTAGAGCCGCGTTTTATACCAGAAGCATTGACAGCAAGCAAGAATAAGCCGCTATAATCTCGACCTTAAGGAAACAAAATTTGAAATCTTTAGCTAACAAAAATATTTTACTTGGAGTAACGGGTGGTATAGCTGCCTATAAATCAGCTGAAATTGTAAGACATTTGAAAAAGTCTGGTGCCTCTGTCCGAGTAGTTATGACTAGGTCCGCTGAAGAATTCATTACATCACTCACCTTACAGGCTTTGTCTGGTAATAGAGTTTCTACTGAACTACTTGATGCCGAAGCAGAAGCGGCAATGGGCCACATTGAGTTAGCAAAATGGGCTGATGGAATTCTAATTGCACCTGCTACAGCCAATACAATTGCTAGGCTTTCATCTGGAAGAGGTGATGATTTGCTCTCCACTGTAACTCTTGCATTTGATGGACCTATCTCAGTTGCTCCAGCTATGAATCAAGCTATGTGGAGAGATGAAAGGACACAAGAAAATTTAAAAAAACTAATAGATCAAGATTTTGGTATCTGTGGACCGGGATCAGGAGAGCAGGCTTGTGGTGATGTAGGTCTTGGAAGGATGCTAGAACCCTTAGATATAATAAATATGTTTTCGCTCTCTTTTAATGAAGGAACATTATCAGGAAAAAAAATTCTTATAACTGCTGGCCCCACTCAAGAGCCAATAGATCCAGTTAGATTTATAACCAATAGAAGCTCTGGAAAAATGGGTTATAGTCTAGTTGAGGCTGCTCTGGATTCAGGTGCAAATGTTACTCTCATCAGTGGACCAGTGAATATAGAACCTCCTTCAAATTGTAATTTTGTATCTATAAAAACTGCCAAAGAAATGTACGATGCAGTGATGCATCATATATCGGGAATGGATGTATACATTGGCACGGCCGCTGTCTCAGACTATAGTCCGGCTAAGGCTAGCGACTCTAAAATTAAAAAAGATGGAAGCAATTCTCCTGTGATTCTAGAGCTAAAAGAAAATCAAGATATTTTGAAGTCAGTTAGTGAACTAGAGCAGAGGCCATACGTAGTGGGCTTTGCTGCCGAAACCAATGACTTGATCAAAAATGCGGAAAAGAAATTATCCAATAAAAATCTTGATTTAATTATTGCTAATGATGTTTCGAATAAAGAAATAGGATTTGATTCTGATGACAACGAAGTTACCCTCATCACTGAAAAAGAAAAATATCTTATTGAAAGACAAAATAAAAGGAAGGTTTCAAAAAAAATAATAGATTTCATATCGGGGAGGATCAATGATCAAAATAACTAAACCAGAGAAGGTAGGATTTTCAACAGAAAAATTAGAACACATAGGAGAATCTATGCGTTCTCTAATAGACGCTAAAAAAATACCAGGAACAGTTACCTTGGTAGCTAGAAGAGGCGAAGTTGTGCATTTTGAAGCTAACGGCATGAGAGATATAGAGAAGGGCTTAGCGATGGAAACAGATACAATTCATAGAATTTATTCTCAATCTAAGCCTGTAACTGGCGCTGCTTTGATGATGCTTTTTGAAGAAGGCAAGTTTCTAATGACAGATCCAATCTCTAAATATTTCCCTGAGTTTGCAGAGATGCAAGTTCATACCGGCGGAGAAGGAGAAAACATGACGACTGAGGCAGCTTCTTCTCCAATTACGATTCAACAACTTGCCACACACACTTCAGGGTTATCCTATTCCTTTATGCCTGGACCCATAGGCTCTATGTATGTTTCTGAAGAGGTTGAAAGAGGGCTGGGTAACGTTCCAAGTGCCGGAGGAGAATTTTTTACTGCTGGTACAAAACCACCTTTTGACAATTTAAGAGAATGGACTAAAGCACTGGCCGAAATTCCTCTTGTTGCACAACCGGGAACTATATGGAATTACAGTGTTGGTATGGATGTAATGGGAGCATTGATAGAAGAGCTCTCCGGCATGTCTTTTGGAGAATTTTTGGAGGAAAGAATCTTTGGTCCTTTAGGTATGGAAGATACTGGTTTTACCGTACCAGATAAAAAGCTAGATAGATTTTCAGCTAATTATGGTCCTTTGCCAGGAAATATAATGTTAATGGACGATCCTGAAAAGTCTGGTTACAGAACTCCACCTCAGCTCGAATCAGGTGGAGGAGGTTTGGTAAGTACTGTTGGAGATTACCTTAAATTTGCTCAAATGTTATTGAATAAAGGTGAATATGAAGGAAAAAGGTATTTAGGCAAAAAGACAGTTGAATTCATGACTTCAAATCATATGGGGTCCGAGAGTGCTGATGAAGGCTTAACTAACTTATTCAACATGCTAGGCAGTGGATACAGAGTTAGAGGCATGGGTTTTGGTGTCACGGGCTCAGTAGTTATCAATCCCGCTTTGTCTGGTCTACCAGTTTCTGAAGGAGTTTTTAGTTGGGGAGGCGCAGCAAGCACACATTTTTGGATAGACCATAAAGAAGATCTCATTGGCATTGTTCATACGCAACTATTGCCTGATGGTACTTATCCCGTAAGGGAGCTTATGCAATTAGCTACATATCAGGCGATAATTGAATAAAAAAAAGACGCATAAAGCGTCTTTTTTTATCTTTAAACAATTTTTATTTTTCTTCGGAAGAGTCCTCTGATTCAACTTTTTCCTCAGGTGTTGCCTCTTCAGTCGTCTCTTCGACTGCTGGTTCTTCAACCGCAACCTCTTCCGTTGCTGATTCTTCGGCAGCTTCTTGAATCGCTGGTTCTTCTTCTGAAGCCATTTCGGCTTCCGGTGTTGGTTTGGTTTTATTACCAAAACGTTTTCTAAACTTATCTACCCTACCACCTGTATCAACAAGCTTCTGTTTGCCTGTATAAAAGGGGTGTGAGGCAGAAGAGATATCAAGAACACAATAAGGGTAAGTTTTTCCATCTTCCCATTCCTTTGTTTCATCTGTTTTCAGAGTGGAACGTACGATGAAATAGTAATCCATGCTTTTGTCATGAAATAGAACTTCTCTGTATTCTGGATGGATGTCTTTTTGCATTTAATAATCTTGTATTTAAAAATATGGAGGAGCACTATACCAGACAGACAAAACATGGCAAATGCAAAATTTCAATTAGAATACTTGATACTTTATTTATGAATTCAGATTTAGTAGAAGTTTTAGTTCCGATTCCTTTAATGGAGAGATTCTCCTACTTACCACCTAAGAATAAAGGTTTTCCACTAAAAAAAGGATCTAGAGTTTTAGTGCCTTTTGGGAAAAGACAGCTAGTTGCTGTTATATGGGGTTTTAGTAAACAGGAAGTATCAGACAAAAGAAAGTATAAGCATATCACTGAAGTTTTAGATCTATCCCCTCTTTTGGATGCCACTTCACTTAGTCTGGCCGAATGGTCTTCTCGTTATTATCATTATCCACTCGGAGAGATTATTCAGTATTTTTTTCCACCTTCGCTCAGAAAAGGTAAAGAAGCTAAGTTTAGAGAAAGTAAGTATTTAGAATTAACTTCTAAGGGATCTTTTATATCTCTTGACGACTTAGCACGTGCACCAAGCCAACAAAAACTGATAACTCTTTTAAAAGAAAAAAAGGAAATATCTCTTAAATCAACGCAGGCCTTTGGCATAAGTTCCACAGCAATAAATGCTCTATTAGAAAAGGGTTTCATTTCAAGATTTTCCAGAGAATTATCCCCATACAAGAAACTAGAGAATAAAAAATTAAAATCTTCAAAGATGCTCAATTCTGAGCAAAATATAGCCGTTGAGGCTATAAAAAAAGTACAAGGCAAAAATAAAACTTTTTTACTAGATGGTATAACTGGTAGCGGTAAGACTGAAGTTTATCTTCAAGCAATACAGGATATTATCAATCAAGGTAAACAAGCTTTAATCCTAATTCCTGAGATCGGACTTGCTCCTCAAGCAGAAGAGAGGTTTAGAGAATATTTCGGGGATAGAGTAATGTCTTTTCACTCAGCTAAAAATGAACGTGAAAAAGTTGATGCTTGGTTAGGAGCATCCCGAGGCTTAGTTGATATCATCATTGGAACACGCTCTAGCGTATTTTTACCCATGAAAAATTTGGGAATAATTGTTGTAGATGAAGAGCATGATCTGTCATTTAAACAAATGGATAAATTTCGCTATTCTGCTAGAGATATGGCTCTATACAGAGCCAAGTTACAAAAAATACCAGTTGTTTTAGCTTCTGCCACCCCATCTTTGGAAACTCTAAGGAATGCACATGAAGATAAATACGAAGTATTAAAATTGAATGAGAGGGCTACAGGGGCAAGCTTACCCACTTTCCAAGCAGTTGATTTGAGAGGCAAAGAGCTAAGTGAAGGCTTAAGCAAAGAGCTTCTAGAGGCAACCCAGTCAGAATTAGATAAAGGTAATCAAGTATTAATTTTTCTCAATAGAAGAGGATATGCTCCATCAATGATATGCAAGGTCTGTGGTTGGATATCAAATTGTTCCAGGTGCGATGCGTTAATGACGGTTCATAAAAACCCATTAAGGCTAAATTGCCATCATTGTGAGGCACAGAAATCTTATCCAAAAAAATGTGAGTCTTGTGGTTCCGATGATTTTTTAACATATGGTTTTGGTACAGAGAGAATTGAAGAATTTTTACAGAATAAATTTCCAAAAGTTAAAACTCTAAGAATTGATAGCGATTCAACACGAAAAAAGGAAACTTTGAATGAATATTTTGATGAAATTAGAAAAGGAAAGCCAATGATTCTTCTTGGAACACAGCTCCTTGCAAAGGGTCATCATTTTCCAAATGTCACTCTCGTAGGTATTGTAGATGCGGACTCTGGCCTTTTTAGTGCTGACTTCAGAGGAAGCGAGAGAGTTGCACAACTCATGACACAGGTTTCTGGAAGAGCAGGCAGGGATAAAAAGCACGGTCGAGTTATTTTGCAATCTTATTGCACTGATCATCCGCAAATCGAAGAGATAATATCTGGCAGTTACGAAAGATTTGCACAAAAAATATTAGAGGAAAGAAAAATATCGAATATTCCACCTTTTTCATTTCAGGCTAAGATTTTTGCCGAATCTCCTAAAAGTTTAGTTAGCAGAGACTTTATCTTAAACTTACTAAACAGATCGAGGATTGATGAAAGGACACGAAAGAATGTGCGTCTAGTTGGGCCATTGCCTTCCATAATGGAAAAAAAGTCTGGAGTTTATAGATGGGAGTTAAGTATTTTTTCTAAAAGCAGGTCTAACTTGCACAAATTTTTAGATGTTATGCAGTCAAGACTTTACGATCCGAAATTATCCAAACAAGTGCGATGGTCTATTGATGTAGATCCACTCTCTTCATTGTAGATCTAAGCCTGTTAATTTAGAGCTTATTTCCCATAACTGATTAGCTTGTTCAGAACTATTAGCCGCTTTTGAAACTTTTTCTATTTTACAGTCTACGAAATATTCCCCAGAAACATCTTTTACCTCAGAAGAACTACACAAGTAGATTGAAGTTTCTGCACCTTTATCAGTCTTTCTGGCAAATGGTTTAGCTAAAAACATTAGAAAGTTCCAAACCCCTTTGTTGTTTGAGCCAATTCCAGTACTTACGAATCCTGGGTGCAGGCAATTTACTGTTACATCAAAATCTGAGAGCTTCTTAGCAAGTGACTTGGTAAAGAGGATATTGGCTAATTTTGATTGTCCATAAACTTGCATAGGCTTGAAAGTTTCCTCTGACTGCAAATCCTCAAAATTCATATCCTTTACAAATTGATGAGCTCCAGAAGCAACATTTATCACTCGCGATTCCTTTGTCTCTTTCAGTTTCTCTGTAAGCAGTAAAGAAAAAGTATAGTACGCAAGATGGTTAACTGAAAAAACCTCTTCGAATCCGTCGACGGTCTCATTTCTCTCTCTGTTCATTATTCCTGCATTATTAAGAAGAATATCTAATGGCTTATTCAGAGCTAAGAATTCGTTTGCTGCCTTCTTTACTTCAGCTTGAGAAGACAAATCGGCAATAATCATAGTTGCTTCTCTACCTGAGTCATTTTGTAATTCCTGCTTTAAACGATTGCCTTTTTCTTCATTTCTCGCAATGAATATAATCTCTGCTCCCATCTTATTTAATTCTTTCGCCGATTCTTCGCCTATTCCACTTGTGGCTCCTGTTATCAAACAGACTTTATTTGCTAGGTTCTCATTCATATTTATTGCCTTTAATTGAGGTAAGTATTAGATTTAGAGTATGAGTCTATATGATAAATATGTTCTCCCCAAATTTCTTAATTGTGCTTGTGGGTTTAAGCCAGTAGCTCGACAGAGAAAGAAAGTAGTACCTCTGGCTGAAGGAAAAGTTCTAGAAGTAGGTATCGGATCTGGACTGAATTTACCCTTTTATAATAAATCAAAAATTGATGAACTATGGGGACTAGATCCATCTGAAGAGTTAAGTGAAATGGCTAGGAAAGTAGCAGATGACGAACAGATGGAAGTTAAGTTTATATCATCTGGAGCTGAAGAGATTCCCCTTCCTGATGATCATTTCGACTCAGTATTGGTTACTTACACTATGTGCACTATCCCAGAGGTGATAAGAGCCAATAGTGAAATAAGAAGAGTATTAAAGAATGGCGGTAAGATGATATTTTGTGAGCACGGTGAAGCTCCGGATGAAAACATAAGAAAGTGGCAAAAGAGAATTAATCCGATTTGGGGAAAAATTGCTGGGGGTTGCAATATCAATAGAAAAATTCCTTCATTAATCCAAGATTCTGGCTTTGATATTATCGAGATGGAAGAAATGTATCTTCCAAGTACACCTAAAATAGCCGGATACAATTACTGGGGATATGCAGTAGCAAAATAATGAAATTTAGGTGGATCCTTCTAATTCTATTCTTATCGATTTTAACTTTTCAGTCTAAAAATATTTTAACTTTTGTGGGTGTTGAGTTAGGTGTCTATTTTGGATTTAAGGAGCTAGACAAAAATTCTAGTGGATTTATCGAGAGAGAAGAATGGTCTGAAGGAATGTTCTCGTTGTTAGATTTCAATAGAGATAATTTAGCAAGTAAGGAAGAGTTTAGAGAATTTATTAAAGAGTTTTCAAAAGAATTCTCCTGGGAAAATGAGCTCAATGACAAATATATTTACCCTAGTCAGCTGAAAAAAGGCTCTTTTCAGAGCACCTTAATAAACACTTCTATAGGTTATTATATTTACATTCCTGATGCCTATCAGGAGAAACCAGAAAAAAGATTCAGGACCGTATATTACCTTCATGGAGGTAGGCCAGGTAATGAAGCCAGAGAAGCTTTTATATCTCACTACGTTCATGAAGTTTTTAAAAACCCCTCTATAGATCCCGCAATTTACATATTTGTTAATGGCGGAGAGCTCAGCCATTACAATTCGGATGAATTAAATTCATATGGAGAAGATGTCTTTATAAAAGAACTTATTCCTCATATAGATAAGGTCTATAGAACGATCGCTAAAAGGCAAGGTCGTGGTTTAGAGGGATTTTCTCAAGGCGGAAGGGCAGCAACACGTTATATGTTTAAGTATTCTGATCTATTCGGAACAGTTTCAGCTGGAGGCGGTTCATACACAATTGAAAAGCTTATAAAGGAAAGTCAGGGCTTTGAAGACGATCCACGAGATGATAAAGAGACTATCTATTATGTAGGTATGGGTAATGATGCTTGGTCTTTAGCAGAACAACACAAATCTTCTCAAAATGTTACACCAAAATTAATGTTATGGTCAGGAACGGAGGATATGAACTATAAGAGTGTTGAGGAGTATCATTCTTTCCTAGAAAAATTAAAAATTGAACATAAGCTTTTGTCTATTGAAGGCGTTGATCATAATTCTTCAGTCTTTTACGAAAAAGCCGGAACAAGCTTAGTCAAATTTCATATAGGAGAGTCAGACAATGCTAACTAGATTATTCTTTACTTTGTTGTTCGCCTTCACGTCTTGTTTGATGTCTGAAGAAAGAACCATTATCCATGAAGGGGTTGAAAGAGAATTCCTTGTCCATATACCTGATAATCTTACTGAAGATTCACCGATTGTATTTGTTATTCATGGATTCACGGGATCGGCTAAACAGATTATGGAATATTCAGGCATGAATGCAGTCGCTGATCGAGAGGGATTCATGGTTATTTATCCCCAAGGAACCACAGACAGTGGAGGTAATACTTTCTTTAATGTTGGCTATGAATTTCATAAAGATTCAACAATTAATGATGTGTCTTTTATAAGAGATCTATTCATATTACTTTCTGAAGAATATAGCCTGAAAAGAAAACAAGGGTTTGCTACTGGTATGTCCAATGGAGGAGATATGAGCTATCTACTTGCTTGTACTTCATCAGATTTATTCAGAGCTGTTGCTCCCGTGGCGGGATCTCTCATGAGTAAGACTAAAGATGAATGCGATACACAATCTCCAGTGCCTATTTTTGAAATACATGGAACTGGAGATCAAATAACTTTATTTGATGGAGATATGGAAAATGTTGGAGGCTGGGGAGCCTATTACGATTTGCCATCAACAATAAGTTTTTTTGCTGATGCTTATAACTTAGATGAGAAGTTTACAAAAATGATTACCAAAAAAGGGGAAGATTCTGACTATGATATTTATTTTGAACGCCACTGGTCTCAAGATTCCGATGAGGAAGTATGGATGTATAAAATAGTTGAGGGTAGGCATGTATGGCCAGGTTTTACTATTAATTGGTGGGAAAATCCTATCTTTTGGTATTACTTTGGGTCGGGCAATGAAGATATTAATGCTTCTGAAGAAGTATGGTCATTCTTCAAAAAATACTTATAGTTCTAATTAGTTAAGGAAACCAACACCTCTCTATTTTTAATACCTGAAAAGGGTTTTCTTCCATGCATTACCCGATAGTTATCAATCAATAAGATATCATTATCCTGCCACGATCTGAGTAAGGTTAATGATTGAGCTAGCTCACCAATGACCTCAATATATGATTGCTTTATTTCTTCACCATTGCCAAATCTAACAGGAGGGATTTGATTTTCTGAATTTTTCTTCCAACCTAGAGATGCTGCAATAACCTGATTAAAAAAGGATTTCTTTCCATCCCTAAGTTCTTTTGTGGCTTTGAGAGTTTTTGTTGTTACGGATAAGTTATCACCCTCTATCCAATTCCAAGAATAACCTAGGTCTGTTAACTTTGCTTCAGCATGATTTTTTGAGCTTACCCCAAGAGTTTTTTGCCAACTTCTTCCTTGACCTGATATTAATTCATCCCCGCTAGACATTATGGAGTTATATATAACTCCAAATTTTTCAAAGCTTTCTACAAGAGCCCTATCAGCTTTCAGTAATGCTTCGTAAAGTTCATCAGAGCGACATAGAGGAGTTTCTCCACCAGTTTCTGAAGCAGATTTACAAAAAAAGAAAATATTCTTAGGGTAGGTTGGAGTTTGTGCCATTTCATGATGAAGGAAAATCTCCACTTCTCTTGGAGCCTCATTGGCAGTAAATACTTTATTGGTTTTATTTATTCTGACTGCATTAGAAAGAGATTCTTCGTAAGTAAAAGTATCGTAATTGAAAGTCGATACAAATTGATCAAAGTCTTCTGCGGTTTCTATTGGGAGATCTTTAAAAAGAATAGCACCTTGCTCTTCAAGTTTAAGTTCAATAGATTTTTTATTTTCTTTAAGCCAATCTTGAGTTGCAGTTATATTTGTTAAACCCAAGTCATTTTCTATAACCTGTAAGAAAGTTGGATTAGTCATAAATTGGAAAGAAAGTATTGAAGGCATCTTCACAAAAAATTCCTGGATCGTTATATCGTCTATTAATATTTAGGGCTGATATCTTCTCTAAGACCGATTGTTCAAGTTTAATCTTTGAAGCATCCAGATTTTCTTTCATTCGCTTTTCATTTGTGCTTTTAACAACAATAGACGTCCCTCTATTTAAGGCCCAACTAAGTACTAATTGAGCTGGCGATATTTCAAGTTCCTTTGCTGTTGATTTTATAGTTTCATTCCTTAGAAGTGATTCTGTCTCTTCGGCTCCACCTATCTCTTCATAGGAAATTGATCCTAAAGGTGAAAAGGCAGTAACTTCTAGACCATAGTTTTTTGCTAAACGTATAAGTTTTTCTTGCGTAAGATGAGGATGAGATTCAATTTGAAGCATGTCAGGTTTAATCTCGCAGTAATTCATGAGATCGTGAAGTAGGCCCGATGAGTAATTACATACTCCTAGATATTTTGTTCTTTCTTCCTGCTTGAGTGATTCCATTGCATGCCATGTATCAGATAGTGAAACCCTAGAAGGAATCATTTTGGGATCATTACTATCCGGATCATTAAACCATTCGGGAGGATACCGTTCGTCGAAAGGAACGAATTCTAGAGAAATTGGGAAATGGATCATATATAAATCAATATAATCTAGTTGAAGATCTTCTAAGGTTTTTTCAAGTGCAAGATTAACATGGTCTGGATGATGATAAGTGTTCCATAATTTTGATGTTATCCAAAGGTCCTCTCGTTTGCATAATCCCATATCTAAAGCTTTTTTTATCCCTTCACCTACTTCCTTCTCATTCCCATAGTCTGAAGCAGAATCAAAATGCCTGTATCCAATCTCTATCGCCTTACAAACAGTATCTGAGCTTATATTTTTTGGAACCTTCCAAAGCCCAAAGCCAACTTTAGGCATTTCTTTAATCGATTTATATTTCATATTATTATTTTAAAAATTCTTCAAGATAAATAGGATCGCCAGTTGTAATTGATTCTTGGGCCGCTAAGCCTAGTACGATTGAATTAAACCCACTCTGAGTATCTACCAATGGTTTATGTCCTGACTTTATGCAATTAATCAACTCTAAATGCTCTACATAACTTGCACCGTGATGAAATCCAATCTCTTTTATTCTAGAGTCCTGACTAACTTCTAAAGTTTTGAAGGAGTATTCTTTTCTATTGGTTAGTAAAAGTTCGCTACCAGGGATATTAGTTTCTAATTTACCTTTATCTCCTGTCAAAACAATTTCTTGCTCGTATTTTCCTCCCTCAGCAAACATACATAAATCTAACATAGCTCTTTGACCTCCTTCGTAATCGATTATTACAAAGGAGTTATCAATGATGTCCGGTTTTTTGCCATTGTAATTTTCATTTAAATGATTGACATCTTGGCCACCTGAAGCATAAATTTTTGTCGGCTTGCTCGGGACTAGTAGATTCATTAGATCAAAAAAGTGGCAGCATTTTTCAACCAGCGTGCCACCTGTATTTTTATTAAATCTATTCCAGTCATCAACCTTTTCTAAAAACGGAAACCTATGTTCTCTAATTGAAAGCATCTTTATATTTCCTATATCACAAGAATGATTAATCAGAGATTGGATAGGAGCCATGAATCTATACTCAAGGCCTACCCACACTATACCTTGATGTTTTTTACTCTTTTCGAGTACTTCTAGTCCATCTACTAAGTTAGTGCACATGGGCTTTTCAAGTAAAACATGTTTATCAGTTTCAAAGACATCTCTCATGACATCAATATGTGTAAAGTTTGGACTTGCCACTACCACTACATCGATATCCGGGCGTTTTAATAATTCTTTATAATCGTTATATTGTTGAGGTTTAAATTTTTCTCCACAAGCAGCCATACCCCACTGTCTAGAATTCTCATTAGGATCAGCAATTGCAGAGATATTTACTTCTGAAATTTTTTTTAGATTGCGTATATGCTCACAACCCATCATACCGGTTCCTATAATTCCATAATTTAGCGACATAATTATTCGATTTCTCTAAACTTTTTACTCTTTGATACTTATACTTAGAGAGTCCTCAACCATAACAGTAAATAATATATATTTCTTTAAAAAATATTGAGCAAATTAGAAAAATTTGAAGTTGACAGCTTGGTTATCGGCGGAGGAGTCTCCGGTGTAGCTATTGCTAGAGAGCTCTGTACTAGATATGAAAGTGTATTTCTAATAGAAAGAAATAATCAGATAGCTCAGGAAACTTCCAGTCGTAATTCAGAAGTAATACATGCTGGCATGTACTATGACCAAGATTCCTTGAAATCTAAGCTTTGCTTAAAAGGCAAAGAACTTCTATATGATTATTTGAAGGAGAGAAAGATAGAATTTAATCGTTGCGGTAAATACATCTTATCTTCGACTGACCAAGAATCAGAAACCCTAAATGGTATTTATGAAAACGGACTTGAATGCGGAGTTGATGACTTAATGTATGACAGCTCCCTTGAATCAAAATACCCATTCCTTGCTTTTAAAGAGGCAATATTCTCTCCATCAACAGGAATCTTTGACAGCCATTCATTTATTCATTCTCTGAGTAGAGATTTTGAGAGTGAAGGTGGCAACGTAATTCTTGGTAACGAGATATTAGATATAAATGAATCTATCAGAGGTTTTGAAATTCTCGTTGAAGATAAAAAAACTAAGAACCAATTTCTTGTGATTACCAAGATCTTGGTTAATTCAGCCGGTCTAAATGCTGTTCATATCGCAAATCTTATAAATGAAGAAAATATCTATAAAGAGGAATTTGTAAAGGGTGAATACTATATTTATCAGGGTAAAGAGCGATTAGACAATCTTATTTATCCAACACCAACCGAAAATAGTTTAGGTCTCCATGCAACTATAGATCTAGGAAAGGGTATTAGGTTTGGACCTTCCGCATATGTAGTGGATGCAATTGACTATAGTCTTTCTGTAGACCAAAAATCATTTTTTCTAAAGTCAGTACAATCTTATTGGCCCGGAATAAGAGAGCAAGATCTTACTCCCGGTTACTCTGGTATAAGGCCAAAACTCCAGGGAGAGAAAGATTTTGTGGTTGATTCGGGCTCCATGAACAACAGCCAGTATGTGAATGTTCTTGGATATGCCTCTCCAGGTCTGACATCCTCTTTAGCTTTAGCAATCGAAGTATCTAATAGAATTGAAGTAGGTCTATCTTAAACCTGAACCAACTTTAATATTGGACCAGAGAACTTCATTTTGTTCCGCACTAACAAATTCATACCTAGCTGTATTTTTTTCAATAGTCATTTTTAGAAATCCTGGAGTTTCTATATTAAATTTACCGGATTCTGTATCTTTCGGTGATCCCCCAGGCAGAGCTCCTGTTGCGCTTATTAATTGCAGAGTATTTTTATGATCACCTTCGTCTGCAAGAACATGATTATGACCGGTAATATAAATATCAAAGATTCCAAAAACATAGTTCTCTAAAAATATTGCCAATTGTGGATTTGCTCTGTCTCTATCGCCTGAGCTGTACAATGGATGATGAGCTACAGCTATAGAAAAATTGCATTTATCTTTGAGTTTCCTCACTTCTTCTTCTAGCCACCTAATCTGATTACCTCTCTTATAAAAATAATATAACTTATCGAAAATTGTTGTATCTAGAGCAAAAAAACATAATTCTCCGAAAGTTTTAGTATAAAAATTACTGGGATGAAAAATAGACGGGTAATTTTTTGCAACTTCAAGATAGACACTGGGATCCCCTTTGTAATCATGGTTACCTACTGTTAAATACAAAGGAATTTCTGTCTCCAGAAATGGTTGAAAAGGTTTTAGGAAACTATCTTGAAGTTCTGGATCATCAATAGATTGAACTCCAAGTTGTGTAATGTCCCCTAGATGCCAAACTAAAGAACAATCAGAATTAGCTAATGCTTTAACTACCATTGTTTGAGTGGGATTAACTTCTCCTGCATCTCCAACAAAGCAAAAGATACTTGATTCCTCAGAAGATACTGAGGTATTGACCATCACAATAAACAAAAACAATAAGGCTCTTAAATATTTTTTAATCATGATATTTGTAACTCTCTTTTACTATTTGATGCCTTGTAAGAAATGTGAACATGGAAATCGGGAGAGGGGAGAACCGCTTCGCCGTTTTTAGGCCATTCAATGATGGTAACTGATTTAAGTTCATTCAAATATTCATCTATACCTATCTCTTCAAGTTCTATGGGTTCAGAAATCCTGTATAAGTCAAAATGAAAGATTCTATGAGTTTTGGTTTGATGTATTTCTACCAAATTGTAGGTCGGACTTTTCACTAACTCATTGTAATCAAAACCCTTTAGCATTCCTTTGGTGAAGGTGGTTTTTCCTGCTCCAAGCTCGCCTTCTAAAAATACAACTACGGATTTATCAGATTTAAGATTAAGTATTTCTATAGCTAAGTCTTCTCCAGCAGCCATAGTTTCATTTTCATTAGAAGTTTCTATAATTTTAGTCATATCTGAGTAACGATCTAAGCTCAGATATTACATCACTGGGGGTAAGACCTACCTCACCAGTCTCTAGGGAGGCTAAGTCTGCGGCCTTTGAATGTAAATCAACTCCAGCCTCTGCCGCATCTTTCAGGCTTAGTCCCTGTGCCAATATCCCGGCAATGATACCTGTTAACACATCGCCCATACCTCCAGTTGCCATTCCAGGATTGCCAGAATTGCAAAGACCCCATTTTTGACCTCCATTACCTTTGTAACAAACTATTGATCCAGATCCTTTCAAAACTACGGTTGCATTAAATTTCTTTTGTAACTTAGCTGCTGAACCAAACCTATCGGATTCTACGTTTGAAACATTTGTGTTTAAAAGTCTGGCTGCTTCTCCGGGATGAGGAGTAAGAATTAGATTTTTGGGTAACTTACTGGATAATTTTAATTGAGTCAGAAGATTGAGTGCGTCAGCATCCATAATGACTGGAACATCTCTTTTCTCAGCTTCCCAAAAAACTCTTTGTATCATTTGCTCTGACCAAGCTGTTTGTCCTAATCCCGGTCCAATAGCTATCACGTCAGGTTTAAGGAGATGTTCTTCTAAGTCCTGTCCAGAGTTCACGCCTTTAACCATAACCTCTGGACAGGAAACCAAACTAGCACTTACATGCTCAGGTCTTGTAACTAAGCTAGTCAAGCCTGAACCAGAATAAACTGCCGCCTTAGAGCAAAGTATTCCTGCTCCTCCAAATCCTCTATCTCCACCTACGACAACAACATGACCGAAGTTTCCTTTATGCGCATCTTCCTCTCTATAGATAACTCTTCCCATTGAATTTTCATAATTGATAATGGAACTAGTCGAAGGTACCTCAGAAAACAGCTTTTTGGGTATATCTAAATCTGAATAAAACACTTCTCCTGAAGCTTTTTTTCCGTGCGAAGTAAAACAACCTCGTTTTTGAGCAACAAAAGAGGTTGTAATATCAGCTAGGACATACGCATCTTCCGCATTTCCCGTATCAGGATTCACGCCAGAAGGTATATCAAGTGAAACAACTGGAATTTTCATCCCAAGCTGATTTAAAACCAAGATTGAATCTTTGATATTTTTTCTTAAGCTACCCTTTAAGCCCGTTCCTAATAATGCATCAACCAAAACTGCATTTTTAGAGATCCTATGATTTTTGAGTGATTTTGAAGAAATTACTTTCACATTCGATTCCTTCATTTCATGGAAAGCCTTTCTGGTTACTCCTTTTAAATCTTTAGGTGAATTACTCATAACCACTGTTACTTTAAGCCCAAACTCTTTCGCGTAAGCTCCTAGAAGAAAGCCATCTCCAGAATTCTTTCCTTTTGAACAAAAAATAATTAATTCCTCAACAGGATTAAGTTCCCTTAGGATAATATCAAGAGAGAACTCTGCAGCCATTTGCATCAGAGAATATCCAGATATATTTTTTTGTTTAATTGCTAGGTTATCTATTTTTCTTGTTTCCCTAGCGGTATATAGTTTCATTTTGTTCTAACTCTTAATTTATTAAAATTATATCTCTAGGTTAGACTCTCTACTAATTTAATAATGAATTATTTAGCCACTAAAAATATAGAAATTAATTTATCTGATCAGATAAAGGACTGGGCCAAAGAGTTTGGTTTTAGTTCGGTTGGTATAACGGACATAGATCTCTCAGAAGATCAAAGATATCTAGATAAATGGTTAGAGAATGGATATCAAGGTGAAATGACTTATTTGATTCGTAATAATTCTAAGAGAGAGTTCCCTGATCAATTATTTCAAGGCACAAAAAGAATTATTTCTGTGACGATGAATTATCTCCCGGAAGAATACAACGGACAGGAGTTATTGGAGAGAAGTGACAGGGCATTCATTTCAGGATACGCACGAGGAAGAGATTATCACAAATTGATGAGATCAAGATTGAAGAAATTGGCAAAAAAGATCAAAGATCATGCTCCAAATTCAAATAGAGTATTTGTTGACAGCGCCCCCGTATTAGAAAAAGCAATTGCTCAAAAAGCAGGCTTGGGTTGGATTGGAAAGAACACACTTCTTTTGAATAAAAACTCTGGCTCTTATTTCTTTCTTGGAGAGATCTACACCGATTTAGATCTAATAGTTGATAATCCTGTTGCACAAAGTCATTGTGGCACCTGTACATCCTGTATGGATGTATGCCCAACAAGTGCCTTTGTAGGACCTCACGAACTTGATGCTAGAAAATGTATATCTTATTTGACGATTGAATATAAAGGCATCATACCTCCAGAATTAAGATCAAAAATGGGTAATAGAATTTTTGGCTGTGATGATTGCCAAATATATTGTCCTTGGAACAAATTTACTCATTTTACTGATGAGCTTGATTTTTTACCTCGTCATCAACTTGATGATATAGATTTATGTGAATTATTTAGATGGAGCGAAGACGATTTTTTACAGAAGACTGAAGGATCACCTATCAGGAGAGCAGGGTATGAATCTTGGTTAAGAAATATTGCAATTGCACTTGGTAATGCAAACTTTTCGCAAGAAATAATGCAATCCCTAAACCTCAGAAAAGACTCCACTTCAGAGATAGTGAAAGAGCATGTAAACTGGGCGATAAAGGAACAAGAAAGGAAATCTTATGAGTGATATTGAGATAAAACTAGAGCCACAAGATGAGTTTAATCATCAACCTGATGAAGCTTCTAATTATAACGAAAGCATGTACTTTAATGTTTTTGATCACAACAAACAGATGGGAGGATGGTTCAGGTTAGGCAATAGACCTAATGAGGGTTATGCAGAGATGACCTGCTGTATTTATTTACCCGATGGAAGGATAGGTTTCATGTTTGGAAGGCCGGAGATAACAACAAACGATGTTTTCGACGCAGGTGGTATGAAATTTGAGGTTATTGAGCCGTTTAAGTCTTTAAAGGTTCAATACAAAGGGAAGATATTACTTTTAGATAATCCTAAAGATATGCTTAATCCGAGTAAGGCTTTCAAAGAAAATCCTAGAGTAGAGTGTGAAGCCGATATAAATATAACTGGTATTTCTCCTATGTTTGGAGGCCAGGCAGTAAGGACAGACGGAAAACCCCTAGAAAGAGATCCCGAAAAGAGCTTTTCTAAAGCTCACTATGAACAGCATACTGCCGGTAAGGGTGCTATTAAAATTAATGGCGAAGAATGGTCCATAGATGGTCTAGGCTTGAGAGATAAGAGCTGGGGACCAAGATATTGGCAAGCTATTGAATGGTACAGATGGTTGACTATTAATATTAATGATGAAGTTGGTTTTATGTTTAGTATTGTTCATCAAAGTGAGGATTCCGAGAGGAGAGGTGGGATTGTCTTGAAAGATGGAAAGTACGAAACCATTAAGGATTGCAAGATTGAAACCCAATATGATGATGATCACTTCCAAAAAACTTTTACTGCATGGGCCAAAACAGATGAAGATGAATACGAAGTAAAAGGAAGGGTCCTGTCTTTGATTCCTTTGAGAAACAGGAGAAATACACCTGAAGGTGAAAGCTTAGTTACAAGGATAACGGAAGGGATGACAGAGTATACTTACAAGGGGATTGTGGGATATGGAATGTCAGAATATTTAGATCAGGTTATAGACGGGAAGCCAATTGGGCCATGAAAATTAGTGTAGTTGATCAATCTCCAATCTTCTCCAATTCAAATGCTGATGAGGCTATAAAAGAGACAAGAGATCTTGCAAAGTATAGCGATTCATTAGGTTTAAATCGCTTTTGGTTGGCAGAACACCACGGATCAACATCCTTTGCCGGCTGCTCACCGGAGATTCTTATTCCAAGTCTCGCAGCTCAGACTGAATCTATTAGAGTGGGATCAGGTGGAGTGATGCTAATGCACTACAGCCCTTACAAAGTGGCCGAAAATTTCAGATTATTGGAATCTTTGTTTCCAAACAGGATTGATCTCGGTCTTGGTAGAGCTCCTGGAAGTGACGCTTATCAAGCTGGAGCTTTGGCTTATGGATCAAAAACTACTGGACCAGAATTTTTTGCGACTAAAATGAATGACTTGAAATCTTTTCTCGAAGGCAGTGTTTCTTCTACGGAATCTTTTGAGTCTGTAAACGTTACGCCTGGCTTAGGCGAGTTGCCCGAGGTCTGGTTACTAGTGTCTTCAAGGCAAGGAGCTGAATACGCTGCGCACTTTGGCTTGCCAATGTCTTTAGCTTATTTTATTGATCCGTCCTGTATTGATCTGGCTGAAGTCTATAGAGACAATTTTCAACCTTCAATATTTTCAGATGAACCAAAAATCAGTGTGGGCGTGTTCTCAATTTGTGCTGATACAGATAAAGAGGCAGAAGAGCTCTCTTTAAGTGCTGCGGCATGGAGACAGAATTCTCAAAAGGGTATATTTGGTGCATTTCCTACATTAGACGAAGCCAAGTCTTCTATAAACGGTGACCTTGTTGGTACAAACGACAATCGGACTTTTGTAGGATCCCCCCAGACGGTAAGGCAGAAACTTCAACCATTACTGGATAGAGTCAAGCCAGAAGAACTGAAAATTATTACAATCTGCGAACCTTTTTCCTCCAGAGTCAGATCTTATGATTTAATCAACCAATCTTTCTCAATAAATTAATCTAAATTAAATGGAATTAATTAGATCTCGACTTCTTAGTGAAGGTAGTTTTTGGCATATCAGCAGTCTGAGCGCTGTTTATTTATCTCAAGGTTTGTCCGGAGGAACTCTTTTTGCACTAACCACTTACCTTGTATCTAGCGGAAGTTCTGTCAGTGATATTTCTTTATTGCTTTCGATAACAATGATTCCTTGGACCTTGAAAGTTTTTATGGGTCCTATCATTGATACTTTTACTATCAATAGGTTCGGCAGAAGAAGGTTTTGGGTTTTGATCAGTCAATTAATGATGATCTTAGCTCTTTTACCTTTGGTCTTTATAGATGTTAATGCGGTTAATTTCGTTTTAATTGCTCTGTTGACAGCTCATAACACTTTTGTTGCCATATCAGATATTGCTATTGATGCCTTAGCTGCAGACAGTTTGCGAGAAGATCAACTAGCGAAAGCAAATGGCTTTATGTGGGGGAGTAAGACCCTTGGTAGAGGTGTTGGAATGGCAACTGCAACTTCTATCTTCTATGGTTATGGAGTTAATGAAGGATTTGCCTTATTGGTCTTAATAATGTCGTTTGTTCTTATCCTTCCTATTTTGTCTAAAGAATTGGACTATAAAGCAGGGTTTGAAACTATGCTTTACAAGAATCGTCTTACTTTATATGAATTATTTTCTGGTATCCGGGAGAGTCTTTTTAATAAAAGTGCTCTTGCTGCAATGATTTTCATGCTTTTTGCGAATATTGGATATGGTATTTTTGACGTTATTTATAATGAGTTTTACATCAGCGAGCTTGGATGGACTGGAGAAGAAATTGGTTATATGAGACCTTACGGAATGTGGTTAGGAGGACTCATTGGTCTTTCTGCAGGCTTAATGACTCTTTACTTTAGAAAACGTTTCTTACTTCTTCTTTTTGTAACAGGTCAAGCTGTTGTTTATCTAGCAGCCAGCTCTTTTACTCCTGATACATCTAGTTTTTTCACTTCTGCCGTGTTGATTGGAGTTGACGCTGTTGATGCTGGATGGTCAGTGCTTATATTCTCAGTATTAATGGCACTTTGCGTTACTCAAACCAGCGCAACAAATTTTGGAATTTTCATGGGATTTGGCAATATCTCAATGCTAATTGGTAATAATATTGCCCCCTCAGTCCTAGGAACAGGGGATTATGCTTTCGCCTTTACCTTTGCAGCCATTACCTTGATTCCTTGTTGGATAACAGGTTATTACCTTACAAGAGACTAATTAAGTTTTCTCTTATCGAATCTTACAAGCAATTGAGGAAATAAAAAGAAGTCTATAAATAAGGCAGTCATGAATGCAATGGAGGAGAATCTGGCAAAATCTCCCAAAGGTTTAAAACTTACTAAAGTTAAAGCAAGAAATCCTATACTTAGTACTACGGTCATTATAATTAAGGGAAATCCCACTGCTTCAAATGAGTAGATAATTGACTCTTCTGGACTCTTTTGAAGTTCAGTTCTAGCCAGATCATATTTACTCAATAAATGTACTGTGAAATCTACAATTATGCCCAATGTTGATCCCATTCCTACAGCAACCATGAACCCTACATTTCCGTTCACTAGAGCCCAAATTCCAAAGGCTGTCCCTATAGGAAGTACGTTCGGAAATGAAGAAATAATTCCAAAAACAAATGATCTATAGAACAATCCCAATATGAGCGTGATTAATATCAAGCCTAGAAATACTCCAATAAGGAGGTTATTAACAATGACTTCATTTATAAAAGTAAAAACGACTCTAAATCCAGCTGGCGGGGAAATTGTATCCAGCAGATTATTTGTTACAAGATAGTCATCAACTTTCTCACTGAAACTCAGATATTCTTTTGAGCTCATGTCTTTCAGTGAGCTGGCTATTTTGATTGTGCCTCTGTCTTGGCTTATTGAGCTATTAAGATCAAGGCCCAGCGGTAAAGACATCTCATAGAAGAATAAATATTGTGAGGCCAAATCTTCATTTTCTGGAATAATTTTCCAATTATCATCATCTCCATGCATGCTGCGATTTAAAGTTTTCATGGTTGTTGCAAGAGAAGTAACATGGTTAACCTCATCCAGTCCTTCCAGCCATTCTGTAAATTCATCAACTTGATTCAGAAACTTGGGGCTGGATACATTGCCAGATGGTGATGTTGCCTTAAAACTAACCGGAAAAGTAACTCCCATTCTTTCGTCTAACCATATTGTGTCAGGTGCAAAAGAAGTAAATCTGTCACTGTACATTTGTGTAGGGTTTTCATCTAAATTGTTCAGAGGAATAAGACAAATTAAGATAAGAGAGATGGAGGGAACTATCCAGATTAACTTTTTGCCATTTTTTAAGCTGAATTTTGCAATTTTATTTGCAATAGCAGTTTGTCCTGAGATCGTCTTAGGTGGAGAGATATCGAAATAAGAGGTAAGAGGAGCTATAAGGAATATCGTAAAAATAAATGCAAGCCCAACTCCTATTGCTATGCCATTACCTAAATTTCTCAACGGCTCTATTTCTAGCACATTGAAAGATAAGAAACCTATACAGGTAGTTATCGTTGTTAGAAATAAAGGTTGAAGGTTTAGTTCCAGACTTCTTATCATGGCATTACGACTACTTACTTCTTTTGCTCTTTCTTGAAAGTAGATAGTAAATAAGTGAACGCAATCTGCTAGAGCCAGAGTAATAACTAAGATAGGGTAGGTAATAATCATTTGATTAAGTGAATTTCCTATCCAACCTATTGATCCAAAGTTTGCCACTACAGAACAAATAACAACACCTAAAGTCGCGAAGACTGCGTATGTACTCCTTAGCAAGAAAAATACTGATAAAAAAATTAAAATAATCATCAAGGGCAAAATGTAGGGCATTTCTGTCTGAACGAGTCTTGGGCTGATGTATTCTTGGTAGGGATTACCAAGCAGTCTTATATCTAATTCTTGGTATTTAGGTAATTCTAGTTGCAAGAAATTTAAAATATGTTCGATTGTTTCAGTTAATCTTGCTGCTTGGTCCTCACCTGGAGGATCAATGACAATGCTGATTACGGTGGTTTCTTTATCTTTGGATATTATTGATCCAAAGATTGCATCTTGGGTTTCTACGATTTTGCTTCTTTCTTCTATGTATCCATCTGATAGGCTTAGAGCATTCTCTATGAAGGGTTCCACAAGCAGATCATCTGCCTCAGATCGAACATATGAAAAATTTGTAAGGCTATCTACCCTAACTGAATGAGGAATTGTCCAAGATAGTTCTGTGAGCCTCTCTATAAGATCAAGCGTCCTTTTTTTAAAGATAGATGTTCCTCTCCCATCTATTGCAATAATTATGTTATCGGTAGGAATAAAAGTTTCATCAATTTCATTATTTAGCTGGGTAGCAGGATGGTTCTCAGGAAAAAATGATTCTAAGTCGGGATCAAATGTTAAATATTGAGATCCAATCCCAAGAAATAGCATAAAGAAAAGGCTGCCAACTATACTCAACAGTCTATTTTTTATAATTGCGTTAGCTAGATATTTTTTATTAAAGAATTGCATGTTTATAGATAATAAGTAAATTCAATTTTGAAGAAATCATCCTCCCTGAAAGCTTCGAATAATTTAGGCTCATTGTTATCCTCATCTGTATCTTCAAAATAAACGCCTTCCAGGGCGATCAAACAACACTCGCCAACTCTTCTTGAAGATTCCAAAAGAAATCCTAGCTCTTTGCTAACATCATTCCAGATGAAACCAGATAGGATTTGACTATCAAGCTCGTCATTAAAACTTAGTCTAGTCCCAAGCACAGTTGGAGAACTCTTTAATCGATCATCATGATTCCCCTCAAATATCCAACCTAGATCAATTCTGCTATCAAAAATACCGACCTGAGTGTATTCAAAACCATAAGTTGCGGCTGAAAATCTATCGCCTTGCCCAGCTCTTGAAATTGCTTCTACTTTTATTGCTAAACTTCCTATTAAATAAAGAAGTTCTAGACCAAACTGATCAATTGTTTCGTAATAAGGAATCAGGGGTTTGTCTATACTTCCAGTTGGAAACAATCTTGGTTCTCTGGTGGTTCCAGAAAAGTAAGATATAGCTATGTCTAGCTGATCATAATAATTTGACCATCTGGCAGCAAAGTCAGTTCTCTTGTTTTTTGCAGATGATTCGTAAATAGATTCATTTTTATCAATTATCAAAGGAAGTCGCAATCTCCCTTCTTGCCCAGAAAACTGCCTCTCTCTGAAGCTAAATAAAGCGTAAATATCTAATACTCCCCATTCTTCTTCTAAGGAAACCTTCACCATGGGCTGTCCAAGTTTTTCTTCTCCATCAAATCCTTCTGTAAAGTCAGTCTGATTAATAATATCAACTCGATGAGTTGTTTCGGTTACTCCCCAAAACTCTTTACTTATTCCAAATTTAATTTCTCTCTCTTCACCAATATGTAACAAGTAAAATTCTTGCAAGTCTAAAAGATTTCTCTTAGGGTCCTGGCTATCTTTTCGGATCTTGGGTTTTAAATGAAATATATAATCTTCTTCTTCATGAAATATTTCTGGTGAATATGAAAATGACGAATGAATTTTGTCTTGATAAGAAGTTCCCTCATTAAAGAAATATCGATTGTCTAATATAACTTCACCTAAGAATTCATAAGCGAATATGTTATTCAATAGAAAGAGGGCAACTATTGTTAACAAAAACTTCATTGAGTTTATCTAGATCTTTTAAGACTATTTTGCGAAAAGTCCCTATCATCAAATCCATTCTTATATTTGACCTCTCTGAAACTAAGAACAGAGCTCTTGCCATTTTGATTGTTGATCATAGTTACCTTATGAGGTTGCCAATAAGCCTCATTATAGATTTTGTAATCAGAGAAGATTTGGGTCTTCAAATGAAATGATTTTTTATCATAGTGATGAATTTTTCTTGTTAAAAAATTTTCACTATCTATCCAGACTATTTGTTTTGTATACCCGGAATAAGGATCAAGAGGTTTCCTTTCAATAACATGGCAAAGTATTCCATCTAGTTCTTCTTCTCGAAGGTATTCATATTCATATTTTTCAACTTCTTGAAAAGAAAAGTCCTCGAAAGAGAATTCGCTACCTAAGAACGGACCGGATCTATTTTTTGAAGCAATCCTTTTTACTCTTTTAAGTGCTGGCAGGTATAACCATTGATCATCAGGTTCTACTTTATGAGAATAAGAAAGAATACCAACACCTCTAACATCCCTAGGGCTTTCAAATACTGCTAAAGATTTGTCGCCATCTCCAGGAACTTCAAGCCTTTTAAACCTGAGTTTTCTTGTAACTACATCTCCTTTTTTACTGATTAACTCCATGGTCATTTCAGATGAGCTATCTCCATATCCATCAAAGTTTTCATCGCTTTTTAAAGCAATTTCTAAACCTTTGTTTGCTAAAACTTCTCCTGAAAATATAAAAAGCATGCCAAATATGCACGCGATTATTGATTTTCTATGAAATAAAACATTTGCAAGACTCATGTCAAAACTCCTCCGTGTAAATTTCTAATGATTAATTGAGATTCTTTGCTCAGATATGGTTCTGAGACTTTAATTAATAGCCCCATGCCTCTTTGCATCAAGAAATTTTCGTCTTTATCAGGATATTTTTTTGAAGAGAGAGCAAACCAATTATCGGCAACAAGAAAAATAATTTCACTCAGCTCATCTAGTTCATTTTCTTTAAAGTCGAATACTCCTTGATCTCTACCAATAAGAGCTTCTTCCTTAATCTTATTAAATCGCAATTGAGTTAACTCATTCAATTTATTGGTGATAGATCTATCAGAGGAGAGATTATCAGCAAGATTATCTCTAAACAGATATCTGAAGTCCCAATTAAAATAGTACTGAGATAAGAGTTGTTTAATTAAAATTTCTAAGTCAATTTTCCCCATCATATCTAACTCCACATCAATATTTTTTTTAAAAAGTTCAATATGAGATTCAACTAAACTTTTTTTTGATTTGAAGTGATACCAAAGAGTCCCCTCGCGAACTTTTGAAGACGATGCCAAAAGTGAAGTCGTAACACTTGCGAACCCTTTTCTATTGAAAAGCTCAAGACTATTTTTGAGTAGCTTATCTCTGGTACAGTCGCTAAACAGAGCAGTTGTACGAGTTGATAAATTTTTCATTAGGGTACTTACCCTAAATTTTAGGGTACTTACCCTAGAAGTCAACTCTCATTTAGTTAATTCTCTTAATATATTTATTTATCTAGGTAATTTTGTTGGACACTAGAGAAATCGAGACCTTCAAATCCTTGGTTATTTAATTCTTCATAAAGTTCTCTAGCCAGTCTTCCCATGGGAGTATTAGACTTAGACTGATTTGCTAATTCTTTAGCTAGGTTGAGGTCTTTAAGCATCAAGGAGTTTAAAAAGCCACCAGAATAGTTGTTACTGGCAGGAGCTTCTTTCATTACCCCTGGAAAAGGATTATATTTTTCTAGAGACCAGTTCCCCCCAGAGCTATTCTTCATGATCTCAGACAAAATGATAGGATCTAGTCCGTTATTTACTCCCATTGCTATAGTTTCAGCAGTCCCACACATATGGATTGCTAGAAGCATATTATTACAAAGCTTAGCTATCTGGCCTGAGCCCGCCTTACCGGCATAAAAGATTTTATCTCCCATAATTTTGAAAAGAGGAGCTGCTTTTTCAAGATCGGCTTCTTCACCACCAACAATAAAAGTCAGAGTACCTAACTCAGCTCCTTTTACACCACCCGATACGGGAGCATCTAGCATAGAAATATTCATCTCTTTTGCTTTTTTTGAAACCTTTTTGGAAACCTCAGGATTTATAGTGGACGATTCAATAACAATCATATTTTTACTAATTTTCTCTAGTAAACCTTCTTTCAAGAATATGTTTTCAACAGCCTTATCATTCGGCAACATGGTAATTAGAGCATCTATATTTTCTATAACTTCTGAGGCAGAGCTTTTAGTTTTCATACCCAATTCATCTGCTCTTTGCATTGCCTCCTTTGATAAATCAAAAGCATTTACTTCAATATCGGCTTTTAAGATGTTATTCGCCATCGGTAAGCCCATATTTCCTAAACCAATAAAACCAACTTTTTTCATTTTTAAAGATCCTCCAGAGGATTTTTCTCCCATGCTAAGTCCGTATGCTTATCTAACCATGACTGTTTAACATTTTTAATAGAATCATATTTCCAGTTCGGTTTATTATCCTTATCTATTATTAGAGCTCTTATACCCTCTTTAAAGTCACCTCTTCTTGTAATCTGTATAGCTAAGTTAAGCTCAAAATTAAATACCTCTTTTAAGTTTAAGCTTGAAGATTTTAAATGCTGAAGCCATATTAAATGTGCTGACGTAGGACTCCCTTTGATTAGTGATTCTTGTCCTTTCTTAAACCATTCGTCATCTTCTGTATGACTCATTATGTTATCTATAACTCCGAAGAGGTCTTCTTCATTAGTCATTGATTGAATTTTGTCTAATTCATCTTCAATCTTACTTACAGGAAAGCTCTCTACTACTTTTAAGTAGGAACTACTATTAAGTATTGAATCAAGTAAAGTTAAGTTCTGTTTAACATCATCATGCCAACTCAACTCAACTACATCCGTAAGGAAATCTTCCATCTTTGCTGAGCTCAAATAACTATCGGCTAAATTACAGAAAACCAAATCGGAAGCGTTAAGCGGGGAGGCTGTAAGCATAATATAGAGTCCAAGGCCTTCGGGTAGATCTTTTATCACAGATGTGAAACCTACATCAGGGAATAGGCCAACGCCAATTTCTGGCATTGCAAACTTTGTTCTTTCTGTAGCAATCTTATAAGTACTGGCAAACATCAGACCGGCCCCGCCACCCATAACGATGCCATCTAAAATAGAGATTATTGGTTTTGGAAAATTATGGATTTTATAGTCCAGTCTATATTCAGATTCAAAAAAAGTTTCGGCAAAAATTGGTCCCTCTGGAGAACACATTGATTCATAAAGGGCTCTGATATCTCCACCAGCACAAAATGCTTTTTCACCTGCACCGCTGATTAGGATCATTTTTATTTGGGGATCTAATTCCCATTGATCTAATAGATCAGAGATTTCGTTAACCATATTTAGGGTTAATGAATTTAATGTTTCTGGAGAGTTGAGAGTTATATGTCCAATCTCGGTATCATTCTGACACCTCAATCTCTCAACAATTAGTTGATCATTAGGCATTTTGCCAATTCGGTTTTCGCTTATCTAAAAAGGCCTCAACCCCTTCCTTTTGATCTTTTGTATCAAATAATTTTACAAACGGTTCCAGTTCTTCGTTGTAAGGCTCATCAGATAGGCGAGCTTTATGAATTAGTTCCTTACATTGTGCAATACTACCGGGACTTTGGTTTGCTACAGAAGAGGCTATAGACATAGCAGCCTCTAGACTCTTTCCATCTTCAACCTTTTCTTCAATTAGTCCAATTTTAAGAGCTTGATCAGGTTTTATTTGCTCTCCAGTCAAAATAATTCTTTTAGCCCAACCTTCTCCAACCAATCTTGGAAGAACCTGAGTACCTCCACCACATGGAAGTAAGCCAACTTTAGGTTCTGGTAGAGCCAAGATAGCTTTTTCTTCTGCCACTCTGATGTCACAAGCCAATGCGCACTCTAGTCCGCCGCCCATAGCAAATCCATTTATCGCCGCTATTGAAACACCTCGAAATTTACTAAGCGCTTTGAAAGCTTTTGAGAAAGCATTACTCATTTCATTGGCAGCATCTTTTCCACCTTCATGAAAAACCTTAAGATCAGCTCCAGCAGAGAAGAACTTTTCTCCCTGACCAGTAATTACCAGCGAGAAGATTTCATCATCTTTATTTAGAAGCTCAATAATTTCTTCTAATCCAGAAAGGCTCTCTAGATCCCAAGTATTTGCGCTAGGATTATTAATTGTAATCTTTGCAGTATTATCTATTTTTTCGAGTATTAATTTATCTGTCATAATTTTTATTGAATTATTGAAGCAGCGTCTTCCATTATCATTCTGCGTCCTATTATCATTTTCATAATTTCATTTGTTCCTTCTAATATTTGATGGACTCTTACATCTCTTACATGTCTTTCCAGAGGATACTCTTGAATATATCCATAACCTCCAAATATTTGAAGAGCTTCATTGCAAACATTAAATCCAACATCAGTAGCAAATCGCTTCGCCATAGCCGAATAAACGGTTGCTTCAGAATCATTGCTATCGATTTTTGAAGCTGCGAGTCGCGTCATAGTCCTGGCTGCAATTAATTCAGTTACCATATCAGCTATTTTGAATTGCATACCTTGAAATTCAGCAATCCTTTTTCCAAATTGCTCTCTCTCATTCATATATTTTTGAGCTTCCTCTAATGCAGACTGAGCGGTTCCTATTGAGCACGTGGCTATATTTATTCGTCCTCCGTCCAACCCTTGCATAGCAATTTTGAAACCATTTCCTTCTTCGCCGATCAAATTCTTTTTTGAAACCTTAACATCAGTTAAAGATACCAACCTGGTAGGTTGATTCTTCCAACCCATCTTTGGCTCATTTTTTCCATACTCTATACCCGGCGAGTCAGCAGGTATAAGAAAACATGAAATACCTTTCGCTCCTGAATCTCCTGTTCTGGCCATAAGTATAAGACAGTCTGTAGCACCCGATCCTGATATGAAAGCTTTCGAACCATTTAAAATAAAATTATCTCCATCCTTTTTGGCAGTAGTTCTCAAGGACGCTGCATCAGAACCAGATCCAGGTTCGGTAAGACAATAAGAGGCTAGTTTTGCACCTGTGCTAAGTTGAGGAAACCACTCTGCTTTTAATTCTTCTGAAGCAAACTTACTTACCATCCAAATTGCCATATTATGAATTGTCATAAAAGCTGTTGTGCTGGTGCATCCTTGGGCAAGCTGCTCAAAAACTATTGAAGCATCTAGTCTGCCTAGACCCATTCCACCCAAACTTGTATCTACGTAAAGCGACAAGAAACCGAGCTCTCCTGCTTTAGTCAAAGTTTCTTTTGGAAAAAAAGACTCTTTATCCCATTCAGCAGCAAAAGGTTTAAGTTCTTTGTCAGCAAAGTTCCTTGCTAAGTCTCTATAATTTTTCTGATCAGAATTTAAGTCAAAATCCATCTATCACTCCAAATTGATGGTCAAGTTTTTCGTTCTTTCTTCATCATCTTCAAACCATCTTTCAGTTACAGTCTTTGTTTCAGTATAAAATCTAACTGCCTGTTTTCCGTAAGCATGAAGATCGCCATAAAAAGACTGCTTCCATCCTGTAAAAGAGAAAAAAGGCAATGGAACCGGAATCGGTACGTTTATCCCAACCTGGCCTACCTCAATTTCGTGTCTAAATTTTCTAGCAGATCTTCCTGATGCAGTGAATATAGATGTCCCATTACCATAAGGATTAGCATTAATTAGCTTTATTGCTTCTTCAAGGGTATCAACTTCTATGCACAATAAAACAGGTCCAAATATTTCAGTTTTATATATCTCAGATTCTGTTTTAACTTCAGAAAACAGGGTAGTTCCAACCCAATTGCCATTGGGATATCCTTCCACTTCACAATTACTTCCATCTATCAGGCATTTTGCTTCTTTCTTTCCTGTAGAGATTAAATCAATGATTCTTTGTTTAGCTTGAGAGCTAATAACAGGACCAAACCCAGACTCTTCTGAGTCCCAAGGACCAGGTTTAACCATTTCCATTTCATTTTTAAGATCTTCTATCCAATTTTTAGAAGAGCCTACGAAAACAGCTACACTGATGGCCATACATCTTTGACCAGCAGCCCCAACCGAAGACCCAACTAAGCTATCAATAGTTTTATTTTTATTGGCATCTGGCATAACTACCATATGATTTTTAGCTCCAGCAAACGACTGCACTCTTTTAAGATGTTCTGTTCCTGTTTTATAAATATATTGTCCAACTGGGACCGATCCTACAAAGGATATAGCTTTTATGTCAGGATGCTTTATAAGAACATCTACTTGGCTTTTATTTCCATGTATTACTTGTAGGATATTTGGAGGGGCTCCCGCCTCTAAAAATAGTTCTGCAAGTTTATTGGCAGTCATTGGATCTTGTTCAGAAGGTTTTAATATAAATGTATTACCGCAAGCTATTGCCATCGGAAACATCCATAAAGGGATCATGGCAGGAAAGTTAAATGGGGTTATACCCAAACAGACTCCAAGAGATTGGATGTAGCTGTAAGAGTCGATTTCTCTAGCGACATTTTCTACAGTTTCTCCCATCAGCAGGGGAGTAATATTTGCAGCTTGTTCTACAACCTCTATGCCTCTCCAAACATCACCTTTAGCATCTTCAAAAGTTTTTCCGTTTTCTTTGCTAAGTATTCTTGCAATTTCATCCTGATTCTTTTTGAGAAGTTCCTGATATTTCATCATTACTCTAGACCTTTCAGGTGGAGGTGTTTCTTTCCAAGAAAGAAAAGCTTCTTTGGCAGATTTAATAGCTCTTTGAACTTCCTGGTCTGTTGCACAAGGAGCTTCACAAAGCACTTCTTGAGTGGCAGGATCTAAAACTTCAATCCACTCTTTTGTATCACTTTTTATAAATTGTCCTTCTATAAAGAGGTTTAATTTTTCAGTCATAAAGTATTTCTTCTTGATTTAACTGAAGTATCTTACTATCTTTCATTCAAACTTAAATAAATTGAATTCAAACGGGGAGAGGAGTAGATGCTAAAAACAAGAATTACTGAATTATTTGGAATAGAACATCCTGTGATACAAGGAGGAATGCAGTGGGTAGGATACGCTGAACTTGTTTCGGCTGTATCAAATGCTGGAGCTCTGGGTATTTTAACCGCTCTAACTCAACCAACACCTGAAGATTTAGCTAAAGAGATAGAAAGAACAAGAGAGATGACAGATAAGCCTTTTGGTGTGAACTTAACTGTTCTACCGACAATAAACCCTCCCCCTTATGAAGAATACGCACAAGCAATTGTTGGGTCTGGTGTAAAAATAGTAGAAACTGCCGGAAGAAGTCCAGAGCCATTCATGGAGCTTTTTAAAGAATATGATGTAAAAGTTATTCATAAGTGCACTTCTGTTAGGCACGCTCTTAAAGCTCAGTCTGTTGGAGTAAGTGCTATAACAATCGACGGATTTGAGTGTGCTGGACATCCTGGTGAAGATGACATTCCCTCCCTGGTTTTATTACCTCAAGCGGCTGAAGCCCTTGATGTTCCTGTAGCAGGCTGTGGAGGATTCAGTGATGCAAAAAGTATGGTTGCAGCATTAGCACTTGGAGGTGAAGCGATAGTAATGGGCACTCGATTTATGGCAACGCAAGAAGCCGGGATTCATCAAAATGTAAAAGAAAAGATGACAGAAGCTGATGAGCTTTCAACTAACCTTATGTTTAGGACAATGCATAATACAGCGAGAGTATTTAAAAATTCAGTTTCTGATCAAGTAGTTGAAATTGAATCAACAGGCACTGCCACCTTTGAAGATGTAAAAGACCTGGTAGCCGGTCAGAGAGGTAGAGTGGTTTTTGAAGAAGGAGATTTAGAGCATGGTATCTGGTCTGCAGGAATTTCTGTTGCAAGAGTTAAAGATGTACCGACTTGCAAGGAAATGGTTTCGAGACTTGTTTCTGAGGCAGAAGAAATTATTGATGGACGCCTTCAATCAGTAAAAGCTTAAAGGTTTAAATATGGATGATGTAAAAGTTTACATGGTGGTAAATCTAGATATCAAAGATAAAGATACTTACTTGAAATATGAAAAGGGCTTCTTTCCGATGTTAAAAAAACATGGTGGAGAATTTTTAACCTTTGATGATACCTTCAGGCACATAGAGGGCCCAGAACCTTTAGCTGGAGGCAGGGTAATCATATTCTCTTTTCCTTCAGAAGCGGCTGCTGATGCTTGGTATAACGACCCTGAATACCAAGAATTATCTGAGTTTAGACGAGAAGGGGCCCCATTAAGATCTCTCAGTCTAGTTAAAGGATTACCGGCTAGAAAGTAAATTAGTTAAAGAAGGTGTAGTAAATTAAAAGAAGCAAAACTACGTCTACAAACATCAACACGCTAATGGATGTGCATCCATAATCTATCTCCTCCTTATGGAGCGACCTGTGAATTGAAAATGAAAAGTAAAGAAATATAAGAAGTAAAACGGTCTTTATCACTTATTCAAATCCAATTGATTGCAATTTCCTTAATGGCTTTAGCTAATTCTAGCGGCTGATCCAATAAAACATGATGCGCTGCTTTTTCAATAGGAATCATAGGCGTTCCTGAAGGTACATTCTCAGCAATAAAATTAAGGATCTCCTCGCTCATCATATTGCTTTCTGTTCCGTAAATTATTCCCAAATCACACTCTAACTCAAAGGCAATATTTCTAAGCATATGCGAAAAACCCAGCTTATCAAAAATTGTATCGTCAAACTTCCACTGAAACCCGTTATTCGCTTCTTTTATAGACCATTCCGCTATGTACTTCACTAGATAATCGTTCTCACACTCTTGCTCTGGTGTTAGTCTAAATCTTTCTAAGATACTATCCCTATCAGGATATGTTTTGATTCTTCTTATTGGACCGCTTCTTACATGTGTCGAGTAGTCATAAGTTGGAGGTCTTATTGGAGAGTCAACCATAATAACCCCTGCAATTTTCTTATCAGAAATATAACCCGCAGTTGCACTCATGAAACCTCCCATGCTATGACCGCAAATAATCGGATTTCCGTTGTTAAAAAAACCACTATCCTCTGCAACTGCCAGGATCTCTTTGCCATATAGCTCAGGTGAATAATCTTCTCTATGACCGCTATCTCCCATACCTGATAGATCTATTGCACTGACTTGGAATTCTTCCAACAAAAGAGGTGCTATGAAATCCCACCAATGGGAATGACTGCCACTTCCATGAACTAAAACTATTCCAGGCTTAGAATCGTCTCCCCATTTTTGATAATGTATAGAATTTCCTTCTACCAATATATTTCTTTGTTCTTTGTTAACAGCCAAAGCTTCTTTGAACCAATCCGGATGAGAATCTATCATTTAGACATTCCTTTGAAATAAATTTATAGTTAATTAAGTTTTTGAGGACGCTAGTCTATTATAATCTGTAAAATAAGGATGATTTATGAAAAATCCATTGCAAGGCGCAAATACCCAAATGGCAGATCCTGATGCTGAACCCTCTATTCCTCAACCTGCAGCAACAGTTTTATTGGTTAGAGATTCACAAGAAGAAGGAGTTGAAGTCTTCTTAGTAGAAAGAGCATCTAAAGCGAATTTTGGTGGCGCTTTTGTATTCCCGGGAGGCAAAGTTGATCCTGAAGATGGACTGGATCATATGGAGGCAATAACAACAGGTGCATCCGATAGTGAGTTATCAAATATCCTTGGAGAGGAAAAGGGTGGTTTAGCTTATTGGGTTGCTTGTATACGAGAATGTTTTGAAGAGGCTGGAATTTTAATAGCCTATCGTAAAGATGGATCTGCATTTGATCCTTCGAACTCGGAAGAACGAGAAAGGTTCGTAGATTATAGAAATAGACTTAATGCAGGAGAAGCAGTTTTAGAAAAAATGTGTGAGGAGGAAAACTTAACTCTAGCAACTGAAAGACTAGCCTACTTAGCTCATTGGATTACACCCAAGATAGAGAAAAGAAGATATACAACCCGTTTCTTCGTTGCTATTTCCCCTAGCGGACAAGAAGGACTTCATGATGGCTCCGAGAGCGTAAACAGCCTATGGATTAAACCAGAAGATGCTCTGCAGCAACAAAAGGAAGGAAAATTATTGTTGATAATGCCTACTATAAAAAATTTAGAAAGTATTTGTGGATATTCTAATGTAGAGGAATTGCTTAAAGATAAATCATCGATTGACCCTTCAACAATTCCTACAATTGAACCCAAATTCTTTATGGAGAATGGAAAAATGGTCGGTCTTTTACCTGGCGATGAAGGATATGAGGACCATTGATGCAACCTGAGCAAGTAGTTCAAATTTCTCCGCTAATAAGAAGAATCACAGCTGGTAACGGAAGTGTTTTTACGGGTCCAGGAACAAATACATATTTAGTAGGTCATGAAGAAGTAACTGTTATTGATCCCGGGCCAGCAATGGAACAACACATTGAAGCAATCTTATCTGCATCGAAAAATATAAAACAGATATTGGTAACTCATACCCATCCTGATCATTCGCCGGGAGTAAGGTTACTCAAAAAAGAATTAGATATACCTGCTTACGGTATGCTTACCAATACCTCAAAGAACCAAGATACTTCATTTAAACCTGAAAGAATCTTAGAAGATGAAGAACTATTCGAAGAGGAAGAATACACTCTTGAAGTGGTGCATACACCAGGACATGCTTCAAATCACTTATGCTTTATTCTTAGAGAAGAAAAGTTTATTTTTACTGGTGATCACATCATGAACGGATCTACTGTAGTTATAGGTCCTCCAGATGGAAATATGAAACAGTATATTGAATCTTTAGAAAAACTAAAAAACTACGAGATTGAAAAGATTGCGCCTGGCCATGGCGAGGTCTTAGAAAGCCCACACCAAGTTGCTGATTGGATTATTAATCATAGACTCGAAAGAGAAAAGAAAGTTTTTGAAGCTTTAAAGAAAGTTACCAGAGGAACGCCAGATACCTTGGTTGAAAAGGTTTATGACGATGTTGACTCTTCATTATTTCCCATTGCCAAAGCATCACTACTAGCGCACTTAATTAAACTTGAAGAAGATCAAGTAATAGTGCGATCTGGTGATGAATATATCTATCAGGGAAGTTAGTTAATTTTTACACCCGTACCTGCAAGGGCACAGTAACCGTCAGGATTTTTAGCCAAGTATTGTTGGTGATAATGTTCGGCATAATAAAAACTTTCCGATTTTTTAACTTCAGTAGTTATATTTCCCAGTCCGTGCTTATTCAATTGAGCCTGATATTGCGCTTTAGTTTCATTGATGATTTCTTTTTCCTCTTCTGTACTGTAATAAATACCTGACCTGTATTGTGTACCAATATCATTTCCTTGCCTCATTCCTTGTGTGGGATCATGATCTTCCCAAAAGGTCTTCAATAGAGATTCATAACTGATAGTGTCGGGATCATATACTACTAAAACCACCTCATTATGACCTGTAAAACCAGTACATACTTCTTTATAGGATGGATTCTTCGTAAATCCTCCTGCGTATCCTGCTGAGGTCGAATATACACCCTCTAACTCCCAAAACCTCCTTTCAACACCCCAAAAACAACCCATGCCAAAAACAGCTTGCTTTAGGTTTTCAGGGAATGGACCTTTTAATGGAGTACCTTTTACAAAGTGTTCTTCCGGGACCTCTACCTCTTCATCTCTTCCACTTAAAGCTTCTGATTCAAGTGGAAGAATACTTTTTTTATTTAGTAAATCTATTAATGACATTATTTATTTTCTCTATTTATTATTAGCTCTTCTACTACAGAAGGATCTGCCAGAGTAGTAGTATCACCCAAGTTATCAATTTCATTAGTGGCTATCTTTCTAAGTATCCTTCTCATGATTTTACCCGATCTTGTTTTTGGCAATCCAGGTGCCCATTGAATAATATCAGGTTTGGCAATTGGTCCTATTTCTTTTGATACAAGTTGGACTAGGTCAGCTTTTAGATCTTCACTCGGAGATGTTTCTGACATGAGTGTTACATAACAATAGATACCTTGTCCTTTAATTTCATGTTCATAACCGACTACCGCTGCTTCTGCTACCTGTTGATGTAAAACCAATGCACTTTCTACTTCTGCTGTCCCGAGTCTATGGCCAGATACATTTAATACATCATCTACTCTACCTGTGATCCAATAATATCCATCTGCATCTCTTCTGGCCCCATCTCCTGTTGTGTAATACCCAGGATATAAAGAGTAATAAGTATCGATGCACCTTTGATGATCTCCATAAACAGTTCTTATTTGTGACGGCCAACTAGATTTAATCACAAGATTTCCCGATCCTTCTCCAATAATTTCTTTTCCATTTTCATCAAGCAACGCAGGTTCAATTCCTAAAAATGGCTTAGTGGCACTTCCAGGCTTCATCGGGGTGAATCCAGCAATGGGAGTAATCATCATCGCCCCAGTTTCGGTTTGCCACCATGTATCGACTATTGGACAAGAAGAATCTCCTACTACTTTAAAGTACCATTCCCATGCTTCGGGATTAATAGGCTCACCAACTGTTCCAAGCACCCTTAAAGATTTTCTAGATGAAGACTCTACAAAGTCATCTCCTTGTGCCATCAATGCCCTTAAGGCCGTTGGTGCTGTATAAAAAATATTTACTTTATGTTTGTCAATTACTTCCCAAAATCTTGAAGGAGATGGATAAGTAGGAATGCCCTCAAAAATTACAGAAGTAGCACAATTAGCTAGCGGTCCATAAACGATATACGAGTGGCCAGTGACCCAACCTACATCGGCTGTGCACCAGTAAATTTCATCTTCTTTGTAGTCAAATACTAACTTATGGGATATCGAAGTTTGAAGCAGATATCCTGCCGTTGTATGCAACACACCTTTTGGCTTGCCTGTTGAACCAGATGTATAAAGAATGAAAAGGGGGTCCTCCGCATCCATTACCTCTGGAGGACATTCATTTGAAACATTTTTAGAAATTTCTTCGTATCTAACATCGCAATCTAGGTTCCAAGAAATTTCAGCACTTGTTCTTGTAACAACTAAAACAGTATGAACATTTGGACATCCTTTCAAGGCTTCATCGACATTTTGTTTCAGAGGAACAACCTTTCCTCCTCTTAAACCTTCATCGGCTGTTATTACAGTTTGACAGTCTGAGTCGAGGATTCTATCTTTTAAAGATTCAGGTGAAAAACCTCCAAAAACAACGGAATGTATTGCACCTATTCTTGCACAGGCGAGCATGGCATAAGTTGCTTCTGGGATCATGGGC
>CALIUO010000023.1 GCA_938048695.1 uncultured SAR86 cluster bacterium
ATAATTGATGGTGTACATCAAGAAATAGATTCCTTATTTCAGATTCATATACACACATACTGATATACCTAATGATGGGTATGTTGTTTATGGAGAATATATGGAGCAAATCTTTAGAGAACAGTATCCTGACGGCAGTCACACTGTTTATGCTGAGTATAGCCAGAAGGGTGATTTAACCCTGAGTTCACATCATTTTGGCGGTGATGTTGAGAGCTTCTGGGGCAACGATGAATTTGAATTCTACTTAACCATTCCAAAGGATGAGATGCCCAAGTTTGTGGTGGAGCTGCTTGCTAAAGGATTCAATACTGAGGAGAAGTTTGGTGTTCATCCTTTGAAAGAAATGTGTGAAGCCAAAGGCATTAAATACAGCACTTATAGCTATGTGTAATTACTAGGTAAGAACTGTTAATGACAGACGGCTGTGGTTCAATTAAATGGATTATTACTGTTACCCAATCTTTCTTGCGTAGAAATGTGGCTTACCTTCTGTATTAAATTTCATTTGTTTCACTGTCCCGCAGTCATCTTGTGTTTCTATAATAACTGTATTTGATATTGCTAACTTTTCAAGAAAATCTGATTTAGCAGAATTGGAGGTATATGGACTATCAAACAGCACAATTCTCTCATTGTTATTTGATAATTTGAATTCACCATAACCCCTAGAAAGATTTACAACCTTTCTACCGCCAAACTTTACTCTTACTTTAAGACCGCCTGTATCGCATATGTAACCATCTCCATTTGTAAAAAATAAAGATGTACTTCCATTAGCATATGTATCTACATAAATACCCGGATTAGTCGATATCCACGAATCTTTTTTAGTTAGTACATAACTTCTAAACCAATTACCATCAAGTTCGTCCTTGATTTCTCTTGTATCCCAAGACCCAGTAGCTGGACCAGTGAAATATTGATAGTTAGCCGCCGGTGGCGTTGTGACGCAACCCGATAGCAGAATAGCCAACAAAAAAAGCAAAAGATTTGTTTTAAAAAAATTCATATAAAAAATATACCGAAAAAATCTATTCATTTAAAGATTCCTCATCTTGTTCTTGGTGATTAACTCCAATACTTATCGTTGCTTGAATCTATCTCTGGAATGAGAATATCTTCGCTAGCACCGTAGAAACTTACCCTTAAGATATTGTAGAGACCATGGGCTTTATTACCATTGACCTTTATCTCAACTTTGGACTCAATAATGTTGACCACCTGGTCAAATAAATCTCTTTGGTACTCCAGAGAGCGATTAACATAACTATCAGTAACACTTCTATTGGCATGGTTAAGCAGTTTGCCTGAATCATCTAGTGAAATACCAAGCTCTTTGCACAAAGTAGCAAAGGTTCTACGCAAGGCATGAGAACTGAGGTTGTGAGTGAGCTGTGCTTTTTCTGATATTTTCTTTAAAGCTCTCTTTGGCTCAACAATATGCTTGCTCTGCCCTCTTCCTGAAAAAACATATTCACTTTCCTCTGAGTTCTTCTTTCTCCATTTAAAAAGGTCATGGGTCAATCTGGTCATGGGTATTTCAAAGTAACGTTGAGCTTTGTTATCGGGAATGGCAATGGTCTTCTTTTTAAAATTAATATGCTCCCACTTGAGTGATTGAGCTTCAGTTCGCCTAAGACCTGTAACTAGCAGTAAGACTATGTAGTCTCTCATGGTAGTAGTAATCTCGCCTTCTGTCGCTAACTCATAAAAAGCATCTAAAAATCTACTCATTTCATCCAAAGGTATGAATGATTTAATAGTTTCTTTCTTTTTAAAACGACCAAGAATTACTTTGGCTTGTTCTGCTGGGTTTGTTTCTATGTAGCCCATTGCTTGTGCAAACTTAAGTAAAGTTTTGACAGTGCCGAAGGTAGTTGCAGCTGCTCTTGGTTTGCTCTTAGCACCTTGATACCAATCCATCAGCTCCTCTTTCTTGATTGAGGCAATAGGTTTTACAGCTATTTTAGGAATAAAGGTTTTGAGATTGTATCGATAACCGTCAGAGGTTTTCTGAGCTAATGGTTGGTCACGACTTGCCAAATACTCTTCAAGAACTTCTAGTAGGTTTTTGTTTGCACCTTGCAGCACCAACCTCTCATCTCTTGGGTCAATGTTGTCTTTTATTTTTAGAAGCAGTTCTGTTGCTCTCTTGCGTGCGTCTTTTTCGGCATAAAGGTTGATGTCACCAATGGTGATGCTAATTTTTTCCTTGGTTCTTGGCATCTTAGATTCAATGCCATAAGTTTTCTTACCTGATGCTCGCACTCTAATGTGATAACCGTTCAGGAGAGTATCTCTGATGTAGTAATCTTTGGGTTTTGTCTGAGCTTTCTTAGCAGTATCTGCTTTGATATGAACTTTTACTGTGGAAGGAAACTTGATTATTTTTGGCGAACTCCTGGTGACCATACTAAGCATATTATAGCATGGCGAACCACTTGGCGAACCAATAAAATGCTTATAAATATAGGGTTTTTAGCTAAGACTTACTGACTGTTAATCAGTGGGTCACTGGTTCGAGCCCAGTTCGGGGAGCCACTTTCCGCTTCTACCACTACTTTTGGTGACCTTATGGCGACCCTATGCAGGTGACCATGGGGGGTATCCAAGTACATATTGTACTAGCTCCACATCTTGAAAAGAACTGGTTGTTAACTAGTTGTTGTGAATTTATTTCCATCTTTGTAGATTAGGTTTATTTTCAAACTTTTTAAAAGGTTCAATAAACTTTCTCTGGGTTTCTGTGGAAGTAGTATTGCTAGTCTTCTTACCTCAATGCCCTGATTTTCAATTTGAAACTTGTAATCCAATAGCTGCCCTATTGCTGTTCTAATACTATTTCTTGATGCACTAGATTTTGCTTCAAGCAAAGTATTGCTTTCTTCAATCCAGCCATCTGTTTTTAGTGATGATGTTTCTCCTTCAATATTAATAATCAGTCGGGATAGTTTCGGTAAATTATTCTTTCCTAAAAAGTCTTGATATTCCGTAACTAGCTTAGACTCTTTTCTTTCTACTTGAATTTCTGCGGTATAAGTTACGTCAGTAGATTCAGTAATATGTCTTTCGATATCAGCAACTTCTATTTTATTTTGTGAGATTAACTTGATGTTTGTTTCTGGCAATGTGGTTTTATGCTCTTTTATGGGTACAAGTCTAAAAACTATGGCAACTCTTTCCTCATCATGCATATCCTTGTCTTCTACTAAGTCATAGGGTCTAAGCTCATCAAGTTCAAACTGACCTTCATAGACCACTTCTCCTTTAGCACCCTTAAACAATTGCACTCTTTTGCCGTCTGCTTTGTGGTTGAGCAAAGACTTATTGTTTCTTGTGAATTCCATATCACCATCTTGGCCTTGCCCATAGTAGAGATAAGTGTCACCTTGCCACCCATCAAAATAACCAAATTCTTCACCATGCTCTGGGTCACTAAACAATAAGATATGGCCTGATGATGTTGGACAAATTCCACCCTGTACACTGCCCCCAACTAGTTCATGCAAATCTTTTCTTAAAATTTTTGTTCCTGTTGTAACGGGAAAAATAGAAAAGGTTTTGTCTCTAATAGCCCAAACACCCTCACCCTTACCATGTGGTGCATAAAAGATATCTTCCCTTGATGGCTCATAAATATCACATTCACTTGAATGCTGATATATTGTTCTTCTTATAGAGGGTTCTGGTGTTTCTGCAATATCGTTAACAGCTTTGTAAATATCGCTAAGAGTTCCTAATCCACCAAGACTATTAATGGCATCAACAATTAAGTTAACTTGAGACATAAATTAAAATTAATGGGTGCTTTGTTACTGCTCTAATCATTCTGAAAACTCAATCTCAGAAATTACAGCGTTTGCTTTACCTGACCATTCAGCTCCCAATCCCTTAACACGATAGAACTTATCTTTTTCCATTCTCTCTATGTAGTTAGGTTTCAGCTCGCTTAAACCATCGTAACTATATTCACTTATAGGCACGTAATTTTCTTCATAAATTGCATTACCGTTGTCATCATAGAAATAAACAATAATCTCAACCCGTTTTAAAGATTTATTGCCATTGTTTTTAACACCAAACTGAACACCAGGAACCTTGCCATAAGAATAGCTATCGAAGTATCGAGCATTGAAGTCTATTATTTCAACATTCGGGATATAGTCTTGAATTGCTTTTTCTTTAGCAATTATTTCTTCAAGTTTTGCGGAGTACTCAACAGCGTCTTCATTGGTGGGGTCAATGTTTAAGGCTGAAACTACTTTGGTACTTGCCTGAGCATAATCTTTTTTTCTTTCAAGCTCTCTAGCTTCTTTTATAAGCGAGCTGATTTTTGAATCAGCTTCTATTTTGGCTATCTCTTCTCTAGCTATTTGGTCTCTGATTTCAATTTCTTCAAGGTAGGTGTTATATGCTTCTTTCCATCCGTCTTTTACTTGCCACGTTTCGCTATTTTCAATTAACTCAAGTGTGATAATTTCATTTTTAAGCTTGGGATTATTTTCTAACTTTTCAGTAAATAAGTTTTGGTAAAATTCATTAGAAATTTCAAATTCTCCACTTAATACACGCTTCCAAACATCTGCAAACATTTCTTGAACTATAGTTTCAACATCAATGGTAGTGATTTGGAGTGTTATTGATGCTGAATTATCAGAAATCAGTTCATCAATTAAACTTACCTCGAGATTATCTTTTTGAAATTGATTAGCAACATTTTGTATTGATGTAATAACAAGGTTCTCTTCAAGAGCTTCATCAGAAATATCTTTAAATTTTATTGCGTAGAACTTTTCTTCTTCGGTTAAAAACTCGATATATGAGTCGTCGCCTACAAATTTCAACTCAGCATAATTAAGTGCAATTTCACTTGGTTTTGGTTTCATTGTTAGCTGAGCATCTGAGCAAGCATTAAGCAAAAGAATAAGACCGAATAGAAATGTATTTTTAATGTTCATATGAAAATAATAGGCAAAAAAATAATAATTGACAAACGACACAAAGATTGACAAAATAAATTTAAATCAATATTGCTAAAAAAGCTCTTAGCTCTTTAAAGCTCTTCTAAGAGTTTTTTTAAACATAGATATACCATTTATCCTCTTTCTGAAATAAACGGCTTAGAATTGAAATAAGAAGCTCCTAGAGGGATGTTTGGTGATGACTAAACCTCTACTTTGCCAACAACACTAAGAAACATGAAAAACCTATAGAACTCTATAGAGCTTTGTAACACCCTGTAGAACTCAGTAAAGAAACAATAAAGATAATAAGGAGGAAACAGTAACAGTTCTTTAAAGAACTTTATATATCGTAAAGCTACTTTAAAGCTCAGTACCTCGTTAAGGTTATATAGATACTATAGAGACTATTAAGACTATATATATCTATATAGTTATATAAGTAACTCTATAGAGCCGCCCTGTAAACCAGTTTATTACACTCTTATTTTTTTATATTCTTAAATTATGAAAAGGAGAAAGGGAAATAGCAAATCAATATATCCATTGAACCCGAAAACACAAAAAAAATGGAAGTATGGAGAAATTAGAGAGGATGGATATGTATTCCAATCCTATAGAAGCACTGTTGCTAACAATAATGTTTACCATGCAATTTTTAAAAGCCCTGAGGTTCTCAAAAAGTCTGCTGAGAGAGTTAAACCAAATAAAGATACAAAAAGAAGAATTAACACTAAGACAGGCAAAGTTTTTGTTCAAGGCGAAGTAGAGAATGGTAAGTACTTTGTCGGATATACATCCAAAAGAAATAAAGATAATTTCTACTATGAAAAGTGGTGTGATAAGGAACAATTCTTAAGGCAATTATTAGCTCAAAGATTACATAAATTTAAAGCTAGGGCTTTAGAAAAAAAATTGCCATATGATTTAGATTTAGATTTTTTAGTAAATATTTTTCCAAAGGATAATAAATGTCCAGTGTTAGGATTAGAGTTAAAGATGGGTGGCAATAAGGGCATTATGAATCCTGAGTCACCATCGCTTGATAGAATTATTCCAGAGAAAGGATACACCAAAGATAATGTTATTTGGGTCTCAGTGAAAGCAAATGCTATGAAAAGTGTTGGAACTGTTGACGATTTAGAAAAAGTAGCAAAATTCTATAGGAGGTTAGAAAATGAAAAAAGATGAATTAGAAAAATTACTGAAACAGTTAGGTAAGAAGGCTGAAAAAGGCACAATGGAAAGAGAAGATTTTCCTGATAAAACACCATATCTATTTGCTAGGATTGCAGCATATAGTTGGACAGCATACGATGTGAATGAATTTATTTTTGAAATGCTTAATTACGATGCTATTGATGGTAAGGTCAGAGAGATAGCTGAGAATGTCTTAACCCACTCCAAATGG
>CALIUO010000024.1 GCA_938048695.1 uncultured SAR86 cluster bacterium
GCCAAATGAAATCAAGAAAGAATTTCCTAATATCTTTGATCAATGCAAAAAATTTGGTTTCGATCTCACAAAAGAACCAATACCGGTTGTGCCTGCGGCCCACTACACTTGTGGAGGAGTCAAAGTTGATCTAGATAGCAAAACCAATATAGATGGATTATATGCAATAGGTGAAGTATCCAGCACAGGACTCCATGGAGCCAATAGGATGGCAAGCAATTCATTATTAGAATGCGTAGTCTTTGCAAAGAAAGCAGCTGAGCACATCTATTCAAACTTTCAAGAAAATATGGAACCCATAAAAGAATGGGATATTTCTAAAGTCACAGAAACACAAGAAGGTGTAATCGTAAGACATAATTGGGATGACATAAGAAGATTGATGTGGGATTACGTGGGAATAGTCAGATCTAATAATCTCCTGAAAAGAGCTGAGATAGCCATGAAAGTTATAAATCAGGAGGTAAATTATTTTTATGGAAAGTATCTAATAAGTTCAGACTTGATAGAGTTACGTAATCTAGCGCTGGTGGCAAATCTTACAATTAAAAGTGCTTTAAAAAGAAAAGAAAGCAGAGGGTTGCACTACTCTCTAGATTATCCGAACCTAATGAAAACAGCTAGATCTACAATCTTAGACCCGTCGAAACTAAAAATTTAATTTATTTCCTATAGAACTTAGGCACTTCCCTGTTTAGAGATGCTTCGATTCCAGCTTTAAAGTCTTCTGTTTTTTGGAGTCTAACCTGCTCACTTAATTCCCATTCAACGATTTTCTCTACTTCTTCAGCTAAATTGCCCCTTAAAGTTGCCCGTATAGATTCTACTGCCATAGGAGCAGAGCTAGTTATTGTTTCAGCAAAGTTCTCAGCTTCTATCATTAGATTTTCTTTTGAAGTTAATCTATCGGCTAACCCTATCTGGTAGGCTTCTTCTCCAGCCACACGTCTAGCAGAAAACAGCATATCCATGGCCTTTTGCTTCCCTACGACACGAGGTAATGTAATAGATGACCCAAAACCAGGATGAAATCCTAGTTTGGCAAAATTCGCTGCGAATCTCGCTTCAGGACAAGCTATTCTAAAGTCAGCTGATAGAGCTAGGCCTAGCCCTCCCCCAATTGCCGCGCCTTGAATAATAGCTATTACTGGCTTCTTAGTTTTAAACAATCTTACTGCCTGAGCATATAACTTAGAATATGGAACTGATTTATCAAGCATATCTTCGTCTTGACCAAAATTAGCTCCCGCACAAAAGTTTTTTCCTTGAGAGCTTAATATGATTATTCTGCACTCAGAGATTTCACCTAACTCTTCGTAAGCATCTGCGATTTGCTCAATTAGCAGATAGTCAAAAAAATTATTAGGAGGTCTTTGTATCTCAACATAAGCAAGATTGTTTTTAACTTGTACTGAAATATCTTCAAAAGTTTTCATACTTAATTCCTCAAACTTGTAAAAAAGGTAAGCAGGTCTGTTCGACTGCCCTCTATTTGTAAAGTGCCATTAACAAGAGATATTGGCAAGCTCTTTATTCCTGACAATATTGCCTTTAAATCCTCTTCTTTACTGGTTACTTGCACAGAAGATCCTGAAATTAAAAAAGGTTGTACTTCAAGCACACCTTTTCTTAAAAAAACAGAAAAAACCTTTGAAGAGTCAGTAAAGGTAAAGAGTAATTGAATATTTTTATCTATAGACTTTTCTGGAATAACATTAACCTTTAACGAATCCATCATTGATTCTATGGGGTATTTTTTAATTACTTCTATATCAGGTAATAATATATCGCTTTCTTGATAATCTTTATCGAGCTGAGCCGCACTACTAAGATAGTAGTACCTTGAATTTGGATTACTTTCTTTATTACCTAAAGCAATCAGACATGATTGTCTAAGTAACTCAGTCTTTTCATCTGCTGGTCTTACTCTTAACAGATAGTCTGTTAATTGTAATGACCATTGAAATTTTCCTTCAATATAAGACTGTTCAGCAATAAGAAATAAATCATCCCAATCACCAACTAACTTTATGAAGTTTTCAGCTTCCTCTTTTTTTGGCAAAGGTTTAAGTGTTGAAGGATTACCATCAAACCATCCCAAATACCCAGAAAATACATTTTTTGCTGACCATGCTGGTGAGCCATAAAATTCTTTTAAATAAGGAGAGTCACCTAAATGCTTAGGTAATATCAATTGTTCAGCAATCTCATCAGGGCCAAACCCAAGGTTCATTAAACGAACAGTTTGATCATGTACAAACTGAATTCCATCTCGGTAAGTAGTAAGCAATTTATTAATCTTTTCCTTTCCTTCTAAAGGTCGTGTATGACTCGGTACCAAGAATTCTGGTTCTAAATATCTCATCATATCTATGCTATTTACCCAGCCTGCCAAATCTCTGTAAGGAGTCCCTCTGATCGTGTAAAGATTGGGGAAAGTCTTATAAAAATTGTCACCCGGAAATAAAGCCTTTTTTCCTGGTAACCAGACGAAAAGCTGATCATTAGTTTCTCCAGGAGCATGGAAAAGTTCAACTTCAATACCCCCTACTTCAAATTTCAACTTATCCGTGAAAGTTTTTGTAGGATAAAGAAGGCCTGGTTTTCTACCATCTCTTCCAATTTCAAGAAAAGGTCCAATTCCATTATTTTCTACCTGCTCTTTTGGTAAGGCATTGCCAAACATTCTGTTTGATCTAGAAGAAATAATAGGCCTTAGAATACCTATGACTCTGGATAAATATTCTGCTGTTGAAGAATGAGCGTAAATTTCTGGATTTGAATCTTCTGCAAATACTGTAGCTCCATAAGTGTGATCGGCATGATTATGGGTATAAATAATAGCTTCGACAGGATTTGAATTAATAGTATCAAATATTTCTTTAACTTCTCTCGCTGTCTCAACAGTACCTGTAGTATCAATAATGATATTTGAGTTCTCACCTTCAACAAGAATAGCGTTAGCCAAAGCGAAGCCTACAGCGACATGCACTCCTTCTGTAACCTCAATTACCTCTGTCCTAAATTCCTCACTATGAGAAGCAAGATCTTCAGGCGTAGGGGAGTCAGTAGCCTCAAGTGGTATGGGATCTGAACATCCAACAGTCCATAGAACTGAAAATGATAAGATTAGATATTTCAAAATCGTATCTCCTTAGTATTGTGTATTTAAGGCTTTCATCCATCTTCTAGACTTATACCTATAAGCCAAGAGAACACCTTTTAGAAAATAATCTGCAACGAGCGTAGCGTAGATCCATTCAATCGATAAGCCAAGCATATAAAATAAATATGCCAAAGGCACTCTAACAAGAACTAACCCTATTAGGGTAATTATCAAAGGTGATTTGGTATCTCCGGCACCTCTTACAGCGCCCCCGATAGAAAATTCAATTGCCATAAAAGGTTGCATGATTCCGAGAATCCAAACAAATATTACAGCTTTGTTAACAACATCTATGTCATCTATGAAGAAACCAGAGAGTTCTCTTGAAAAAAGAGCTAAGACTATTCCTAAAGTTCCCATTGAAAGCACAGTCATGCCAGCGGCTTTAAAGCCTGAATCATAAGCTTTATCTGGATCTGAAGCTCCTAAGTGTTGTCCAGTAAGGGTAGCGCCAGCTATTGCAAATCCGTTGCCAACAGTAAAAGAGACCATGAGCACATTGACACCAATATTGTAAGCAGCGACAGCATCAGTACCATACAACGCTACTATCCAAAAAAAAGAAAGCATTCCAAATTGAAATATAAAAGATTCTAATCCTGCTGGATAACTAATGGTTATCAATTGATTGAGTCTTTCGTAGGTCATAGAACCAGCTTTACCAATCTCTACTGCAAGTTTTTTACCAAACCACAGACCTAGAACTAGTACTGAATTGAATGTAAATGCTAAACCGCCAGCTAACGCAGCACCTACAACACCCATTTCTGGCATACCAAAACGACCCTCTACCAAGCCTATCAAAAGTATGATGTTAACTATGTTAGTCAATAAACCAATATACAGAGGAGTTTTGGCATCTCCGGCTGCTCTTTGAGCTGTTCCAAGAACCATAGAAATAGCAAAAACAGGAGTAAACCCAACAAGAATTTGAGTATATGTAACAGATAACTTCCTAGATGCTTCATCAAGACCAAAAAGACCGATCATTGCATCGGCTCCTATCCATAAAAGAATCACTGTAACAAAAGAGATAAGCAAGCAAAGTCCGAGTGAAGCTCTGGTAACTTGTGCAGCTTCATGGGCATTGCCGGAACCAATTGCTCTTGCCACTAAAGCCGTAGTACCAGCCATGATGGCCATTAATAAAGCTTGAAATACCCAGAAAATTCTCTGTCCAGTACCTACAGCCGCTACTGCCTCTGCTCCAAGAGACCCTACGGCCTTAATAGAAACTAATCCTACAGACGCAAATAGTAGGTTACTTAGAATTGAAGGCCACGCAAGACCCCAAACACTGAGCGATTCGGGATGAGTTATTTCTGCAGATTCTTCTTTGATCTGATTCTTATCAATTTCCGTGGACATAAAAAAGGCTGCTATAGTATCACAATCAATACATTGGATTATGGCTAAGCTTTACTTTAATTACTCGTCTATGAATGCTGGTAAATCCACCATGCTTCTTCAAGCCAATCATAATTACTTAGAAAGAGGAATGAAGCCTCAAATATATACATCAGATTTAGACAATAGATTTGGTAAAGGTGAGATAGTATCGAGGATAGGCTTAAAATATAAATCAAATATTTTTAATACAAAAACAAGTATTTACGAAGAAATATTAACTTTTAGAGATAATGATGAAGTTGATTGCGTATTGATCGATGAGGCTCAATTTTTAACTAAAAATCAAGTATTACAATTAGGACAGATTGTAGATGAATTAAATATTCCTGTATTGGCATTTGGTATAAGGACAGATTTTCAAGGTAACTTATTTGAAGGAAGTAAATTTTTACTCGCCTGGGCAGATAATTTGAAGGAAATAAAGACAGTCTGTCATTGCGGAAGAAAGGCCACTATGGTCCTTAGACTTAATGAAGAAGGATCGATAATGACTGATGGCAGTCAGATAGAAATTGGCGGTGAAGAGAAATATGTTTCAGTTTGTAGAAAGCATTTTCAGGCTAAAGATATTGGTGTGAGTTAGAGGATACCGACCATAAACCCAGTCAAGCAAGATGCTAATAACGCAGCCCATAAAGCCTTTCCTGATATAGATATTAAATCCATCCTCCTTTCAGGTACCATAGCACTGAGTCCACTTAACAAAATACCAACACTACTAAAGTTAGCGAACCCACAAAGAGCATATAACATTATTAGTCTGCTTTTATCGCCCAGTGGATATGCTTCTGCATCAGACAGGTATAAATAAGCAACAAATTCATTAAGTGCGGTTTTAATTCCCAATAATTGACCGGCCATAAAAGTCTCATTCCAAGGTATACCCATAAACCAAGCTAAAGGAATAAAGATATAACCAAGTATTAGCTCGAGAGTAATTGGAGAGCCATTAAGATTTGGCAATAAGCCCAAGATTGAATTAAGAAGAAAAACTAAGGCCATTACAACAATAAGCATGGCCGCAATATTGAGAAACATATCTAGACCATTTTTAGTGCCTTGAGTTATTGCATCCATCGTTCCTGAATATAATTCTTCTGATTTATTTTCGGGGAACTCTGTTTTCGTCTCGCTAGGAATCATAATGTTTGCAAACATGATTGCAGCAGGGACAGATATTAATGAAGCTGATAAAAAATGACCTATTAGACCAGGTCCATATATTGGCGACAGCATGGTTGTATAAACGACCATAACGGAACCAGCAATAGTAGACATTCCAGCCGTCATAATTACAAGTAATTCGTGTCTCGTCATGGCAGATAAATAAGGTCTAATGAGCAGTGGTGCTTCAACCTGACCAAGAAATATATTAGCAGTAGCTCCTAGGCCAATTGGACCTCCAACATTGAGTGGCCGCTTGAAGAGCATTGATAAAGCATTCACCAGAACTGGAATAACTTTCCAATACCAAAGGAGAGCTGAAATGGCAGACATTAAAATGACCAATGTCAGGCCACCAAAAGCAAAAATGAAGGTTCCAGCTGGATTATTAACATCGAAAGGAGCATTTGGAGCACCATCTGCCAGGTAGCCAAACACAAATCCTGTCCCATAATCATTGGCTGCTTTAAGAACCATCACGCCATCAGATAAAACATTAAAAAAAGAAGATACTAATTCCACTTTTGTCAGTAATACCGCTAGAATAAATTGAATCAGAACCCCAGTTACAACATATCTAATTTTTATAGCTTTAATGTTTTCGCTAAATATTGCTCCTAAAGAAAGCAAAGCGAACAATCCTATGGTCGGTTGTAAATATTCCATCACGACAGTTTAATTTCTTTTAGTCTTTCTTGCAGAAAATCTTCAGCCATTATTCCTTGAGGATATAAATTGGGATTAGATTCTTTAATGTAATTTGGAAGAGTTTCGATATACCAATCTGGATTTGGGTGTACAAAAAAAGGAATTGAATAACGTGAAGACTGTGTCTCCTGACCAACAGCCTTGACCCTATGCGTGGTTGAGGTCAGGTAATTGTTCGTGAGCCGTTGAAGCATATCGCCAATATTGCAAATAATCACATCTTTATCTACTGACGCCCTTACCCATTCATTTTCGTTTGTAAAGATTTCCAGTCCTGATTGCTGGCCTCCGATCAGCAGAGTAATTAGATTGATATCTTCATGGGCCCCTGCTCGCTCACCCTCTTCTTCGTTTTGAATAGGAGGATAATGAATGACGCGCATAACACTATTTCCCTTATTTATAACTTTATGAAAATAGTCAAAATTAAGATCTAAGTAAATGGCAATTGCTTCAAGTAGTGAATTTCCCAATTTGTCGAACTGAAGAAATAAGTTATTAGTTTTCTCTTTAAATTGATTTACATCGGGTAAATCAACATTATCAAACATCCACTTACGATAGGAATCATTGTGAGCTAGCTCTCTTCCTACATGCCAAAATTCTTTTAGATCAGCTACATTGGAATCTTTTGCAGTCTCGATCTTGAAGGGAGTATATCCACGTGCGCCATTTAATTCAGGTATATGAAAATTTCTTTTGCGATCTTCTGGTAAATTAAAAAATTCTTTGAAGAGATTCTGAATTTCAGCAACTAATTCAGTATCGATTCCATGATTTTTAACTCCGCAAAACCCCCATTTCTTAAAACTATCGCCTAATTTTTTCGAAAATGAATTGAGATCAACATCCTTTTCATCTAAGGACACAACAGAGAATGGAGTTTTCAAGTTAATATTTATTGTAATTGATTCAGTTAGGTAAGATTATAGACCATATGAGTAAGATTTATGGTTTTGGCAATGCCTTGATTGATATAGAAATTACAGTAAGCGAAGAGCAGTTAAAAAACACTAATATCAGCAAAGGTCTTATGAAGCACATTTCTCAAGAAGAATTGGAAATGTATTTAAAGAGTTTTGCAAATCAAGTGAATTCAGCTTTGCCAGGTGGTTCCATTGCTAATTCGATGCATGCAGCCAACAAACATAATATTGAAACTCATTTTTCCTGTGCTATTGGTGATGATGAATATGGCGAAATCTTTGTTAATTCCTTTGAAGACAAGCTTAGTGGCCTCTCTATTTATACGTCCAAACTACCTACTGGGATTTGTCTGATATTTATTACTCCAGATGGTCAGAGAACAATGGCAGCTAATCTAGGTGCTAATACAGACCTGCATAAGGATTGTATTGATATCAACAAGCTAAAAAATTCTGAGTATCTCTTGTTTGATAATTTTGCTTTATCTACAGAGAAAGGTTTTAAAGTTGCAAAATTTTGTTTGTCTCTGAATCAATATTCAAAAGTATGCTTTGGGATTTCTGATGTATCTCTGGTAGAAGAAAATAGCATTCAATTAAAAGAGTTATTCGATGACAAAATAGATATCCTCTATGGAAATGAAGCAGAAATAAATAGCTTTATTAATACTCATAGAATTTATTCATCGAATATTCTCACTACATTCGGTGCGGAAGGAGCAAAGTTTAACAAGACTAGATTAGATGCTCCTGAGATAAAAATTGCAAATTCTAATGGCGCTGGAGACGCTCTTATCGGTAGCTTCTTGGCAAACAGAATCAATAACTTAGATATTGAAGACTCTCTACAAGATGCAATTTCTTATGCTTCGAGGGTTTGCACGACAAACGGGCCTAGACTCTAATATAAAAAACGCCACATAAGTGGCGTTTTTTATTATATGAAGATCTTAGAATTGATACTTAAATCCTAAGTTCCATTGATAAGATGACTGACCATCTTTATTTCTCACAAACAGTCCGTCATCTGGATCTACTCCAACGATATTGTATCGTCCTTGAGAATCATAAGGATTATCTCCATCAAGGATAATTTGCCTGCTTCTATTGCTATATTCCTTCATGATTCCTTTATCGTCATCAATAAGATTAAGGACATTAGTAATATCTAGATAAAGAATTACTTTGTGACCATCCATAACATTAATGTCTTGGGTTATTCTCAAATCTAATGAAGAAGTCCAAGGACTATTGAAGGCATTTCTAGGAACAATTCTTCCTTTGTAACTAGCCAATCCCGAACCATTTACATGCGCCATTACTGCATCTGCTACAGCTGCGCTAGCAAACACGACATTAGGATCTGAAGCCCCTGTTGGGATATAAGCAGCATCATAACCTCCATCACTACTATCGTTAGCAAAAGCATCATCATAACCATCAAATGTCACACTATATGGTTCACCAGATTTTCTTACATATACTAGCGAGAACCTTGTGTCATTGTTACCTATCAGCTGAGTCGTGTAATCTAGACCAGTGATAAGCTTATGTTCTGACATAAAATTAGATCTTGCAGCAACTATATTTTCTCCATCTGCTCTAACAGATCTTCCGTAAGAACTTTCACTTTGCGCACTAGTTAATTCAAAGATATCTGTTGCTCTCATTTTTGTATAACCTGCAAACCAGTTGATGTCTCCAAATTGTTTAGCAGTAGTAAAAGTCCATGCCTCAGTTGCACCTTCGTCGGTATTTGTAAGTCTATAATCTCCTCTACCGCCGTATATGCCTCTACCATCGGCCAGAGTTCCTTCCCTTTCTAACCCAAGGTCAGTAAAGAATACAGCCTGCCTAACTTGGTCTAAATTGTATTCTAAAGTTAAGTCCCACCCGCTTTCTAAGAGAATATCCAAACCTAAGCTTGTTCTCCATGATGAAGGAGCTTCAAAATTAGGATCTGTGCTCTGAGCAACCCCATACGGATTATCTGCACTAGGTATGGAGTAATTAGAATTAGGGGAAGTTAGCCAGAATGCTGTTGGATCCCCTTTGGGCATAAAACCTGGACAGTTTGATGAAGAACCAGGATCTTCAGCACAAGTTAGTCCAGTGTCTCTGTCTGTATACCAGCCTCTATAGTCACCAGTTGCTCCAGTTCTTGAGTATGCGTTACCGAACCAGACTCTTGGTATTCTACCCATAAATAGCCCTCTACCACCACGTAATGTGGCAGCAACTACTTTTTCTCTGCTTTCAAACAGATCTGTTACATCCATGTTGAAAGAAAATCTAGGTTGCATTAATTCAAAATCAAATTTTGAAGCGTTAGAAAATCCATATTCTTTAACAAAATTAACATTTGTCGCTGGAGCAATAGGAGTCTCAACTGAATCGTATCTAAGACCAAACATAACTGTTAAATCATTATTAACAAACCATTTGTCTTGAATGTACATTGAAGTTTTTTCAACTTCAAAATCAGCAGCCATTGTCCCTACTGCAGTATGGCCTGCATAAGGCTCATGAATTCTAACTCGGCTCCAATTTCCATTTTTGTAGTCTTCAAAACTATCAAACCTAACTTCACCGTTGTATCGTGCAATGAATAAATTTACAACATCGGAATCGTCTCTTTCATATCCAACTGTATATAGATGATCATCGTTATCGTAATCAGCTTTGAAAGTTAAGAATTCACTTTCTACATTGATTAAGTTAGCTCCTCTATATCTATCCCCACCAAGAAATACGTTATCTCGATCTCCTGTAACAGAATCCGTTATAGTTATGTTCATTTCAGGGAAGAAATCATCACCGTAAGAGGCATCATCTTCCTCCATTTCATAACTTGTATATTTAAATTTTGTGGAAAGCCTATCCGACCAATCACTGTAAAGAGTGAAAGAGGCTCTATCGATTTCGGGTGGCTTATAGTACCAGTTATTACTGAACACAGTTCTGGACCAATTATTATATCTTTGAGGCGTTAAATCTTCCGAGTGAGATAGATTCAAAGTTGCTCTATGATCATCACTTATGACGGCATCCAGCTTAACAGTCCATTCCTCGTGTGTTTCATCAAAAGTAACAAGATTGATATAACCTGGATCATAACCACCATAGTTATCTATAGTAAATTGCCTGATTTCATTCGCTAGGGCTGTTGTTACCACGCTTGCAGCATTTTGTGCTCCGCTATCCTTTGTTCCATACAAACCAGGTAAGGATTTAGTATTTTCTTCGTAGCCAGCAAAAAAGAATAATCTATCTTTGATGATAGGTCCTGAAAAAGTAAAAGCCATAACTTCATCTTCAAATTCAGGAAAATCTTCTCCTTGATAATCCCCCACGTTTCCTTCGTCTCTATTTTGATAGAAAGCTGAGCCGTGAAATTCGTTAGTACCTGATTTTGTAACTACTGCTATTGATCCACCAGTGGTATTACCTCTGGATACATCAAAAGGGGTTATGTCGACTGATATCTGATCAACAAAATCCATACTGACTGGATTTCTCATAGTACCGAATCCATTGTCGTTTAGACCAAAAGGATCATTAAAACTAACACCGTCTATCGTAAAGTCATTAAATTTAGTATTTGCTCCCATTACGCTAATTTCAGCATCACGTCCAACTCCGCCATTGACGGTTACTCTAGGATCCATTTTTGCGAAATCTGCAACGGAACGGTTAATAGTTGGAACAGCGTTCATTTGATCTCTAGTTAAAACGGTACTTGTTCCCATTTTAAAAGCTTCAGCCGGTTTAGCCGTAACTACAATTTCGTCGGCTGCAGTTGAGCTAGTCAATGTAACTCCAAAAGATAAAGGATCTCCTAAAGAAAGATAAAGACCTTCGATAGATTCAGAATTGTATCCAGGTGCAGAGACTTTCACTTTATATGGCCCACCTATTGGTAGGAATGAAAGAGAAAAACTTCCAGATGATCCTGTAGTTGTTGTTTTAGTAATACCTGTCGGAGTATGTTCTGCAACAACTGTTGCACCAGAAACATTAACACTACCTCTCATGCCAGATGTAGTATCTACATCGGAAAAAACAGGTAAGCTTAGACAGAAAACAGAAGAAAAAAGAAGAACTCTTTTTATGATTGGTTTCATAATTAACCTCGAAATTAATTAGACAAAAGGTTGATGACATTCTATACCTTTTGAATGGAAATAAAATAGAAATTGAATAGAAAAAACAAAAGTTTTCTGAAAGGTCACATCAATAGTTTCGGAGCCGAAAAAGATTAGGAATTTATAAGGGGATATAGGCTTTTTAAGGGTTCAATATGGAATCCTTTTCCATATAGCCTCTTAATGCATCAGGTATCGAAACTGAACCATTTGATTCCTGATAGTTTTCTAATAAAGCTAAAACGGTTCTACTTAATGCTAAACCTGAACCATTTAAAGTATTTATTAACTCTGTCTTATTTTCTCTACTGTTCTTCCATCTCGCCTTCATTCGTCTAGCCTGGAAAGATCTAAAATTTGAACAAGATGAGATTTCACGATAGGCCTCTTGCGATGGTACCCATACTTCTATGTCATAAGTTTTAGCTGCAGAAAATCCGATGTCTCCAGAGCATAGTGAAACAACTCTATAAGGTAATTCTAATTTTTTTAAAATTGATTCTGCATGACTTGTGAGCTCTTCTAGAGCTTCTTCTGAATCAGAGGCCTCTACAGCCTGAACTAATTCAACTTTTTCAAATTGATGAAGTCTCATGATCCCTCTAGTATCTTTGCCATAACTACCAGCCTCGCTTCTAAAACAAGGAGTATGGCAAACATACTTTATAGGCAAAGATTCTGAATCAAGAATCTCATCACGAAATAGATTGGTTACAGGTACCTCAGCTGTGGAGGTAAGATAAAAATTTGAATTACCATGTATCTTAAATAGATCTTCTTCAAATTTAGGTAACTGACCGGTGCCATATAAAGAATCTTGATTCACTACATACGGAACATAGACTTCTTCATATCCATGTTCATTGACATGAGTGTCTATCATAAAATTAGTTAGAGCTCTTTGAAGATGGGCTATATCATTTCTTAAAACTTTGAATCTTGAGCCAGTTATCTTTACGCCAGCCTCCATATCAATTTCATGATTTCTACCTATTTCGAGATGATCTTTAACCTCAAAATTAAAATCTCTTGGAGTACCTTCTTTCCTGAGTTCGATATTGGCAGTTTCATCAGCTCCGTCTGGTACATCATCATCTATCAAATTAGGAATGGACAATACAAATTCATCAATCTCTGCTAACAAAGCATCTAAATCACTAGTAAGTTCTTTAATTTCACTAGTAAGTTTTGATGCTTGATCCTGCAAAATAGAAGTATCCTCAGAATTCTTCTTAGCGATGCCTATAGATTTTGATACATCGTTTAGTTCAGATTGTTGTTTTTCCGTAAAACCTTGTAACTCCTTCCTTTTTGTCTCCAGTTTATTCCAAAGCGATTCATCAAATACAAAGCCTCTTTTTAGAAGGTTTTTAGTAACTGCTTCAGTATCTTTTCTTAATATTTTTGGGTCGAGCATGGCTATATTCTAAATAATCCTAGTGATAAACAACATCTATTCCTTCAGGCGGTTGTATGAAGAGTTTTTCCTCATTAAATTTTTCCCAACTCATTTGATCGAATTTAAGAGATACACTTTGTCCGAAGGAGTCTAAGTAACTAAGCTCTGTGAGTTCATCTAAATAAAATTTAAGGAAAAGTTTTTCTACAAAACTATCTTTATCTTTTATTTTTATTGAACAAATTACGAATTCGCCATCATTGAGACATGATTCGACACCATAGAGTTCGCTTAAATTTTCTATTTCAGTTATGAATATATTAATTGGAGTATCTTTAAAATATTGTTCCCGAGGAACAATATCCAACTGTTCTAGTTCTATATCTAATTTATAGAGAAAACTATCGTCTGCAGAGATTATCTCTTTGATAGGATCAAGATATTCAATTTTAAAATTTCCAGATCGGGTGGCATATATTTTACCTGTGATTTGACGGTCTTTAGAATTGGCAGAAGTGGTTTGCGTGAAATTTGTTTGTAAGTAATATTTATCTTCAAAAAATTTAAATAAATTATCTGCCTTTATGTTCTCAGTGAGCATAAGGGGTGAGACCATGCCAAGAATAAAAGTTATAAAAAGTTTATACATTAATCTAGTTGAATGACTTTTCCTTGCATATAGTCGGGTACTTTTAAATTTAATAAATCTAAGATAGTTGGGGTGATATCAAGATGATGAACTGTCTCAATATTCTTATTAGATACTTTGTTTCCGACAGCAAAAAAAATTCCTTCCATTTCCTTATTATGCTTAGGATCGTAACCGTGCATGCCTTTAGGAGGGTTAGAACTATTTCTGGTTACTAACATATTCGGAGCTCTGGTAGTAACAATAATATCTCCAGTTCTTGTTTTATGATGCATATTGAATTCTTTTGGCAATGTTTTTTTTGTCCAGACTGTTAAATCTTTATTTTTGCTTAGTGCTGATATAGCTAACTTAGAGTCCTCTAATTTATCTAAGAATATGTGAGCTACAGCTGGACCATTAGCAATACGTGATTCAATAGAACTATCTCTTAAAATTTCTTTAAGATTTATATAGTTTGATACATCAGACATGCCATGGTCACTTACAACTATGAGTGTGATATTTTTCCAAAGATTTTTTTCAGTAATAGCATCAATTAATTTTTGTAGTTCTCTATTTTGCTTTTGTAATTGATTGAGTACCTGATCATTCAAGGCCCCTGTCTTATGAGAAATGGAATCGGATCCGTGCCACCAGGTCATTATAAGTCTAGGTCTTTTGGCCGGTTCTAAATCCAACCATTCAAGAATTTTTTTTGATTTACGACTTTCACTAATTTTTCCGTTAAAGGGAGCGGTGCTGTATGAGATTTTAGATCCATTCCAGTCTGATTCAGACCCTACCCAGAAGAATGTTGCTGTTTTGATACCACTATTTTCTACAATAGACCATACTGGCTCAGATTCTATCCAGCTAGCATCAGCGCTATAACTAAACTTCCCCCTTTTCTTGTCAAAGAAGGAGTTGTGCAGAATGCCGTGCACATCAGGAGTTACACCTGTTGCCATAGTTACATGGCCCGGATAAGTTGAAGATTGATAAACTGGAATCATAGACGCGGCCTTAGATCCATTTCTGGCTATGAAATCAAACCCTTCCCCTTCTATATATTCCGGATAATCATATCTAACACCGTCCATTGAAATCACGATAACAATATTGTCTTCAGAGTGAATGAAGAAAGAAATGAAAAGCAAAGAGAGGTAAAGTTTTTTCAATTTAATCTTCAGGCGGGGGTGGAATTAATACTTCTCTATTGCCATTTGAAGCCATAGGACTCAGAACACCAGACTCTTCCATTGTCTCTATCATTCTTGCCGCTCTGTTGTATCCAATTCTTAATCTTCGTTGAACAGCGGATATTGATGCTCTTCTTGACTGTGCAACAAAAGCAACTGCCTCATCGTAAAGTTCGTCTTTCTCTCCGTCAGAATCTTCTTCAGAGGCAATACCCGGCATTCCTGAAACAGCCCCCTCTTCTTTTGTAACTTCATCAAGATATTCAGCCTTGCCTCTTTGTCTCCAATCATCAGCTACCCTTTGAACTTCATCGTCACCGACAAAAGCGCCATGCACCCTTTGAGGAATTGATGTACCAGGAGCAAGATAAAGCATGTCTCCTTTTCCGAGAAGTTGTTCTGCGCCACCTTGATCAAGAATAACCCTAGAATCCATTTTAGATGCTACCTGAAAGGCAACCCTTGACGAAATATTAGCTTTAATAAGGCCAGTAATAACATCCACAGAAGGTCTTTGTGTGGCTAAAAGCATATGAATACCTGCTGCTCTGGCTTTTTGTGCGATTCTTGCTATTAATTGTTCTGCAGTTTTTCCTACCACCATCATCAAATCAGCTAGCTCATCAACTGCCAGAACAATTAATGGGAGCTCTTCTAAATCTGGTGCTTCTTCTCCTTCTTCTGCTTCATTTATTTTCCATGTGGGATCTTTTAATGGCTCACCAGCCGAAGCAGCTTCATTTACTTTTTTGTTGTACCCATTTAAATTTCTAACACCTAAATGTGCCATTAATTTATATCTTCGCTCCATTTCATTGACGCACCACCTCAAGCCGCTTGATGCCTCCTTCATATCCGTAATTACAGGTGCAAGTAGATGAGGAATGTCTTCATAGACAGATAGCTCTAGCATTTTTGGATCAATTAAAATCATTCTCACCTGCTCTGGACTTGCTTTGTAGAGAATGCTTATCAACATTGCATTAATTGCAACTGATTTACCAGAACCGGTTGTCCCGGCAACCAACAAATGAGGCATAGCTGCTAGATCAGCCACAACTGCAGATCCGCTTATATCTTTTCCAAGTGCTACTGTAATAGGGCTCTTAGAATCATCATAAGTTTTACTAGATAGCACCTCACTTAATAAGACCGGTTGTCTGTCTTCTCTAGGTACTTCAATACCGATAGTATCTTTACCTTCGATAACTTCTACTATCCTAACGCTCGTCTTAGCTAAGGATCTTGCAAGATCCTTACTTATATTAGAAATTTGATTAACTTTAAGGCCGCTGGGTAGTTTTAACTCTAATCTTATAACTACCGGACCAGGTTGAATGGATTCAACTTCAATATCATTTATATTGTATTCAGCAAGTTTTGATACAACCAATTCACCCAGGCGACGGAGAGAATCTTCAGATGTTTCATCAGAAAATTCTTGTTTCTTTTCTTCAAGTAAAGAAAGTTTAGGTGGCACGCTAGATTCTTTATATTCAAAAAGCTCTGTTTGTTTCTCTTGCTCAACTCTTTTACTAGTCTCAATTGCAGGCTTGGGTTTAATTACTTCTGCAGGCTTAGTTTGTTCTTTTACTTTAGTGTTAACGATTACCTTTTCTTGTCTTTCAATTTTTTCTTTTCGAAGTTTCTGTTTTTCTTTTAGTACCGCAAGAAAGTCAGACATTCTTTCGCCCAGTGAAGATCCGGAAGATAAGAGAAGTTCTTGAGACTTGCTAATGAGTGCAACCCAAGAAACCTCCAAAGAAAGAGTTAAGCCTAATAACAAAGTGGAGGTAAATAATAATAAACTTCCAATAAAGCTTAACGGGACAATAAATATTGAAGATATATTTGAGCCAATTAAACCACCCCCCTCCTGTGGGAGAAAACTCACTCCTGGCTCCAAGATCAGTGAGAATAAAGTAGAACCTGAGATCACTACCAATAACCAACCAAAAATCTTTACTCCTAACAATCCAGTATAAATATCTGAAAAAGGTATCCTGTTCCTTGATAGGAAAAAATGTCTAACTAATGGCCACAAAAGCCAATAAACCAATAAGTAAGCCATATAACCAAATATGGTTAGTAAAAAATCACTTAAGTAAGCTCCCCAGCTGCCTACAGCATTTGAGACTTGATTTGCATCTAAAGTGTCTCCAGAAAAAACCTGACTATTCCAGCCAGTGTCTCTTGGTGAAAATGTTACGAGAGCTAATAAGACAAAAATACCAAGAAATCCTTGGATGATTAACCAAGAATCTAGGATCAGTTTATTTAAGCGTATGCGAGAAACCGAAACGGCTTGGTTCGATGATTTTTTTGTTGCTTGAGACTTTTTAACCACTAACAAATCTAAGTTTTAACTATTGTATAGTTTATTAAGAAGATGTTCTAATCCGAATAACTAATTTTTAAGGATATCTATATAATTGAGATTATGGAAAGTATTAAAAGAAAACTGGTAATTTTGGGATCAGGTCCCGCAGGATATACAGCAGCTGTTTATGCTGCCAGAGCCGGATTAGAGCCTTGCCTAATAACGGGCATGGAACAAGGTGGTCAGCTTACAACTACAACGGATGTTGAAAATTGGCCTGGCGATAGTGACGGTCTTCAAGGACCGGAACTGATGGATAGAATGTTAAAACATGTTGAATCTTTAGAAGTAGAAGTGATTTTTGATCATATTGAATCTGCAGATCTTTCATCAAAACCCTTTACTTTAACCGGAAATGTAAATTCTTATCTTTCTGAATCATTAATAATAGCTACCGGTGCTTCTGCCCAATACCTGGGTTTGGAAAGTGAACAAGCTTATATGGGCAAAGGAGTTAGTGCTTGTGCAACATGTGATGGCTTTTTTTATAAGGATAAAGATGTGGCAGTCATTGGCGGTGGTAATACTGCTGTTGAGGAAGCTTTATATCTTTCTAATTTGTGTTCATCGGTAACGCTGATTCATAGAAGGGATTCATTAAGAGCAGAAAAAATTCTTCAAGAGAGATTATTTAAGAAAGAAAAAGAAGGTAACGTAAAAATAATATGGGACCATGAACTAGTTGAAGTTTTAGGAGATGATGTACTTCTTAACGGTATTAAGATCAAAAGTACTAAAGACTCAAGTGAGACAGATTTAAGTTTATCGGGTCTATTCATTGCCATTGGGCATAAACCAAATACTGACCTATTTGTAGATCAATTGGATATGTCAAATGGTTACTTAAAAATCATATCTGGAACAGACGGAAATAGTACTGGTACTAGCATACCAGGCGTCTTTGCTGCAGGTGATGTTTCTGACCATATATATCGTCAAGCTATTACATCTGCCGGATCGGGTTGTATGGCTGCTCTTGATGCTGAGAAATTCCTTGCCGAAGACTAAATGAAATATCTTCATATAAAAAAACAAGATTCTATTGCGATTGTAAGCCTTAACAGGCCAGAATCAATGAATGCCTTGAGCATAGATGTTTTAAAAGAAATATGTTCTTTGCAAGAGTATTTTCGACAAGATTTAGATACAAGAGTCGTAATCTTTACAGGGGAAGGAGAAAACTTCTCCGCAGGTGCAGATTTAAAAGAAAAGGCACAACTCTCTACTAAGCTTGAATCTTGGAGGAATAATTTTGGAAAACCAGCTATTAAATCAATACTGGATATAGACCAAATAACCATTGCTGCTGTTAATGGTTACTGTTTAGGGGGTGCTGCTTGTATAGCCTCAGCATGTGATTTTAGGGTCGCGTCTAAGAAAGCTATACTTGGCTATCCTGAAATTAATCTTGGAATCAATCTTAATTGGTTGGGATTACCTTTAGCTGTTCGCTTAATAGGGCCCGCTAAAGCAAAGAAAATGGTCATTAGTGGTGAAAATGAAAATGCAGAAACGCTTTTATCCTGGGGATTTTATGACGAGATTTGCGACTCAGATCAGTTGATGGAACGATCACTTGAGATGGCAAATTTATACGCTTCTAAATCACCTATTGCTGCTCAAATGATTAAAAGGAGCGTAAACAATCTTGTTTATAAAAATGATGAGTCCATAATGCATATGGATTATGACCAAACACTACTGACTCATGAAACCAAAGATCGAAGGGAAGCAGTAACCGCCTTCTTTGAAAAAAGAGAGCCTGAATTTAAAGGTGACTAATTAAGCTGACTTAGTATCCAAAGCTTTTTTTGCATCTTCATACTCTTCAACTAAGCCATCTACAGCTTCTTTAACCGAAGGAACATCATGAAGATTTCCTATGCCCTGCCCTGAACCCCAAATATCTTTCCAAGCCTTCTTCTGATTATCTCCTCCGGCACCTGAGCTTCCAAAATTCATATCATTTTTGTCAGCATAAGGTAAATTTTCTGGATCCAATCCTGCGTTAACTACGCTCGGTCTCAAATAATTACCATGAACACCGGTGAAGGTTGGTGAATACATAATGTCATTTGCTGTGCTATCCACAATCATGTCTTTATAACCTTGAGTGGCATTTGCTTCCTGAGTTGCAATAAATCTTGTACCAATATATGCAAAATCTGCACCCATTGCTTGTGCAGATAAAATCGATGCTCCATGTGAAATGCTTCCTGATAGAGCGACAGGTCCGTCAAAAAATTCTCTTACCTCCCTAACTAAGGCAAACGGACTCAATGCTCCTGCATGACCTCCTGCTCCAGCACAAACAAGAATTAAACCATCAGCGCCTTCATCTACAGCTTTTTTTGCATGTCTTATATTAATGACATCATGCATTACTGCCCCACCGTAGCTATGAACTGCATCAACCACAAATTTAGGTGCTCTTAAGCTTGTTATTATTATTGGCACTTCATGCTCAACGCAAACTTCCATATCGTGTTCAAGTCGATTATTGGAGTGGTGGCATATTTGATTTACAGCAAAAGGTGCAACTACTGCATCAGGATTTTCTTTCTGATAATCAGCTAACTCCTGCTTCATCATAGAAATCCACTCTGTTAACTTTTCTTCAGGTCTAGCATTTAATGCAGGAAAAGAACCTACTACTCCAGCTTTGCATTGAGCCAACACAAGCTCAGGATAAGAAACAGTGAATAAAGGTGCTCCTATTACAGGAATTCTAGTTTTATCTTTTAAAAAATTTACAACGTCCATATTTATCCTTAATTAATTATTATTGATTTGAAACCCAAAAAACTGCTATGGCGACCAAGCTTAAAATTATTACAACGGCAGCTATAGCATCGAGCTTGCTATCTTCTTCACGCATCATTTCCTTTTCTTGTTCAGTATGTTCATTTGACATATAACTCTCCATTTAACTTAGATTTACTAAAACACGTCCAACTTGTCCGCCACTCAAGATAGTAGAAATCTCATTTTCTAAACCTTCTAAATTAACCTCCTTCACAAGAGGTGTTAAATCTAATCTCCAGTCAGAGGCAAAATTTTCCCATACCTGTAATTTTCTTTCTAAAGGTATCTCAACTGAATCAATTCCGAGCAATGCATTTCCTCTTAAAATAAATGGAAATATTGAGCTTTCAAAAGACGGTCCACCGACAAGACCGCTACAAGCAACGGCACCACCTGGTTTTAATGAAGATAGAAGTAAGGTTAAAATATTACCGCTAACAACATCCACGCCAAAATCCCAGATCGTTTTTCCAATTGGAGTTCTGCATAACTCTGATAGCTCTTCTCTAGAAACGATTTCAGAAGCTCCCAGGCTTTGAAGTAATTCCTTTTGAGTATTTTTACCTGTTACAGCTGTAACTGAGGCATCTAATTTGGATAAGAGCATTACAGCTATTGAGCCAACTCCTCCTGTAGAGCCTGTAACTATTGCACTTAAGCCATTGAATCCGTTATTTGAATTGTAGTCATCAAGGGCCTGTATAGAGAGACCTGCGGTTAAACCAGCAGTGCCTAGAGCCATAGAATCTCTTTCACTTAAACCGTTGGGTAGTTTAATAACCCAAGATGCAGGTACCCTTATATATTCACCAAAGCCACCAGCAGTGTCCATGCCAAGATCGTAACCAGTAACAATAACTGAATCTCCTTCTTTGAGATTACTATCATTTGTTTCAACAATTACGCCTGCAGCATCAATGCCTGGTGTATGCGGATAGTTTCTGGTTACTCCAGGAGCGCCCGATGCAGACAAAGCATCTTTGTAATTGAGTGATGAGAAATTAACTTTTATTAAAATATCTCCTTCAGGAAGGTCATCTACAGATTTTTCTACTATAGATAATTGATTTCCATTTTCAGTCTTTGCAGACTCTAAAGCTTTGAATATTGTCATGATGTAAAACGGTCCCTATTGATTAAGTCATAAAATTTAATTAAAGATTTTTCCATAATTAACTGCATAGAGAATGCGAATTTCTCTGAAAGGTTCTTCTTCTCCAAAAACTCAATTTCGAATAATTTATTATTCTTAGCTAATCCGACTAGATAATTATCAGATGTTTCTAGAGAATCTACTAACCCCACTTCTACAGCTTCCTCGCCTTGCCAAACTTCTCCGGTAGCAACTATTTCAGTATCAACCTGAGGTCTCTGTTCTTTCACAAAGTTCTTAAAGATAAGATGGAGGTCCTCTAAGTCAGATTTGAATTTCTGACGACCTTCTTCTGTATTTTCACCCAGTGTTGTGAGTGTTCTTTTAAAGGCTCCGGCAGTATGCATTTCGAAATCTATTGAATTTTTTTTCAAAAGTCGATGGAAGTTAGGCATTTGAGCAATGACTCCAATAGAGCCTACAATAGCCCATGGAGCCGCGATTATTTTTGATGCCACACAAGACATTAGATAGCCACCACTTGCAGCAACTTTGTCGATGCAAACTGTAAGACTAATATTGTTATCAACCAATCTCTTAAGTTCTGCGGCGCATAAGCCATAAGCGTAAGCAGAACCGCCTCCGCTTTCTACCTTGATAACGACTTCTATACAATCAGTTTCTGACAAGAGAATTGCATTTATCTCTTGTTTAAGTTTTTCCACCTCAGAAGCTTGAATATCTCCCTTAAAATTAAGCACAAATATTGAATCTTCTTTATCGTTCTTTTCTTTTTTCTTTTTATCTTTAGATAAATTCTTATTAAACTTTTTAAGCTCTTTAGGATTCATTAGCGAACTTTTAATAGCATTACCCATGTCTTCATATTTATCAGACAGGTTGGTGATAGAAAGTTTTCCTCGTGATTGGTTTTTGCTCTTAGAGGAACCAATGATAAGCAATAAGGGTATTGTAATAGCAACTGCTATAGTAAATACCTTCAAAAGAAAGATTAAGTAATCAGCAAGTATTTCCATTTATTTGGGTTGCATCCTAATGCCGCCATCTAACCTGATTGTTTCTCCATTAAGAAAAGGATTTTCAACTATATGTTTTGTTAAGGCCGCATACTCTGAAGGCAATCCTAATCTTTTAGGGAATTGAGTCATCTCTATAAGGGGATTTCTTACCGCGTCGGGTGCCATGGCCATCAAAGGAGTATCAAAAATACCAGGTGCAATTGTATTTATTCTTATGCCCATTCTTGCTAAATCTCTAGCAATAGGTAATGTCATTCCTACTACACCACCTTTGCTGGCACTGTATGCAGCTTGTCCTATTTGGCCATCAAATGCAGCTACAGAAGCAGTATTTATGATTACCCCACATTCACCGTCTTCATTAGGTTCATTATTTCCCATAACTACAGCAGCCAGTCTTAAGACATTAAAAGTTCCGTTAAGGTTTATATCAACAACTGTTTTAAAGTAATCTAGAGGGTGTGCACCATCCCTACCAACGGTTTTGCTGGCGCTCCCTATGCCCGCACAATTAACTACCACATGCAATCCACCGAATTCTTCAACAGTCTTATCAATTGCTGATTGAACGGAAGGTTCATCAGTAACGTTTGCAATTACATAACTAGAGTTGGAACCCAATTTTTCAACTGCACTCTTTGCATTGTCTTCATTTAAATCCAACAGCATTACTTTTGACCCTGATTCAACCAAAACTTCTGCTGTGGCAAGGCCAAGTCCAGAAGCTCCTCCGGTAATAAGTGCTACTTTATTTGAAATTTCCATCTTTTCTCCTTATGACTGACTATTAAAGTTGCGTGATATTACACGATAAGTCAAAAAAATTCATGAATACTATCCGGTAAAGAACTAAAAAAAATCTCATTGCACAAAAGTAGTGCATTTTTACATTAAAAAACAATTTATCTTTTGGCATAAAGATTGCATAAGTGTTTATGTATTATTACAAAAACTTACAAGGAGTTAGAATGAAAAATCTTATTAAATTTGGGGTCGTAGCAATATTCTCTAGCGCTATGTCCTTGCAATCAGCTGAATTCGAAAGCAATGTTGCATTGTCTAGTGACTACATTTGGAGGGGTATGACTCAGACTGCTGAAGAACCAGCAATATCTGGTGGTTTTGATATAGCCGGTGAAAGTGGTCTATATTTTGGAACTTGGGCTTCAAACGTTGAATTCGGTGACGGAGCAGCTCTGGAGCTAGATTGGTATGCTGGTTACGCAAACGAACTTGAAAACGGAGTATCCTACGACTTTGGCTATTTGGCATATACATATCCAGGTGAAGACTCTCTTGACTTCGAAGAGATTTATCTCGGATTAGGCTACAGCTACTTTGGCTATACCTTCTCTTCAGGACAAGACGATGCACCAGACAATTCAGAAATATCAGTCGCTATCGGTGAGACAGGCTTAGGTGTTGCTTATGGTGAATACGAAGATATTGGAGAATATACAATTATTAGCTATGACCTACCAATCTCAGTTGCTGGTCTAAGTGTTTCTCTTTCATGGAATGATTTCAGTGCCGAGGATGCAAGCGGACTTATGGATGAGGATACCTTCGTCGTTACTTTTTCTATGTAATTCTTAACTCCCCGTTAAGTAGCAATCTTAAACTCCCCATTTAAGATGCATTAAGGGCCAGTCGCAAGTCTGGCCCTTTCTTTATTAAAAACAGGTCTAGCATAAGTCATCAACATCTCTTCTTTTTGTTGAGAATTTAAATTGCTTAGCCTATCTTTGAAATAAGAAAGACTATTTTGGTTTTCAGCTGACACTTCCATATTTATATAATTGCTACTTAGATTTGGCAAGATAGAGGCAGCAGTATGATTTGAGGGCCATAAATAATAATTACTAATTATTGCTTCTTGTATAACGTTTGCTAATTTTCTAATATCATCACACTCATTTATGGGCTTACAAATATGGAGATGAACTCTACCCTTGTAACCAAAAATTCCAGAAGCCATTTCATTTAAATCATTTTTATTAATTAATTCCGATGTCCAATCTTCTTGATAATCCCACCCTCTAGCTTTTACCGTGTCTAGTGGATCATATTCATAAGAGATAACTACAGGTGTTAGATTTACTTTTTTTACCCACTCTTTCAAAGTCAGATCTTTACGTTGGTCAAGATAAAGCATCTTCAAAACACTCTCATCGGTAAAGTCATTTCCATCATTAGCCCTTCCCTCTTTCTGAGCAATCCAAATACTTTCATTCTCATTTTGAATAGAGTGATTTATATAAGCAGATAATTTAGATAACTTACGTAAAGTCTCCTTCACTCCCTTAATATCCCTGTGGACTACAAAACTTTTATTTAATCTCATCAATATTTCAGCAAATCCGCCATCTAATAGATTGTCACCAATCGCAATCCGTACTGTGTTTAATTTATGAGAATAAAGCAGAAAATTTAAAAAGGCGGCATCAAGAGAAATATCTCTATGATTGCTAATAAATAAAGTAGGTTTGTCGGTTAAGTTTTCTATCCCACTATGAGAGAAACCAGCTGTAGTAGATTTAATCATTGATTTCACAAGAGGAGCCATTCGATCCTGAAAATCACCTATAGAGCTGCAGTTCGAAAATAATTTATTAAATTTCCAACCAACATATGCATTGCTTAACCAAGGGAAATATTTGTTCGATTTTGGAAAAAGAAGACTAGCAATATAGCCTAGGAATTCTTTATTAGATTCAAGTTCTTTAAGTTTTTCAGGTACCTGAGCATCAGAGTATGAACTTATATCGGAGAAATCCATCTTATTATAGAGAGTCTAAAAATTGTACGATTTCATTACCAACTATAGTTGGCTGTCTATATGTGATGTCGTGAGTACCATCTTCTAATGATACTAGTTTTCCATTTGGGAAAATTCTTTCAAATTCTATAGAACCTGAATACGGAACTACGCCATCTTTTTTTCCCCAAAGAGTAAGAATTGGCACTTTTTTATAATGTAAACTTTCATACATTTTTCTGACATCAAATAAATTAAAATGTCTTATGGTTGATAACAGTGATTCGTTAAATCCTCTAAATCGTAATTGGTCTTGAAATAATGGTAAGAATCTATCTTCATTTATAGATAAAGGATCATCGCTGTAATCAGTTTCAGACATGTTACCGATCCCATATAGTCGATCGCTAAATACTCTCCAAAACCAATCACCAATAATTGGCATAGTTGTCCAAGAATTCATTTGAGGGATCGATTTACTAAACCCCGCTGGAGCTATTAGTGTGGCGCTTTTCGTATCTTCAGGATATACCTCAGCATAATGACCAACAATTGGGCCTCCCATGGAATAACCTACTAAGTGGACTTGATCTTCAATTTGTTGAGATTGAATAAGCTCTCTTAAAGTTTCTACATAGAGATTCTTGTCGTACTTTATTCGAGGTCTTTCCGAGAAACCCCTACCAAAATGATCATAGACAAGGACCTTGTAACCAGAGGTAGTGAAATTATTAATAAGACCACCCCAGACAAAACTAGGTGTTGAAAATCCGTGCACTAGCACCATAGTGCCTTTTACTTCCGTTGAGGCATCAGGCTTGAACCATTCAAAATATATATTTCCTCTAGTCAGCTCTACCCAATCTCCACTTGAAGGAATATCTGATTTTGTTATTTGTTTTAGATCGTAAAGCTTATAAAAATAAGGAGCTGCTAGCAGAATAATTATTACTATTAACCCCAAAAAAACTTTCTCCATAAGCATGCTCCTTATCTATAGTATAGTTTAATAAAAATTAATTTAATCTATGCATCCATTTTTTCAAGACTATAGTTTCTACGGGTTTGTCCATAGAGGTGGCGACGAAGTAGAAACCGAAAATACTATAGAGGCTTTTAAATACTCCTCAGATCTAGGATTTGTTTTTATAGAGACAGATGTTCAAGCTACAAAAGACGGTCACGTAGTAATTTTTCATGATGCCACACTGAAAAGAATGGCTGGAGTCAACAAATCTATAAAAGAACTCACACTGAAAGAGGTCAATGAAATTGATTTGTTAGATGGAGGAAAGATACCTCTTCTAACTGAAGCTTTAGAAACATTTCCTGATCTTAGATTTAATATAGATATAAAGACTGAAGACGCTTTAGAAGAAACTATACGAATCATAAAACAAATGAATTTTCTTGATAAAACCTGTTTGGCTTCATTTTCTTCCTCCAGACTCAAAAGAATAAAACACTTAGCTGGACCTGAAGTATGTATCTCTTCAGGACAAATGGATATCTTCAAAATGATGTGTCAATCCGTAGGTATTGGGTTGAAAGAAACAATGAGTCAATGCGCTCAAATTCCACTTAAACAATGGGGAGTTCCAGTCCTTACTAGGAAATTTATTGAAATTGCAAAGAAGCAAAATAAATTAGTACATGTTTGGACTATAGATAACAAAGATCAGATGTTCGAATTAATAGAATTTGGAGTGGATGGATTGATGACTGATAAACCCTCTGTATTAAAGGAAGTAATGGTAGAAAAAGGATTATTTTGATTCTGGGACTCTTCTTAATAAGATTAATCCCGGAACAAACAATAGAAGTAAACTCAAAATACCCAAACTAGGGTTATCCGTTAGAAGCGCTATGCCTGAAACCATAAATGGACCAACGAATACAGAAGATTTACCAATAAAGTTATAGAAACCGAAGAACTCAGCTGCTTTATTTTCGGGAATAAGAGAACTGAAAAAAGATCTACTAATTGCCTGAACTCCACCTTGGACAAGTCCAATCACCGACGCCATAATAAAAAATTCTACCGCACTATCCATTTGTGAACTGAATATAACAACTCCAATATAGATAATAATTGCAAAAGTTAATGTTTGTTTGTGCCCAAACCTATCAGAGTAATTTCCAAAAACTAAAGTTGCTGGAAAACCAATAAATTGGGTGAGGAGTAATGCTCCAATCATGGATTGTGCGGAGAGGCCAATGTCCGACCCATAAGAAGTAGCCATTCTGATAATGGTATCTACCCCATCCATATAGAGAAAATAGGCCAATAAAAATACCACTGCACTCCTATATTGCTTAATTGATCTTGCTGTTGCATATAGGCTTTTAAAGGCCTCTTTTGAAGTTACTATAAAACCATTATTTTTATTATTTATTTGAGGCTCTTTAACACCTGTTATAAGAGGGACAGTAAAAATACTCCACCAAATTGCAACACTTAGGAAGGACCATAAAACAGCTTCTATTTGAGTGCTAAGACCAAATAAATTTGGAAATGAAAACATCAGTACATTTAAAAGAAATAGTAGACCTCCTCCTAGATAACCCAAAGAAAATCCAAGAGAAGAAACCCTATTTCTATCTTTATCTTCTGCAACGGATACAAGTAAAGCGTCATAAAATATGTTACCTCCAGAAAATCCTATTACGCCTACGGAATAAAAAATTATTGCAAATTTCCAAGAACTTTCTGGAACAAAAAATAAATAGCCCGTTGAAATAATTCCTAAAAGAGCAAAAGTAAGTAAGAGAGTCTTTTTAGAATTACCCGCATCAGCAAATGCACCCATGACTGGGGCACTAACTGCTATTAATAAACCTACAATAGAATTAGCAGACCCAATAACAAAAGTGCTTTCAGCATCGGTTAAATCAGTTGCCCAATAAGATTTAAAGAATATAGGAAAGAATCCTGCCATTACTGTCGTAGCGAAAGCGGAATTAGCCCAATCATAAAACGCCCACCTCCAAGCTTGCTTTGATAATTTTCTTTGACGTTTCATGTAATTTATGGGAATAATAACTCTTTTAATGGGAGGAAAAAAATGGAAGAGGATAAAAAAACATATAAATATATGACAATGTTTGGAGCAATTATTGGAATCGTAGTTGTTGCGCAACTCATTCTTGCAAATTACTTACAAACGATTTATTAAATTTAACTTTTTAACATAAGACAAGGAAAGATTATGAACTCTAAAATATGCGAACTTCTGGATATAGAATTCCCGCTAGTTGCTTTCACTCACTGTAGAGATGTAGTCGTAGCAGTCTCTAAAGCAGGAGGTTGTGGTGTACTTGGTGCTGTGGGTATGTCTCCTGAACAACTTGAACAAGAACTCAAATGGATTGACGATCATATCGATGGCAAGCCTTATGGAGTGGATGTGTTGATTCCAAATAAAATGGTGGATCAAAGTGAAAAGTTTGATGCCGAAAAATTAAAAGACATGATCCCTCAAGAGTATGCTGATTTTAGGGCTGATCTTTTAGAAAAACATGATATTGAAGCTAGCGAACTCAGAAAGATCGATACTGCGGGTTCAAGTTTTGCTGCTAATACTAAAGCTGATGGAGCGAAAGCTTTATTAGATGTAGCGTTTAATCACCCAATAAAACTTATTGCTAATGCCTTAGGAGTTCCACCAGATTGGATGCTTCAAATGGGAAAAGATAATGACGTTAAAGTTGCGGCACTTTTAGGCACAGCTCAACATGCAATCAATCAAGTCAAAGCTGGTGTCGATATATTGGTTGTTTCTGGGACTGAAGCTGGAGGACACTGTGGAAGTGTTTCAACAATGGTTTTAATACCTGAAGTCTATCAAGCTATCCAACCCTATGGTGATGTGCCAATCCTTGCGGCCGGTGGTATTGTTACCGGTAAGCAAATGGCAGGTGCAATGGCAATGGGAGCATCAGGTGCATGGTGTGGTTCAGTTTGGTTGACAACTGTTGAATCTGAAGTGCCTCCGGTAATCAAAGAAAAAATGGTAGCTGCTAATTCCAGTCAAACCGTTAGATCAAGAAGTAGAACCGGAAAACATTCAAGACAATTAGTGTCTCCTTGGACAGATGCTTGGGAATCGGAGCAGGCTCCTGATCCTTTACCGATGCCTCTGCAGCCTATGGTTGCTGAACCAGCTTTACAAAAAGTAAATAAATTAGCTGAAGGTGGTCATGATGGCGCAAAAGATCTAGCAACTTATTGGGTAGGTCAAGGCGTCGGTTTAATGAACCAAAGCATCTCTGCTAGTGATGTGGTTCAGGAATTTAAAGAGGATTTTGCAGAAGCTTACGAGAGACTCACTGGATTTGTATCTTAGATAACTGATTCGCCGTCTTTAAGTATTAAAAACTGTCTAGACTCGTCATTGAGGTCCTCAGTCAATGACTGGGAGATTACTCTTTTTGCTCCGTCTGGAGCATATTGAAGAATATACGACTTCCTTATGCCATCTGACAAATTTGGGCCAGTTCTATGAGGAGTTAAAGAGGAGAAAATTGCAATACTTCCAGCTTTAAGGGGTAGACAGATTGATTCAGAAGAATCTAAGGGTATCTCATGACCCAAATCAGTGGGTTCATGAAATAAAGTGCCTTTTTGGTGTAAACCAGGCATTACCCATGGACATCCGTTAGTTTCATCAGTATCAGTTAAAGCTATCCAACAAGTTAGATAAGCCTGGGGCTCGATGAATGTATATCCATTATCTTGGTGCCAGGGAAATTCATCTTTAGTACCTGGCTTCTTATACACAGCTTGATCCCAGTAAAGTCTTACGTCTGGACCAATTAAGTCTCTGCAAATATTTGCAAAAACCTTATGACGACTAAAATCTTTGAGTTGTTCAGATTGAGTAACTAAGTGAGTAGTAAAAGTTATCTCTTCAGCTCTTGAAATAAAAAATTTTCCGCCATCCAATCCTTTCAATGCTTCAGTAACATTGAATTCATAAGGATCAATTTGATCTATAACTTGAGATACTTCTGCCGGTGAGAAAGCGTCCTCTACAACCACAAAACCACCTTCATTAAAACAATTGATATCTTCATCAGAGAAGAAACTGTAAGGGCCTTCAGGAATATTCCATTTGAAGGTTGTGTTGTTAGCGTGTAATTTAATTTCTTGTTCCATATTTATCTGTCAAATTCTAACTGCATTCCCAAATTAGTTTCCAAAATTTTTCCTTCATTGTAAGCATGCGTTCCATTAACAAAAGTACTTATCACTTTAGAATTGAAAGTATCCCCTTCAAATGGCGACCAACCGCAAAAGTAGGATGTATTTTCTTTCGTAATTTTATGTTGGTGCTCTAAATCAACCAGAACACAATCAGCCCAATAACCTTCTCTTATGTAACCTCTATCTATAATCTTAAATCTATCTGCTACTTTATGAGAAAGATAGTAAGGAAGGTCATTCAAAGAATATATTCCTTGCCTAACAAGCTCCAATAAAACAAGAAGTGTGTGTTGGACACTCGGGATTCCTGAAGGACAATCCATGTAATCATTAGATTTACCTTCTAGTTGATGAGGGGCATGATCAGTTGCAACATAATCAATATAGCCTTCCAATAAACCTGCTCTTAAAGCATCGCGATCTGCAGTTTCTTTTATTGATGGATTGCACTTGATTAAGGCTCCTTTGGTGGCGTAATCATCTTTAGAAAAATATAAATGAGGAATACAAACTTCAGCAGTTATCATCTTTTCGTTTAAAGGTTTATTAGAAAATAATTCAACTTCTTCTTTAGTGGTTAAGTGAAGTATGTGTAAGTTAGCACCATGTCTTTCTGCCAGATCGATTGCTTTCTTTGAGGATTTTAAACATGCTTCTCGAGATCTAATTTCTGAATGCATTTCTACAGGAATCTTCTCACCATATTTAGCTAAAAATTCCTGCTCCTTGGCCTTGATCATAGGATCATCTTCACAGTGGGTAGTTATAATTACTGGAGACTCTCTAAATAGATCATTTAAAGCATCTTCACTGTCAACATGAAGATTGCCTGTTGAAGATCCCATAAAAATTTTTATTCCACAAACTTCTTTAGGATCAATTGCTTTGATTTCATCGATATTAGTGTTTGAGGTCCCCATATAAAATGAGAAATTAGCTGAAGCAGTTTTTTCTGCTATAGAAATCTTGTCTCTCCATAAATCCAAGCTAAGAGTTGGAGGTATAACATTAGGCATATCCATAAAAGATGTGGTACCGCCAGCAACAGCAGAAAGGGATTCTGTTTTTATACTTCCTCTTTCTGTTAAACCGGGCTCTCTAAAATGACATTGGTCATCAATTATTCCTGGAAATAGAAATAAACCTGCCGCATCTATTGTCTCACCTTCAGATGCAAGATCATTTCCAATCTTTTCAAATCTGCCATTCTTAATAATTAAGTCCTTTTCAGTGATTTGACCTTCATTAACCACTTTGCAATTCTTGATAGTTATGGTGTTACTCAAAACGGTTTACTCCCTGATGTAGTTAATCTGTGCATAGTTCTAGTTGCGTCCCCATATCCATGTTCTGCATAATGTTGGACACTTCTATTATCCCACACAACAAGATCTCCATTAGACCATTTATGTCTATAAATAAATTCTTCTTTAGATGCTTGCTTGTATAAAAGATCTAATATTCTTCGAGATTCTGCAGAATCTAAGTCTTTTATTGATTTAACAAAAGCTTCTGTAACATATAAAGCTTTTTTTCCAGTTTCAGGATGTTCTCTAAAGATAGGATGCTCAACAGTCTTAGCATCTTTAGGATCCCCACCTGATAACATCAAAACACCTATATTGCTGTGTATGGCCAGTTTGCCGGAAAGAGAAGATTTCAAATCCATATCTAAGTCTTCATAAGCTAGGTACTGACTAGAGAACAAAGTATCGCCACCTTCTTCAGGCACTTCTAAAGAATACAAGAGAGTAGCGTCAGGAGGACATTCTTCAAATGTCACATCAGAATGCCAATGAGCATTAGTATGATATTTTTCGCCATAGTTTCTTATTTCGATAATCTCAGGATGATTTTCTATTCCTTTAAAAACCGGATGTATAAGCGCTTTGCCCCATAACCTAGAAATATTTTTTAAATCTATTGGATTGAGATTTTGATTTCTAAAAACTATTACAGAGTAATCTAAGAAACTTTGTCGTATGTGAGGAATATCCTCCTTACTAAGTTGTGTAAGATCTAGATTTGTAAGTTCAGCTCCTATTGGTCCTAGTTCTTTAATATCCATATTATTTAAGTCTATGGACTTTAATCAATCCATAGTCGTGACCTGATCCATTATAGTATTCTGCATCAGATCTTTCTAACACCACCCTGACTAGAGACAGCATTTTTTCACTGTTACCACATATTATAGTCAATGGCATCTCATCTTGATTGAGGTATATAAAGTTTTCTACTGCAACATCAACTTCATGATGTCTGTAGCCATGCAAGTCTAAAATATGACTGGACATAATTAATGAGAGTTTCTAATCAACCTCCCATTGAGTGCTCCAGTGGCTTCGCCTTTGATAAATGCTATTTCTCCAGAAACAATTGTGTAATCATAACCAGATGCCTTTTGAACGAGCCTTCTTCCACCGGCAGGTAGATCATTAATAATTTCAGGCTCGTGAAGAGTTAGTTTTTCATAATCAATAATATTGATATCGGCTTTATAGCCCTCTTCAATAATACCTCTGTCTTTTATACCGAGAAGATTTGCTGTTTCAGAGGTTTGCATCTTGATAACTTTCTCAAGAGGTAATTTGTTTCCTCTACTCCTATCCCTAGACCAATGTTGAACTAAGGTTGTTGGAAAACTAGCATCACTAATTGCTCCACAGTGAGCTCCAGCATCCCCAAGACCTGAGATTGTGTAAGGATGTTTTAGCATCTTTTCTACCAAGCTTAAGTCTCCTGTCTGGTAATTAAATAAAGGATGGTAGATCAAAGCTCTTCCTTCTTTTTCTAACATTGCATCGTAGGCTATCTCTTCAGCGGTTATATTTGATAAATTAGCTAAAGACTCGAACGAGTCTTTTGGATCAGGCTCATAATTTGCTGGCTCTCCTAACTTAAACATCTTTCCATAAGAAGTAACTATTTCATCAACGAGAGGATTGATTGATACTCCTTCTTCATTAAGTAATTTCTCTCTGAACTCTTCAGTTTTCATAATTGACACTCTCTCTTCCAATGTAAGTTCAGCTATTTGCATATATGCAGGATGAAATCTAAAAGGGTTAAGAGTAGCTGTTAAGCCCATCAAAATACCTGTTGCTCTTGGGGGGACTTGTCCGTACATATTAATGCCTTCAGACTGAGCCTCTTCAATGCCATCTAGCAATTGCTCCCACCATTCCGGTCTTGCATCTTGTTGTTCTACAGTTATAGATATAGGTCTTCCAGATTCTTCGGACATAGTCTTAAAAATATCAAACTCAGAATCAAAGTCATAAAAATCAGATATGCCCTGAAGGACTCCTTGATTAATGTCTCCCAGCGACTTTGCAATCTCCACAAGTTCATTTTTATGGGCGGTGATACTCGGAGTCAGATTACCATTTACGTCATTATGTTTTTCAGTTCTTGATGTACTGAAGCCATAGGCACCTGCTTTGACTGCCTCTTGGACTATGCGTTTCATTTCTTCTATTTCCTCTTCAGAGGCTTCTTCATGATTTATGCCTCTCTCCCCCATGACATAAGCCCTCACGGCTCCATGCGGTATCTGTGTGCCTACATCAATAGCTAAAGGTTTTTTTTCTAATGCGTCTAGATATTCAGGAAAGCTTTCCCATTCCCAATCTATACCTTCATGGAGAGCAGTACCGGGAATATCTTCAACACCTTCCATGAGACCTATCAGCCAGTCTCTCTGATCAGGCTTACAAGGTGAGAATCCAACCCCACAATTACCCATAACAACCGTAGTAACTCCGTGGTAAGTTGAAGGCCTTAGATAGGGGTCCCAAGTTACTTGTCCATCATAGTGAGTATGAATATCAACAAAACCAGGAGTAACAATCTTACCTTCGGCATTAATTATTTCTTTAGCATCTCCCTGTATATCACCTATACCAACAATTTTTTCGTTAGAAATGGCTAAATCAGCCTTATAGGGGTTACTCCCCTTCCCGTCATAAATTAATCCATTTTTTATTATTAGATCAAACATATTAAAAACCCTTTAAAATTTTAAACCTCTTTCTGATATAGTATCGCACCTTAAATTGAAGTAGATAGGACATAAAATATATAAAAACGTAATGAAAAACCACTTAATTAGACTCTTATTTTTACTGTTATTTGTTTCACAAGGGCTTGTAGCAGAGGAAAAAACTGAAGCGAGCCAAGAGGAAACTGTTGCTGCAGAAGAAGAGAAAGAAACTTATATAAAAGATTTAGTAGAGGACTATGAGGAATCTCTAGGCTTTTTTGTTACTTATAGAGACCCTGAAAGTAATCAAATTTTCTTAAAAGTCTCTAAAGATCAATTAAAAAAAGAGTTCATATATTTTGCACATGTAATAAATGGTGTTGCTTCAACCGGAAAAGTAAAAGGTTCTTATACAGATGAAGGGATTTTTAAAATAGAAAAAGACTTCAATAAGTTGCGTTTCTCAAGAGTCTTAACGAATTATTCTTTTGATGATGATAATCCTCTCTCTAAATCAAAGGGAGCTAATATTTCTGACTCTACCTTCCAAGTTGTAGATATTTTGGCAGAGAATGAAGAAGAGAATGAATATCTAATTGAAATAACAGGTCTATTATTATCAGAAACTTTAACTCCTATATTGCCTATATACTCGCCTGAAGGTCCTCCTCCTGGATTCATGTGGGGGCAATTAAGTCCTGTAAAATCAAGAGTTACAGGTATATTCAATTACGAAGAAAATACAGATTTTGAAGTTGAATATGTAATTGAAAGCGCACCCTCTTATGAATATGAGTCAGAAGATGTCGCGGATCCGAGAAATGTAAATATAAACCTTAGGTATAGCTTTATTGAAATGCCAAAAAACGATTTTGAACCTCGATTGGCAAATCAATCTATTGGGTATTTTTCAGAGAGGGTAACGGACCTTACATCGAAAGATGTAACTCCCTATAAGGACCTCATTGGAAAATGGAACCTAAGAAAGAAAAATCCAGATGAAGAACTTTCAGAACCAGTTAAACCAATTACCTTTTGGATAGAAAATACTACGCCCTATGAATTAAGAGACTACATTAAACAAGGTGTTTTAGCTTGGAATGTTGCTTTTGAAGCTGCAGGCTTTAAAAATGCAATTGAAGTAAAAGTTCAACCCGATGATGCTGATTGGGATGCTGGAGATATAAGATATAACGTTCTGAGATGGACGTCCTCACCTGATCCAGTTTTTGGAGGTTATGGGCCTAGTATGACTAATCCCAGAACTGGAGAAATTCTGAGTGCAGACATAATGCTGGAATGGGTTTATCTTACAAATAGAGTGAATTATGACGCAATTTTTAATGAAGATTCTGATCACAAAAATTGCAGTTCTCCCAGTTACATACAGGACGGGATGATTCTTGCTGAGGCAATTGAACTGAACGACCCAAAGATTATAGAACAGGCCATCATAAGATTGACTCTTCACGAGGTAGGACATACTTTGGGCTTAAACCATAATTTTAAAGGAAGCTACTTACACGATATTGAGAGTGTCCATAATCCTGAAATAACAAGCAAGGTAGGAGTAACTGCATCAGTTATGGAGTATCCAGCTATCAACCTTGCACCTCTAGGAGTTGAACAAGGCGATTACTATGACACCATTCCGGGGCCTTACGATATTTGGGCTATAAAATATGGTTATACGCCTGATTTAAATGAATCTGAGTTGATGGAAATAATCTCTGAGCAAAATAAACCTGAACACATGTTTGCAAATGACTCAGAGGATATGAGATCTCCTGGAAGAGGTATTGATCCTAGAGCCATGATTTATGACCTAACAAATGATCCTATAACTTATGCCACTCAGAGAATAGAGCTGGTAAATTATTCTCAAGATAACATAGTATCTAAACTATCAGGTACAGCTAAAAGTTTTGAGGAATATAGACTTGCCCATAGAATCTTTATTCGTGAATACTCCAGATCACTTGAAGTAATTTCAAGGCATATTGGGGGTGTGTATGTTGAAAGATTCGATCCTCAGAACAAAAGCTCCAAAAAGCCTTATATGCCCGCTCCATCTAGTGAGCAAAGACGAGCAATGGAGGCTTTAAACAAATATGCTTTCTCTGTTGAAGCTTTTCCAATCAATCCAGATCTTCTTCAAGTGGTTCAAGTTGAAAGAAGAATGTTTGATCTATATGGAGAACATGAAGATCCACAAATGCATAAGATAATTCTTGGGATTCAAAATAGAGTTTTGGATCATGTTTTAAGTCCTTGGACTTTATATAGGATTTCCGATACGGAGCTCTATGGCAATGATTACTCCGTAAATGAAGTGTTGAATGATTTAACAAAATCCATTTTTACAGGCGATGTAGATAATTCTGTGAGTTCTATAAGAAGGAATCTGCAAACCTCATATGTGAGGAGATTGTTTAGTATTCTTGGACAAGACTATTATGACGAATTAGCAACAGCAGCAGTTTATAGTTCTTTAAGAGATATACAGAAAGTTGTAAGGAAATCATCCAATGACCCAGCAACAAAATCTCATAGAAAACTTATTGCATGGATAATTGAATCCGGTCTCGATAGAGCCAACTAGGATATTAATCTAGAAACTACGGATCTTATTTATCTAGCTTCTCTTAACATGGTGTGTATTGGAGGTCCGTCTCCAAACTGAAACTTTTTAACTACTTCAAATCCATGTCTTTCATAGAGAGACATATTTCTAGGGTTAGATGATTCTAAGTAAGCTGCCTCATGCAAAGCATCAATCTCTTCCAAAGATTTCTGCAACAGTTGAGTGCCTATACCCTGTGAATGATTATTAGGGTCAACTCCAAGATACTCAAGATACCAAACATCTTTTGGCTTACTGTTCTCAAATTCATTAAAATATTTGTAAATGTCTTCTCTTGATTTTGCAGGGAGGTACTTATAAGTCTCTTCAAGGGCTTCAAATTGAACAGGATAATTAGGAGGAAACCAAAGAGCTACCCCAGAATTATCTTGAAGTCCTAGTAACGATTGTGTAGATATTGATTGACTTGCTGCATTGTTAAACCATATCGCTGAATTTTTGAAATAAATTGATGGATCTGGCATAAGAAATCTCTGAAGAGGGTCACTTGAGAATGCAAGTAGAAGCAGATCAACAGCTGCTTGTTGGTCTTGTTGAGAATATTTTTTTATTTCAGTCATAAAAATCTAACTTTCTATATGACTCAGGATACTTCTTGTAAAAATCTTAGAATTAACTCGTTGACTTCGTCAGGTGCTTCTTGCTGGGTCCAATGACCTATTCCTTCAAGTTCTTCAGCAAAAAGAAGGTTTTCGTAATTAGCCTTTATTCTATCTATTAAGGGTTCTTCAGATCTTATAAAAAAATTAACTGGGTCTAATGTGCCCGTTATGAAAAAAGCTGGCTGTTTAAGTTTTTTGTCTAAAGCAGTTAGTTCTTCCCAATCAATATTTTGTGCTCTGTATCTATTTAAAGGACCCCTGAAACCGCTCATCTCAAATTGACTAACAAAATAGCTTAAATCATCTTCTGTAAACCAAGATGGAAAGTCATCGAAGACTTCCATACCATCCAAAAAAGAGGCATTTTTATCTTTTTGGGGAACTAAGCCACTTTGTCCTTTTTCTAGATTATTTTGCATACCTCTACCATCACTATTTGTATAAGTAATAAATAAGGATCGATTAAGATCAGATTCAAATTCATTTTCAGCTATACCTTCTTTTTGAAAATATAGCTGATAGAAAAAGTTATCTTGATAAATTTCTTTCCAGAGCTTGAGAGGAGGCATTGGTCCTCTTCCAGTAAAAGGTACTGACATTGTTCCAGTTGCAGTAATACGGTCTTCATTTAGTGCCGCAGTATGCAATGCAATTGGTCCTCCCCAATCATGACCTATGGTGATTGCTGTGTCGTAGCCTAAAGCATCGATAATACCGACTACATCATCAGTCATATTCTTCATAGTATATGCCTCGATTTCATAAGGCTTGTCTGATTCTCCATAACCCCTTACATCATATGCAACAGCCTTATATCCTGCTTTCGCAACTGCAGGTAACTGATGTCTATAGCTGTACCAACTTTCTGGCCAACCATGACAAAAAATTACTAATGGGCCCTCACCCATCATAGCTAACCGCAAATTGATTCCATTACTTTGGATAGTCTTAAACTCTATATCCGACATAATATAAGCTCCTCTATTTTTATATGGAAAGTACTCTTTCTATTAACCAATATGTACCTAATCCTCCGATTAAATAGCTAGCAAAGCTATTTACCTCTAATTTTATTCTATCTATTTTTAGTAAATATATAGCTAAGCCAAAGAATGGCAAGACTAATAATTGTCCTGCCTCTATTCCGATGTTAAAGAATAAAAGAGAAAGAAGAAGATTGTCATTGTTTATACCAATCTCAGACAAAGCACCGGCAAAACCTAAACCGTGCAAGAGTCCAAAGCCAAAAGCGATTAGCCATGGGGTGGACTCATACTTATGCTTGTCGCCTACTTCAAGTGCAAGATAAATTATAGTTAAAGCTATGAATGCTTCAGTAGAGGCTTGAGGAACACTAACTAGATCAAGCACAGAAAGCGCTAAAGTAATGCTGTGCGCAATAGTAAATGCAGTGATTGTCTTTACAAGGTTTACAGTCCCTGAAACAAGAAATAAGAGACCAAAAACAAATAGCATATGATCTATTCCGCTCAGCAGATGTTCTATGCCTAACCAAAAATAGTTAGTTGGATATAGGCTGACTTCTTCAGGAATATCAAACTTGGGAGAATTGATAGATGCCAAACCTTCGAAAGTAGTTTGATCTTGAAACTTTATACTAACTAAGGCATCCGTAAGTCTTGTAAGACCTTTAAAAGCAATTTCTTTACCTTTTAAAGTCTCATCACATTTTATTTGAATACTAGATACTAAGTACTTGCCCTTAACTTCTGGAAAATTTCTTTGTTCTTCCTGACAGTCTGTAAAACTTACTTCAGCTGGAAGTCCTACCGCATTTACAGGAAACATCCATGTACCTGAATAGGATCCATTCTCGCCCTCCTCCAGAGACAACCTGGCAGGATTCATTTCATGAGCCTGCACTAATACACTCAATAGAAGGCCTAGAAATATAAGAATGAATTTAGTCAGATGTTGCATTTAAATCAGCTAAGATTTCTATTTGGTATTTACTTCTTAATTCTTTTAAATATTCATTCACAGCATTGTTTTGCTTCTCAAGAATTACATCACCTATTACAGCATTCTTAATTTCCTCTAAGTCAGGAGTATAAGATTCAGAGATTGAGTTAACGAAAACAATATGAGATCCATATTCTGAATTCAAAGGGCCGGACCATGTTTGAGGGCTTATATTTTGTATCTCTTCGGAAAACTCGTTACCAAAAGACCTTTCAATTTCAGGAATTGATTTGGCAGAAAAATTTTTACCCAGTAAAAATGGTTCTCCAAAATCAGTTGCGTTAGAACCAGATCTTATTAGGCTCAAAGCGTCATCAGCATCAGACTTATTTGATCCATTCTCACTAAAATAAATATGAGAAAAAGTAATCCTTTTACCTACAAAGTATTTATCTATATTTTGATTATAAAAATCTTTTACCTCATCCTCTGATGGTAGCGATGAATCTGCCTCTTGTCTTAGAAAACCTATTTTTTGGGCAAGTCGCCTTTTAATGATTATGTCGTTTTTATCAAGACCAAGTTTTAAAGCTTCTCTATAGAGTATCTCCTCATCGAGTAGTTGTTTAATAATACCGTCTATTTCTTGTATTGTAGGTTCTCTACCAACCTGATCAACCCAAGTGCCAATCAAAGAATTGATTTCGGACTCAAATATAGTGATTTTGTCTTCACTTTCATCATTAAACATTAAGTCAGCTGAAAGAATAATGATGCCAAGTATCAGAAAAATAAATAGTCTTTGTTTCATTTTTTAGGTTAAAAATATAATAAAATTAATTATTTATAGGTATATGTGAAGTATTTTTACCAAGTATCTATATTGGGCCTTTTCTTACCAGACTTAGATTTTGGAGGAAGAGACTTGAGCGCACTTGAAACCCAATTTCTTGTTTCAGCAGGGTCTATGACATCATCTAGTTCAAAGTGAGAAGCCATATTTACAGCCCTACCTCGATGATAACTATCTGCTACCATTTTTTCATAAGCTTCAATTCGTTTCTTAGGATCTTTTATTGCTTCAAGTTCTTTCCTGTACCCTAGCTTGACCGCACCTTCTAGACCCATACCTCCAAATTCACCTGTAGGCCAAGTAACAGTAAATAATGGTATTTTAAAACTGCCGCCGGCCATGGCTTGAGCTCCTAAGCCGTATGCTTTTCGAATTACTACTGACATAAGAGGTGTTTCAATATTTGCACCCACAACAAACATTCTAGCTGCATGCCTTATGAGAGCTGTTTTTTCACTTTCGGGTCCTACCATAATGCCTGGGCAATCTATCAAAGATAAAATGGGAATATCGAAGGCATCGCACAGTTGTATGAATCTTGATCCTTTATCAGCGCCAGGTGAGTCTATAGCTCCAGATAGATGACCAGGATTGTTTGCAACAACTCCAACAGGTTTGCCTTCTATTCTTATCAACGAAGTAATTATTCCAGGGGCCCAGTCTTTTCTAATCTCTAAAACAGAATCTATATCAGCAATCCCATCAATAATATCTCGCATATCGTAATATCTCAGCCTATTCTCAGGGACTGCAAATCTTAGTTTTCTAGCATCAGGTGCTGTCCAGTTTTTTATTGACCCTTGAAAATAAGAAAGGTATTTTTTTGCAACCTCAACGGCCTCTTCTTCGTCTTTTACAGCTATATCCACGACTCCATTGGGAACCTGAACATCCATAGGTCCTACTTCATCAGGGGTAAAAACTCCCAAACCTCCGCCTTCAATCATGGCGGGGCCACCTACGCCTATATTTGAATCTTCCGTTGCAATGATGACATCACAACATCCCAATAGGACTGCATTACCAGCAAAACATCTTCCAGTGGTTATACCAATTACTGGAACTAAACCTGACAATTGAGCAAAATAAGTAAAAGCCAGACAATCCAGGCCGGCCACTCCTGAAGTATCTGTATCTCCAGGTCTACCTCCTCCACCTTCAGCAAATAAAATAGTAGGTAGTTCATTCTGCTCTGCTATTTCAAACATTCTGTCTTTTTTGGCATGGTTCATTTTGCCTTGAGTGCCTGCAAGAACCATATAATCATAAGACATTGCCATAACTCTAGAAGCGCTCTCAGGAAATAAATGACCATTAACATGCCCAAGACCACAAACCATACCATCGCCGGTAGTGTTTTTAATTAAATCTTCTTCACTTCTCCTTCTTCTTTGTGCAGCCATTACAACTGATCCGTATTCCAGAAAACTTCCTTCATCACAAAGATGTGCAATATTTTCTCTTGCAGTTCTATGACCAGTTCCATATCTTTTCTTCACGGCCTCAGGACGATTAATATCATGACTTGCTTCTTTCCTATCAAGAGCTTCTCTGAGATCTGGTCTAATCCAATCTAAATCAATTTCTTCTTCATCACTCAAGTTTTGTTTTTTAACATCAGCTAAACGAATAAGCATTAAGGAATGTCCTTCAAAAACTGTATCTAAATTTGAGACAGATATTTCTTCTACCACTCCGCTAACTTGAGATGTAATTTCATGCTCCATCTTCATGGCTTCCATGATCCCTAGTGTTTTTCCTTCCCAAACACTATCTCCCTCCTTCACATTAAATTTAACAATCATTCCCTGCATTGGGGCATTCACACTTTCGTAACCTTCTTTTATATCCAACTGTTGCAATTCCAAGATATTCTCTGATTGATCAACAAAAACTCCACCAGATTTTCCATGATCAAGAACTGCCAACGGATCGAGATCCTCTATTTTTCCTCTTTTTGGGATATCTTTGGATATGCTTCTATTTATGTCAGAAAGATCAGAATGATCCTTCAAAGAAGTAAGTGTATCTAGGTTGTCTTCAAAAAAATTGGTATGAACTTTGTTGTTTTTAAAATCTTTATTTACCAGGATATTCTTTAAAAGGTTTAAATTAGTTGAAACTCCTGAAATTTTAAATTCGCAGAGAGATCTGTAGTTTCTATTAATTGCTTGTTTGAAGTTATCCGCAGGAGCATAAGTAATTATTTTAGCTATCAGAGAATCAAACAAAGGATTGGTTTGATATCCTGCGTAGCCGTAACTATCAGCCCTTACTCCTGGACCAGAAGGCAAATCAAAATTTTCAAAAGTTCCCCCTCCAGGATTTGCATTACCTTGAGAGTCAATTGTTTCCATATTAACTCTGGATTGAATTGCATAGCCTTGAGGTACAGGAACATTTTCTTGCTCAAGCTTAATTTGTTTTAAAGTTTTACCTGAAGCAATTTGTAGTTGAGCTCTTACCAAATCCAAAGATAAAACTGATTCAGTCACTGTGTGCTCTACTTGCAGCCTGGGATTACATTCTATAAACCTGAAATCATTCTTTTCTATGTTTACTAAAAATTCTATAGTGGCTAAGCCCTCGTACTTAAGTTTTTTAGTTAATGCCAGAGAAGCTTCAATCATTCTGGACTTTAACTCGACGTTTAGGCTTGGGCTAGGAGCGATTTCTATCAGCTTTTGATAACGCCTTTGAATAGAGCACTCTCTTTCATGTAAGTGACTTACAGCACCAGTACCATCACCAAGGATTTGAAACTCGATGTGCCTATAATCTCTGAGATATTCTTCTAAATATAAATCAGGAGAGTCGAATGATGCTTTAGCTTCTGAAGAAGCTCTGTCGAAAGATTCTTTTAAGTCATCAGGTTTCGAAACAACTCGCATACCCCTTCCACCACCACCTGAGATGGCCTTAATAACAACTGATGAATTCTTTTTTAAAGATTTTAGAAAATCTTGAGCTTGCTTTAAAGTGGTCTTTTGCTTAGTTCCAGCAATAACCGGTATTCCTAAACTCAGGGCAAGTTCTTTTGCAGAGGTTTTATCTCCAAATATCTTTAAGGTTCTTTCGCTGGGTCCTACGAATTTAATTTTTGCTCGTTTAGCGGCTGAAGCAAAGGAGGAATTTTCGCTTAAAAAGCCATATCCAGGATGGATAGCATCGACTTTAGATTTTTTGGCAACTGCTATTATCTCTTTGATATTGAGGTAAGCCTGTGCTCCATTACCTTCTATCTTAAAAGCCTCATCTACCTTGGACAGGTGGAGAGAATTGGAATCATCTTCAGAATAGATTCCTACAGTTTTAAGGCCTAAGTCACTGCAAGTTCTAGCAATACGAATTGCTATCTCACCCCTATTAGCTATAAGAACCTTTTTCATAAACTTATTTAAAGTTTAGAAACTAGTTTCTACCATAGATCATATTTCTGCATCTCAGCTCTACCAACAACCATGTGGTGAACTTCATCAGGACCATCGGCAAATCGTAAGTGCCTAATATCCGTATAGAGACCGGCTAAAGGAGTCCATTGTGAAATTCCAGCAGCACCATGCATTTGAATTGCTTGATCAATTATCTTGCAAGCTTTCTCTGGAACCATTGCCTTAATAGCGCTTATGTAGACTCTGGCTTCTTTATTTCCAAGAACATCCATTGCCTTGGCAGCCTGAAGCACTGCAAGTCTCATGGCATTAATCTCTATTCTTGCTCTAGAAATTATCTCTAAGTTACCACCTAGTTTTGCAATAGGTTTACCAAACGCCTCTCTTGTTCCGGCTCTCTTTACCATTAATTCAAGAGCTGTCTCTGCTTTACCAATCGTTCTCATGCAATGATGAATACGACCAGGGCCTAGTCTTACTTGTGATATCTCAAAACCTCTTCCTTCACCAAGGAGTATATTTTCTTTTGGCACTCTTACATTATTAAACTTGATATGCATGTGACCATGCGGAGCATGATCGTGACCAAATACCTGCATACCTTCTAATATTTCTACACCAGGAGTATCTTTTGGTACAAGAATCTGTGATTGTTGTTTTGAAGGATGCGCATCTGGACTTGTCTTAACCATTACTATCATTATCTTGCAACGTGGATCTCCAGCACCTGAGATATAAAACTTCTCACCATTTATAACCCATTCATCTCCATCTAGAACAGCGCTTGTACTTATATTTTTTGCATCAGAAGATGCTAGATTTGGTTCTGTCATAGCATAAGCAGATCTTATTTCTCCGTTTAGAAGAGGTTCTAGCCATTGCTTCTTCTGTTCTTCAGTGCCAACTCTCTCTAAAACTTCCATGTTGCCAGTATCTGGTGCGGAACAGTTCATGCTTTCAGATGCAAGTGGATATTTTCCAATCTCACTTGCGACATATGTATAGTCAAGATTAGTTAGTCCATCACCAATATTTCCATCTGGGTCAGGTAAGAAAAAATTCCAAAGTCCAAGCTCTCTAGCTTTTTCTTTTGCACCTTCCATGAGTTCGATCTGCCTCGGATGCCAAGACCATCTATCTTCTTTTTCGTTCTGCAAAGCAGAATATTCTTGCTGGATTGGTTTTACATTTTCTTCACAATGTTTTTTTACTAAATCCATTAATGGCTGAGTTTTCTCAGACATGGAAAGTTCAAAAAGTTCAGGGTCGTTTTGTAACATGTTATTTCTCCTTCAATAACTAATTAATATGAATACCAGATTGGTGAGGACCAAGCCCTCTCTTGTATTGTAGGTTGTAGATCTTCTCTAGGTTTTGTTCCATTTTTAACTGCATCCCAAGTTGACCATCTGCAACTAGGGTTTTCTAATACTCTTACATAATAGAAAGACTTAACTGATGAGTCAAAAGAATCATCAGTCCAAATTGTTTTAATTTCGTTAGCTCCTCTATCTGAGCTAATTGAACAATCTGAGACATCGACAAGAGCGTCGTTATCAGGACAACGGTTAGTAACTGGATCAGGCGTTAAACCATCTGAACATGCTACATCAATGACTTCTTCGAATGGACGTCCAGTAGTCTTTTCAACCCAACCTTTTATGATTTGAACTCTTTGCAAAGGAGCGGCATTTTTATCTCGCATTGCCCAAATTAAAAAAGAAGGAGATTTACCCTCAGAAGCTGCCAAATCCTGACCCATAGGGACACCTCTTTTATAGGCTTCTTTGATAAGATTATCTTGGTCGAGTATGGATTTATCTAAGTCATATCCTCCAAAAAATCTTAGTTTGATTCTACTTCCAGAAGTTGCATAAGTTTCTTTTCTTCTAAAGGCATCGAATATTGAATCTCTAGTATTTTCTTCCGCCCAAACAGCTGCTAATCCAGAAGCCCCCCAAGTATTAAAGATTGTGTTATTGAAATTCCTATCCCCTATTTTCTTGAAAGCCAATTGCCTTATGTCCTGTCCACCAGTCAGTAATTCAACATCCGCATCAGATATAGGAACGGATCCTCTACCAACAGCAGTACCATCAAATATACCTATCTTTGAATGAAAATCAGATTCATCATCTGAAATTGCTCCAGTGTGAGTATCACTAGCCCCAACCATTCCAAATTTATAAGGATTACCTCTTCCTTCCTCTTCCATACCCAAGCCATCGAGATAAGCTTGTCTTACATAACTGCCAAAAGGTCTACTATATGAAGAATTTCCAACTCTTTGCCACATAATTTCGAAATCTGCCCATTCATCATTTGGCGATAAAATTGGATGAGTTTCCGAAGTGCCTTTGACTTGAGTCATTTCTACAAGAGGTTCATTCCGCATTCTGAATTCAGCATATTGAGTACTGATTGGTAAACCTTCCCAATTTTCCATTTCAAACATTTGCCCGTTTGATCCATTAGAGTTATGTGGTATCGCAATAGTATCAACACCTCTACTTCTTAAATCATCCATCCATGACCAAAGATTCTCTGGATTTACAGACTTAAGTCTTGTAAAAGGTTCAACAGTGAACTTATTTCCTTTATATATTACGTTTCTATGAAGATTAGCATTTTCAAAAGGAGGAGCCCCTTCAAAGTTACATCCATTTCCAGTTAACAAACATCCCAAAGCTGAAGCACCTTGAGTATTTCCTGACCTCGTAGTTGAAGCAGTAAATTCATATGCCACAAAAGTAGTGAAATTTCCTGGGTCATTATGTCGTTGAGCGCTTTGTATAACATCTTTCCAGGCCGTTCTATGAATATCCACATCATAAATCGTTGAACCTCTAGCTGTATCTCCAGTTATGTAAGCGACAGTTCTAGTCCAGATGTTACTAAATTGAGCTATATTCCTAACATAACTTTGGAAAAGTTGAGATCTTGCAGCTATTGATTCTTGATTAAGATTTTCCGGAGCGTTTAAATTATGAAAAGGTTCAGTTCCAGCCCTGCCATTATTAGGATCAGCCCAACCCTCAACGCTTCCCAATAAGAAGCCATGGTCGGTAACAGCATAAAAATCTAAAGGCTCTCTGAGCTGCATGTCATATCCAAGAGGATGTTGAATAGCATTACCTTTAGCATACTCGTAAGCATCATCAGGTGTTGCAGTAGTGCCAAAGATATATGCATCAAAGGAATGTTTGGTATGAACATGGAGGTCACCGAAGTAAACATTTTTATCTTCGTTATATCCTGGAGTGCTACCTGGTTCAGGATCAATTACAGCCAGATCATCACTATAATCAACAATATCATTAGGTGAGGTACAGCTCCATAAACTCACTATAATGAAGAGACCTGTTAAGACCTTCAAAGAATTTTTCATATTTATCCCCTTTTTGATGGAGACAATTTAACAATTATTCAGAATCTTGGAAAGGTCATGTTTTGTCAAATCTATGACATGAAATCTTTATTTAAATATCATCAGGAAGAATATTGCCTGTTGTAATTCCCTCATTATCAGGAATATACCAAATCGGTGAACTCCAAGCTCTTTCTTGAATGGTTGACGGAAGATCTTCTCTCGGTTTTTCTCCAGATTTTAAAGCATCCCATGTTGACCAGCGACAAGTAGGATTCTCTAAAACCCTCACATAATAGAAGGCCTTAAGATCTGGATTAAAGTCTGGATCTTGCCAAACTGTCTTTAGCTCATTTGCACCTACATTTTTAGAGATCTTACAATTATTGAGGTTTACTTTGGCTCTGCTTTCCTTACACAATCCTGTATTAGGGTTGGCTTTTCTACCATCAGAGCAAGCAACATCATAAATTTTTTCATGGGGTTTTCCGCTTAATTCTGTCCATCCTTTAATAATCTGCACTCTGTCTAACGGTGCTCTTTTTAAATCCCTCAGTGCCCAAACCATAAACTCAGGGGCTGTGTCATTATTTTGAATTATGTCGGATCCCATAGTTGCTGCTTGAGCATAAGCGTATTTGATAGGATCTTTTTCTTGAAGGATATTTTTGAGGTTATAGCCACCAAAAAACCTTACCTTGATGCGACTTCCTGTTGTGGCAAAAGTCTCTTTTCTTCGAAAAGCCTCGTATATTGATTCTCTTGTATTATTTTCTGCCCAAACAGCAGCGAGACCAGATGCGCCCCATTCAGTATACCCGGTGTCAATATAGTCTTTACCATCAATATCGAGAATTCCGTTAACTAATATACTGCCACCAGCCTCCTCAAGCCGATCTCTTAGGTCTTGAGAAATAGGTGCTGCACCGCGAAGTTCAGGGGTACCATCTAAAATACCTACTTTAGAATGGAAATCAGATTCTTTATCTGAAATAGCCCCTGTATGAGTGTCACTCGCTCCTACTAATCCAAATTTATAAGGATTTATTTTATATTCAGCTTCTAAAGATAAACCTCTTAGATAAGCATCTCTAACGTAACTTCCTTTCGGATGAGAATAAAAGGGTGAAGCAACCCTATTATTCATTATTCCAAAATCTGCCCATTTATCTTCAGGGGAAAGAAGTGGATGAGTATCTGAAGTACCTTTCACTTGTGTTATTTCTACCAAAGGTTCATTTCTCATTCTCTGAGAAGCATAATCATCATCCATTGGATTTCCGGCCCAATCTACTAACTTAAACATCTGACCATTTGAACCGTTAGAGTTATGTGGAATAGCTAAACTTTCTACCCCAAGATCTCTTAAATTATCCATCCAATCCCAGAGCTCTTCAGGATTTCTTGAATCTATAATTGAAAATGGTTGTATTGGGGCCTTACTACCTTTAAAAATTACATTTCTATGCAAATTACTCTGGCCTGGTCCACTAGAAGTAAATTCATAAGCTATGAAAGTTGTAAATTCTCCAGGTTGATTATGTCTTTCAGCAGCCTCAGCTACATCTCTCCATGCAGACTGATGTGTATTTCGATCGTAAGCCATGGTTCCATAGATAGTATCTTCCTGAAGATAGGCACCTAAAATTTTTAATGGATTCTTAGAAGGTTCGATTAACTCTCCAGTGATGAGGTTAGCAAATAGACCTGCCCTACGTGCAAAAGTATTGGTATTAAGATTTTCTGGATTATTTAAACCGTGTAAGTCTGAAGCAAAATCTAATTGTCCAGGTTTAGAATCAGGATCAGCGTAAGCACGTATCATACCTAGCCAAGCCGCATGATCAGTGACTGCATAAAAATCTAGAGGATCATCCAGCTGCATATCAAATCCAAGAGGGTGTTTAATTGCTCCTCCTTTTGCATATCTGTAAGCGTCATCCGGAGAGGCAGTTGTACCAAATATAAAGGCATCAAAAGAATAACGAGTATGTACATGTAAATCACCAAAAAAAGCGTCTCTATTATTATTGCTCGGGACAACAACATCTTTCTGACTATCCTCTAAAGCGAAATCACTAAAGTCATCTTTGATGGAGAAGATATCATTTGCACCTAAAATAAAAATCAGTAATGCGAACAAGACGGCAATTAAGAAGGTTCGAATTGCAAGGCCCATAAAATTTCCCCAAGTAGTGTTTTAGTACAATTTAACAATTTAATGAATGCTTGAAAAGCACATGTTTATTGATTTTTATTGATACTATTGCAAAAAAAATAAAATACTGTATATTTATACAGTATGAAAGATATTTACAGACAAAATAGACCTTCTGGCCAACCAATGGCGATAAGAACAATTGATGCTATAGAATTTACAGAGCCATTTAATCATCTTTGGATAGATAGATTGGTAACATCCTTATACATAGTATTATCAGTTTCATTAACAGTGATTTCCTTAGCACTAACGCTAGGGGTATCATTTTAATTCCGTACCTGATCGATCCTTATGCTGTTAAGCTCTGCGTATGAGCTTAGAACATTACTATTATTCATTTCTTGCATTATGGGCTCTTATAGCCATAGCGACCTTTATTGGACTTTTTTTTAAAGTTGCTCCCTATGGCAGATATCTTGATTCAGTAACTTCAGTAACTCTCCCCTCACGTATTGGTTGGATATTAATGGAATCTCCAACGGTCATTGGTATTTTTATTTTTCTTCTTATGTTTCAAAAATCTATTGGTTATGTCGAGATATGCTTAAGTTCTATCTGGCTGCTGCACTACATCCATAGAACTTTCATGTGGCCTTTTCGAGCAAAGCTAGAGAATAAACGAATGACCTTAACAGTCATAGTGATGGCTCTTTTGTTTAATATAGTAAACATAACAATTCAATGCTTATGGATATTTATTCTTGGTGAATATGTCGATGAATGGTTATTTTCACCTTTTTTCTTAATTGGTTTATCTCTCTTCTTTATAGGCATGTTAATAAATATAAAGTCAGATAATATTTTAATGAATTTAAGAACCAGTCATGGAGAAGGCTATCATGTCGCAAATGGCTTTTTATACCGATATATAACTTGTCCTAATTATCTAGGTGAATTAATAGAGTGGTTTGGTTGGTTTGTATTAACCATGAGCCCAGCAGCGCTAACATTTTTTGTTTGGACATTTGCCAATTTGGTTCCAAGAGCAAAATCTAATCACGAATGGTCTAAATTGAATATTAAAAATTATCCAACCAATAGAAAAGCGATCTTGCCTTTTATCTATTGATAGAAGAATCTAAATATTCTTGTGAATAAGTCTGACTAACTTTATTCTATATAGATTAATAAGATTTAATTAGGAGACATTCATGGATCTCGAATACGGACCTCAATACGATGATTTTAGAGCTGAAGTTGTAAGCTTCATAAAAGAAAATGAGAAAACGAAGCTTACCGGCCCACCAAGAAGCGAAAGTAGAGTTGAGTGGCAACAGAAGTTAATTGATAACGGTTACTTTGCTAGATCTATACCCAAAGAGTACGGTGGATATGGTGGTGATATGGATATCATCAAACTTAGAATCATTGCTGAAGAGTTTGCTAAATCTCCTATCCCTAAACCTGCTGGAGGACAAGGCATACAAATGCTTGTGCCCACCCTATTGTCTCTGGGAACTGAAGAGCAGAAACAGGAATATATAAAACCTACTTTAAGGGGAGAGATTCTTTGGTGCCAAGGTTATTCTGAACCTAATTCAGGAAGTGATTTAGCGAGCTTACAAACAAAAGCTGAACTTGATGGAGATGAATGGGTTATTAACGGCCAAAAAATTTGGACTAGCACTGCCCACTTATCTCAAATGTGTTTTATTTTAGTAAGAACAGAACCCGATGCACCAAAACATCAAGGGATAAGTTACCTTCTGATGCCTATGGATGCAGAAGGGATAGACAGACGGCCAATTAAACAAATGACTGGAGATTCTGATTTCAATGAATTGTTCCTGACTGATGTGAGAATACCAGCTAAAAATATTGTTGGTGCAAGGGGCGAAGGTTGGAAAGTTGCAAATGCAACACTTGGTCATGAGAGAGGATCATTAGCAGATCCTAACGTTACCCAAAATAGATTAAATTCTTTAATTGATTTAATGAAAAATGAAACTATAGATGGTCAACGAGTGATAGATAAACCTATATTTAGAGACAGACTTCTTTCTATACAAGGTAGATTAATGGCTCAGCAGTCTAATGCTCTTAGGATCCTATCCTCCCAAATAAATAAAGAGCAAGATGCTAATTTAGCTAAAGTCATTGTAAAACTTCAGGGAACGGAGTTGAGGCATGAACTGGAAGGTTTGGCTATTGACGCAATGGGTGAGTTAGGTACTTTATACGAAGATAGTCCTCACCTTAGAGACAATGGAGCCTGGCAAATGACTTATATGTACTACCTGGGGCTAATTATTGGAGGTGGCACTAATCAAATACAAAAAAACATAATTAGCGAACGTGCCTTAGGTATGCCGAAAGAACCAAAAATTCAAGGAGCGTAAAGATGTATTTTGGATTATCAGAAGAACAAAAAAGTTTAGAAGAAAATATACATAGATTTCTAGAAGATAATGCTTCATTGGATGTGATTAAAGCGGTTGCAAATGGAGAATCTGAAAAGGCTCAACAAGTGCATCAAGGTATAATTGATTTAGGCCTCAGTGGTCTTGTTGTCCCTGAGGAGTATGGTGGTCTTGAACTAAATATGTTGTTTGCAACTGTTGTTGCCTCTGCTCTGGGTTCTGGAACAGCGCCCGTTCCTTATGCAGGATCTTATGTTATGGCCCCAATTGCAATTAACCTTGGAGGAGATGAGCAACAAAAAAGCAA
>CALIUO010000025.1 GCA_938048695.1 uncultured SAR86 cluster bacterium
TACTAAAAGGCAAATTGCAATTTGCAATACTTCCAGGAACCTTACATATACAAAATACAGAATGAAATTCACTCTTGCGCACAAAAACGTTAAAGTGGATGGTTTGAAATGGGGAATTAATTCATGACGACAGTATCAGAAAATAGGGCAAGTAACCTTGAATTGCCCGAAGTAGATTGGTTGGATAGAAAATTAAATCCTGATAAGTTTTTTGATGATCTCTCTTACGCATTGTCAGAATTCGGATTTATGGTTTTGACTAATGCACCAGGACTGTCTGATGAATTTCAGCAACATGCATTTCGTGAAGTACGTGGATTTTTTGATGCTCCTATAGATTTAAAAAAAACCGCACATATATCAAATACACCTTATTTTCGTGGGTACAGCCTGCCAACTCCAGCCGACCGAGGATTTGGTCAAGTGATTGAAGCTTTTCAGTATGGCTTCGAACAAGAGCCTTTGTGCGATTATGACGATAAAACTAAACCAATTCATCACCGACTTTTTCGAGGACCCAACACATGGCCAGATGGCAATTCACTACCTGGTTTTCGTCCTTTAATAAACGACTTGAATGACCGCTATCATCGTCTTACTCATGAATTGGGCGAAGCCATTGTTGAGTCTCTAGGTGAAGATGTAATGGCATTTCGAGAGTACTTTGATTTTGAAAACCCCGACTTGGCGGCAAGTTTAAATCATAATTATGGTTTACAGGCCTTTGCGGAAGAAAACCGCGAGAATGTTAGAAAAGAATATAAAAAATTTGCTAGCGAAAAAGTGGGCGCACATATCGATGGACCTCCATTTATTGCATTATTGATTAACGATCGACCGGGATTACAAGTAGTTGCAGCAGAGGGGCAATGGATTGATGCACCCGTAACTTGTCGAACAGCGCCGGGGAATTACCACGTACCCGTAATTCCAGGTTCGGTCATTGTGAACACCGGAGGGACATTAATGCACTTAAGTGAGGGCAGATATTCGGCTACACTTCATCGAGTGAACACCACTCTGATACCCGAAGGCGAAACTAGAGTCTCTATGCCTTACTTCCTATTGCCTAAAATGGAAGGAGATTTAGTTCCTTTTGGTAAATCTGAAGCTGACTTGGTAGGTGCTGCTGGCTACGAGTCTGGACGCGACAGAGGGGCCAATGCAAGCGTTAATCGAATGGGAACTTTTCCTCAGGTTACACGACGCTGGTGGGTTGAAGAATACGAAGAGTTACGTCAAAAGCAAAGAGATGAGGTAGAGGCCGAAACTCAAGCCGCTTTTAAGCTCGCTAAAGAGCGAGGTGAGCGTTTTAAAAAACAATTAAATTAAGCCTAAAACCACATGAATCATCATAAATTTCAATCTGGTGATGAAGGCCTAGTTTCTTATAAGTCTTCTAATCCTTTTGAGTTTTTTCATATTTTGAATTCTACAAAATGCGATGAACAGGATATGTTTGGCTCTCTAATTTTTCCAGACGAAAAGAAAGATAAATACCCTCTGGTTATCTGCATGCATGGAAGCATGGGGTGGAGAGGACATCACCATGAGCACTCGGTTAATTTTCTAAATAATGGCTTTGCTATATTTAGAGTAAATAGTTTCGATGCCAGACAAGTTACATCAATCGTTGAAGATCAAATACAGGTGACGTTAGCAACAGTTATGTCCGACTGCTTCAATGCCTTGAAGATTTTGTCCAAACATCCAGACATAGATGGCTCAAAAATTTTTATTGCAGGATGGAGCCTTGGAGGCAGTACTGCAATTTATTCAGCATGGGAGCCTCTTGCAGAGAAATTGGCTCCCGATGGAGAAAGGTTTGCTGGACACTTGGCTTTCTATCCAGGTGCATTTATGTGGCCTGAAGAGATGCGCTGGAGCAAAGCACCTATCATGACTCTTATTGGAGCTGACGACGACTATACGCCAGCTATTCTCATAGAGAAACTTTCACCCGCAATCAATGAAAATGGTGGTAACAGCAAAGTAATTACTTATGAAGACAGCCATCACTCTTTTGATTCAATAGATCCTGTCGTTTATGTGCCTAATGCTATTGCGGTTGGACGAAGACACACTTTTGTCGGAAGAGATGGTTCTCATTATCATGAAGACATAGAGGGCAAAAGAACGCTAATGAATGAACCACACGAGAGAACTCAGATATTCAAAGATCGGGCTAAAATTGGTGCACATCTAGGAAGGAACTGGCAGGCCAGAAGAGAATCTATGAAAGATTCAGTTGATTTCCTTTTATCCAATATAGATTAATTATAATAATGATTATTTATGAGCCTGGATGCAATGCATTACAAGACCAAAGGTCATTTCAATCCAGGGTTTAAAATTTCCAGTAACACCTCTTCTGCCTAGTTGCTCTGCTATCCCGCCCACTAAGGCAACAAGGTATTGCGACAAGAAAGTGTCTGCCTGTTCATCAATATATCCATTTAACCTTAAATAAGAGTCAATGCTTATACTTATTCTATTTAGCTGAGCGGAATACTTTAAATCTGAACTAAAAGGAATTTCGTAGAGTGAAGATTCTGTAAGAAAGAAATATTCGATAGCCTTATAAAGGCGTTGTTCTGGTTTAAATTTATCATCAAAAAGAAGTTTTTCTACATTTTCTATCATTTCGTTAACTGCTCTTATTTCTAATTCCAGTAGTATTGATTGCTTATTAGGAAAGTACTGATATAGCGATCCGACGCTTACTCCTGCCTCCGCCGATACCCGGTTGGTGGTAAATTTCTCATAGGGATGTTTTTTCAAAACGCGAATAGATGCTTCAATTATATTATCAACCATTAGTCTTGACCTTGTTTGCTTGGGTTTTTTTCTTAAAAGAGCTGCTTTCATAATGCGAGTTTCTATTGCGAATAATTGCTCGTATTATATTGCTAATGGGGAGGTTTGGTTATGAAACTGTTTAATTTATTTTTATTATTAATTTTATCTATATTTTCAAGTGTGACTTATACAGAATCGCAGCACAATCAAGTAATTATTGTAGGTGCTGGAATAGCCGGGCTGGGAGCCGCAAAAGAACTTCATGACTCAGGCTATAGTGTAACTGTCCTCGAGGCAAGTGAACGAATCGGAGGAAGAATTTACACCGATAGGTCTCTAGGATTTCCTGTAGAGAGAGGTGCAAATTGGATTCACAGCAATAAATTAGACAGTAATCGCTTAATGGGACTGAAAGATCAGTTAAATATAAAAACAAATATTACACCATTGAGCCCCATGGGCTTTCAACTCTTTAACAAAGATGGCGATTCTGTAAGCTTGACTGAAGCAGAGTTCAATAAAATTGATACAAGAATAGGCTTAGCCGCTTATGCAGCTTCCTTTTTTCTGCCCTCTAGCACGCTTAAGGACATTATAGATTCCTTGAGAAATATGGGCCTATTATCCTTCGCCCCAAATGTTGTCCTTCAAGCTTATCTTCAGAACATAGAGCTTAGTGCTGCAGAGGATATTGAAAAGCTACCTATAGGTGCTCTAATAGCTGAAGCTGAGTATATGGAAATCGCTGGAGAGGACGAAGAAGTTTTCGGAGGCTTTGATCAATTTACAAACCACCTATCCCAAGGTTTAGACATAAGGCTTAACAATCCAGTTACAAAGATAGACTACTCTTCCGATAGGGTTGACGTGTATGTAAAAGATATCAAATATTCCGCCGATGCTGTTATTGTCACGGTTCCCTTGGGAGTATTGCAACAAGGAATGATTAAATTTCTTCCGGAACTCACATCGGCTAAGCAAGAAGCAATTAATGGCATAAATTGGGGAAATGTTAATAAAGTTGTATTTCAATTTCCTTATAATTTTTGGGGTGAATCTAAGAACATTTTTATTGAGAGAGAAGATCGTCATGCTTTTACCACCTGGCTTAGCAATGAGGTTATATCTGGAAAACCTATTCTTTATTCGTTTTATTCAGGAGATTTTTCAAGGGCAATGGAAGATCAACCTGATGAATTTATTATTGAGAAGGCAATGAATTCTCTGCGTTCAGCATATGGTCAAGAAATACCCAATCCTGAAAACTATCTAATAACAAGATGGGGCAAAGAGCCTTATATCCTTGGATCTTATTCAAGTGCTGGGCATAATCAAGACGATGAGAAATTACGAACAGAGTTAGGACGCCCACTTGTTAACAAAGTTTTTTTTGCCGGAGAGGCTACAAGTCTTGACGAATATGGCTTTGCTCATGCCGCTCTTTTCACAGGTTTAAGAGAGGCTGAAAAGATTAAAGTCATTTATCCCTAGTATAGAAAAGACACGCCTTTCTTCAGGAGAGAAGATATAACAATAGTTTGTATTATTTACGCTTATAATTTAAAGTTCTTCGCCCCAAGAAGAAATTATGAGACTATCACAAGAATATTCTGACAAAACAGCGATTAGCTTATCGGCGCTATGTTTAGCGCATTGCCTCCTTGTGCCGTCTTTTTTAGTTTTTCTATCTGGCTATGTATCACTTTCATACAATAACGAGTTAATACACTACGCTATTTTGTTTATTGCAATTCCCGTGAGTCTTTATGCTTTAATAACTGGAGTAAGAAATCATGAATCTTATGCATATTTATATGCAGGTCTCGTTGGCATTGCCGTCCTTATTTTGGCAGTTACTCTTGGAGCCCAAATCTGGGGTGAAACCGGCGAAAAGGCTCTGACCGCTGTAGGCGCGATATTGGTAGCTATTTCACATTTTAAAAACTACAGACTCTGTAGAGAAGTAGAGTGCGATAACTGCCATTAAAGGTTAAGGGCTACATACTCTCCATTTCTTCAGCAATAATTAATTTGTTATTCACCTCAATCAAGAGCTAATATGTCTCTAGGAGGAGAAATGAGAAGAATCATAACCGGACATAATGAAGATGGAAAATCAGTTGTTTCAATTGAAGGTCCGCCATCAAGGTCGCTAGGAGAGGATGCTGGGGGATTATACGAAATATGGAATACTGATGGAGGGGGCTTTGACACTAAGTCTCTAGAAGATAGGGCAGATATAGACGTTGTATTATCACCTTCTAAAGGGGGCACCAAGATTAGATATTTTCAAATTAACCCAATCCCCGAAGGTGTTCCACCTGAAGTAATAGAGGCATCTACAGCAGCAGCTTTTGAGAAGATGGGCGCTGCACATCATCGAGTTGATACTTCACGAAATGCCGCTATGCATGAAACAGATACCATTGATTACATTATCTTACTCAAAGGCGATGTGACTTTGGTGCTTGATGAAGAAGAGATTAAGGTAAATCCTCATGATATCGTGGTGCAAAGAGGCACCAATCATGCATGGGTCAATAACGGCACTGAACCAGCTTTGTTAATAGCTGTACTAATAGATAGTAGTCTCGTCTGATAAAACGGCTTGGTGACTAAATACTTAACAACTATATGTTTGTTAGGAGGGGGCGTCCTTCCTATATTGGTTGATGTCAATACCTCGCATTTGTTAAATCCTGACTGGGACTCTCATGCTCGAGTTCATGAAGCATGGAGACTATCCACTAACTTTTTAATATTTTCCTTGGGAGTCTATTTATTATGGAAGAAAGATAAGGAGATCCTTGGAGGTTTGATGAGTCTTTGCATTCATTCTGGTTTTGTTATCGGCGCATTATTGATGCCCTTGTATGGCGGAGATCCTGTAGGTGAAGGCATCCCTGAACCAGAGATTTTGATGGTGCCATTAAATGTATTCTTTTTTAGCTTTATGTTCCTCATGCAAAGCATGGTTATAGCGTTAGTGATGAAAAAAAAGAATAAGTCTCTAGCTGGAGAGCTGGGCTAAGAAATGAACTAATCGCTAACTTCTGCTTTTATCCATTCATCAATCAAATCTTCCAATATAAATAAAGGCACTATCCCTTGATTTAAAACTAAGGAGTGAAATTTTTTTAGGTCAAATTTATCACCCATTTTATTTATCGCCCTATCCCTAAGCTCTAAAATTTTAAGCATACCCATTTTGTAGCTGGTAGCTTGAGCCGGCCAGACTATATATCTTTCTATTTCAACCCTTACTTCGGTATCAGACATTCCAGTCGTTTTCTTCATATATTCCATGGCTTTTTCCCTTGTCCACTTCTTATAATGCAAGCCTGTATCAACGACTAGTCTGTTTGCCCTGAACATTTCACTTTGAAGAACCCCCAATTCATCGTACAAGTCCTTTGTCATACCTACCTCTACAGCCAATTGCTCGGAGTATAGAGCCCAACCCTCAGTAAATGCAGACGTCCTGTAGCCAAGCCTTCTGTATAAGGTCAAATCTTCGTTTTCAAGATTAAGGGCAATTTGAAAATGATGTCCTGGCACCGCCTCATGAAATGTTAGTGTTCTCATTCCAAATTTAGGAGTTTGTTTTATGTCATAAAGATTTGCATAAAACACTCCTGGACGAGACCCATCTAAACTTGGAGATTGATAATATCCCCCTGCAGCAGTTTTTTCCGAATATTCTGGCACCGCCCTTACTTCAACAGGGCTTTTCGGGAATTCTTCAAAGTAGGGCCTAACATCTTGTTCGGCTTCCTTAACCATTTGATTGTAGTCACGAATGACAATCTCTTTTCTGTCCGGCGTATCTTCATATAAAAATTTGGGATCCTCATTTAGATCATTCATCATTTCGCCAATTGGTTTATTCACCTCATAACCAAGCTCTACGAATATTTCCTTCATTCTATTGCCAATTCTCGCCACCTCTTCTAAACCTATTTTATGAATTTCTTCAGCCGAGTAATCGGTGGTGGTGTAAGACTTAAGCCTTAAGTTATAGAAATCATCACCTTCAGGAAGAGACCAGACACCATGATGCAAGTTGGCGTTCTCGTAGTTTTTTAACATGAATTCCAAGATTAATTTAAAACCTAACTTAACTTCCGTCTCAATAGTTGTGCTCAGGTCTTGTAAAAGTATATTTTTTTCAGCTTCTGATATATCAATTTCACTTATTTTTTTTATAAATATTTGCATTAGTGGATTCTCAGAATCTTCGTAGCCAATAAGCTCTCTAAGCTGTCCTATTACATGGTCAAAAACAAATCTAGGAGCGAATATTCCCAGTTTTTTTTGTTCTTCAAGCCAAATAAGGTTGGCTTTCAAGGCATCATCAAACATCTTAACTCTAGCAATATAGTCTTCCGCTTCTCGTCCATTTCTGATTGGGTGCGTATCTGTCATGAATTCAACAAGATTTAAGTGATTGCCACTGATCTGATTAAAGGGATAGCTGTGGTATCTAAATCTTTCAAATCTTTCAATATCTAACTCAGTATCAAATACAGCTATTTTGTGAGTAATTTTCTGATTTGAACTCAGTTTATTAACTTTATAGCTTTTTAGAGTATCCAGGCGCTGTAAGTTATCTCTATAATTCTTTTCATCATCTTCTAGGCTAGAGATGGATAGTTTTTGATTATGTCCAAGTATGGGGCTGAAGTCATCGAATATACCTAGATAGGTCATATATTCAGGTGAATCAAAGACGCCAACGATCAATTCTTTGGCTAGAAAATGATCAAGTGAATAAGGCTTTTTAGAGAACAGATTCATAAGATAAAGTGAAGACATCACCAATATAATAAAAATCAGGTATCCGAAATATTTAAGAGTCCTTTGCATTTACATCTCCCGAGTTGAGAACTTTTCAAGGAAAACCAGTTGCCCATTCATAAAATTCTTTTTACTAACTCATTTAATCTACTGCTTTATTATAGAATGAAAGGACTCTTTAATAAGAAATTGCATTATGAACTTTTGATTTAACCATTGAGGTATATATGAAATATTTAGTTTTTTTAATTTTTTCCTTTTCAATCTCCTTGAAGGCAGACATCTATGAGATAAGAGATTATACGATCGAAGAAGAATGGTTTGACGCCTATGTTTACTGGGCTGAAAACCATTTTATGCCCTATGGAAATGAGCGCATCGAAATAATAGATTTTTGGGTAAGCACAGGTGAAGACGCAATAGTCGAAGGAACAAACCCAATTGTATCTCCCAACGGACAGCCAAATGTTACCTGGGTTGCTAAATACAAAAATAGAGCTGAGAGAGATGCTTTCTTTGCAAATTTAGATGTAGATCCTGAGTGGGAGAAAGTGTGGTCTAAGCATCCAAACCCAGATGCCTATATTCACTCTAATGCTAGATTTTTCGTTTCAGTGAAATAATTAAATAATTTGTGATTTGCCCAATCTGTTCGGGAACTAATGTTTTTTCTTTTCAGCTAATTGGCTCTATAGAATATTTTAGATGTAAAGCCTGCCTGGGGTTATTTACAGATCCTAAAAGTAGACTAAGTCCTCAGGAAGAAAAAGAAAGGTATTCTTTGCACAATAACGATGTCGAAGATCCTGAATACAGAAAATTTCTTTCAAAATTATATGATCCCCTTATCAAAAAACTTAAGAAAAAATCTAGAGGCCTGGATTACGGTTGTGGCCCAGGTCCCGCCCTGGCTTCTATGTTAAGGGAAGAGGGTTTTTCGGTTGATATATACGACCCTTACTTTTTTCCTGATGAATCTTACAGGGACAAAGAATATGACTTTATTACTTGTACAGAAGCAGCAGAGCACTTTTATGAACCGCAGAAGGAGTTTAATAAATTAGATCAAGTGCTTGCCGATAAGGGCATTCTCGGGGTTATGACTAATTTTTATGAAGACACTATAAACTTTGAAGAATGGTACTACAGGAAGGATCCCACTCATGTCGTTTTTTATACCGTAAAGACTCTGCAGTGCATAGCCGAAGAGAGATCCTGGAAGGCAGACATTCAAAGCAAGAATGTTGTTTTTTTTAAAAAATAAATATGCTTGAATCTATTCATCATTAATACAAGGAGATGTAATGAAAAAGACTTTGTTAATACTTTCTATGATTTTTCCCCTGTCCTTCGTGCAATCCATGCAAGGCGAGGCTACAAGCGGCGAAAATCCCTTCCTTTTAATTGCAAGAATTCAAGTAAAAGAAGGGCGGGTAGAAGATTATTTAGATATTGCCGATACAGTAGATCAAATTACACAAGCAGAAGAGCCTGGAATGCTTTTCCATAATTTTGATCAAGACCCATCTGACCCATTAAGATTTACATGGAGTGAAATATACGAGAACAGTGATGCCTTACTTGTCCATTTTGGAGCATCCTATGCGGCCGATTATGTTGCTAAGAGCAATGAACTTGCTGATAGTTTTGAGATAGAAATTTATGGAAATTTATCAAAAGAGGCAGAAGAAACCGTCAGGTCTTTTGGATTTCCATTCAAGCATTTTAAGACAACAAGAGTTGGGTATTCCAGGGATGAGATCTTGAATAATAACCGCAGCAGAAATATATCACTTGCCAAGGAATTTCTAGACACTGCCTTTACTGATCCTGAAAGAGCCAAATCACTCTTGCATAATGACTTCTCCTTTCAGTTCATGGGCATATGTACACTCTGCACAAAAGAAGATGCTGATAGCTTCTTTGATGAATTTCTTCCTGAGGTTGGCAGGCTTATCCCTGAAGGTATAGCTTTAGATATTACCGATGAAATTGGAGACAGCAATAATGTTGTCTTGAGGGTTTCTGGTACCGCCCAAGGAATTAACGGCTCTTATAATAATAATTATGCTATGGTTTATACTTTCAGAGATGGAAAAATTATAGCTCTCAATGAATACAATAGTGATCTATTGGCAGAAACGAGGCTTTATAAAAAACAAGTTGTACCAACTAACTAAGGGGGAAAAATGTACAGTCACATAATGGTAGGAGCGAACGATATTGAAGAGTCTAAGAAATTCTATGACAGCACTTTTGCTGTTCTAGGAGCTGAGCCGGGAGTGCTATCAGTTAATCCAACTGGTCATAAGCGCTACATGTATTTTCTTAATGGGAATGTATTTTTAATATCTGAACCGATTGATGATCAAGAAGCTACACACGGCAATGGAAGTACAATAGGTTTTGCGGTTGAAAGTCCTGAGCAAGGAGATGCATGGCATGAGGCCGGTATTAATAGCGGAGGAACTACTTGCGAAGATCCTCCAGGAATGAGAGAAGGGATGGGAATGAAACTATATTTAGCATACCTTAGAGACCCATCAGGAAATAAGCTTTGCGGTATTCTTAATCTAAGTTAGATTTATGGAATTAGAGCTTGATCAGGCCAAGCTATATTTCAACGTAAAAGGTAATAAAAGCAATCCGCCCTTAGTGCTTTGGCATGGGGCGGGATGCAGTTCGAGGATGTGGGACGTTGTCATAGAAGAACTGCAAAGAGATTTTTACTCTATTACTTTTGATATCAGAGGGGCAGGTCGTAGTGTCAATTACAGTCAAGATAAAGCATCCTATACCTTTAAAAGATATTCAGAGGATTTAAACAAAATCCTAGATTATCTCGATATCGAAAAATTTCACCTATGGAGCATGGCTTGGGGAACTAGAGCGGCCATTGCCTATTCTTCTATGTATCCTGATAGAGTTATCTCTGCCGTATTTAGTGATGCCAGCATAGGACATGCAGATGTTGAGGCTCAAAAGTCAGGTCTGAAAGAAGCTCTCAAAGAGCAAGAAAAATTGGGTATCGCGCGATATGAGATGCCACAAGGCTGGAATGAGCACTTAGATGCTGAAAGCGCAAGATTGTCTTTGGGTGCTGCCTCATTATTTGATTTGAATAAAGCCTTCAAAAAAATTTCATTCCCATTTTTAATTATGACCGGTGACTATGATCCCAACTTAACTTCCAGTCGAGACATGATAAATAATTCTGATGAGGGGGAATTGAGGGTCTTAGAAAATGTAGGTCATGGATCTGTTTTACAGAGACCAGACTTAACTTTAGAAAACTTTTTAGATTGGCACGGAAAGTAATAACGAGATTGATATGCTGAAAGACAAGACTATTTTAATAACAGGCGCGGCGAGTGGACTAGGCAAGGCTTGGTCAAAAAAATTCTCTGAAGAGGGCGCAAGAGTTTTCGCATGCGATATTAATGAAGAGGGCTTAACAGAATTGAAAGATTTAGGTATTGATACTCAAGTTATAGATGTTTCTAGCGCAGCTCATGTCCAGTCCTTTATTGAATCAGCCATTACTGATACCGGAAAAATAGATGTCTTATTCAACAATGCCGGTATGGGCTTTGGATATAAACTAGATAGTTTTCCAGATGGTGCATTTGAACATCATGTCTCGGTACATTTATTTGGAACAGTTTATGGAATGCGATATGCACTTCCTTTGATGCAAGGACAAGGATATGGTCGAATTATCAACACTATATCAAGGAATGCAGAAACCAATGCAGAGGGAACCTCCGCTTATTCGGCAGCCAAAGCTGCAATATGGTCTGCAACTAGAGTTGCTGCAAAGGAAAATATTGATCACAACATTCTGATCAACATGATCATTCCCGGCCCAACCAATACCAATATTTGGGGAAAGGATATGCCGCATCTTCAAAGCCCAGAAAATACTTATCCTACGGCTAGATTATTGGCCTGCCTTGAGGAAGGTGGGCCTACAGGAAAAGTTTATTGGGACGAGAAAGAATATCCTATGTTCAACCAGGAAAATTCAATCCTAAAAGGCTAAACGGCCGGCGTTTATGCCGACCGTTTAAATGCGCTTAATTTACCTCGAATACTTCAAATTTTAGAGTACCAGCAAAAAGGTCAACTTTGCCTTGAGCGTGATTAATGACCCCATTATTGAGAGTATCAAAAGAATACATCGTTACTATTGTGCCCTCTCTACTCCATGAGCCTTGAAGAGAAGCATATTGCAACTCGCCATCTTGATTGATAGTTCTTGCTTGTCCTGTAAATTCTCCAGACATTCCATCATCAGTGCTTACGGTGAAATTATGTGTTAAGTAGACTTTACCATAGCCTTCTCCCACCACTCCTTCTGAAGTAATTGTGCTCTTACCGTCACCTGCAGTCCAAGAGGTCATTTTAAAGTTAGCTGGGAAACTCTCCCCGCTAACATCGAAAGTGAATGCGTTTTGCGACATCACAACAAAAAGTGAAGCCAGAGCTCCAATTGCAATCTTATTTTTTATAATTTTTAACATAATATTATCCTTTAGGTTTAATAAGTTAGTTCACTCTAACTCGTACATACTTTAATCGGTCTATATTTATTCACAACAAAAAAAATAGGCCTTATGGCCTATTTTTTATTAATGTTTAGTAGTTATTTCGGCTCTGCGCTTGGCTGATAGTCGTAGTAACCATCTGTAGGTATCATCAAGTGAACATAAGGAGAACCTTTGAACATTACATAAGGCGCCCCTGTATCAAAATCAGTTGTTTGAGTATCTAAACTTTTAGGATCTTTGGGGAGCAACATTAAATGAGGGCCAGATTCAATGAAGTGAATAGGATTTGATCCCTCTCTATCACCTTCAGAATATGCCCTAAAATTATCAACTCCAGTATCACCATGTAACATCCACAGCCATCCGTCACTTTCCATTTCAGGAATAGTATTGTTCATATAAGCATCAACCCAGGCAAGAGAAGCCGCATCTCCACACGCAGGATTTGCATCATGAGGTGTATTAAAACCCCCTGCAGGCATAGGATTAAAGGCAACGCAAACCCAGCCATTTGTTCCTTCTCGAAGCACCTCTCCATTTGCTCCCTTAACAGTAGCAAAATCTCCAATAAAGTCTGGTGCAGCAGTGGAGTAAGCCCAAATCTGCCATTCAGCTGTATTGTGTGCAACCTTCGGTTCATCTGCAAAAGTAAAATTAACAGCTAAGAAACTGACAACACTAATTGCTATATATTTTTTTAACATTTCTTCTCCAATGATTATTTTGTTAAGGTCAGTATATCTTTTCATTTAAAAAAGGAGAATATTATGAAATTTATTAAATATGGCCTAGCGCTAATGCTGTCAGGAATTTTTTCTTTATCAGTATTGGCTCATGATCCAAAAGGTGAATCATTTTCATTATCCGGCAAAATAACGTCTGTTGAACTTACCGACGACGGAGGAACTATAACCGTTTCTTCGGAGGCTGGAAGATATGGAAAAGTTTTCTTAACTTACAATGTGAAATTAAATCCAGCCTTACCAGATCAAGGTTACTTTTCAGGAAGAGGAGTCGGATTTAATGACGGAGTAAGGCAAGCAGGATCTAGACAGGGCGTTTTTAGAAGGGAAGGGGCCATAATGAAATTTTGGTCTTTAGATGACGTGACTGATGGCAATATGAACTATTGTGAGACCGTCATGAATTTAGAAACAGAAACTGTAGAGATGACCTTTTATCCTTTTTAATTTTTTTTAAAAAAGCCCTCCTAACGGAGGGTTTTTTTATATAAGGTAAATTTATGGGTGCAAATGATTTATTAGAGATCGGAACTCTCTTGAAAATAATTCTATGGATTGAAGTTGTTGTATATCTAGGTATTGGAATATTCGAAATACTAGATTCTTTCTCAGATGAGAAGCCTTGGAATTTAAGAAATGGGAAGGTGAACAGCTACTTAGCAATGCGTGAGGTTGTAAGTTATAAGATGCACGCTGCCGTATGTTTTTTGCTTGGATTTATTGCATTGAATGGTCTTATAGAAGGATCAATAACTCGATTTGAGTTGGAGCTCATATTTTTGAGCCTTGCTTTAATAATGATGCTTTTATGGATGGTCGCTCTTCCAGGCAGGCTTGGTTTTATAGTGATTTTTCTTACTAAGCCAGAAACAAGCTTGCAAATAGTCATGTTTATTTTCTTTGCTGATTTAATAAGACCATGGGTATTGTATTTATGTATTTTCTTGAACTTATGGGGATTGGTTGTTTACTTCATCCAAACGAGAAAAAAATCAATTTACCCCTATGATTATTCAACCGTTAGACAAGATGCCTTAGATGCAGGACTGGAAGTCTCAAAGGTTGAGGCTATGGACAAGGCCGCTGGCTATCCTAAGTGACCAAATTGATTGATATCAAGACCCATTGGCAAATTTTAGTAATTCTCTTAGTAGGGTCTATTTTAAGGTTTTTAAACTTAGGACTTATTCCTGGACCTATTTTTGATGAAGTCTTTTATCCTGTTTTTGCTCTTAATTACTTAAGTGGAGAGACCTTTTTCTCGGTACATCCTCCACTTGGGTCTTATATCCTCACGTTAGGAATATATCTATATGACATTTTACCTTGGACAGAGAATATCAACTTTTTCCTTGCCGAGGTTCAAGATATAGACCCTCTTTCTTACAGATGGACAGGGGCTGTTTCTGGGACTGCATTAATTTATGTAGGCTACAAACTGGCCTTGGAGTTATTCGAGCATAAGCGTTTTGCCTTATTAGTGGCTTTCTTTTTTATGTTAGATGGATCTTTATTAGTAGATTCGCGCTTGGGTTTGATTAATGTTTTCTTCTCGCTTTTCGGATTTATGGCCGTGTTATTTTTCTTAAAAGGAAATAAGAGTAAAAATATAGGCCATTTTCTGATTTCAGGTTTGATGCTGGGAGCGGCATTTTCTGTCAAATGGAATGGATTAGGATTTTGGTTAACTCTTTTAAGCTTTTCGTTCTTATTTCTCGTTTTCTATAAATTGGATTTGAACTTTAGATCTGAATACGAAAGACGCAGTTCAATGAAATCTTTATGTCTCTTCATATTTCCATTTTTTATTTATTTAATTTTTTGGATACCTGAACTTATTCATAATGAAAATTCACTTATTGATAAACATGCTCAGATGATTGGTTATCATTTTGATGCTTCAGATTCAAAAGCACATCCCTACAGCTCTCCTTGGTATACATGGCCTTTAATGATAAGACCTATAGGATATTTCTTTGATGCCCAAACAGTAACCGGGCCTGGTGGGGATGTTGAAATTTTTACATCAATACATCTATTTCCTAATCCCGCACTGAGCTTGTTTGCATTTATTGCCGTAATAATCCTGACTTTTAAATGGATAGAGTCTTTGGCTAAATCAATTGGTGCAAAAAAAGTAAGCGAAGATGCATATGTAATAAGCCTTATATTGATTGGTTTCTATGCTAACTTTTTGCCTTGGGCGGTAGCCTCTAGATCAACGTTTATTTACCACTATCAACCTTCGGCATGCTTCTCTTTCATGGCTTTAGCCTTTCTTCTTTATAAGCTTACCACTAAAAAGAAATCTGAAAATATGGCCGTATATTATATGACTTTAATTCTTATTTTAATTTCAGCTGTATACTGGCTACCCTTACAACTAGGCCTTGAGATAACCAGTGATGGCTTCTATTCAAGGATGTGGTTCGATACGTGGATATAGACTCGCTTAATAATAATTTAAAAATCTGTTTTGTACTCCCTACATATAATGAAGAGGAGAACATAGAAAATATAATTAAACAGATTTTAGAAGAGGAAAGGGTTCAAAGCACAGATACATTTTCTATATTAGTAGTTGATGATAATTCTTCTGATGAAACACAAGATATTGTAAAAGGCCTAATTTCTCTAAATCAGAAGATTCATTTAATCACCGGCCCAAAGAAGGGTTTGGGGGATGCCTACAAGCGAGGTTTTGAATTTGCTATAGATGAACTTAACGCCGACTTAATTTTTCAAATGGATTCTGACGGGCAACACGATGCTTCTTTAATTCCTAATTTCATAAATTATATAAAAGAGGGTAAAGATGTAATCATAGGTTCACGATTTATAGAAGGAGGAACCACACCAGATTTTTCGTTCTCCAGATTATTCATGAGCAAAGTGGGAAATTTACTGGTTAGATATGTTGGAGGTATAACTCAAGTTAAAGACTGTACGTCTGGTTACCGAGCAATTCGTACTTCTTATCTAAAAGAGCTAGATTTCAGCTATCTGTCCACAAGAGGTTACAGTTTTCAATCTTCGTTACTAAGTGATTTGGCATGGAGGGGCGCAGATATATTTGAAATACCAATTGAATTTTCTTCTAGAAAAGGAGGAGACTCTAAGTTGGCGCTAAGAGATCAGATTGAATTTCTTTTGAACATTCCTAGATTAGGATTCCGAAACACGAAAGATTTCATTAAATATTCTTTAGTAGGGATGTCTGGTGTATTTGTGAACCTTGGACTCTACACATTACTTACAAGATATTATGAAGTATCTGAACTACTGGCGCCGTTAATCTCTATTGAATCAGCACTGATTTCTAATTTTATACTTAATAATTTCTGGACTTTTGGCAAAAGAACAACTCAAAGCAGAATTAGAGTTAAATTCCTTAAGTTTCATTTAGCCAGTGGATTTTCTGCCCTAATAAACTATGCGGTATTTTTAACTCTCTTTTTAGTTTTTCAACTCTATGATATTTTGGCCAACTTGCTTGGCATAGCGCTGGCCGCAATAGTTAATTATCTCATCAACTCTAACTGGACATGGAAGGACAATAAATGAATTTAAATAGAATCAGTTTGGTTTTCTCGTTTGGTTTGCTGATGTCTTGCAGCGAGTTGAAAGAAGCATCGTTAAATAATTTTGCTATTGAAGATGATGTTTTTGAATCAGGAAAATCTTTAGTTGCTCTCACATACGGTCTGCATAATCTAGAAGAGGCCAATCTAGATCAGACAACTCTTTTGATAGGAGTCCATGGTAGTAATAGCAGGGGCTATGAATGGGTATATCCTTTACAGAAACTGAACCAAGATAAGAATCTGGTTTCATTTTACCGCTGGAACGATGATGCTTGTCCTGACTCATCTATGACTTCTTTGCATAGTTTGATAAAAACTAAGCTCGAAGATAGTCAAAATATTAATAAAGTTATCATAGTAGGCCATAGCTATGGTGGTCTTTTAGTGGCCTCTTTTACGGATAAATGGGATATTGATATCTCCTTAGAGGTTCATTCTGTGGCAGCGCCTTTAAAAGGAATGGGAATGCTTGATAGAGCTTGTAATTATCAAGTCCCCACTTCTATTGGCTCTGATATTAAATTTTATCAATGGAGAACAATTAAAGAGCTAGATGGCGCGTTTAAAGACTTGGACTATGATCCACAAGTACTAGAAATTGAAAATAGTATCGTCATAAGGTTACCCGAAACTTACAAAGGAAATAAATTGGGTCATAATTGGTCTATCAGTTGGGTAGCCGATGAAATCAAACAAAATCTTCAATAAAGATTTATAAAAGAGAAATATGAGAACTATTGAAAATTTTTTTCAGGATAGAGACATTAACTATGGTTGGGTCATGGTTCTTGTAGTTTTTGTATTAAGCGGACTTGCTTTTGGATCAATGGCATCAATCTCAGTGTTTCTTAAGCCTGTATCTCTTGAGTTCGGCTGGTCCAGAGGTCAAACTTCTTTTGCCTACAGCATAGCGTCCTTCGCTTCAGCTGCTTTTGGAGTAATTTGGGGTCAGGTTGCAGATAAATATGGCACTAGGTGGTTTGGCTTTGCTGGTGCCATCTGTATGAGTTTAGTTCTGTTTGCTTTAAGCAGCCTAGACTCAATATTTCAGTTTTACCTCTTATATTTTTTATTTGGGGCAATGGGAAGTGCGCTTTTATTTTCCCCGCTTTATGCCAATGTAGGCTTTTGGTTTAGGGAGAACCCCGGGCTTGCATTAGGTCTCGCAGCATCTGGGGGAGCCATAGGACAGGCATTTATCCCGCATTTGAGTGGTATTTTAATTGAAACCTCAGGATGGAAAGCTGCCTATATTGATCTGGCTATAATTTATATTTTAATTGCGCTCCCCATTTCTTTCTTGATTAAGGAGTCGCCTTGGAGAATAAGTGCAAGGACTGATTCTGAGCAGGAGGAGACGGATTTTCCCCTTTCGGAGAAAGAAGTAGTTGCGTGGATTAGTTTTGCTGTAATTTTCTGTTGTGTATGTATGTCTATTCCGATCATGCATTTGGTGCCCCTCCTTACTGATAAAGGATTTTCAGTGGAGTTTGCTACTTCCGTATTGATGTTGCTAATGTTTTGCGGTGCTTTCGGCCGAATCCTCGGTGGAATGCTTGGAGACTATATCGGTGCTTTACCGGGTTATATTTTAATGTCGTTAGGACAAACAGTTTTTGTTATATGGTTCCCTCATCTTATCTCTCCTTCTACTATTTATATAATGGCGGCACTATTTGGTTTCACTTACTCAGGAGTTATGTCGAGCATCTTGGTATGCACCAGGATGATGGTCTCAGCAAAGTACGGAGCAAGAGCAATGAGCCTGACCTCATTTTTTGGTTGGATAGGTATGGGCCTCGGAGGATTTTTAGGGGGTTATTTCTTTGATATTTATGGTGACTATAGCTGGGCATTTACATTTGCAGGAATAATGGGAGTTATTAACTTACTCATACTTTCCCAGTTTTGGTTAAGAATTAGAAAGGTTAATAAAGATCCTCTGAATACTTAACCTTAATTACTTTAAAAGAGTATACTGCGTGCGCATTTTCTATGAAGCTTACCTTTAATTGAACTATTTCAGTATTAGTTGGCAAATTTCATCTTGGAGGCCAACAAAAAAAATAATATGTCATTTAACAAACTAGGCCTTTCTCCTGCACTTCTTAAAGCTATTCAAGATAAGGGATATACCAAACCCTCTCAAATCCAAAAAGAGGCAATACCCGAAATTTTAAAAGGAAATGATATTTTGGCAGGAGCCCAAACAGGAACAGGTAAGACAGCTGCCTTTGCCTTGCCACTTTTACACATATTACAAAATGCAGAATCAAAAAGACGACGGGTTAGAGTTTTAGTGCTCGTTCCAACAAGAGAACTCGCCTCCCAAGTTGGAGAAAGTTTTAGAGAGTACGGCATTAATTTAAGGTTTAAGACATCTACCCTTTATGGCGGTGTGAGTATCAACACCCAGATAAATAAAATTAAAAAAGGAGTAGACATAGTTGTTGCTACGCCTGGAAGGCTGCTTGACCATCTCAATCAAAAAACTTTGAATCTTTCTGAGCTAGAAACCTTTGTTTTAGATGAAGCGGACAGAATGTTGGATATGGGATTTATACGTGATATCAAGAAGATATTGAAATATTTACCGGAAGAAAAACAAAATCTTCTTTTTTCAGCAACATTCCCCAATGAAATAAAGTCTCTAGCAGATAATCTTTTGAATTCTCCAAAGAGAGTCCAGGTAAAATCTAATAATTCAACAGCGGATAAAGTGGAACAGGTTGTTTACCCTATTGATAAATCTAGAAAAAAGGAACTATTAGCCTATTGCATCAAGGAAGAAAATTGGTTTCAGGTATTAGTATTTTCTAGAACAAAACACGGAGCTAATAAATTGGCTCAACAATTAAATAAAGAAGGTATAAACGCTGATGCATTTCATGGAAATAAATCTCAGACACAAAGAACAAGGGCTCTCAGCGATTTTAAGGATTTAAAAACACAGGTTTTAGTAGCAACTGATATTGCTGCACGCGGCATAGATATAAGTCTTTTACCCCATGTAGTAAATTTTGATCTACCTTATGTACCAGAAGATTATATCCATCGTATTGGAAGAACGGCACGAGCAGGCCAAGAAGGAAAGGCAGTTTCTTTAGTGAGTGCAGATGAACATAAGTTATTATTTGATATTGAGAAGCTCCTTAAGTCATCTATACCTAAAGAGATTATTGTAGGTTTTGAGCCAGCCCAGAATCTCAGTACAGATGCATTAAAGCCTAGAGAGGCGGCAAGAAAGAAGAATAAGAGCTCGAGGGCATCAAAAAAACAAACTTCGCCTAGAAGAAAGTCATCATGGAATAAGAGAGGTAATAAAAACAAATCTTCAAAAAATAATCGAAGATCCTAACTTTATTTTTTTCGTTAAAAACCTGCTGTATTATGGGTTTTAACTTGTGAAATGAACAACGAAATAGCCAAATCAAAGATTAATCTTATGGCTCTTAGTAAAAAAGAGCTTGAAGATTACTTTATTTCTATACAAGAAAAACCTTTTAGAGCAACTCAAATTATAAAATGGGTCCATCAAAGAGGTGTCTCAGATATTTCCAAAATGACTGATCTTTCAAAAAACCTTCGAGATAAACTCAATGTCACTTGCGAAATCAAAGTGCCGGAGGTGGTCTTTGAACAAACCTCTAAGGACGGCACAAAAAAATGGGTCATTAAGGTAGGTGAGAAAGATTTAATTGAAATGGTCTTGATACCGGAGAATAACAGATCAACTTTATGCGTTTCATCACAAGTAGGTTGTGCAGTGGATTGCAGTTTCTGTGCAACTGGCAAGCAGGGATTTTCACGAAACCTGAGCCTCGATGAGATCATAGGACAGGTATGGGTGGCGGCAAATTCTTTTGGATTACCAAGAGATCCTAATTCTAGACATATCACCAATGTTGTGATGATGGGGATGGGAGAGCCTTTGTTGAATTTTGAGCCTGTTGTAGAGGCAATGAACCTTATGGTTGATGATAATGCTTATGGTCTGTCAAAAAGAAAAGTCACTTTGAGTACTTCAGGGATAGTTCCCAAGATTGATGAACTCAGCAAAGTCACGGATATTGCACTTACGATTTCTTTGCATGCTCCAAATGATGAATTAAGAAATGAATTAGTTCCTATTAATAAAAAATATCCAATTCAGGAATTATTAGATTCTGTGAATCGTTATGTAGCTTCCTGCAATGATAAAAGAGTAACAACAATAGAATACATACTCATCGATGGAATAAATGATGGATTGGATCATGCAGAACAACTCAGTAAGTTGCTAGAACAGTTACCAAGTAAAATAAATTTGATTCCATTTAATGCTTTCGAGGGGTCTAACTACCTAAAACCTTCAGGCAATAGAGTGAAGAGATTTCAAAGGCACCTTCAGGATAGAGGGTATGTAACAACAATCAGATCTACTCGAGGCGATGACATTATGGCAGCCTGTGGCCAACTTGTAGGCCAAGTAAATGATAAAACCCGTCGAAAAGAGAGGTCTAAGAATCAAATTAAAACTAAGGCATTATAGTGCGAGTAGGGGTAGTTGGTGCTGGTATTGCGGGACTCACAGCAGGTTACGCTCTCAGCAAGCAGGGGATAGAAGTAAATTTATTTGAACGGTCAGACTCTATTACAGAATTTGGTGCGGGAATAACTCTTTCTAAAAACGCGACAATCCTGTTAAGAGATTTGGAACTATTCGATTCTATAGCCGGTAGTGGTTTTCATCCCAGGAAATCTTTCATAAGAGACTATAAAAATTGCAGCGTCCTTAATTCAATGGAACTTGATGATAATTTCTTAACATTAGATCGAAGAGATCTCGTAGAGCAGCTGGATTTAAGATTCAAAGAAGCACAAGGAAATATTCACACAAACAAAGAAGTAACCTCTATAAGTCCCTCAACAGGTACTTTAAGTTTTGCAAACCATCCAGATGAAACTTATGACCTTGTATTGGTTTGTGATGGAATTAGATCGTCACTGAGAGATTCTAATTTTGAAGGTCAAGAACCTAGATTTACAAATTATATTGCCTGGAGAGGGATGACTCAGATCACTCAACTTCCTAGGTTTGAAGATAGCGATAAAGTGAATGTATATTATGGGCCTGGGTCGCATTGGGTACATTACCCCACCGGAAGGGATGAGATGGTCAATTTTGTAGCTGTTGAAAACAATCCCAGGTGGTCAGAAGAGTCTTGGAAAGTTGAGGGGTTTAAAACAGATTTTTTAGAAAGCTTTGAAGGATGGAATGATGATCTAATTTCAATGGCTATGTCGTCAGATAGACTCTATAAGTGGGGCATCTTTGAGCGTCCTCTTCCAAAGACTTTATATAATGGAAGAGCAATTTTATTAGGGGATGCAGCACATCCTATGGTCCCTTTTCTTGGACAAGGCGGATGCCTAGCGATCGAAGATGCTTATTGTTTGTCATCACTTATCAACCAAGTCGCAGACCTTGAAGAGGTGCTAAGTATTTTTGATGAAATGAGAAACAATAGAAGTAGATGGATTCAAAAAAGATCAAGACTACAGGGAAGCTTCAATCATATCTCCAATCCATTACTTATACCTATTAGAAATATTTTTGCAAAAATATTTATGAAGAAGAGTGTTCAAAATCTTCATTCTTATAATCTCAATGCAGAGCTATCTTTGAAGTTACAAGCAAGACTTTAAGCCTTGCTTAAAATACTCTTAAAATATACTCTAAGTTAGTTTCTTTGGAGGAGAAAATGAGTTACGCGAAATACAAAAAGATTATTTTACATGATGACCTTAAGGGGTCTTAAGGCAATAACCTTTGATAGAAAAAAGCGCTAAGGCTCCTCTAGGAACCACAATCTCATACGGAATGCCAGCCATAGGGGCAGGGTACATGTACCTTTTAATGAGCCTCTACGTGATGAAGTTTTCCACCGATGTTCTTCTGATTGCTCCTGCAGTCATGGGAGCTATTTTTAGTATATCTAGAATATGGGATGCTATTTCAGATCCTATTGCAGGTTATCTTAGCGACAGAACGACCTTTAAGTTTGGAAGAAGAAGGACCTGGATGTTGCTTAGTTTTATTCCTATTGCATTTGGGTTTTTAGCTGTCTTTTCTCCACCAGAGTCCATGCAAGGTCAGTCACTTGACCTCTGGATGATGATAGCAATCTTAAGTTTCTATTCCGCAATCACTCTTTTTAATGTTCCGCACATGGCTTTGGGAGCTGAACTTTCAGAAGACTATCATGAAAGAACAAGACTTTTTGGGGTAAGACATATAGGTTTCACACTAGGTTCAATTTTATCTTTGGTTTCAATGAGCCTGTTGATTAGCGAGGAAAATAATCCAACTGGTAACGTTAGAGAGTTAGCAAGCAACCTAGCGCTTTTTGCGGTTGCCGTTATGTCTTTAATGATATTTTTCTCAGTTTCTAGACTCAAGGAAAATCCTGATTTCCAAAATAGAGTAAATAAAAACCCATTTAAGGCCTTTAGAGATATATGGGTTAACCCTCATGCAAGAATTTTGATAATTGTTTTATTTATTGAGAATCTTGGAGGCGCAGTAATTGGAGTACTTACTCTTTACGTAACACAATATATTGTGGAAGCTCCAGCATGGGCACCTTTAATTATTTTTGCATACATGCTGCCCTCTGCTTTATCTGTACCACTTTGGATACCACTATCAAGAAAGTTTGGAAAGATAAGATTATGGGTATTTAGTCTTGCTTTAACCGGAATTTCTTTCGGTGGAATTTTTATTATTCCTTTTCTGGATTCTGTGAGTGAGAGATTAATCATAATGTTTCTCGGAGCTGCATTAGGCGGGATGGCCGCTGGCTGTGGGGGCGCAATAGGTCCCTCAGTAAAAGGTGATGTCATTGATTACGATGAATATCTAACGGGAGAAAGAAAAGAAGGCTCTTACTTTGCTGCTCTTAATTTCGTTTTTAAAAGTGCCACAGGGATTATGCTTCTTGTCACAGGCTTTGTTCTTCAGTTCTCCGGATTTATTCCAAATCAACCTCAAACTATGGAAGTCAAAATTGCTTTGATTAGCCTCTATGGTTTAGTGCCCTTAGTTTTTTATAGTTTAGGCGCATACCTTTTATATAAAAAGTTTACATTTGGTGAAAAAGAACACGCTGCTATAAAACAACAGATTAACGAAAGAGCTTAGATTATTAATTTAGGGTTTGAGTATGCCTATAGACTCCCTCTTAGGATCGAACTCTGCCGGTGAAACACTGGAGCCATCATGTCCACCGAGGGTACCAAAAGAACTAAAGCCCAAAATGTGTTTTTGTTTATCAGTTATCTTCTCAAGTACCTCATCTCGAATACTATACTGGTGATTCTCTTGCGGCTTAACCCAGGGCTGTAAAAAAGCTGTTGAGATGTTGCTCCTAATAGAACCGGATCTATTTAGTCCATTGCCATGCCATAGTCTTCCTTCCCAAACGATTGCTGTACCCTTAGGTGCGGTTAGTGACACTGCCATTTTCTGTATTTCTTCACCATTTGCAGTTCTGTAGTCAATCAAAGGCCACTTATGCGATCCTGGTATCAGTCTTGTACCTCCATTCTCAGGCGAGTTGTCTGATATTAAATACATAACATTTGCCATAAAGGGAAAATCCATTGGGTGAGGTACTAATGGCCATTGATCTTGGTGCAGAGCCATCTTTTCATTACCACTTCCATTCATATGAGCTCCCATTGAACACAGAGAAACTCTTTCGCCGATTAAATGTTGAATAAGAGGCAATATCTTTGGGTGATCAATGAGCTTTAAAAAACAATCACCTTTATTTATAAGGTTCCAAACCAGCCTGCTAACTTTATCCTCTTCAGTAGATTCCTTTCCAAGACCTTCATCACCTCGAACTTTTGATCCAACCTTATATTTCTCCTCTCCTAAAAATTGTTCATTAAGTCTTTTGTCCATTTCCTCAACTTCATCTTTATCTAAGACATTGGCAATTAAAGCCATGCCGTATTCATCAAGATGTGTTTTAGCTTCTTCCAGATCCTCTGTTAAGGGTGGATACTCCAAAGTTTTTAGCTCAGTATTATTCATTGTTTTTTATTAGAAGGTTTCAGTTCTTTTATTCTTTCAGGTTCAATGTCTATTAAATAATCCATAGAGCTTTCAATCCTTCCATAAGCATTCCACACTTTAAAGCCCAATCTCGATTTTAATTTTTCAGAACAAGACTCCCAAAGATCTCTGTCGAGACCAAGAGTTTGGTTTTCTTGTTGTCTAAATTGAGGAGAGCAGAAAGTTGTAAGTACGCCTAATCTATCTGTATTTCCTGTGTTGGCTCCTGTTCCATGCCAAAGCCTTCCATCAAAAACCATTAAAGATCCTGCTTTAGCCTCAGGCTGATTTATGGGGTAAGAGCTTTGATCTTCTTGATTAGGATGCGCACCTGTTAAGTGAGATCCAGGAACAACTTCTGTAGCTCCATTGGTTGGAGAAAAATCAGATAGCATCCACATACAGTTGGCTACAACTGGTGGAGAAATACCGAGAGACAAATCTGGTTCTACAAAGCCTGTGTCAGCCTTTCTAGATATTTCGGAGGGTCTTATATAATTTTCCCCTGCTTTAACTGGTTGAGGCATCCACCACTGATCAGTATGTAGTCCCATTCTAACGCCACCAGGTTTGGCTATATTTGCCGAATGGGTAGATAAAATGAAATCATCACCCAAAATATGCCCAACGAGTTCGTCCACTAAGGGGTGAGTGACCATATCCCTAAAACATTCACCTTTATTAGCAAGCATCCAGAGTCTTTGATTAACCCCTCCATTATCTGTACTAAAGGAGGTTTTATCTACTCTCCCATCTTTAAGCTTAATTTCTTGATTAGCTCCACCGTCCCTGAAAGATAATCCAAGCTCTTCTTCAGCTTCGGCTTGCTCGAGTAGTCTTTTTTTAGAAATCTCAATTTCAGAGTCGCTAAGTACCTCAGGAATTATGCAATAACCAAATTTACTTAAGTCTGCTTTAGCTTGAGATATATCTTTTGTATGTGTTGGGCCATGTTCTAGAATCATACTAATCAGATGTTAGCATGAACAAATTGATTACTTCAATTTATCGAATTAAGGCAATTTAAACAGATCTTCTACGTTGCAATTTAAAGTCTTTGCAATCTTCAATGCTAGAACAGTTGAAGGGACATAAACACCATTCTCAATAGCATTAATGCTTTTTCTAGAAACCTCTGCACTTTCGGAAAGTTCCTGTTGTGTCAAACGAGCAGCTTTCCTGAGCTCTTCTAGATTATTTAAAAGATTTTGGTGATTTTTGCCCATTGCAAATCCTTTTCATCTTTAGCTTCTATTTCTCTTCAAAGTCTTCAACAGCTTTTGTTATTTCTTCACTAGTATTCGGATAAATATAACCTGCTGCCATTGTTCCAATACCTATAAAGGCAACCAATAATCCTACCCCCTCAAAAAAAGATCCCATAGCAACTAAACCTAAGAAATAAATTCCAACACCTACAAAGATAGTTATTAGACCTCCTCTACGATAGTCAACTGGTTCTTTCTTTCTTTCATCAAAAATACCTAACAACCGTTCCAGCTTAGTCGGATCTTCAAGATTTTTTGATATCTCTAAAATAGTTTCATTTTTATGTTTAGTTTCATGATACTGCCAAAAAAAGACTGCTAAAGGCACAATGATGCCAACAGAGATAGCAGCAAGAGGTATTAAGTTTTCCATTATTATTCCTAAAAATTTTTATGTAACGTAAACTTAACATTTATACATTGTGAAGTAAAGGTTACATTAAAATTAATCTGTTACAATACCCGATCATAAAAACATTAGGAAAAATCAATAATGCCAGAAATGACTTTATTAGGATGGTTCCACACTATCTTGGGTATATTTGCTGTATTGAGCGGGTTTTATACTATCTACAAATATAAAGTGATTGCATATGGAGTTAGCTCCGGAAAATTATATGTTTTAGTAACTCTTCTTGTTGCTGGTTCAGCTCTTGGCATATACAACCAGGGAGGTTTCGGAGTAGCTCATATTCTGGCGGTCCTTACTTTGATTGCTCTTGCGGGTGGATACATAATGGAACGATATAAGTGGTTCGGATCTTTCTCAAAGTACTTTCAAGCACTAGGCTATACCTCTACATTGCTTTTCCACATGATTCCAGCCATTACAGACTTTCTAAGAAGATTGCCTGTTGGAGATCCATTCATAGACTCTTTCGAAGACCCTTTATTATTAAATTTCCATATGGCATTTTTGATCATTTATGTGCTTGGGATTATCGCCCAAATGATTTGGCTTAAGACACAAGTTAATTAACAAAATAATTATGCAACAAAGGCAATTTAAACCTTTTGACTCAGTAAGTGCTCTTACTCTAGGTGGCGGAGGACTGGGTCAGGTATGGGGTGAGACTTCAAGAGAGGAAGCAGTTGCGACTGTTAATCTTGCCATTGAAAAGGGTATAACTCACCTCGATGTTGCACCAATGTATGGAAAAGGAGAAGCCGAGAGAGTTGTTGGTGAAGTTTTTAAAGGGAAAGATTTAGCGGATGTAAAAATTACTACAAAATGTAGATTAGGAACATTGCCAGATGACGAAGTGTATGAGCGCTTAATTTCTTCTCTTAATAAAAGCCTTGATAATCTTAATATGGAAAGGGTTGATCTTTTTTTACTGCATTCACAGTTACGACAGGATGATTTCAAGCTATACACACTCAATGAATATAGAGATACTAATACAACATCACTTTCTTGTTATTACAACGCAGTTATTCCAGCCTTTGAAAGATTAAAAAAAGAAGGCAAGATCGGTAGCTGGGGTATAGGCGGGTTAGGCCAAACTCAAGCAATCCTTGAGGCCTTAAATAATGACATTCAACCCGAAGCTATTCAGTGTGTTGTTAACCCTTTGAATTCAGCCGGTGCCATAGGATATGTTGATCAAGATTTCGACCCTCAAAAAATTCTCAATGAAAGTCAGAAAGTTGGAGTGCCAATACTAGGAATTAGGGCGGTTCAAGCTGGGGCTTTAACTTTAGAAATGGATAGAGAACCTCACCCATCGGGCTTTGATATAAAAGATTTTGAAGATTACGATAAAGCCGAACCTTTCAGAAAGTTAGCTTCCGAATGGAATATGAATCCATCAATTCTTGCACACAGATATGCTCTTAGCGCCGAAAAAGTGTCGTCTGTAATACTAGGTGTAAAAAATAGGGAAGAGCTTTTAGAATGCATAGAAGCAGAATCGCTCGGAGAACTCAACCAAGATCAAATTAGCGCAATAGATACAGCTTTATCAAGATAACACAGTGAACAGAAGAAAGTTTTTAAAAGTTTCTGGTCTAAGCCTTGGCGGGTTGGCTGTTGCAGGAATAGGAGTCGATATGTCGGGAATTACAACAAAAAAGAATTATTACTTGCAGGGAAATTATGCCCCTGTAAAAAATCTTATTTCTGAGACAGGACTTAAGGTGACAGGACAAATTCCCAAAGACTTGTCAGGTCTCTTTGTAAGAAATGGTCCAAATCCAATGTCTTCAGTAAATGAAAAAAAACATCATTGGTTCTTAGGAGAAGGAATGCTTCATGGCATTAGATTAGATTCCGGAAATGCACTTTGGTATAAAAATAAACTTGTAGATGGCAATGATTCTGTTGCTAATACGAGTGTTATCTCTCATGCAGGAAAAATTTATGCCATAGTTGAGGCCGGTGGTTACTCTGTAGAAATTGATCAGGATCTCAACTCGCTCAATACCAAACCTTTTTACGGAGACAGAAACGCGGGCTTCACAGCTCATCCCAAGCTTGATCCAGATACTAACGAGTTGCATGCCATGTGTTATGACTACGCAAATAATTTTGACACTGTTGACTATGTAGTAATTGATCAAAATGGGTCGCATAAGAAAACTCAATCTATACCTTTTGAGTCTAGGTCTATGTTGCATGAATGTGCGATTACTAAAAACTATATGCTGGTTTTTGATCTGTCGGTTGTTTTTGATCTTTATAAGCTCGGAAGAGGGTATTTCCCTTTTTCTTGGGATGACAATCATCAGTCTCGAATAGGTTTGTTGAGCAGAAATGGAGAATCAGATACAGTGCAGTGGTTTGACATTGATAGAACATATTTTTTTCATACATTTAATGCTCATGAAGATTCAAATGGTAATGTAATTGTCGAAGCTGCAGCTTATGACAGGCTATTCGATACTGATTGGAATGGACCTTTTTCGGAATCTTCTCCTCAATTTACAAGGTGGAATTTAAATACAAGATCTGGTCAAGTAACTTCAACTAAGCTGGATGACAGGGCTGTTGAGTTTCCAAGAATAAATCCCAATCTTGTAGGAAAATCTTATCAATATGCTTATGCGTTAGCATCCTCGAATACTCTTGAGCCTGACTTTAAAGAGATTGTTAAGTACGATTTAAAAAATGACACCTCTGAAGTTTGTGAATATGGATCTGGAAGGTTCGGTGCTGAGCCAGTATTTGTGCAAGCTGAAGGTGCTCAAACGGAAGATGAAGGCTACTTATTATCTCTTGTGTATAACCAAGAAACTGATAAGAGTGATTTGATAATTCTAAATGCTCTGGATCCAAAATCAGGTCCATTGGCCACAGTACACTTACCTCAAAGAGTGCCCTTTGGGTTCCATGGGGAATGGGTAAGTACTTAAGTTAAGATTTAGAATAAGAAACTTAATGAAAAGATTTATTCTTCTATTATTGTTATTCCCAAGCTTAACCATGCCAAATGAGAGATTTAAAAATACAGAAGAGGATGCTGCAGGAAAGTCCTTTAGGGAATTTTTAAAATGGTCTTTCACTAATAAAAAACCTGAACTTGTAGCGATTGATTCATCTGATCAGTGGAAAGAGCTAACTCCTAGCTCAACCGATTATCTCGTTTGGATTGGGCATGCAACGTATCTTATTAACAAAGATGGGTTAACTATTATTACCGATCCTGTTTTCTCAAAAAGAGCTTCTCCTGTACGATTTGCGGGACCCAAAAGGCTAATTCCACCGGCAATTCCCATAGATAAGCTTCCTAAGATAGACGTCATTACAGTTAGCCATAATCACTATGATCATTTGGATTTAAGAAGTCTCAAGAAGATCTATAAAGCAAATCCTAATGCAATATTCTTGGTTCCCAAGGGAGATAAGAGGAGACTGGAAAGAAGAGGCATAGAGAACGTTAAAGAGTTTCTTTGGTGGGAAGAAATTGAAATCAACGGATCAAAATTTACTTTTACCCCGGTTCAACATTGGTCTGCAAGGGGTATTGCTGACAGAAATAAAAGCCTATGGGGCGGTTGGTTTATGGAACTCAAAACAGAGTCTATCTACCATGCTGGAGACACAGGGTATTCCGGTGATTTTATTGAAACAAAAAAACGATTAGGTTCTCCTTCTCTTAGTTTAATTCCTGTAGGGGCTTATGCCCCCCGTTGGTTCATGAAAACAAATCATGTAAATCCACCTGAAGCAATTCAGGTAGCTCTAGATCTTGAATCTAAAAGGAATTTTGGAATGCATTGGGGCACTTTCCAGTTAACAGATGAAGAGATCATGGAACCTCCAGAACTTTTAAAACAATCCCTTAAAGAACTAGGTTTATCTGAAGAATTCTTTCGAGTTTTAACGCCTGGAAAGGTTGTAGAGTTTTAAAATCTGGGTTGAAAGACAACCAGTATTACTATTATTAGTAACAGTATCGTCGGTATTTCATTTATAACTCTAAAAAACTTTTCCGATTTTGTGTTGGAATCGGCCTCAAAACTTACCTTGAGAAAATTAAGATAAAAGTGAAAAAGAGTCATGCCCATGACAAGAAACATTTTTAAAACCAGCCAAATTTCTAAACCTTTGTAGCTCAGAAGGGCTAGGCCTGAGATCCAAACCAGAATGAGAGACGGATTAGCAATGATTTTTAGTAACTTAGACTCCATCACTTTAAAGGTTTCAGAAGCATCTGAGCCTATTTCCTTGGTGGAGTGATATACAAATAGTCTTGGAAGATAGAATAGGGCAGCCATCCAGGTAATTACCGAGATTATATGAATGGTTTTAAAAATTAAGTAGGTATTCATCTAATCCCATTTGGCAGTAGGCGGCATAGACATCAATATAGCATCCGAATTACCCCCAGTTTTTATGCCAAACGCAGTTCCTCTGTCCCAAAGCAAATTAAACTCAACATAACGACCTCTTTTGATAAGTTGCTGCTCTTTTTCCTGGTCCGTCCATTCCTCATCTTTAAGGTTTCTGATAATTGTTGTAATCGCTTGTAAGGTGGATAAACCTACTTCTTTTATAAAGCTAAAATCTTTATTCCAATCGTCTGTTTTTAAATGATCAATAAATATCCCACCTTCACCTCTGGCTTCTGACCTGTGGGGAAGATAGAAATATTCATCACAAGCCTTTTTATATCTATCGTAATAATCTGGATCAGCCGAATCACAAGCTTCTTTCATGCATTTGTGAAAAAATTTAATTTCGTCTTCTTTTTTAATTGTTGGGGTTAAATCTCCTCCACCTCCAAACCAGGAATCTCCAGTGACTATATATCTCGTATTAAAGTGAAATGCCGGTACTTTGGGTGATTGCATGTGGGCTACAAGACTGATGCCACTTGCCCAGTAGTTAGGTGCTTCCTCTGTGCCCTTAACTTCAGATTTAAAATCATTATCAAATTTTCCAGATACCGTAGATATGTTTACACCAACCTTTTCAAAGACTTCACCTTTCATGAGGCTCATCTCTCCGCCTCCTTCAAATTTATGATCCCAGTTTTTTCTTTCAAAACTCCCACCATCTATATCTGCAAATTCTTCACAGAACATATCTCTTAGCTCTCTAAACCATGACGAAGTTAAGGATTTTTTTTCTTCAATATCCATTCTTTAAAAGGATGCTCTAATTCTTTGTACAAATTCTTTGACGTTTTCCTGAGGCGTTGTTTTCAGAACTCCATGGCCTAGTCCACAAACCCAACCCGATCTTTCTTCTGGTGATAGCACTGACATTTGTTCTATGAAATTATCCAATTTTGGTAAGAATTCTTCATGGGGGAGGGTTAAGAAATGCTCACTAAAATTACCTTGTACGAAGCCATTTGAAGTTTTTTTAAAGTAATCTCTTAGATCGACATTAGAGTCTATACCCATTCCTGCTAGGTTTATTTGAGGGTTGTCTTGTTTCGCAATTATAGTTTCGTAGTTAACCCCATCTTTTGCATAGTAGCCAACCTTATTGGGAAATTCTTTGACTAACATATTGAAGGTCTTGCCTAGGTAGATATTTAAGTCTTCTTCTGCGAGCTGATGTGCAGTGGAATCAAAGATCATTACGACTTCGGCTCCAGCATTCAATTGCAATTCCACATTCTCTTTTAGAAGTGGAAGAATCACGTTATCTAAAAGTCCTATTTGAAAATTATTTAAATGAATATCACTAGAATCTCTACTGATATTGCATGCATAAGCTATCAAAGTCCAAGGTCCGCCAACAAATCCTATTAATGATTTTTCATTGGGCAGTCTCTCGATAGTTCTTTCTATCGCTTCACCCTGAAATTCCATAAAGTTTATAGGGTTTTGGTTAATGATTAAGCTTTCAGCATTATCCTCGTTTAAGTGAAGGCCAAATTGAGGCCCAGGGTTATAAGATAAGTCCATGCCAAGTGCTTCAAGGGGAAATAATATATCGCTGAATAGAATTGCAACATCAAAATCAAATTCGTTAATAGGCCCCATAGCAGTTTCAGCAGCAAGTTTTGGTTTTTTACAGAGCTCTTCGAAAGTGTGATCTTTTTTTAAGTTTTGATAGTGGTCGTGATATCTCCCTGCTTGACGCATTAGCCATATAGGAGGACAGGCCTGCGGCTTTCTTTCTATAGCATTGATGAATTTTTTATTAGGCAAGGCTCTATTGATTTAACTTTATTGCTATTTCATTGGCAGCATAGGTTAGAACACAATCTGCCCCAGCTCTTTTAAAGCTTAACAAGGATTCCAGTATTACCTCATCTGATAACCAATCATTTTCTATAGCAGCTTTAAGCATGGCATATTCACCACTTACTTGATAAGCAAACGTTGGAACTTTAAAAGTATCTTTAACTGCCTTGATGACATCCAGATAAGGCATTCCAGGTTTAACCATCACTATATCTGCACCTTCTTCTATATCCATTTTCACTTCGTGCAATGCTTCATCGATATTTGCAACTGACATTTGATAGGTATCTTTACTGCCCACACCAAGATTTGCGGAGGATCCTACGGCATCTCTAAATGGACCGTAAAATTTTGAACTATATTTTGCCGCATAAGAAAGAATAATCGT
>CALIUO010000026.1 GCA_938048695.1 uncultured SAR86 cluster bacterium
TACAGGTTCATAAAAAATAAAGAAAGACAATTCTAATTTCCAGAATCAATAAAATATTCTGGAAAAATCGCTCCGTTACTAGTGCCTATGCACAACCACAGGAAGTTCTGTAATTCCTCGAATAAAACTTGAGGGAAGGTACTTTGCATCGCCGGTTATTTCAATATGAGAGAATCTTTTTAGAATTTCTTCCCAGAGTATTTTAAGCTGTAGCTCCGCAAGTCTATTGCCTAGGCATCTATGTATACCAAAACCAAAGGATAGATGCTGTCTCACATCATTTCGGTCAATAACTAATTGATTAGGATCCGGAAATTTCGATGTGTCTCTATTTCCAGACACGTACCAAATAGCAACTTTGTCCCATTTCTTTATCAATTTACCTCCAAGTTCGACATCTTCCATAGCAGTTCGGCACATGTGCGCCACAGGAGATTGCCATCTAATAATTTCAGATACCATGCTAGGGATTAATGATTGATCAGATTGTACTTTTGCGAGTTGCTCTGGGTATTTATTGAGTGCGCTTATGCCACCACTCATAGAGTTTCTAGTGGTGTCATTTCCAGCAACAATAAGTAACAGTACATTGCCTAGAAATTCATTTGGAGACATGTTTTTTGTTGCTTCTCCTCTTGCGAGCATGGAGATTAAATCTCCACCTCCGTGATCATTAGCCTTACGATCCTCCCAAACTGAATTAAAGTACTCAAAACATTTCCATATTTCTTGAAATCCCTCTTCAGGAGTTTCAAAAAAGTTCGGATCAGAGATTCTTTCTACAGTATCTGACCAGTGTATGAGTTTTAATCTATCTTCTTGTGGAACATCAAATAAAGTTGCTAACATTCTGCTCGTTAATTCTATTGATACTTCTGAGACCCAATTAAAACTTTCGCCATCAGGAAGATCATCAAGGATTCTGCTTGTTCTGCCTCTAATTAGTTCTTCAAACGTAGACAAGTGAGCGCCGGTAAACATAGGTGCCACTTCTTTTCTTTGTCCAGTATGTTTAGGCTGATCTTGCATAATAAACATAGGTAAATGAAAAAGCTCTTCGGGTGGCTCTGATAAAGGCTGCCCTCCCAAGCGAATGCCTCCATTCATAATGTCTGAAGAAAATCTTTCATGATCCATATCAACCGCTTTTATGTCTTCATAAGAAGTAATTGACCAATAGGATCCAAATTGGCTATCGGCTGTAAAGTGAACAGGATCCTCTTTTCTCAGTCTATCAAAGACTTCTATTTCTTGATTTCTTGCGAACCAGTCATTATTTCCTGGATTGATTTGATCTAAGGGAAGTTCTTGAGGGCTTACATTATCTTTTAAACCCCACTTTTCTTTCATCTCTGCATTTGAGACATACTCATAAGTTTGTTGTGTTTTATTTTCTTCTGTCATTGGTGGTTAATTTTGTTGAGATAATTAAATAGGTGTATTACATTACTATAACACCTAGATGATATTATTCCAATAAGATCATAATTTGATTGTCTTAATTTATAGAAAAAAATAAAGTTATTGAGAATGATTCTCAATAAGGTGATAATGCTATGATGAAAAAAATATATATTCTTTTGCTGCTTTCATTTTTTGGCAACACAATTTTCACTAGTGAAGTAAATGTTTATACATCCAGACACTATGATTCGGATGATGCGTTATATCAAGAATTTACAAAGGAAACTGGTATAGCAGTTAATATAATTTCTGGCAAAGGAAGCGCCCTGCTTCAAAGAATTAAGTCAGAAGGAAAGAATTCTCCAGCCGATATATTCTTTACGGTTGATGCCGGCAATCTTTGGAAAGTTCAGAAAGAGGGACTATTTCAAAGTATAAAATCAAATAAAGTTTTAAGTGTTGTACCAGAAAATCTAAGGGGACCTAATGATGAATGGACCGCGATAGCAAAAAGAGCGAGAGTAGTTTTTTACAACCCTCAAAATGTCTCAGAAGACTTAATAAAGAACCTTGATTACGAGGATCTTGCAAATCCAAATTGGAAAAATAAAGTTGTTATAAGAAGCTCAAATAATATGTATAACCAGTCATTGGTTGCATCTCTTATAGATAACCTAGGAGAAGCTAAAACAGAAATTTGGGCTAAGAAATTAGTAAGTAATTTTGCAAGAAAGCCACAAGGAAACGACAGATCTCAAATAATGGCCGTTGCAAATGGGGAAGCAGATCTAGCTGTGGCCAATAGTTACTATATAGGAATAATGTTATCCGGATCAGCAGGCGAAGAGCAGCTGGAAGCTGCTAAAAAAGTTAGCATGATTTTTCCCAATCAAAGCAATAGAGGGGCACATATCAATATAAGCGGAGCAGGAATATTGAAAAACTCACCTAACGAAGATAACGCCAATCTGTTTCTAGAGTTTTTGCTTTCCAAAAGAGTACAAAAATATATGGTAGATAAGTCATATGAATATCCGATTCATGGAGATGTCATGCCAAGCAAAGAAATAGCTAGTTTCGGTGTCAATTTCAAGACTGATCAAACCTCGGTAAAGAATTTTGGAGAATTAAACCCAGTCGCTGTGAGACTGATGGACAGGTCGGGTTGGAAATAGCTTTTTTCTAGTTTAAGCTTAATTCTTTAAGCTTGATTTATATTGAATAGATTATCCTTTTGGAGCTTGCTCCCTTTTGCAGTTCTCATTGTCTTTACTGCTCCTTTACTTATTGTGATATCAAGTCTCCTAGGAGATTACTCTGAAAACTGGTCGCATCTTTACGAATATGTGCTTTTTGACTACATAAGTAATTCATTGATTCTAGTTGTCGGCGTCGGTGTTGTGGTTTTTCTTCTTGGAACAATTACTGCATGGACAGTTACAAACTATAATTTTTTCGGTAGGAATATATTTGAATGGGCTTTGATTCTGCCCTTAGCAATACCTCCTTATATTTTAGCTTATACTTTTACAGGCCTCTTTGACCCTTATGGAGACGCAAATATTTTTATTAGGGAAATCTTGGGTCTTGATGACAGTGTAATAATCTTTCCCGGCGTAAGAAATCTTTATGGAGCCATTATTGTTTTTGGTTTTACCCTCTATCCTTACGTTTACTTAGTCTCTAGAAGTGCATTTATCAATCAATCTAAATCGATGATTGAAGCCTCTAGATTACTTGGGTTGAATCAAATACAAGTTTTTTATAAGTTAGCGCTTCCTATAATCAGGCCTGCAGCGATTGGTGGCATGATGTTGGTTGTTATGGAGACTTTATCTGATTTTGGAGCCGTTGATCACTTTGCCATTGAAACCTTTACGACAGGAATTTTTAGGACGTGGTACGGGTTATATGACATTCAAACTGCCATGCAATTAGCCTCTTTATTGCTTATTACAGTGGGTATTTTTTACATTGTAGAAAAGAACTCCAGAGGTAAAGGAATTTATACATCTAGTAATTCAACTTTCTCTCCTAATAGTGAGATAGTCTTAACTGGCTTTAAAGCTTTTTTAGCCTTTTTAATTTGTTTTCTACCTATTTTTATAGGTTTTATATTACCAATACTAGAGTTAAGTCTTTGGGCCTATGAAGTAAATATGGCCTTTTTTAACGACAAATTTTTTCAAAACTCAATTAACTCCTTCACTTTATCAATTGTAACTGGTCTGATATGCGCAGGATTGGCTTTACTTATTAATTTCTCAATAAGATTTAAACCGAGTGGGGTTATAAAGAGATTAAGTTCTCTTTTATCAATTGGATACGCTGTGCCTGGATTAATACTAGCAGTAGGAATGGTGCAATTGTTGGTTGGCCTTGATAGTTTGGTATTTTCTGATCTAGATATTGTATTGACTGGTTCTATATTTGGACTTTTGGTTGCTTACATAATCAAGACTTATGCTCTAGCAAATTCATCTATAGAGTCCGGTTACGAGAGGATTAGTAATTCCATAGATGATTCTTCAAGAATTCTAGGATCTTCTGGCTGGAATATGTTGATTAGCATTCATACACCATTGATGAAAACAGCTCTGCTCACCTCAGTTTTGTTGGTTATGTCTGACGTAGTAAAAGAATTACCGGCAACTCTGATACTTAGACCTTTTAACTTTGAAACCTTAGCTGTTTCGACTTATATATATGCTTCTGAAGAAAGAATGTTACAAGCAGCAGCACCGGCAATAGCTATTGTTTTGGTTGGATTGATTCCAATAATATTCTTATCAAAGATGATAAGATCATCCAGGCCCACCTAAGAAAAATGAGTAATTTAATTTTAGAAATAAATAACTTAAGCCATTCATATGGCGAAACAAATCCAACTATTCAGAATATTAACCTTGATATTGAAA
>CALIUO010000027.1 GCA_938048695.1 uncultured SAR86 cluster bacterium
GGTTCGGTCATAGAAAAACCTGATTCCATCTCTTGATTAATTAAAGGTATAAGCCATTTTTTCTTTTGTTCATCTGTTCCGTATTTGACGAGAATTTTTTGATTACCTGAATTAGGGGCTATTACTCCAAAAAGTCTATTGCCTAAAGGAGACCAAGCTAGTATCTCATTCATATAAGCTAACTCTAGAAATCCATTATCCATTCCGCCATATTCAGATGGCAGGTGAGGAGCCCATAAACCTTGTTTTTTTACTTCTTCATTTATTTCTTTTCTCAGTTTCTTTGACTTATCGCCGCCAGCGTAAATAGTTGCTTCGTTAGGAATGATTCTATTTGCAACAATATCTGCAGTTCTAAGACGAATATCATTAATCTCTTCTGATAGAGTGGGTATGGGTGATATTTGCATTTCTTAATCTCCTTCTTTATTCCTTATTATTGCATTAATTTACGTAACAACTGTTGTTCATGCAAGCCTTAAAACGGAGAAGTATTTAGTTGCATTTATGCTTATAAAGATTGAAGAGTTGCATATAATCATCTCACAACAATGGATAATTCTGTTTTAGTTTTGGGAGTTGGCCCTGAGCAAGGCCTAGGAGTTGCCTTATGCAAAAAATTTGCTGAAGAAGGCTATAAAGTTTTTGGCTGTGGTAGAAGTAAAGAGAATATGGAAGCTCTAAAAGCCATAACCACTTCTAACGGTTCTATTGAAGGATTGGTGGCCGATGTAACCAGTCCTGAAGATGTAAAAGAAATATTTAAAGTATTAGATAAATCAGATACGCTCCTAAAATCAGTTATTTATAACGCAGGAAATAATAACGCTAAACCTTTTCTTGAAATGGATCTAGATTTTTTTCAAGACTTATGGGATGTGTGTGCAAAAGGGGCTTTTTTAGTTTCCCAAGAAGCAATCCCAAGGCTTCTGAAGAGTGGCGGTTCATTGCTTTTTACTGGAGCCACAGCTTCCATTAGATCTAGACCTCCGTTCACAGCTTTTGCTGCAGCAAAAAGTGCTGAAAGATCATTAGCTCAAGGGCTATCAAAAGAGTTTGGTCCCCAAGGTATACACGTCGCTCATGTCATTGTTGACGGAATTATAGATGGCGATAAGGTGAATCTTAGATTTCCAGATTTTGCAAACAGCAAGGGAGAAGACGGTAAATTAGATATTGATAGCATTGCGGAAAATTTTTTAATGCTTCATAAACAAAAGAAAAGTACTTGGTCCTTTGAAATAGATTTAAGGCCTTGGTCTGAAAATTGGTAAGAATTATGAATATAAAAGATACGATTTCTATCTTTTCTTTATTCTTGATTGTGAGTTGCGGACAATCAGTAAATCAAGAATCTTTAAGAGAGGTCGAAGAGGGCTCTATTATTGGAATGGAAGGAGAGAACAATACTTTTGTTTGGAAAGGTATTCCTTTTGCTCAACCTCCAGTTGGTGATTTGAGATGGAAAGCTCCTCTAGATGCACCTGCATGGGAAGGAACTTACGAAGCTATAGAATTTAAATCTGCGTGTTTTCAAGGGTCAAGTAGAATTCAGGGTGATACCGAAGATCAATGGAGTGGAAGTGAGGATTGTTTGTACCTAAACATTTGGACTCCGCAGTTAGCTCAAGACCAAGTAACAGGTAGTCAAGATAAATTACCCGTAATGATGTGGATTCATGGAGGGGGTAATACTACAGGAAGTGCACATGTATACGATCCAAGTCTCTTGGTGTCCAAGCACAAAGTCATAGTTGTAACTATTCAATATAGGATGGGTCCATTGGGATGGTTTAGACATCCGGCCCTAGAGACATCGAGTTCAACAAAGTCAGATATTTCGGGCAATTATGGAACTCTTGATACTATCAAGGCTTTGGAGTGGATTAATAAAAATATCCAATCTTTTGGAGGTGATCCAGGAAATGTAACAGTATTTGGAGAATCGGCCGGGGGTCATAATGCTGCAGCTATATTTGCTTCTCCTTTAGCGAAAGGTTTATATCATAAGGTTATAGTGCAGAGCGGAATAATGTCCTCTTCTTCAATTGAGGCAGCTGAAAGTTATCTTCCTGAAAGTGGTATAGCTCCTTCTAGAAGCGGCCTTGAAGTTTTTAATCATATTTTAGTGGCCAATAATTCTGCACTTGATCTTGAAGAGGCTAAGAAAATACAAAATCAAATGAGTGAAGATGAGATTAGATCAATTTTATATGAACAAGACCCTAGTGTTCTGCTGGAATCTTCTTATAACGCAAGACCTAAAAGAGGAGGAATGACAAGAGTTTTTCCTGATGGTCATGTCATTTTGAAGGGAGGTATAGAGGAATCTTTCAATAATTCAAGCCTTACAAGAGTCCCCATTATTTCAGGGACAAATAAAGACGAAAATAAATTCTTTAATGCTTTAAATAGAAATTTTGTGAAGTGGGGACCTGCCTCTGGTTTATATAAAACTGTTGGTGTTGATGAGATGCCATTAGAGATAATAGATCCAGACTATTATGATGCTATAAGTTTCTATGGGTCTTCTTTTTGGAAACAAAGAGCAGTTGATACACCTGCCAGAAAACTAATTCAGTCTGGTCATGTAGATACTTACGCCTATCGTTTTGATTGGGATGAGCTAAGCACGATTAATGATATGGATTTATCAAAGTTGATAGGAGCAGCTCATGCACTCGAGATACTTTTCGTTTTTGGCTCTTTTGATAGCTTTATAGTCAAAAATTTTCTATTTGGAGATGACGCATACCCGGCTGGAAAGAAATTATCAGACCAAATTCAGTCCTATTGGGCAGAATTTGCTTATACAGGCAATCCGGGTCGCGGAAGAGAAGGTGATTTACCTTTATGGACTTCCTGGTCAAATCAAGATGGTGATAAATACTTAGTTCTAGATTCTGAAAATGATAAGGGCGTGTATATGTCTGATATTGAGTACACCCAAGATTATCTGCTCAACAGAATAGCTAATGATTCAAGGCTTAATAACAAAGAGAAATGTGAAACTTTATTTGGACTATCTTACGGAGATGGTAATGGAGTTTCAGTGAGTAAATTTAATCAATTCATGAATGGTGAATGCGCTGATCGTGATTATTCAGAAATTCTTGCTATGATTGAATCTGACGATGAAGATTCAGATAGTCAAGACAACTAAAGGAGAGAGGTTATGTCTAAAGAAGTAGATTTTTATTTTGATTTTGCCAGTCCTAATGCTTATTTGAGCCATAAGGTAATGCAATCAATTAAAGAAAGAACAGGAGCTAGTGTCAATTATATCCCTGTGCTGTTGGGAGGGATTTTTAAGTTAACAAACAATAAACCTCCTATGGAGCAGTTTTTTGGAGTCAAAAATAAGAATGAATATCAAAATATAGAGATGCAACGCTTTATAGAGAGGCACGGTTTACAAAAGTTTCAGATGAATCCACATTTTCCTGTAATTAGTTTGCAGATTATTAGAGGAGCAGTTGCAGCAGATATGGATGGTTATCTTGAAGATTATATAGATAAAGTTTTGGTTCATATGTGGGAAGAGCCAAAAAAAATGGATGATCCTGAAGTAATCAAAGCGGCATTTGAAGAGTCTGGCCTAGATGCCGAAAAGCTTATGGAACAAATGCAAGATCCTGATGTTAAAGCAAAGCTCATTTCGAATACCGAAGCAGCAGCAGAAAGAGGCGTTTTTGGAATACCAACCTTTTTTGTGGGTGATGAAATGTATTTTGGTAAAGATAATTTGTGGCAGGTGGAGGAAAAGTTAAGTGAGTAAATTACTTTCTCCATTAGATTTTACTCGAGGTCCTGACATGAAAAATAGGTTCATGTTAGCTCCATTAACTAATTCACAAAGTCATGAAGATGGAATTATGTCAGAGGAAGAATTTCATTGGCTTACCAAGAGAGCCGAAGGGGGCTTTGGCTTAACAATGACTTGTGCTTCACATGTTCAGGCAATTGGAAAAGGCTTTCCTGGGCAAATGGGAGTTTTTTCAGATGATCATCTTGAGGGATTAACTAGGTTAGCAAATAGAATAAATAGTTTAGATAGCATCTCTATCGTTCAACTACATCATGCTGGTATGCGCTCTCCCAAGGAACTCATCGGAGAAGATCCGGTATGTCCATCCGCTAATGAAGAATTTTCTGCTAGAGCGTTATCTCTAGATGAAGTAAAAATACTTAGAGATGATTTTATTTCAGGGGCTGTAAGATCAGAAAAAGCTGGTTTTCATGGGGTCGAACTCCATGGTGCTCATGGATATATCTTATGTCAATTTTTAAGTGATGAAGTAAACCTCAGGGATGATGAATATGGTGGAGATCTAGAAGGAAGATCGCGTTTACTCAATGAAATAATTGACGGCATTAGATCTGAGTGCTCAAAGGACTTCATGTTGGGTGTCAGACTCTCTTCTGAAAGATTTGGTATCAAACTTGGAGAGTCCAAACTACTTGCTGAGCAACTCATGGTTTCCAATAAACTAGATTTTTTAGACATGTCTTTATGGGATTGTTTTAAAGAACCTCAAGAAGAAGATTTTAAAGGCAAAACTCTGATACAACATTTCTCTGAACTAAAAAAGGGCAATACTCGACTTGGTGTGGCAGGGAATATAAGAACACCTCAAGATGCAACTAAAGCTATGGAAGAAAATATTGATTGGGTAATGTTAGGAAGGGCGGCCATACTTAACCATAATTTTCCTAAGCTTTATGAAGAGAACCCTGAATTCATTCCTCCGACAGTTCCTGTAACTGCAGATTATCTTGCCAATGAGGGTCTTTCCCCCAAATTTATAGACTATATGTCTAACTGGGGTTTCGTAGAAGGCTACGATGACAAAATGAAAGAAGCTTTAAAGAAAGCCTAGTTTAAAAAGCTATCGTCTTTCTCTACCATTAGGTCATATATAGGCTGGTAACTTGCCCACATTCCAAAAGGGGAACCAACTTGGCCTCTTGTTACTTCAGCTACATCATCCGGTATTCGTTGCATTTGACCGACAGTCTCTGCCATCAACTGAGATTGACAGCATCTGTCCATAGATAAGAAGCCCCATGCTGCTTCATCAACAGTTTTTCCGGTAGTTAGAAGACCGTGGTTTTTCAAAATTGCTGCCTTTTTGTCTCCTAGTGCCTCAGCAATTCTATCTCCTTCACTTGTCTCAAGGACTACACCGGTAAAGTCATCAAATAGGACATGATTGTCAAAAAACGCGCACGAATCTTGAGTTATTGGCTCTAATAATCTACCCATAGTAGAGAAAGTTTTTCCGTACATAGAATGGGAATGAGCTGCAGCATTTAAGTCTGGATGATTCATGTGTAATCTTGAGTGAATTGCAAAAGCTGCATTATTTACTGGCCTATCACCAATTACGATATCTCCATCGTGACTTACCAAAAGTAAATCAGAAACCTTCATTTGGCCAAAGTGGACACCAAATGGATTTACCCAAAAATGATCTTTGTGTTCCGGATCTCTAAGGGTTATATGCCCAGCAAGCCCCTCATCAAAACCAAAGTGAGCAAACATACGAAAGGCGCTGGCTAATCTTTCTAAACCATGTCTTCTTTCTTCATCAATAGAATTAAATTCAGGAGGATTTAAATTGCCTCTACTTCTTGGCTCTGTTTTTCCTTTTGTAACATCTATATCCATCATTCTCTCTCCAATAAAGGTGATAAATTAAATTCAGATTATTAATCTAGCATATTTGCTAAAATATATCCCGTAGTACAAAAAATACAAAAGAAAATTAATGGCAACAAAAAATTATAGAATTGAAAAAGATAGCTTAGGCGAGGTTAAAGTGCCTAAGAAAGCACTTTGGGGAGCTCAAACACAAAGAGCAGTAGACAACTTTCCCATTAGCGGAATAAAAATGGATTTTCCCTTCACTAAATCTTTTGTCAGTTCTCTTGGATTGATTAAAGATGCTGCTGCAAGGGCTAACTCCAAATTAAAATTACTACCTGCTAATAAAGCTAGGGCTATATCAAGAGCGTCTAAGGAGGTTTGGCAAGAAAAACATCATCATGAATTTCCTATAGATGTTTTTCAGACAGGCTCTGGAACCAGCTCTAATATGAATGCTAATGAAGTTATTGCAAATTTAGCATCAAAAAATTCTAAATTAGATATTGGAGCAAACGATGACGTGAATATGAGTCAAAGCAGCAATGACGTAATCCCAACGGCGATCAAAGTTTCTGCTCATATGGATCTAACTAAAAAGCTTTATCCAGCTTTAGATAAATTAATAAATGAAATTGATAAGAAAGCTGAGTCTGTTTCAGGCATTGCAAAAACAGGAAGAACACATCTTATGGATGCTATGCCAGTTGACTTCTCTGATGAGCTTAAAGCTTGGTCAAGCCAGTTAAATGCATCGCGTAAAATGCTAGGAGTTATTGAGGAGAGATTTTTAGAAATGCCTCAAGGTGGCACTGCTGTTGGAAGTGGCATAAACGCTCATAAGCAGTTTGCTAAGATTTTTGCACAAGAATTGACTAAGTTATCTGGAAGTAACTGTAAGTGTGTTCCAAGCTCAAATTTTTTCCACGAGCTAAGCGCTCAAGATTGCTCCGTTCAACTCTCTGGAGAGTTAAAGAATCTTGCCGTCATTTTAATGAAGATTTCAAATGATTTGCGGTGGATGAATAGTGGACCGTTAGCAGGTTTATCTGAAATCGAGTTACAAGCCTTGCAACCAGGAAGTAGCATCATGCCAGGTAAAGTAAATCCTGTCATACCAGAGGCAGTGACAATGGCCTCTGCTGATGTCATAGGAAATGATGTTTCTATAACGGTTGCTGCTCAAGCAGGAAATTTTCAATTAAATGTCATGCTTCCAGTTATCGCCTATAACCTACTCAAGAGTATTAATCTCTTATCTGGAGCCATGAATGTACTGGCAACTAAAGCTATAAAGACTTTTAAAGTTAACAAAAAAAATCTCGAAACATCCTTGTCGAGAAATCCTATTTTAGTGACCGCACTCAATCCGATTATCGGATATGAAAAAGCAGCTGAGATTGCGAAAAAAGCATATAAGCTAGGTAAGCCTATTATTGAAGTTGCCAGTGAAGAAACTGATTTGACCGAAGCACAGCTCAAAAAGTTATTAAATCCTTCTAAATTAACCAAAGGAGGAATCAGTAAATAGTTATGGAAGACTTACTTAAACAAAAGTGTGTTGCTTGCAGAGCTGATGCACCTCGAGTTACAGATGATGAACTACCCGATCTACTAAAAGAGATTCCTGATTGGCAGCCAATTACAAAAGACTCGGTTCTAATGCTTAATAAAGTATTTAAGTTTGAAGATTATGCCCAGTCCCTAGACTTTACTAAAAAAGTAGCCGCCTTGGCAGAAGAGGAGGATCATCATCCCGCAATTCTCCTAGAATGGGGTAAAGTTGAAGTTACGTGGTGGACTCATAAGATTGGTGGCCTGCATAAAAATGATTTTATTGCAGCAGCCAAAACTGATGCTTTAAATACCTAAATTAAAGGTTCAATTAATCTTTAGAATCATCTAATATCGTCGCTTTTTAAATTTGAAGATGGAACTCATTACAACTAATCCCGATTGGTTTGATAAAGCCTTAAGCACGGAACATAAAAGTAAGTTCGTTGAGGTTAATGGAGCTCGCATTGAATATATGGAATGGGGCAATCCAGAAAATCAAAGTGTAATTATGTTGCATGGCACTAATGCTCATGCTCATTGGTTTAAATTTATTGGAGCTATGCTGTCTGATAAATATCATTTTGTAGTAATGAGCTTCTCTGGAATGGGTGGAAGCGATTGGAGATCTTTTTATACCAGAGATACTTTTGTTGATGATGTCTGGGGAGTTGTTAATGATGCAGGAATGGAGAATCCTGTAATAGTAGGTCATAGTTTTGGTGGAATGGTTTCTTTAATCACAGCTTCCAAACACAGTAGCGAGATGGCAGGATTATTGCTGGTAGATTTTGTAGTCTACACACCTGAAGAACATCATGAATGGTATGAAGATCGAACTCCCGCGAGACCACCAAGAATTGTTAAAGAAAGAGATGAACTTATTAAGAGATTTAGATTAATGCCCCCTCAGTCTTGTGTTAATCAATTTTTAGTTGATTACATTGCAGATCACTCTATTAGAGAAACTGAAGAAGGATGGGCGTGGACCTTTGATCCCTCAGCATACGATGGCTTAGTTATAGGATCAGATCATTCCAAGATCTTATCTGAACTCCAGTGTCCCGTTGGCTTTTATTATGGCGAACATACTGTTGAATTTAATGCTAGATCCGGAGTAAAAGGTATGGCGGATCTTCTGCCAGAGGGTTCACCAATTTTAGGCCTCAAGGACGCTCAACATCATCTGATGTTAGATCAGCCATTACCATTTATAGAGAATCTAGATAATCTTATTCAAGAACTACTTAATAAGTCATCCTGAGGTTTTTTCATTAACCAAATTACAAATATGGCTATCACTACCATGATAGTAAGCATCAAGAAAGCATTGTCATAGCTGCCATAGTGTTGAAAGAGAAGGGCAACTCCAGGCGTACCAATTGCTTGAAATAAAAATATAAACGGTTGAGAAAGACCCCTGGAAGTACCAAAACTTTTTGGAGTAAAGGTATTTCTGAAAAGAATATTACTCATCGGTAAACCGGCCCCTCCACCAAATCCAAATAAGGCTATGACTATGGCTAATTGTGTGGGTGTTTGGGTAACTGTTATTAATAATAAGCCTAATGCTTGCAATGCCAGGGAGATAGTAACAGCCATTCTAGGATCAAGCTTCTTTTCAACCAACCACCCGAATACTACTTTGCTTAACATAGCAGGTATTGCATACATCCCAAATATGAAAGCTGCTTGATCAGCCCAACCTCTCTCTGCAGCATAAAAAGTAAGGTGGGCGAGAATGGCCATCATTGAAGAAAACTGCATAGAGAATACAACAGTTAGGATCCAAAAATTTCTATCTTTTAAAAGATCTCTAATTTCCCATTCAATACCGTAATTATCGTCTGGTACTATCCCTTCTAACTCTAAACCTCCATCAACTTCTTGTCCTACATCTTCAGGTTTATCTATGACTAGTAAAAAAATAAGTGGGGTTATGATAACTAATAAAAACAACCCAAAGACAAGGTAAACCTCTCTCCATTCAAGGAGCAAGACATCCATTAAAAAGTATTGAGTTAAGTTAGGAAAAATGAAACCTGCGAATGAAACACCAACTGCAGCTATACCTAGAGCTCTACCTGCTTGTTTCTCAAACCATGAAGAAACTAACTTGGAGGTTGCAAGGTTACCCATTAGGGTTGCCCCTAAGGCAATTGGAAGCCCGTAAATAATAATAAAAGTTAGGTAATTTACCGTCAGATAGAGGCTCATTAAGCTGATTGAATATATAAACCCGCCCCATACAATTATTTTCTTTACCGAATATCGATCGAGAAGCCTTCCCACTATGGGAAAAAATATCGCAGAACACATCATGAATATTGGGATACTCAATGTAGTTACAAATCTAGATAGATTTAGCTCTTCTTCAAGATGTAATTGAATGACTGGATAGGATTGAAAAGCAAAACCGACCGCAAAGAAGTCGATGGCTATAGCTATAGCCACCATACGCCATCCTAAGAAAGTGTTCATTAAAGGTTTATTTGAGATTAGGTCTATTTTAACCCAAAGAGGCTAGAGTGTGTTCAGTTAACTCCCACAGTTTTGATGCTTCGTCAGTATCTACAGCCCAGTCCGCAACTCCTATATATCTAGCCATAGGCCCATCTTCTTGTCTTGCAGCCACATCGCAATTTTCGCAATATACCCCACTAACATCATTTAACATTGGGCTAGTTGCGCACCAAAGACTCGTGGCTGCCCCTTGAGTGGTTGACTTAAAGTTGGCTGCAGCCATTTCTGAAAGTTCACCGTCTTCTCCCAACCAACCTAAAGCAATCATCTCTTCTTTTTCTAAATGCCTTTGCAAAGGGGTAAATATTCCACCGGGATGAACCGAATAAGTTTTTATACCTTCACTTTTCATCTTGTTACTGATTTCTACAGCTAATAAGCTAGCTGCAGTTTTGGATTGCCCGTAAGCTTTCCATTTATCATAAGACTCCTCAAAATGAACATCTTCCCATTGGATTCCAGATAGTTTATGACCAGTTGAGGAGAGGGTAACAATTCTTGCTTCTAATGACTTAGCCATTATAGGTAGTAACCCTTTTGTAAGAATAAAGTGACCTATATGATTGACTGCAAATTGCAAATCCCATCCTTCTTTTGTAGGCATTTGAGGGCATGCCATTACTGCCGCATTGTTGATTAAGATATCTAATGAAGTTTCTGAATTTTGAAAGTCGCTGACGAAACGATTTACTGATGCAGGATCGGCTAGGTCCATTTCCAAGATATCCTCTTCATCAACTACTCCAGAAAGTTCTGTTTTAGCTACATCTGTTCTTCTGGCTGGAACAATAACTCTTGCTCCTGCATCTTTTAGGCCTCTTGCGGTTTCAAGACCAATACCGGAATATCCACCTGTAACTAGGGCTACTTTTCCATTTAAATCTATTCCATCTAGTACTTCGCTTGGCTCTGTTTTAGCTCCAAATCCTGAATCGACTGGTTTTTGTTGTTCTGAAATCATATTTCTCCTTTTATGCTTACTATACATCAAGTATCTTCAATAAAAGGTACTAGGTGAAAAATTAATCAGGTTCTGTATAATTTAAAGATGTTACGTATCGTAGACCAAGCACTTACCTTTGATGACGTTCTTTTGGTGCCTGATCATTCAGACATCCTTCCTAAAGACGTTGATTTAAAAACTCGTTTAACTCAGAACTTAGATCTTAATATTCCTTTGCTTTCAGCTGCAATGGATACCGTTACTGAATCACGTATGGGAATAGCATTAAGCGAATTGGGTGGAATTGGGATTATTCATAAAAATCTATCCATAGAAGCTCAAGCTGCTGAGGTGAGAAAAGTTAAAAAATACGAAAGTGGTATTGTTAGAGACCCTATCACTATCAGATCGGATAATGAAGTTGGTGAACTTATACAGCTAACCAAAGAGCTTAATATTTCAGGTATGCCGGTTGTAGATAATGGAGCATTGGTTGGCATAGTGACCAGTAGAGATTTTAGATATCAAGAAAATCTATCTGCAAAAGTTGCAGACATTATGACCCCGAAAGATAAATTAGTGACAGCTAAAGAAGGTGAGAGTCCTGATGTTATTAAGAGGTTGCTCCAAGAAAATAGAATTGAAAAAATCCTTCTTATAGATGACTACTTTAAATTAACTGGACTGGTTACTCTTAAAGATATCAATAAGTCTCTGGACTTTCCTGATGCCGCCCGAGATGAAGAAGGAAGACTTCTAGCTGGCGCAGCTATAGGAACAAAGGCAGATACTTTGGACAGATGTCAGTCATTAATTAATGCAGGAGTTGATGTTCTGGTTTTAGATAGCGCTCATGGACATTCCGAAGGGGTTTTAAATAAAATTAAAGAAGTAAAATCTAACTTCAAAGATATACAGATAATTGGTGGGAATGTTGCCACTGGGGAAGGTGCTTTAGCTTTAGTAGAAGCAGGTGCTGATGCGGTAAAAGTAGGTATTGGCCCAGGATCTATCTGTACCACTAGAATAGTAACTGGAGTTGGCGTACCTCAGATAACAGCTGTAGCGCAAGTTACCGAAGCTTTAAAAAAGAAAGATATTCCGAT
>CALIUO010000028.1 GCA_938048695.1 uncultured SAR86 cluster bacterium
TGAATCATTTTCAATTGCCAGCTTTCCATTTAGGTCCTGTCCTCTTGCCAGTGAAAAAGCTTCTTCAAAATCAGGTCCAGATGCATCACCAACAGCTAATCTTTCATTCATAAGAGTAGTAAGCGAAACTTTCCAACCATCTCCAACGGCACCTAATCTTTGTGAATCAGGTATCTTCACATCTGTGAAGTAGACCTCATTGAAATTAGCGCCTCCAGAAATTTGCTTGATGGGTTTGACTTCTATTCCTGGAGATTTCATATCCACAAAAAAGAATGTAAGACCTTTATGCTTAGCAACTGTTGGATCACTTCTGGTAACTAATATTCCATAATCACTAAAATGCGCACCGGAGGTCCAAACTTTTTGACCATTTATCGTCCAAGTATCGCCATCTAGTTCAGCTTTTGTTTTGATGCCTGCAACATCAGAACCAGCAGCAGGTTCACTAAAAAGCTGACACCATATTTCTTCACCGGTTGCTAAAGGAGTCAGATACCTTTCCTTCTGTTCATCGGTTGCATACATCATCATGACAGGGCCGGCCATACCTTGCCCAATTTCGAGATATCCGCCTGGTACTTTGAATTTGGAAACTTCTTGACCCCATATGACTCTTTCAATTGGAGTAGATCCTCTTCCACCGTATTCTTTAGGCCAATGTAAACATGCCCAACCCCCTTCATGAAGTTTCTTTTGCCATTTTTTAACTTCCTTGAGCCCTTCTTCTTCTGAAGATGCTCTCCAGCTATCTTTTGGCCCTTCTTTTAAGGGCGCATTATCTTTTAACCAGTCGTAAGCCTCTTTTCTAAATTTAGCTTCTTCGGGAGTATCATTAAAATCCATATTTTTCTCCTATATTTGATTTGCTCTTTCTAAAGAGCTTATTAGTTTATCTTTCCAAACTGCTTGACTGCCAATGTTGGCTGCGAGTTGTCTGCATCTTCTATAATAAAGATGGCAATCAAACTCCCATGTGAAACCCATGCCTCCATGTGTCTGAATATTTTCTTTAGAACATTCATGATAAGCCTGGCTTGCACTTACACGTGCAGTTGCAGCAGCTGTTGGTAATTCGGGCGCATCAGTACTAAGTGCCCAAGCACCATAGTAGCAATTCGATCTAGCTAGTTCTACAGCAATAAACATATCGGCTAGTTTGTGTTTGATGGCTTGAAAAGAAGCAATTGATCTACCAAAAGCATATCTTCCCATTGCATAATCTTTAGCCATATCCATACAAGCTTCTGCTCCACCTAGTTGCTCAAAAGAGAACAAAACTGCAGCTCTATCTAATAAATTTAAGACATCAGACCAATCTGATTTTAATTCCGTGCAAGGTGCACTATCAAAACTTACAGAAGCATGAGATCTAGAAGGATCTAATGTGGGCTGCTGACTAACTTCAATACCAGATGAAGAGCCATCAACCAAATAAAGACCAACGCTGGAACCATTTTTAGCTGATACCACAAAGAAATCAGATATATCTCCATCTACGACAGCAATTTTTGTCCCAGACAGCGTTCCATCTTGGTAGGTGCATGCTATATTTGTTTCAGTAGGAGCTGTATTAGATTCGCTATGTGCAAATGCCCCAATCTTGTCTCCGGCAGCAAGTCCGGGTAAGAAAGCTTCCTTCACAGATTCATCATTACCATGCAAAATTGCTTCGGTAGCAAGATACACACTTGATGAGAAAGGTGTTGGTGCTAAACTTCTACCAAGCTCTTCGGCAATAACACACAACTCAAGATATCCTAGACCTAATCCACCATATTCTTCTGGAATAGCAGTAGCAGTGAATCCCATCTCAATAATCTGAGACCAAAGGTTCTCATCGTAAGAATCCTCTCCTTCAAGAACATTTCTTGCACTTTTTACCGCCTCTTCCTTTTCTAAAAATTTTCTAGCAATATCTTTTAATTGCATTTGGTCAGCAGAAAATTCAAAATTCATAATATTCCTCTATTTAAATCTAATCCTATTTTAGATTAATTGTTAAACTTAATTTTAGAATCTATTGTATATACGATCAAATAGAAAGAAAGAGCAAAATTTAAAATGAATGAAACGTCTGAAGCGCAAAATAAAGACATAAAACCTCAAAGACCTGAAGTTTCTTCAAACAGAGAGAAACGTCGCACTAAAGGAGGAGTTTTTTTATTTTCTTCGATGTTAACGATATTAAATCTAATTGGTTTGATTATTCTCTTTTTATGGTTTTTTAATACTTCTGGAAATCAACAACAAGCAGGGCAAAACTTCATAGAAAGAATTAGCCTTCTGGAAGAGGGACTCTCTAACCAAGAAATTCAAATGGAAGATTTAGCTCAAAATGTCGATTCTGATCTTAAGTTTGTAAATAAAGAAGTAAGAAAACTTTGGGACCTCAGCAATAAGAGAAATAGAAAAAATATCTCTGAAAACTTAAATTCAATTGAAAAAATTACCCTTCAACTGGAAGAAATTGAAAAGCTAAATGAAGCTCTAGCTGCAAAACAAAGAGCTTTAAATCTTGAGCTGGCTAAAATTAGTAATATTCAAGAAAAAACTAAAGATACTCTAGAAGGACTAAATGAACAGAAAGGGAGTAGTGTAGATTCAAACTCAGTTAAAGATATTCAAGAGAGTATAGATTCGTTCAATGCATACAGGATCCAAGTAAATCAGTCTTTAATTGAATTGAGGGATAAATTAAATTCCTTAGAGTTAATTATCAAAGATACTGAAAACGAATAGGTTACATTAAAGGCATGTATGCCTATAATACTTGGCGTCGCGGATGTGGTGGAATTGGTAGACACGCCAGATTTAGGTTCTGGTGCCGCAAGGTGTGGAGGTTCGAGTCCTCTCATCCGCACCAACTTTTAGATTACTTTCTGAAGTTTACCGTAAGTTTTTAACATAAGATCTTTCATCCATTTGGAAGAAGGATCTGAGTCTTTAGCTTCGTGCCAATACAAATGTAGAACTAAAGGTTCGATATCAAAAGGTAATTCTCTCCAAGCCAAGTCACGGTCAACAGCAAAACCCTTCGTTGTTGTTATAGCAAGATCTGATTGCTCAACTATGTAAGGAGCAACTAAGAAATGCTGAGCCCTCAAAGATATATCTCTGGATAATCCCAATCTATAAAGCGCCATATCTACATGTCCTAAACCTGTTTTTCTATTTGATATATGTATGTGGGATAGCTTTAAATAATCTTCAATAGTTATTTCTTTTAAATCTAAAATTGGATGATCCTTTCTAACAATCATTACATAATCTTCCTCGTAAATCTTCTCGTGCCTAAGATGAGGGTCGCTGTGTACAGGAGGATCAATACTAAAATCTATTGTTCCGGAGGCTAATTCTCTTGGAGCATCTTTTCTCGGTGTTAGGTAAGTTTCAACTTTTATCTTCGGAGCAACTTCAACAAGCTCCTTTATTAGAAGAGGAAGTAATCGATATTCTGAACTATCTCCTATAGAAATTTTAAAGGTCATCTCAGCAATAGAAGGATCAAACTTTTCTGTTTCAGAAATTGTATTCTGAATGAGTGAGAGGGCACTCCTAACATCTTTTATGATTTGATTAGCAACTGGCGTCGGTATCATTCCTTTAGAAGTTCTGATGAATAAATCATCTCCAAATAACTCTCTTAATCGAGAGAGAGCATTGCTAACAGCTGGTTGGGTTATCCCTAAAACTTGACCAGCTTTAGTAAGATTCTTTTCTGTATAAATTACATCAAAAGCGATAAATAAATTTAAATCTGTTTCTTTTAGGTTCATATTAAATTCAAAGTTATAAGAGACTCTGCAGAAAATTCATATCTTAATGGACTAATAGGGCAGATGGTCTATGATGCTATTTATTAATAAATTAACGATATAACTGATATTTATAATACCTTATTTAGGTATTTATATAAATTATAAGGAGAAAAAAATGGGTTTTGAGTTTTCAGAAAGATCAAAAGATCTTCAATTAAGGGTTTCTAAATTTTTGGATGATCACGTCTATCCTGCTGAAGAAATATATGCGCAGCAGATGGAGGAATTCACTCAAGAAGGGAACAGATGGCAAATTCCGCAAATTATTGAAGACAAGAAAGAAATAGCCAAATCTGAAGGTCTGTGGAATTTATTCTTACCCGAAAACCCAATGGGTGAGAGTATGAGCAATCTCGACTACGCACCTTTAGCTGAGATCATGGGAAGATCAGGCATAGCTTCAGAAATTTTCAATTGTTCAGCTCCAGATACAGGAAATATGGAAGTTTTAGCCAGGTATGCTAACGAGGAACAACAAGAAAGATGGCTCAAACCTTTGCTTAATGGTGAAATAAGATCTGCATTTGCAATGACAGAACCCGCAGTCGCATCTTCTGATGCTACCAACATATGTTCCTCAGCTGTTTTAGACGGAGATGAATATGTAATTAATGGAGAGAAGTGGTGGACTTCTGGAGCTGGAGATCCTAGATGTAAGGTTCTTATCTTTATGTGTATGACTAACCCTGATAATCCCAAGCATCAAAGACAGTCTCAGATAATTGTTCCTATGGATACTCCCGGAATAAAGATAGAAAAGATGATGCATGTTTTTGGATATGACGATGCCCCTCATGGACATGGTAGAGTTTCTTTCAAAGATGTAAGAGTACCTAAAGAAAACCTATTGCTTGGTGAGGGAAGAGGTTTTGAGATATCTCAGGGCAGATTGGGTCCAGGAAGGATTCATCATTGTATGAGAACTATCGGTGTGATGGAAAGAGCGCTAGAACTAATGATAAAAAGATCTGAAGAAAGAGTAGCTTTCGGTAAGAAATTATCCACTTTGGGCGCTAACTATGACTACGTAGCCGAAAGTAGGATAGATATCGAAACTTCAAGACTGTTAACTCTTAACGCTGCTCATATGATGGACACTGTTGGAAACAAAATTGCTAGAAGTGAGATTGCCCAAATAAAAGTGCATGTGCCTATAGTTGCCTGCAGATTAATTGATAGAGCTATACAAATGCATGGCGGTGGCGGAGTTAGTCAAGATTTTCCTCTTGCTAGTATGTACGCTCATATGAGAACTCTAAGATTAGCTGATGGCCCTGATGAAGTTCATAGAAGAGTTATTGCCAGAGAAGAACTATCAAAATATGCTGATCAGACAGATGAAGTAGTTGTCACTAGAGACTAATCTAAAGAGGATCTAGTATGAAAAACAACATATCAATTTTAATTCTTTCGCTCATGATTTTATCTTGTTCTCAAGAAAGCAAAGAGTCTGTCTTGCCTGAGATGAATGCTTACAGCGACGACCAGAATTATGTTTTAGAAAGGTTTCAATGGCTTGGATTTGACCCTTCATTGGTAAGTTCACAACCCTTGAGGGACGGTCTTGGAGTAATCTTTGGCTACGGCGGAAATATTCTAGTTTCTGTAGGTGAAGACGGTGTACTTATTGTTGATAGCCAATTCCCAGAGGTATTCGATACTATACTAGACGAAATTAATAAGATGGGCGGAGATTCAGTTGATTATGTTATCAATACTCATTTCCATTTTGATCATGCCGAAGGTAATAGAGCTTTTGGTCCTTTGGGTGCAGATATTATTGCCCATGAAAATTCAATAGATTATTTTAGAAATGGAACTGATATCAATATGGTGGGAGTTGTGTGGCCTCAACAACCTTATGAATTGTTAGCTACTCCTAGAGTAACCTACAAAGACGAAATGTCTATGCATCTCAATGGTCATACGATCAAAATTATGCACTTTGGTCCTGCACATACTTCCGGGGATAGTTTTATCTATTTTGAAGAGTCAAATGTAATACATCTTGGAGATGTAGCTAATTTGACCGGTCTACCCTTTATTGATGCTGGAAATGGAGGAACTCTTGAAGGAATGATATTTTCTATAAGAGAAGTAATGAAGATTATCAACAAAGACACACTTATAGTCCCAGGACATGGAGAGGTGTCAGACATAAATGATCTTGAAGAATATCTCAGTAAGATGGAAATAGCTTACGAGAGACTTCTTACTCTCAAGGAAAAAGGTTTGAGTTTAGAGGAAGTAATGGAACTTGATCCAGCAGCCGATATTTTTCCATCTAGCCCTTTTGACGCAGGAACCGGATACAAGGCATCACAGCTTTTTGCAGATAGAGCATATACTTCCATGCTTAAATAAAAAAAGGCGCCTAAAGGCGCCTTTTTTCTCTTTTAATTCTAATTAGAAGCTTCTCTAACCTGTCTTGAATCAACAAGAGTATGAGACGAGCAATTAGTTATTTTTTCAAACTCACTATGTATTGCCAACCCTTTTCCGCCTGATCCAAAATATTCTTCAAATCCTATACCCATTGACGCATAGCTGTCCCAAGTACCTGCCCAAACGAAATCTACATTGTCTAGATTACTGCTAAAGCCTGGTGTCATTATATAAGCAGAGTAAGATTGATCATCTAGACCATCAATAACCTTGTTCCATTTAACAACCCACTTATTCAGATCTTCCATACTATAACCATCTGCGAACTTACAACCCCAGAATTCAACAGGTGCTGAAAATAATGACAAAGGAAGGAATGCAATAATAATTAATAATTTTTTCATATATTTCTCCTAAAAAAAGATACCTTAATGCCTATTCCTTTAGGAATAAAGCACTAATGAGAAGATAAGATTTACTCAAGCTGTAATAAGATTTTCTAATAATTGTTTATTTAATATAAGATTGAAATGCTTGACATATTTCATCAACAGAATCTTTTATACCGGGAATTTGTAACATATTGAAAAATCCGTGAATATATCTTGGGAATTCTATATAAGTAACTTCATTATTAGCTTTCTTTAGTTTATCCGAATAATCCTCTCCTTCGTCTCTCAAAGGATCAAAGCCTGCTGTCACAACAACGGAAGGTGGCAAACCGTCAACATTCTCTGCAAGTAGTGGAGATACCCTTGCATCATTCCTTAGTCCTTCACTATCAAGATAATGTCCAGCAAACCATTCCATCATTCCTTTAGTCAAGAGAAATCCGTCAGAACACTCTTTTTGAATGGAATTGGTTAAAAATCTAAGATCCGTAACTGGGTAAATAAGTAGTTGTGCTTGAGGTAGGGATTTCCCTTCAGATTTTCTGATCAAGCAAAGAGAGGCTGCTAAGTTTCCTCCAGCACTGTCTCCCCCAACAGAAACTTTCTGGGGGTCTATGCTTAGATTTTCGTTGTTATTTATGACCCATTCATATGCGCTCAAGCAATCATTTAAAGGTGCAGGAAATTTAAATTCGGGCGAAAGTCGATAATCAACGGAAAAGATTTTGATATTTAACCTCTCACAGAGATAACGACACACATTATCATGTGTGTCTATATTACCTATGACCCATCCGCCTCCATGAAAATAAACAAGACTTGCTGCGTGATCTTCAACTCTTTTACTTGAGTACTCTCTTACTTGAATAGAACCACCTTCTACTTCTACTGAATGATTGGTAGAAGCAATATGATTTAAACCTATTGAAAGGATATTTTGAGCGTTATAGGTCGATCTGAAGTCACCAGGTGATAACTGGCTAAGATCTAATCCCAATTTTTCATTTTGCACACATATAAGTTGAAAGGCTGGAAGTAAACTTCTATTACCTATAGTGATTTGTTTCTTACCTGATAACCATAACAAAATAAAATTTGGTAATTTCATTATTAAATTCAACATATCTTCACCTCGATATTTTTACTTTAACTCAATTTTATTAAGTTTAGTATTGAGATTCAGGCAAACTAACCTCTAGCCCATCAAGACTCTCATCAAACTCTATTTGACATGATAGTCTGGAGTTTTCAAGAACATTATCTGTAAATTCAAGCATAGAATTTTCCATATCACTTTTTTGCTCTAGCTTGTTAATCCAATCTTTGTTTATGTAAACGTGGCAAGTTCCGCAAGCACAGGAACCACCGCAATCTGCTTCTATGCCAGGAACATCATTAGCTATAGCTATTTCCATAACGCTTTCACCATTTATTCCGTCTACATAATGTTCAGTTCCATTGAACTCAATAAATTTTATTTTTGACATCAGTTTAAAGTTTAAGAATTTTTAAAGGTAAATCGCTATACCTTTTAAGAAATTTTGAAAAATCCTTCGTGGATTTGTCTTCTATTGATATTTTACTAAATCTTTAGTGAAATTTTTCTAAAAATATCTCTTTAAAGCAAGTATTACTTTGAGAAGTGATATCATAAAGACTTATAAAATATGTACGATATTATTATTTTAGGAAGCGGCCCCGGAGGCTATGTAGCGGCAATTAGAGCTGCTCAATTAGGCTTAAAAGTTGCTTGTGTTGATAAATCCTCAATCGGAGGTACATGTTTGAATATAGGATGTATTCCATCTAAATCACTTTTGGATTCTTCTTTAAAACATTATCAACTGTTAAATGATTACGACAGTCATGGCATTCATGTTGAAGGAGTGAATCTAGATCTCAATATTATGATGCAAAGAAAAGAAGGAGTAGTTAGTCAATTGACTGCCGGCGTGGAAGCACTATTCAAATCTAACAAAGTCGAATTTATTGAAGGAAGTGGCAAGTTATTAAGTAATAGTCAGGTTGAAATTCACAATGAAAATTTAAAAGAAACATTAGAAACAAGAAACATAGTCATTGCTACTGGATCTAGCCCCATAGAATTAAATAATATAAAGCTAAGCAAACATATTGTTGATAGTGAAGGCGCACTAAGATTTGAGGAAGTTCCTAAAAGGCTTGTAATAATTGGAGCTGGAGTGATAGGTCTCGAACTTGGAAGTGTTTGGGCAAGATTGGGTTCAGAAGTAGTCATACTTGAAGCTCAAGATCACTTCTTGCCTATGCTAGATAAGAGAATCTCTAGACAAGTCTTTAAGGAATTCCAAAATCAAGGTCTAGACATCAGATTGGGATCTGCAGTATTGAATGCAGAGGAAAATCAAGATGGTATGAAACTTGCTTACTCAAATGCAGACATGGAAACATCTGTTCAAGCAGATAAAGTCATACTGGCGGTCGGCAGAAAACCTAATGTCAAAAACTTGTTCGATGACACTCTATTGGAACTCAATCAAGAGGGATTTATCAATGTGAACGAGTTTTGTCAGACATCTTTAGAAAATGTTTGGGCAATAGGTGATGTCGTTAGGGGTCCTATGCTAGCTCACAAAGCATCTGAAGAAGGGGTAATGGTAGCTGAGAGGATCGCAGACCACGATGTTGGATTAAACTACGACCATGTTCCCAATGTTATCTATACTCATCCAGAAGTAGCTTGGGTCGGCTTAAATGAAAGTCAGCTTAAAGACCAAGGGATAGACTTTAAATCGGGTTCTTTTCCTTTCCTGGCAAGTGGAAGAGCTCTTGCTTCCGGTGAATCAGCAGGTTCAGTATTCATAACAGCAGATAATGCAACGGATAAGATATTAGGTATTCAAGTTTTTGGACCTTCAGCAGCAGAAATTTTGCAACAAGGTCTAATTGCCATGGATCAAGGTGTAACTTCTGAGAATTTAAGTAAAACTATTTTTAGTCATCCGACAGTTTCAGAAGCATTGCATGAAGCTACTTTAGCTATGAATAATAAAGCGATTCATATACAAAACAGAAAGAAGAAGTAGTTTTAAATCTATGAATCTTTCCAAATACAAGCTTCCTTTAGAAGCTTTACCTGAACAAGTAAGAAAAATTAGTCGACAAAAAGTAATCGAAACAGAGTTTATTGATTCGACTAATTGCCATGTATTGATTGAGGAAGAAGACTTCGATGATGGAATATACAAGAATAAAGAACTGTCTTATTTCGTAAAGTGCACCACTGATATGATGAATGTCACTCCTGAGATGATTAGATAGTGGTTACTTGGCATCTCCCTTCCTCGGAAAGGTATAGGTTGTGGTACCCTCGAGATCATATCTCAGCAAGATTAAAAGAAGAAGGCATTAAGTTGCAATCTAAAGATCAATACATTCGGGTGGATTCCTTCGTGGAAGAATACATAGGAAATAAGCTACAAAGGTTACAAATTTCATTTAAAGAACCAGCTGTTTTTGGACTTGAGAATCAACAAAACTCAGTAGCTATTTGTGCTTATGTAACTGATGTGAATAGTGGAGTGAGAATTGCAAAACTTTTGCTCTATGTTCTTCGAAGAGAGAAGGGCTCAGTAATGAAGAGTTTTTTTGGATGGGATCTGAGTTGTATCATTCGAATACTTTTAAAAATTTTTTCGTTAAAAACTTAACTAAAATAAAACTTATCAAGGGATTTTTATTAAATGATGATTCAGCAATGGATTTGTTAATCCATTGCTATGAGGAAATGAATCATCTCAGTAAGTTTTCCCCCGATCTATATCAAGAATTCGGAGAAACTTGAAATATAAGTCTACTTGGCTATCAAGTTAATAACTTGAAACTCTTCTACAGTAGTTCCACAAGTCTTTGCTACTTGATCATATAAATCAGACCATTTTTTATCACCAGACTGCCACTCAAAAGCTTTTTCCATTGCTTCAACAGAGTTATGGAGATCTACAGCTCCAATCATTCCATCAGACCATTCACCAGGGGATGAAGAATAAGATACTGGACTATTCTTTCTTTCGTAAGCTATTGTTTTCTTGACCAATGCAATTGATTCATCAATTTTTCCTGAAGGGCATTCACCTCTATAGATAACAATGACTTGACCAGGTTTAGCTACGGGCATCAACATCTCATTAGATTCATGATGACCTGAAAAAACATGCAGGGAACTTATAAATAAAAATATAGAAATAAGGTACTTCATAAAGACTCCTTTAATTTAAAAAATAATATTAACACTAAGAGCAGTTTATTCATTGAGAAAGCTCACTTCCAAATTAACCTGAATAATTCTATTAAGTTTCTTTGCTTTTTTTTCATAAAGGATTTCTATTTTCTATATAATTCACAAACCTGTAGACACGTAGCTCAGTCTGGTTAGAGCACCACCTTGACATGGTGGGGGTCGGTGGTTCGAGTCCACTCGTGTCTACCATTTTTTGATTTCAAATTTATCTATTCTTCTTCATTCTCGCTTTCGTCTTCATCTTCGTT
>CALIUO010000029.1 GCA_938048695.1 uncultured SAR86 cluster bacterium
GAAGCAGATATTTTTAAGAAAGTTCTTCTTGAATACACTCTCTTTACAGACTCTCGAAGGCCTGTCTTGCTGCCGATTCAATGAAATCAATATCTTCTTCCTTGTGAGCTAGCGAAATAAAATGGTTATGGTACGAAAGCATATAAACTCCGCGCTTCACGCATTCGTCTATCCATTTAATGTGGGTCTCAAAGCTCTGACCTTCCAATCGATAGTACGGCATTGAAGGAATGCCCGAAGATACAAGATTAAAGCCCTTTTCAGAGGCAACTGCCTCTAATCTTGCGTTCAGTTTTTTTCCGTAATCTATTAATTTTGTAGGAGCATCTACTTTTTCTAATTCATTTAAAGTTGCAATAGCTGCAGCCATAGGTGGAGCGCTAAAGAATTGTGTTCCAGTAAAATAGACCCTTTCCGCAGCTGTCTTTATTTCCTCTTTACCAACCAAAGAAGCTAAAGGATGACCGTTAGCAATTGCCTTTCCAAAGCAAATCATGTCAGGACTAAACCCAAAAGCCACATTAGAACCCTTTAAGTTTATTCTAAATCCGGACCTTACATCATCTACTATTGTTAGGATTCCATGCGCCTTACACAAAGAAGTTACTTTTTCCCAGTAACCTTCGTTGGGTAGAGAATTGTCTCTAGAAACAGGATGATCATAGGGTGATGAAATAAAGCAAGCAATATCATTATTATCTTGGCCTAAAAGATTTTCTAATTCCTCTAAATCATTCCATTTTATCTTTATGACATGTTCACTATCGGATGCAATAACACCAGGTCGATTTTTGTCTTGCATCCAAGGAGCAACTCCGTGATAACCGTCATCTATCTTGATTATCTTTTTCTTGCCGGTAAATTCACGAGCTATCATCACTGCTAAACTTGTAGCGTCACCCCCATTTTTACCAAATAGTGCCCAGTCAGCTATATCGACCATGTCTACTAATTTAGAGGCAAGGTCTACCATTACAGGTGATGCAATACTCACAGTATTGCCTTTATCGGATGATGACTTGAAGGCTTCCTCTACTTCCGGATGATTGTATCCAAGTATTGAAGGCCCATAACCGCACATTAAATCTACGTAACGGTTATCATCTAAGTCCCAGAAATAAGCTCCTTCAGACTTAGAAAAAAACTTAGGACCTGATTCTCTTACAGCGTATTTATAATGACCGAAGATACCGCCGGGTATGACCTTCTTGGCTTTAGTAAAATACTCATCAGATTTTTTTACTTCGTAAGTTGTGTTCTTCATTCAATTACTAATCAAAAAAACAAACTGCTCTTACTTCAATACTCTCTCTTGGAGTTGCCCCCTTAGGAGTATTAGGATAGTCAAAGGCACTATGTAAAGTAGGGATGAAAGGCTTTTCATCTGAATCATAGGTCTTAAACATCAAGACTTCGTCTTTAGTCATCTGTGGATAAAAATACCATTTATGAGATTCACTATGAGAAGACTGACAAATTTCTACAGTCAAAGCTTCAGGTTGATCAGGTAAATAATTAAATAAATCAGTAGGAATTAATTCTTTTTCTGAGACAGATCTCTTGTCACATACTGCAAAAGGAGTGTCTACTCCATCTTCATCAAATCTTCTCCACAGATTATAGACTACGATTCTTGCAGGATTCATTCCAGTCTCTTTTAAAAAAGGATCAAGTGTGGAACCAAAATTAGTAGTGAAATCATTATGGACTAATCTGTGTCCACCCTTTCTTTCTCCCGACTCAGCCTGAGCCTCATTTCTAGTTATATGAGAAAAAATTTGGACTGTATTGGCACCAACTTTTTCTTTAACGTAGTTAGCCATTTCATCGTAGTAAATATTTACTACTTGCTCATCGTTATAAAAGTCCTCTACCGAAGAGATATGATTAATAAGTTCAAATCCCCCCATCGTGATGTCAAAATTAGACTCTCTGGCATTGTGTACTGTTTTTTTGAAAGATTTAAGATAGTCAGGCAAGACATTATTGTCTTGATTGGGTTCTTCTAAACCATATGCTGGTTTCGCCTCGTTTTCTTTTAACGGTTTTCTGTAATTAAACTCTGCTTCAATATTCATAGTTAAAAATTATTTATTTATAGAAGCATATTACAACATTTTTTATTGATAAATCATCAATATAGGAGGGATAGAAATAGCTCTAATTATTGTTGAATCAAGCGTTCTTCCAATATTCTTGATATCTATTAGCGGCATCCTTTTCGTTTCTTTGATATTGAAGAAAAGCTTTAAAAACACCGAGATCCAAATTAGGGTCTAAATCGTCTCCCATTCTAATGAGATTTAAACACCAAAATGCTTGCTGACCCCATCCATTGATACCTTTTATGACTGAAAAAGGTGAATTAAGTCCAAGCCATCCAGGACCAACCTGCATTGTTTTTTCTAAAATTGGAGTTTCTGAGACATCTTTACTCAGAAGTTTATTTGCTATTTGAGGATCAATACAAAATGGTCTGGCTATTCCAACAACATCACATGCATTTTGATTCAAAGCGTCATTCATGCCTTTAATACTCCTAAACCCTCCAGTTACCATTAAAGGACCTTTAAAGACATTTCTAATATCATTTGCATAGTCCAAAAAATAGGCCTCTCGGGCAATTGTGCTCTCGCGTCTTACTTCTGCCCTTTCAGGATTCAAACCCATATCAATTCCAACTAAGTGCGGCTGTTCATATGTACCACCAGAAATTTCGAGAAGATCCAGTCCTTCCTCATTTAGCCAAGAGGCAACTTGAATGGCATCTTCATGCGTAAACCCACCTTTTTGAAAATCGGCAGAATTAAGTTTAAGGGATACAGGGAAATCATCTCCCACTGATTTTCTAACTGACCTGACTATTTCCAATAAAAACTTTGACCTCTTTTCTAAGTTTCCGCCCCAGTTATCATTTCTTTTATTGATATCAGGTGAAAGGAATTCAGATATTAAGTACCCATGAGCTCCGTGTATTTGCACTCCTGTAAAGCCTGTTTCTCTGGCCACTGATGCAGTGTGGGCAAATCTTTGAATAATATCCAAAATTTCTTCATTAGATAAAGAACGAGGTTTTCCAAACTGGGCTCCAGGCATTTGTAGCTGAACTTCTGAAGGTGCTACAGGAGTTTCCGCAACCGAAGCTGGTGTTTGCCTTCCGGCATGAGAGATTTGCATCCATAAATGGGTATCATTTTTGGTACCTGCTTCGGCATAAGCAGTTAATCTTGAAAATTGCTCATTAGTTTGTTGTCCTTCTATGACTACATTACCGGGTCTTTCAAGATATCTATGGTCAACTTGTACGTTACCGGTGAGTAATATACCCGCCCCTCCGTCAGACCAACGATCATATAAGTTGACATGTTTGGAAGTTGCCCTGTTTTGTTCGTCAGCTAAACCCTCTGTCATTGCCCCTTTGCATATACGGTTTTTAATCTGAGCTCCACAAGGAAGATCAAGTTTATCTGTTATCTCTGTCATAATTTTAGTATTTCTCTCCATCCTCTCTTGGAGAAAAGAATTTGGCTATTTCTTCTTCAGAATTGCGTTGTATTTCTTTCCTTGAAAGTATATTGTCAAAATGAGACCTCAAAGTCTCATCCCAAGCAGGGTGAGATAGAATATAAAAAATATTTTCTTGTATGGCCTCAAAAACAATCCCAGCTATCTCTTCGGGTTTCTTACCTTGGCGAAGCATAGAAGACATAATTTCTGCTCCCATATCATTTATATCATTTGTAGGCTCTTGAGGCTCTCCTAAGTGACTTGGACGATTTCTTTCGGATTTATCAATATTAGTGTCTACGAAACCTGGGCATAAAACAGAAGCATTAATCTTTGCATTTCTAGTAATAAGATCTCTACTTAATCCCTCAGTTAAAGCCATCACAGCATGCTTACTTACCCCATAAGTACCGGCACCAGGAAGTAATCCTGCCATAGAAACAGTAGTTACTACATGCCCCTCTTCTCCGTGCTCCAACATATGAGGAAGAAAGGTTTGAATACCCTTGAGTACTCCTTGATAATTTACTCCCATGACCCAATCCCAGTCATGCTTATCTATCTCCCATAT
>CALIUO010000030.1 GCA_938048695.1 uncultured SAR86 cluster bacterium
CCCCAAAACCCCAAAACCCCGTGAGTGTGTTATTATATTCAGTGATTGAGTGAATTATTAAATCGTTAACCAACAAGCAGAGATGAATAAAGACAAAAAATAGAGCTCTCTAGGAGATTTCGCAAATGGATAAAAAAAGAAACCGTCAAAAGACCCACCCGCGGAAAACCTCAAACCTGAATTCAAGATGAAAACGAAGGATGCTAAAGGAACCAAAATGCAACCAGCAAAGAACACCCAAGCCTTCTAAGCTGCCGAGTAAGTAGATCCGCTCGTTAAGAGAGAAGACTTCTCGATCAAACTGAGAAAGAATAAGAAATAGCAGATCTTGTCAAAGAAAAGGGAAAAGCTGGATCAGAAATAAACGACATAAGAGGAACAAAAAGCAGAATCTTCATAGAACTCAGACAACTCATAGAGCAACCTAGATGAAGCGGAGAAACCAGAACCCCCCTGAATCGTCAGAAGAATACAAAGTCGAAGAGTCAGAGGAAGTGATTGACTCTAGCGAAAATCATTAATAAAAGGAAATGGCAACGCTCACTAGCAATTTCAAGAAAATGGGCCTCATAAAGGAACAGAACCAAGCAACGAAAGTGTAGGGGAAGCACCCTGAAAGCTCCCTGAAGCCCAACAATGGAATTCTTACAGATGAACAATGCAAAAAGATGATGAACTAGGCCAAACACGAATTCGGATTCCCTCGACTAAAGTTCAAAGAATTCCCTATAGCAATGGCAAAGGCACATTACGAAGCAGATCTCACTCCGCAAATCAGGGTCAAAGATGGACTATATGAACTTCACGTCCCTGCAAACGATTTCCACAAAGTCAAACACGCGCTTTAATCCTATTACAGGGATTCAGACTATGTGAGACATCCAAAAGACTGAACATAACTCACAAATCACACAGAATAACAACATCTTAATAGACAAGAAGAAAATCCCAAGCAACTCCTCATTATGAACTGGAATATCAGAGGCCTAAAAACAAGAGGCCACTACGATGCCCTAACTGGTTTGCTAGCAACTTGATGCCCCGATGTAGCTGTAATCACGGAATCATACCTAAATGAAGACCCAAAAATTCCCAAAGCACTAGACTATGTCTGTTTCAGAACTCCAAACAATACAGCACAGGGAGTCCTAATCTTAACCAAAAAATTTATAGACACAAAAACTTGGGGGATGAAAACATCAGTTGCTCAATTAATATAAAAATCGGAAACACTTATATACTCGGAAGATACCTTCAACCTCAAACCTGGTCATAAAGGAAAAATGAAACGTAACAAACAATTAACAGCATTTGAAGAAATTTCAAAAACGCCAATATAATTGTAGTAGGTGACTTCAACCCGACAAAATAATAAAAATAGATAAATACACTCTAAAAGGCATGGGGTTTAAAACTGAACAAATTCTCTAGTAACACCCCTGGAACAAGAAAAGGAACAAATGGCAAGTGGTCAACACTTGACTACATAGCGACAGATCTCCAAGCAGAACAAAGCCAAATGCTTGAAATAAATACCAGAAGTGACCATTTCCCAACAGAGACAATAGTCTACATGGAAAATACTAAAATAGTATAACACCCGTACATCAAATTCAATAAAGACTCAGATGCAAATGAGCTTTTCGAAATTATAGTCAATAAAGGATGGCCTCTAACCAGCTTTGCAAACATCCAAGTTGACTAAAAATACTTATCAATAAGAAGGTACAAAGAGACTAGGAGAGAAGCGATTGGGAGAGCAAATAAAATCCTTCTGGAAGCTCCTGATAGCCAAGCTTTCACTTAAATTATGAAAGAGAAGACACTCTGAGAATACGACACAATGATAGTCTAACTCTCCAGAGACAGAAGATCAGACCCAAGAGCCTTTTTCAGAGTACTAAAATGCATTAGTGGCACGAACAAAGACAGTCCAATTGCGGCAGGTTACACAGACGAAAACGGGGAGATAAATATAAGCAATTTCGAAGAAAGAATGCTTGAGTATCTCAGCGAACTTTATCAAAGTGAAAGAAAAATAGAACTCGTCTAACTATTTGCCCAATTAGACCACCCTAAAATTGGAGAAGAACTAATACCAGATGTAGAAGTAGTCAACAGAGCAATTCAAAAATTAGGATGAAACAAAGCCGTAGGCGTGGACAAGCTTTCTGACACCTTCTATAAAAATCTAAATAGCGAAAACAGAGAATATCTTGCTCAACTATTAAAGGAACTTCTTGAACGAAAAACTTGGCCAAAATATCTATGCCAAGCAAAATTCATCGCACTATCTAAAACTTCAAGTAACTACCCTAAAGTAGAGGACACTAGAACAATTGCTCTATTAAATACTCTCTACAAACTAATAGAGCTCATAGTACTTGAACAAGTGATCAAAGAAATAGAAGAAAAAGAAATTCTACACAAATCGTAAACTGGTTTTGTAAAAGGCTTCTCCACAGCATACAATCTAGCGAGGATTTTCGAAAGGATGGAACAAGCCAGATTACGACAGCAAAGATTCATAAAAGAAGGAAGACCACCACAAGATTGAGAAATTGACCACCTAATTTTCATTGACTTTAGTAAAGCATATGACAAGGTCAGTAGAGACAAATTACTTAGTAAGATGTTTCAATATAAAATGAAGCTACCCACTCTAACGGCAGTTGCAAAACTCATTCAAAATACAGAAATGGGAGCCTATAACTGCAAAGGAGAATGGCAAAGCATCAAAACCAAGACTGGACTTGTACAGGGATCGTGCTTAAGCCCTACACTTTTCAATATTTATGTAGCTGATCTAATGAGAAAACTAAATTAAAATGGGATGGAAAGTTTAGCTTATGCTGACGACCTAGCAGTATATGTAAAGAACTAAACACAAGCATATAATGCCATAAAAATAGTCTAGGAATGGGCAAAAGAAAATGAAATGATAGTCAATAAGAAGAAAAGCTCAATACTGAGGATAAATGGTTCAGGAAAAGCCGCCAACACGAGAGACCGCAATAAGAAAATAGGATCAATGGATTAACAAAAGTTCATTAACAAAAATATCTTGGAACAATAATCGACTGCTCCTTCAACTTTTACGCAGAAGTTGATGATAAAAACAAGATAAAACAAGAACTCCTAAGAAAAATGGCAGAAGCAGCTCAATAAACAGGCTGCAAGAAAGTAATTTAATAAACATTACATCTGCTAGTAGTAGCAAAATGGTCTTACGGATCTCTACTCATAGCACCACTTTCACCAAAATACTTAAATTTCATAGTTAACGCATAGAGAAACGTAATTATGGAAGTCCACGACATGAAATGGAAGCTAAGAAACGCTAATGAAATGATTAGAGCAGTCTCACAAGAACACGTACAGTCTAAATCAGCCAAAATGTGGAGATAACTAAAAGTCCAGCTAAATAAATACGGCTTTGACATACCTAAAGCAGTAGAATTCTTCTTAAAACAAATGGAAGAAGCAGGTATTCAAAAGTGGAGAGAACCCCTTGTAGATCCAAAATTAAGAAAACACCTGGAACACTTATTGCTGAAAGAAGAAAACAGGTTCCTAGTTAACTTACGCTTCAGAATCATTGGAGCCAGACAATTTGAGTATACTAAACACAAAAACATATTACATAATAGATGTTTAAGCTGTTACTCGAAACAATCTCTAAGGACCATAACATAACACTACGTGATTAACTGTCCAAAATTTGAACCTTGGGCACTAGAATCGATAAAGTAACTAGGAATAAAGAAAGAAGGACACTGGAGAGACACACTCTTTGAATCACTAAGCACGATAAATTCTATCAAGAAAAGAGATCTCCAAAGAGAAGTCAACGTCAAAGGACGAATATGTAAACAATTACAACTAGTCGTTAGATAAGTGTCTCAAGAGCTCAAGAAGACCAACTGCATTTTTCCAGACCCATGGATGAAAAACCTAGAATGGAAAAGGCCGCGAAAACCGATATGCCAAGCAAGAGGTTTAAAAAATGGGAGAAGAAGCCCGGAAAGGCCATGGGAATCATAACTCTGGAAAAACTACCAACCAAGAACCTCGACCCTAAATAACTAAATAGACAAGTTTGGTAGATCTAAAGAATCCAGGAAAGAAACAATTAGAGCAATTTGCCTCAGGGCCACCATAAAGCAATACAAGCCAATGGGAACCATCAGCCTCATGAGCCTACCTAACGAAGCCAGCCACCACCATTTCAGAATTCCAGAGATCCTAAGAAAGCCAACAGCGGTACGTAAACAGGAACTGATAGCCAGAAACAGGGCAGCAATAGTCAATTTGGTTAAACCACAAGAAAAGATTACAGCATATTTTCAAAGTGGACCAAAATTACCAATAACTGACCCAAACCCAGCTCCAAACACGACGACGTCAAGAGAATTGCCACAACTGACGTCAACAGAGACAGTTGATTCCGAGATGAATAATGACACCGAGCCAACACACTTGTGAGTGTGTTATTATATTCAGTGCATGAGTGACAGCGTTAACCAACATGCTGAGGAGACCTGCCAAGATAGGCCAATACAGACGAGTAAGTGGGAAGCATATCCCAGACCTTCACCATCAGCGAGGCGAGAACCGCCAAAAACATCACTGAGGGAACTATTTATTTGAAAAAATAAATAATGAAGGCGTCTGTGAATTAAATCTGTCTATTAATCGACATCCACACACATCCTGGGGTTTTGGGGTTTTGG
>CALIUO010000031.1 GCA_938048695.1 uncultured SAR86 cluster bacterium
ATGACAAGAGACTGCAAGAAGTATTGAACAATGTAAGTAATTCTTTTCAGAAAGGGGACCAAAAGAAAAATGACACTTATCTTCAGAAAATTGAAGGCATGGTCTTTGGAGATTCCGAGCAATCTGGTATCAGAAGAGGAACTGAATTTTTTCACGGACCGCTAAACCTTTTTCTAGCTTCTCCTAAGACGTGGGAAATTATTAATACCCCCAATCAATTGATCTTTAGTTCACCTTCAGGGGAAGCAGTTTTGCAAATGACATTGGAAGATCTGAATTTTAAAGAGACTCCTGAAGAATACTTAAAGAGATTTGCTCCTTATACTTTTGAAGATCAAAGTTTGAATGTTAATGGTTATGACGGCTTTACTGCAAAAGTAAATCGATCTGGAAGATTAACAAGAATGGGAGTTATTTTTAAAAATGATCAAGTCTTTCAATTTATTGGTTATACCAAGGATCAAAGATTTGATTTATCTGCATATGATGGTCAATTCTTACAGATAATGAAATCTCTTAGATCCTTGAAGGGGGAGGAACAGCCCTTATCCAAACCATTGAGGTTAAGGTCTTATAAAGTTAAAAAAGGAGATACATATAAATCCTTAGCAGCAATTAGCAGCATCAATATAAATGCTGAAGATCAATTGCGTCTAATCAATGGAGATTACCCTGATAAGAAATTAGAAATTGGTAGGGTGATTAAGATTGTGAATTAACTATAAGGGGTTGATCAAATGGCCTCCGTCAACCGGAATAATAGATCCAGTCATAAAAGCCGAGGCATCACTGGACAGAAGTAGCAAAACTCCATCTAAGTCAGATTCAAGACCCAGTCTTTTCATGGGTATATTTTTTATGTAACTTTGACCTTCCTCAGTAGCAAAAAAATCATCATTAATCTCTGTCAATATATATCCAGGAGCAATAGCATTTACCCGAATATTTGATCTAGCTAGTTCCAGCGCCATACTTTTGGTTAATTGAACTAGACCTGCTTTAGCTGTTGCATAGCTTGCAAGATTGAGTCCTACTCTTAGACCGAGGATTGATGCAATATTAATAATGCTTCCAGGTTTCTTGTCTTCAATTAAAGAGTCTGTGAAGTTTTTAGCAACCCGATAAGCACCATTTAAGTTGGTTTCTAGAACATAATTCCAACTTTGTTCATCTAAATCTTTGAATCTTTTTGGATCAGAAGTTCCTGCATTATTTATGAGTATATCGGCAGAACCTACTGTTTTTTTCACTTCAGAATAAAAATCTAAAACACTTTCTTCAGAGGTAACATCCAGAGGTAATACTAAAACTTCTCCATCTATTTCTTTTTTCAGTTCTTCCAGATTTTGAATTCTTCTTGCACAGATCACTACATTGGCTCCGGCAGCAGAAAGCGTTTTAGCGAAATGTCTTCCAAGTCCTGAAGAAGCACCAGTAATAATTGCTGTTTTTCCTTTTAAGTCAAAAATGTCATTCATAATTATTTAATTTTTTGTACAAGTGCCTCAGCCTCTTTAATTAAGCTATCTTGATGAGGTTGAAGTTCTTGTTGTCCTAAATTACCTATTATCCTTTGAAAAGGATCTTTAATACCCGTATTTACTTCAGCAAGTGTTTCAATTACTGAATGAGCAAAAAAGGGAACGGTTGCAGCACTATAGCCGCCTTCATGTGTCATAAGTATTTTTCCGTTGCACACTTCTTCTGCACATTTTTTTATCTTCTTAGTTAAAGATTTAAAGCCTTCACTTGTCATCATTTGTCTGCCAATTGGATCTCCAGCTCCACTGTCAAAACCAGACGGAACAATAATTAATTCAGGTTGATATGCCTCGAGGGCGGGAATAACAACTCTATCAAATGCCGCTTCATAAGCTCCTACTCCTGAACCAGGAGGCAGAGGAATATTGATATTAAATCCACTTCCTTTTGCTTCACCATTCTCAGAGATTAAACCCGAATTTGTAGGAAAATTTCTATCTTGATGAATAGAAATAGTTAGTGCATTGCTGTCTTCGTAGAAGGCAGCTTGAGTGCCATTACCGTGATGAACATCCCAGTCAACAAAAGCTATCTTGTTTAATCCTCTATTTTGTAAAGCGTGTTTACCTGCAATTGCAGCATTGCCAAATAAGCAAAAGCCCATAGCTTTATCTGGCATAGCATGATGTCCTGGAGGTCTTACAAGGGCATAAGCATTATTTACCTTGCCTTCGATTACATAATCAATTGCCTCTATTACGCCACCTGTAGATAGAAGGGCTATATCAAAACTACCAATTCCTGTTGGTGCACTTATTCCTGAATCGATACTGATCGAATCATTTAATGACTTGATATGTTCATAATGATTCTCAGTATGGAAAAGCAGAATCTCTTCTTTTGTGGCCTTTCTGGGAGTTATGGGTGTTAACTGATCGTATAAACCCGAAACATCCATTAAATTCTTAATCCTTCTTTTTGTATCCGGACTTTCTGAATGATGAAGCGGTTCGACGGGAAAACCATATGGCACATAATCGGCATGATTGCCTGTTTGGTGCCATAAATAAAGCTCTTGAAAGACTATACCTGTTTCCATGTTTATATTATTTCGAAGTATCTTTTTAACTCCCACGTTGATATTGCATCAGATTCCAAGAAGCTTCTATTTTTTTGAAATTCTTTGTACTCCCAAATTCTCGTATTCGCAAAATGATTCACAAAGTCTTCGCCAAAAAGATCTTTTGCTGATTGTGATTTCTTAAAAAGATTTGCTGCTTCACCTAGATTATTTGGAACTTGATATTTTTTCTCAACCTTAAGGTCGTAAGCTCCACCTAAAGTCTCATTTGTTGGTTTTATCTTTTCTTTGATGCCCAAAAATCCAGCACCTAGTGTTGCTGCTAGAGCTAGATATGGATTTGAATCAGCTCCCGGGAGTCTATTTTCAATTCGTTGACTAGAAGAATCTCCTTTGATTACTCTAAATGCCGTTGTTCTATTCTCAATGCCCCAAGTCATATTAATTGGAGCCCAAGCTCCTGGACACAGTCTTTTATAAGAGTTAACTGTTGGAGCAATCAACGCCGAAAACTCTCTCATATATTTCTGTAAACCACCTAAGAAGTAATATAAATTCTTGGGTAACTCATCTTTTTTGGAACCGAATAGAGATTTACCTTCTAAATCTTGAAGTGACACATGAATATGTCCTGATTGACCAGGATATTTATCTGACCATTTAGCCATAAAATTTGCCATCAGATCATTCCTTTGGAACATAACCTTTGAAAAGGTTTTAAATAATGTTGCTTTATCTGCTGCATTCATAGAATCATCTACCATTATTGCCGCCTCAATTACACCAGGTCCCGTTTCCGTATGAAGGCCCTCTAAATGCATATCCATCTGGCTGCAGAGATTTAATAACTCGTTATATAAGTCTGAGTGAACAGAATTTCTTAAGATCGAATATCCATACATTCCCGGAGTAAAGTTATTAAGACCAGAATAATTTTTCTCTCTAATTGAATGTGGTGTTTCATTGAATAGAAAGAATTCATATTCAAAGGCCGACTTTGACATTAATCCTGCTTTTTCCATTTCAGATAGAACATTTTTTAACAAACCTCTAGGACAAACATTTCCTTCCGCTAATTCAGCTAAGAAGAAGGGAACACTTTCTTCATAAGGATTGATTCTTCCCGAGCTTGGGACGATAGAAGCTTTAGCATCTGGAAATCCTGAATGCCAGCCAGTAAAGAGCTCCTCTTGCTTAACATTTAATTCATATAACTCGTCATTACTATCCCAACCAAAAATAACATCGCAAAAACCAAATCCGTTTTTTGATGATTTAATAAACTTATCAACATGCATATATTTTCCGCGGAGAATGCCGTCTATGTCCGTAAGTGCCACTTTCACATATTCCGTTTTAGATGCATCCAAGAACTTTTTTATTTCTCCAGCAGATTTTAATTTTCTTATTTTCATGCGTACCTTCTAATCGGGTTTGAGGATAAAACAAATACAAACTGTTAGAATCCTTATTGAATTGTAACTTCTTACACTTAATTGTTAAAAATTAATGAATAAAAATAAAATATCAGTCCTAGGAGGAGGTAGCTGGGGCACGGTTTTAGCTTATTTAGCATCACTTAATGATAATGAAGTTACTTTATGGATGCGCGATGAAGAAGTTGTTAGAGAAATTAATAATAACAATATCAATAGTAAGTATCTTCCAAATTTAAATTTAAGCTCTAACTTGACTGCAACTTCAAAAATAGAGGATATATCTGATTCGGGAATAATAATTTTTTGTATTCCTAGCGATGCTTTTAGGGACGTATCCGATTTAGCATCAAGCTATGTTCGAGATGAGTCTTTTTTAGTCACTGCCACTAAGGGCGTTGAGAGAGATGGGTTTAGTCTTATGAGCAATATACTTGCTGATCACTATCCAAGAAACGCCATAGGGGTTTTGAGTGGCCCAAATCTTGCTGAAGAGATCGCTTCTAGTCATTTATCCGGAACAGTGATTGCTAGCGATAATAAGATCTTAACTCAATCAGTTATAGAAGGCCTTACTACAGACTTTTTCAAGGTCTATGAGAATGACGATCCCTATGGAGTAGAGATGGGAGGAGCTTTGAAGAATATTTATGCCATTGCTTGCGGTATAGCGGATGGATTAGATTCCGGAGAAAATACCGTAGGAATGATAATGACGAGAGGTTTGGGTGAAATGGGTCGTTTAGCCTCTGAATTGGGAGCTAATCCTCAGACTTTTTTGGGCTTAGCGGGAGTAGGTGATTTGATAACCACATGCGCTTCACCTTTAAGCAGAAATCATCAATTTGGAAAATTGATAGGAAAAGGCATGTCAGTAGATGATGCAAAAATACAAATAGGACAAACGATAGAAGGTTTGAAGACACTGAAAGTGGTTAAAATCATTTCAGATGAACATAAAGTAAAAATGCCCATAGTGGATTCTCTCTACAAAATCATCTATAAAGGGAGTAGTCTTAACGGCTCGATTCAAAATGTTTTGGGCGAAGATATGTTAAAAGATGTCGAATTTATAAAATAAGCAAATGTCAGATATACAAGAAGAAAAGATTATCGATGTAGGAAATGAAGAATTCATTGATAGTGAAGAGTGGAAGGATAACTTTTTAAAACAAGGAAAATGGATAAGACTTTTTTGGATGCTGGCTTTCTCCTTTGTTTACTATCTTTCATTGCCAATCCTATGGTTAATAGTATCAGTTCAATTTCTATTTGTATTGATTACGGATAAAAGGAGCGACAATATTTCTAAAGTGTCTGCTGGATTTAGAAACTACATGGTTCAAATTCTAGATTACATAACATATCACTCAGGGGAGAAACCTTTTCCTTTTGGAGAGTTTCCTAGTGATAAAAATCAAGAGGGCTAATAAGCTCATAATAAATAAGGTTCTTCAGGATGGATAACTTCAAAAACAAAATAGCAGTCGTTACTGGTGGCGGTACTGGAATGGGTAGGGAGCTAGTCAGTCAACTTGCCAAACAAGGATGTAATGTTGCTATGTGTGATGTAATAGAAGAAAACATGCTTGAAACTTATGACTTAGTTTCAACAGAATCGCCAGATATAACTCTTAGTAAACATGTTTGCGATGTGTCAGATGAAGAGCAAGTTAATAAATTTAGAGATGAAGTGTTATCTGCTCACAACACTCAAACAATTAATCTTTTATTCAATAATGCGGGAATAGGCGGTGGTGGAAGCTTCATAACCAGCACCAAAGAAGAATGGGAAAGATGCTTTGCTGTCTGTTGGTATGGCGTTTATTACTGCAGTAGGGCCTTTATGCAATCTATAGTTGAAAGCGATGAAGGTCACATTATAAATACAAGCAGCGTCAACGGGTTTTGGGCAAGTCTGGGTGGAACTCCGCATACTTCATATTCGGCAGCTAAATTTGCCGTGAAAGGTTTTAGTGAGGCATTAATTGATGACTTTAGAGTGAATGCCCCGCATGTAAATGTGTCTGTTGTTATGCCCGGTCATATCGGAACTTCCATAGCGGAAAATACAGGTAAGATTTTAGGCGGTGAAAGATCAGACGAAGACTATGAGAAGATTAAAGAAAATATGATAAAAATGGGTATGCCAGTTCATAATTTTTCTATCGATCAAATCAAAGAACAAATTAAAGAGAATGCTGAGTCATTCAAAAATAATGCACCAACTACCTCTGCTGAGGCTGCAGAGATAATCCTTTCAGCAGTGAAGAGAAAAGAATGGAGAATTTTGGTTGGTGATGATGCTAAAGCCATAGATCAATGGGTAAGAAATGACCCTGAAAATGCATATGAAATTACTTTTCATGGAGAAAAAAGAGGAGACTAGATGAAAACTTTTAAAGATAAAGTTGCGGTAATTACAGGAGCAGGTTCCGGAATGGGAAGATATTTAGCTGTTTTGCTGGCAAAAGATGGTGCAGATGTATGTGTATGCGATGTTAATGAAGAAACTTTAAACGAAACTGTAGAGATGCTGAGAAAATACAATGTTTCTGTTTCTTCTCATCTTTTGGATGTCTCAGATAAAGAGTCAATCGAAGCTTTGCCTAAAAAAGTAATTGATCAGCACGGTAAAGTAGACTTGGTGTTTAACAACGCCGGAGTAACTACAGGATCTCACTTTAAAGATATGGATGAGAATAATTGGGACTGGGTGATGGGCATTAATTTTGACGGTGTTATAAACAGCACTAGAGCTTTCATACCACACATGGTAGATAGTCCAGAAGCGGCTATTGTTAATACCTCATCAATATTTGGTATGGTTGCTACTCCAGGTCAAACTGTTTATCACGCAACAAAGTTTGCTGTCAGAGGGTTTACTGAGAGTCTAGCTCTTGAGATGAAAGAAACTAATCCTAACTTACAAATTCACTGTGTTCATCCCGGTCATATTGGAACGAATATTGCCGCAACAGCAAGAATGAGTGACGAAGATTTCAATAGAGATGAAGAGGCTAGGAATTCCATATTCACAAGAAATGCACCTAAAAGCCAGCAAGAGATGGGTGATCTCTTCAGAGAGGGTGGAATGCATCCTAGTAAAGCTGCTGAAATTATCCTAAATGGAGTGAGAAAAAATAAAAGCAGGATCTTTGTCGGTTTGGATGCCAAATTATTGGATTTATCCCAAAGGCTTTTTCCCAAAAACTACCATAAAACTTGGGCGCTATTTATGCCCTTGCTAATGATTTTTAGAGACAAAAAACCTTTGAAATCACTTAATTAGTTTTTTATAGGTAGAGTAGTTAGGATTATCGACTGCTATCTTGCTTTTAGATAATTTAACTAAGATTCTTTGTAAGCCTTGATCATCTAGATCAATTTTCTGCTCTTTAATTTGAATAGCCAACTCCTCTATGTTGTCTATATCGTTGTTAATTGATTCCTTCAAGTCATCAATAACTTCTTTTGATAACTCATTTCCAAACTCTATTTCTCGGCAAACTATATGTAAAACATTCTCTACAATTCTAAGTTTAAATGCCAAATGAGGAGGAACTTCCTTCTTAATTTTTTCATCTAAGAAAAAGCTAACCGCTTTTAATAATTCAACACTACTAGGTCTATCAAAGATCACTATATACCTCCTAAAAAAAGCAAAT
>CALIUO010000032.1 GCA_938048695.1 uncultured SAR86 cluster bacterium
GACTCGTCATATGATAAATTAAATTTTTCTCTGAGGTCTTTTGTTAAGCCTTTACTATAAGAACCCAAAGTAAATAAATTTGAGGTAATTCGATAGAATCTTTTTGGAGTCGAATTGATCAAAAATTTCAAACCCCAATTAATAAGGGATGGAATAGCAAATGGACTCATAGTCATAGGAGAATCTTTCTTTCCCATTCCTGAAAGTATTTGAAGAATATCATCAGGAGAATTCCATGGTGATGATTGAGAAGGAGTAAGCATACCAGCATTAGCGAAGCTTGCAGACGAGGCTACGTCACTGTCTCTTTCTAAGACCAGAACATTTTCACCACGTTGAAGTAAAGTAAAGGCAGTAGCAAGTCCTTGCAATCCACCGCCTATAATTACTATTTGATTATCGTTCAATTTAAGTGGTCGGGGCAGCAGGATTTGAACCTGCGACCACCTGCTCCCAAAGCAGGTGCGCTACCAGGCTGCGCTATGCCCCGAAAAAAAATGAATTATACATTCTTACTATACTTATGCATAAAAAAACCCGGCCTTAGCCGGGTTTTTTTTAATTAGGAAAGAATTACATAGTTAGCTTTAAACCAACAGAGATCATTCTTCCTCTTGGATCGTGATGTTTAGGATCATAGCTCCAGTTAACTGCGTCATATACTTGAGGAACTTCCTCATCAAACGCATTCTTGATTCCTAAAGTGAGTTTAAGGTCATCTGCACTGTTAAAATCAAAGCTATAGTTATACTGAAGATCAACTGTAAAGAAGCTATCAATATCCTGAGTAAATCCTTGAGCAGCAGCTGAAGCACTAACAGGTCTAGTTGTTTCATAACTAGAAACCCATCTACCAAATGCAGCAGCAGAATGCTTACCAGATTGCAATGCCGCTGACAGTACCATCTTAGTTTCAGGCAAAGATCTAGCAAAGTTATCGTGGTTAAATAGGCCTACTACATCAGTTGTAACCCCACCTACTGGAATCTCATACTGAAGCATGTGGGTGGCATTCAAACCAAATAGCATTTCACCAATAGCTGTGTCCATTCCGTAAGACATCTCGACATCAAAACCATTTGTATCAACTGAAGATGCATTGAAGTAACTAGTTGTGACCCCTGTAAGAGTTCCATCTATAGTTCTTTTAGCTCTAGGATCTGAAGGATCTCTTGCAACAATACCCTGGGCACTTGCAACGGTAATAACGTTTGTATAGTCAACCATCCAATAATCGAATTTGGCTTCGAAATTATCATTTGGTCTCCAAATTACACCCATATTTAAGTTATCAGATTCTTCGGGTTTTAAGTTTGTATTACCTACTGTTGCGATTCTAATGAAGGCAGTACCACCTTTAGGAGATCCATCAGCGTTGTAATCTTGAATACCTTGAAGACCAACACCACTAGCAAATTGTTGAGATAAAGAAGGTTCTCTGAATGAAGTACTCACAGATGCTCTTAAAATTACTTCATCACTAGCTTGATATCTTAATGATATTTTAGGATCCACGTTTGAGTCAGTTTCTAGATCTTCATACCTTAGGGCCCCTTTGAGCTCTAAATTATCCGATAGATCAGTAGCAATCTCGGCAAAAACAGCTTTCGTTCTTCTTGAAGCAGCTGTTTCTAATCCACCGCCTAAGAAGATCATATCAGCAGGTTTTGTAAGATTTCCCTCTGCGTCGAATTCAGTAATTGAATTAGTACTTCTCTTGGTGTCATAAGACTCATTTCTGACTTGAGCACCTGCAGCTACGGAATAATCTCCTATCTCACCAGTTACTACAAAATCAATAACTGACAGTACAACATCAGTCCATGTTTCTTGGTCAGATCTTAACCAGTCTAGTAACTCTTGAGAGTTAGCAGCAGGATTAAATAGATCAAATGTTTGATCTCCAGAAGGTCCACCAGTTCCATTGATAGCAGCTGAAAGCTTAGAAGTACCTGTGTCAGGTTGTCTTCCATAGTTATCTTCAGCACTTCTAGTCATGTCGAAGTTCCAATCGAATCCATTTTCGTAAGTTCCCGATAGACCGAATGAGAGTCTATCCATTTCGATATCTCTAGGCGCAAAAGGAGAAGGGAAGGCAGAAGCCAAAGGTCTACCTATCCAAAGTACTGGAACACCAAATGGGTTTCCACCTTTACCTGGTGCAATAGCATTAGCTGGACTTAAATAAGAAAGTGCAGGGTATGAAGGAGATTGAGGGTTATCATAAACTTTTGTTTCTGAGCTCAGATAATCTAATTCAGCATCTATTCCGCTTACTAGAGTTGTCTTTAAAGAAACATAAACTTGGTCATGATCTTCATCATTTACAATATTAAATCTTGGTCCATATTTAAAACCACAACGAGAACCGCTTGCTTGAGGAATGAGTATCCCTTTATTTGCAACACAATTAGGGTCTGGAACATTTTGAAAAGCAGAGTACGTACCTGCGTAGTCTCCAGATTCAACAGTTGAAGGTCCAAACAACAAGAAACTTGTTCCGAGACCACTCACTCCCAAAGGAGCTAGTTCTAATTCACTCTGAGATAAAGGAGATCTGCTAAGCGTGCTATAGGCAACTACCAGGTTAGTGTCTCCACTTTCTGCACCCCATATGAAACTACCTCTTCTGTCTTTTGAATCACCAAGATCTGTTTCTTGTGAAGTAATGTCAACTTCTAAGCCTGTAAAGTCTCTTCTAAAAATATAGTTAACAACTCCGGCAACAGCATCTGAACCATAGACGGACGCAGCACCTTCTTTTAGTACTTCTACTCTTTCAAGCGCAATTACTGGTATAGCTGAAGTGTTTACAAAAACACTACCATCGTTAGCAGTTGAGCCAGTTACAGTCTGTCTCTTACCGTCAAAAAGAACCAAGGTAGAAGAAAGACCTAAACCTCTAAGGTTGACGTTAGTTCTGCCTTGAAGTGCTCCTGAAGTGAAAGAATCCGCATTGTTCTCAGATCCAGAATCAACAACCATATTAGCTGTTATGTCGGCAACATCTACTGCACCTATTCCCTCTATAGTGTCTCTATCATAGAGCTCCACAGGAGAGGCGCCGTCAGTTGGACTACCCTTGATAAAAGAACCTGTAACTACTACTTCTTCAACTTCATCAGCAGAAGTAAAGTAACTTACAGAAATGAAAGGTAAAATTGCTATAAGAGCAAAAATTTTTGATTTCATCGATTTCCCCATTAATTAATCTTCCAAGATTAAAGCATACTTCCGTATGACCCAAATCCCTATAAGACGCACTCTAATACATATTTGTACAGATATCACTATTTTTTTATCTGTTTTTCTTTTATTTAATTTTTTACGTTTCAATTAATTTTTTATCATGAGAAAATTAATCTATGCATATAGTTATGGATGGTAAGAGTGTCGCCAAAGAAACTGAAGAAACACTTAAAGAAAGAGTAGATGTTCTTAAGAAAGAGAAAGGTTTTGTGCCAATTTTAGCAACAGTTTTAGTGGGGGATGATCCAGCATCAGCTACCTACGTGAAAATGAAAGGTAATGCTTGTGAAAGAGTTGGTATGAAGTCAGTTAAAGTGGAACTTCCAGAGACAACTACTACCGAAGAACTCTTACGTAAAATTAAGGAATTAAATTCAAATAAGGAAGTTAGTGGAATATTACTACAACACCCTGTTCCATCGCAGATTGATGAAAGAAAATGCTTTGACGCAATAGACGTCAAGAAAGATGTGGATGGTGTTACTTGTTTAGGTTTTGGCAATATGTCGATGGGTGAAAAAGCTTACGGATCATGCACCCCTCAAGGAATAATGAGACTCCTAGAGCACTATAATCTGGAACTTGAAGGAAAGCATGCCGTTGTTGTAGGGCGCAGTCCTATCTTAGGCAAGCCTATGGCGATGATGCTTCTTAACAAAAATGCAACAGTCACTATTTGTCACTCTAAAACTCAAAACCTAGAAAATCTTGTAAAGAAGGCAGATATAGTGGTTGGAGCGGTTGGAATACCAAAATTTATTAAAGGAGATTGGATTAAAGATGGAGCTATTATTGTTGATGCAGGCTATCACCCTGAGCAATGTGGAGATATAGATCTCGAATCTTGCAAGGAAAGAAGTCTAGCCTATACACCAGTGCCAGGCGGTGTTGGCCCAATGACGATAAATACTCTAATTTTACAAACTATTGAGGCCTGTGAATTATAGGATAAAGGAATGAAAAAATATGAAGTTGTGATTGTAGGTAGCGGGTTTTCTGGCTTAACTTCAGCTCATTATCTAAAAGAGGAGGGAATTGAAGAAATTTGCATTTTAGAAAAGAATAATTCTTTAGGCGGTGTGTGGAGTCATGGAGGAGTAGGATCGTATCCTGGGGCTGCTTGTGACGTTCAATCATATACCTACCTTCCATTTCTAGATGAAACGGGTTTCATACCTTCAAAAAGATATGTTAGCCAGGGTGAGATTGCTGATTATGCGGAGATGCTAGCTGACCACTTTGACATAAGAAGGCATATTAAGTTCTCATACGAAGTAACAAAACTTGAATATCTCTCTTCTGGATTGTGGAGTGTAGAGGCCCGAAACTTAAGCTCTAATAATGAAGTTGAGTATTTCGAAGCCAATCATATAATTTCTGCAAATGGTCCTTTGTCCACACCTAGGATGCCAGAACTTGGAGGCATGGATTCTTTTCAAGGAGAAAGTTTCCATACAGCTAAGTGGGATAAAGATATTTCTCTGAAAGGTAAAAATGTAGGAATAATTGGTACAGGAGCTTCTGCAGCGCAAGTAATTACCTCGATAGCTGACGAAGTAAAACATTTAACTGTATTCCAAAGAACTCCTACATGGGCAATTGAAAGGGAGGATCAACCTACACCTCCTGAAATAATTGAAGCTTTCAAGGAAGGAGGATATAGCACAAAGCTTAGGCGTGTTGACTGGAAAAAAGAATTACCTCCTGATCCAAATATTCCTTTTACTTTTGAACAACTTCATGATGAAAAGTGGAATGCAGATGTCTGCACTCTTCTTAGTGAAAGAATTAAAAGCGACGTAAAAGATCCTGAAACTGCAAAATTGCTTACGCCTGACTATCCTTTCTTTTGCAAAAGAGTTTTAATAATCGACGATTACTTTACAACCTATAACAAGGAGAATGTAAAACTTGTTCATGAACCTGGTGGTGTAACACAAATAACTGAAAGAGGCTTGAAAGTTGCTTCCGGTGATGACTATGATCTAGATGTAATCATATATGCTACAGGATTTGATGCCGGACTTATCCCCTTCCCCATCATAGGAAAAAATGATGTTCTACTATCCGAAAAGTTCGGTGCAAATGAGGATAATAACTATCAGATGATATCTCCCGAAACTCTTTGGGGTCTTCACGTGAGAGATATGCCAAACTTTTACATGATGGTTGGACCTCAGAGTTTGAATCCAGTCACCAATGTTACTTTACTCTGTGAAGAGCAAGGCAAATACATAGCTAGGCTTGTTGCAGATATGAAAAAAGATGGTAATCAATCAGTCGAGCCTACACAGAAGTCTGTAGAAGAATGGACAGAAAAATGTAATGTTTCTTCCAATGGAAAGATTTGGCTGCAGTGCAATAACTGGTATATGAAAGGAACAAAAGATGACGAGTCAGCAGGTCGTGAAAAATCAAAAGCGATGTGGATGGAGTCTTACGAATCATACCTTGAACATCTTATTGGGGAAAAAGGTGGATCTCGTAACAAGCTCTTAGAAATAACTTAATTCAACATAACAACTTTTCACATTAAATTATTGTAATATGACATCATCTTTAGCTATGGAGGAATGAAGATGCAGTCTTTTGATGTTGTTATTGTAGGTGCAGGTATTTCTGGAATCGGCGCAGCTTATAACCTACAAAAAAGTTGCCCTACTAAATCTTTTACGATTTTTGAAGGCAGAGAAAATATTGGAGGTACTTGGGATTTATTCAAATATCCTGGCATCAGATCAGACTCCGATATGCATACAATGGGATTTAGATTCAAGCCTTGGACTGATGCTAAGACTATTGCCGATGGCCCATCTATTCTTGCGTATCTCAATGAAGCTGCGGATGAGAATAACCTCAGAGAGAAAATACAATTCAAAACTAAGGTTAAAACTGCTCAATGGGACACCTCTTCAGCAACATGGAGGCTTGGTATTGATCAAGGAGATAGCAGTCAGCTTGAAGATGTTTCTTGTAAGGTGCTTTACCTTTGCGGTGGATATTACAACTATGATCAAGGATATTTACCTGAATTTGAAGGCTACAATGATTTTAGGGGCACGATAGTTCATCCTCAAGAATGGCCGGAAGATCTAGACTACGAAAATAAAAAAGTTGTTGTCATTGGTAGTGGAGCCACAGCAGTAACTATTGTTCCAGCAATGGCTGATAAAGTTTCTAAAATAACCATGCTTCAGAGATCCCCGACTTACTATATGGCTGCTCCTGATCAAAGAGCTTTTGATGGATTCATAAAGAGATTCACTACAGATAAATTGGGATACTTTTTAATTAGATGGAAAAACATACTGCTTGGCAGGTTCTTTGTTTCTCAAATAAAGAACAAACCGGAGAAATGGAAAAACTTCTTAATCAACGGAGTAAAGGAGTATCTTGGTGAGGATTACGATATAGAAAAACACTTCACCCCTAAATACAAACCTTGGGATCAAAGATTGTGCTTCGTTCCCAATGGCGATATGTTCGAAGCCATAAAAAGCGGTAAAGCTGATGTTGTCACTGATACGATTAATAGATTTACTGAAGAAGGAATCTTATTAAATTCTGGCGAGACAATTAATGCGGATATCATTGTTACTGCTACTGGTCTTAATATGCAGCTCCTAAATGGTATTGATATAACTATTGATAATCAGAAATTAGATATTTCAGAACGTATTCAATACAAAACCATGATGTTCAGCGACGTGCCAAACTTGATTGCGACATTTGGTTATACAACTGCGTCATGGACTCTGGGAGCAGACCTAACAAGCGAGTATGCATGTAAATTAATAAATTTAATGGACTCAAAAGGGATGGATTATTTTTATCCAGAAGCTGGTCCTGATGTTATTGGAAATGGAGATTTCTTGGACCTTAATTCAGGATACATTCAAAGAGTGGCCGACAAACTGCCAAAACAAGGCTCTAGAGATCCCTGGGTAAACACTCAAAATTATCTTAAAGATTTATTTCAAGTGAGATTTAAAAGCATTGAAGACTCTGATCTTAAATTTAAAAAAGCTAGCTAGTGCCTTTACTTATAAAGTCTTCAAATTGGTATATTGTCTTACCTTCCTTGATGCCTGAAAGCTTTTGAAGCGTATAAGCAAGATCTACTGCTTTTACGCTTCGATATTTTTTTGATGAACCTCTGAGTAGTTTATCAATTAGCCTTGGCTGAATGAACTGTCCTATAGATTCAGCAAACCTTTTTTCTTCTCTTTTTCCAATTAGTAAACCGGGTCTATAAATAGATAAGGATTTAAAGCAGAGACCAGAAATCATCTCTTCAACTTCCCCCTTGCACTTTAAGTAGAAGTTATTCGATTCAGAATCTGCTCCGATAGATGTAACGATAGACAAATTTGGAACCTTAGCTTTTGAAGCAGCTTCCGCAATTGAGAAGCAATAATCTACATCTACTTTCCTAAATTTCTCTTTAGATCCAGCTTTTTTGATTGTAGTCCCTAGGCAAATAAAAACATCGGTAATATTTGTAAACAATCCATCTAAAGATTCCTTATCATCAAAATCGACAATCTTGTTGAATATTTGTTTATCTTCAGAAATATTTTTATTTCTACTTATTGCAATAACTTCCTTACCTGATTTAACCAATTCTTCGATTAGTAAATTCCCAATTAGTCCTGTTGAACCCGCAACAAGACTAATTTTTTTAGTGGTTGTTACTTCCAATACTTATCTTTGAGAAGTCGTTTATATAATTTACCTGTAGGGTGTCTTGGTAATTCTTCCTCAAAGTCTATGCTTCTAGGGCTTTTTATAGAAGATATATTCTCTTTACAGAAGGCTATTAATTCTGCTTCCAATGCAGGACCTGCTTCACTAAGATCAGCAGGTTGAACAACCGCCTTAACCTCTTCACCCATTTCATCATTTGGAACACCAAAAACAGCTACGTCTGCAACCTTTGGATGCATAACTAATAGATCTTCAGTTTCCTTCGGATAGATATTTACTCCACCAGAAATGATCATGAAAGATTTTCTATCAGTAAGATATAAAAAGCCGTCTTCATCAAGATATCCAACATCTCCTAAAGAACTATAACCTTGTTCGGTCATAGCGCTCTTAGTTTTCTCTTCATCATTATGATATTCGAATGTGGTAGCAGTTTCTCCACCAAAATATACTCCCCCTACTTCCCCTATAGGAAGTTCTGCGCCATCATCATCAAGAATATGTAAAGAACCAAATAATGGCCTCCCAACACTCCCTTTATGCTCGAGCCATTCTTGCGAGTTAATCATTGTGATACCGTTATATTCAGTCCCTGCGTAATACTCATGCAAAATAGGGCCCCACCAATCGATCATTTGTTCTTTCACTGCAACAGGGCATGGTGCTGCTGCGTGTATGGCTACTTGATGACTGGACAAGTCATATTGAGTTCTTATCGATGGATCAACTTTAAGGAATCTTACAAACATTGTGGGGACCCACTGAGAATGAGAAACTCTATATTTCTCGATAGACTCTAACGCTTTTTCCTCATCAAATTTTTCTAAGATAACAGAAGTTCCGCCCGCAGCTAAAAATCCCGTATTGAAATTAAGAGGAGCAGCATGGTACAAAGGTGCAGGAGAAAGATAGATACTTTCTTCACCAGCACCATACAACAAAAGCACTCTTGCAAGACCCGGATCTTCATCACCTGCTTCATATGGCAAAGGTGTAAGTGGAAGTTCACGTTTCACTCCTTTTGGTTTTCCAGTAGTTCCTGATGAGTAAAGCATTGATCCTCCTTGGCACTCATCCTCAATTGAGTCTTTAGGCATGTTCTGTATAGCTCTTTCGTAAGATTCATAACCTTGTGTTTCACCATCTAGCATGAATTTATGAACGCCTTCTAGCACAGGGTTTAAATCATTAGCTGTTTCTTCCAAGAATTTGGAAGTTATAAGAATTTTTGCTTCGCAATCTTTAACAATATATTCGACTTCAGAAGGCTGTAATCTCCAGCTTATCGTTGTGTATCTGAGACCACTTCTCCAAGCTGCAAAGATAATAGGAAAAAAGAGAAAATGATTCTCCAGCATAATAGCTATTGAGTCACCAGGTTTGAGACCTAAGGATCTAAACAAGTGCGCTCCTTGATTTGATAATTCGTTTAACTCTCCGTGAGTGATTACCTTCTCACTTCCAGCCATTATTACGGCAGGTTTATCAGGAAATTTTTTTCCATTGACTCCTGGATGCATAACTTCTCCCTTGTTATATATTTAAAATTTTCATAGATATTGCCATACAATGTTATTTTACGTAAGACTAATATTACAAAATTAAATGAATTCAAAATCATTAGCATTAATTACAGGATTCGGAGGGATAAACTCGGCCGGAAGAAGTTCATCTCATCTTTCTTATAAAAATTTAATTTACAACTCTCTGAATGAAAAAGAGCAATTAGAGGTACTTCAAGACCTTGCAGTCTTACAGGGAAAAATAGAGCCTTTAGGTAGGGCTTGGGAAACTATTTCTGGGGACAACATAGACCTCAAGAATTATCTGCTTGAGAATGCCGCTCTCATTAGAAAAGATACTATGGTCCGTAAACTTGACTCTGATACTTATGATAAGGACGGAGTCATTCTGGATCAAATTAAAGCAAGTGCAGCCGGTCAACTCCCTAGTGGATTTGATCCTTCTAGCCTTTATCCTGCCAGACAGCACCCCAAGGCTCTTCAAATGACAGTTTTTGGTATGGGCGATGCATTGGGACAACTTGGAATTAACTGGAAAACAGTCATGGATAAAATTTCACCAGATGAAGTTGCTGTTTTTAGTGGTGCCGCCATTGGTCAATTAGATTCTTATGGTTTTGGAGGTCTAATGCAATCTCGTATAAAAGGCTCTCGAGCTAGCTCTAAGAATCTTGCATTAGGTCTGGTTGAAATGTCAGCTGACTTCATCAATGCCTATATCTTGGGAAGTGTTGGCAGGACGGGACATAGCGTAGGTGCATGTGCAACTTTCTTATACAACCTTCAAATGGGAAAAGAAGCCATTGAATCGGGATCAGCTAAAGTTGTTGTTGTTGGAGGCGCAGAAGCTCCTATAACTCCTGAAATAGTAGATGGGTTTTATGCAATGAGTGCTTTATCTGATGATAAGAGAATGATAGAGCTGCAAGCACAAAATAACGAAGATATAACTAATGGACCAATACAAGAGAAAGCTTGTCGACCTTTTGGTAACAATGTAGGTATGGTTTTGGGGGAATCAGCACAATTTGTTATCTTGATGGAAGACTCATTAGCTCTAGATTTAGGGGCAAAAATATATGGGGCTGTAGCATCTGTTTCTTCTCATTCTGATGGGTTCAAAAGCTCCATAAGCGGCCCTGGAATTGGGAATTATATTACTGTAGCTAAATGTGTGTCTGAAGCAGAAAAGATCTTAGGCTTAAAGAAAGTCAGGAATAATAGCTTTGTTCATGCACATGGAACTGGTACACCTGCTAACAGAACAACTGAGTCACATATACTCGATGAGATAGCTTCTACATTTGGAATTAAGTCTTGGCCCGTTACTGGAATTAAATCTTACCTCGGTCATAGCATGGCTCCTGCATCAGGTGATCAATTGGTAGCAGCACTGGGTACTTGGAACAAAGGTGTTATACCTGGAATCCACTCTACGGAGGCAATAGCTGATGACGTATTCAATGAGAATTTAGATATCTTGCTAGAAAACAAAGTAGAGGAAAAAAATTATTACAGTGCTGCTTTTTTGAATGCCAAAGGATTTGGGGGGAACAATGCATCAGCGATGATTCTTTCTCCTGATGAATCAGAAAATCTTTTAGAACAGAAGTACTCGAGAAGCAAAATGGCAAGTTATCTTTCTAAAGCTCAAGAAACTATGCAAAAGTCTTCTCTGCATAATAAGCAGAGTTTGAAAGGTAACTACAACGTAGTTTATAAATTCAATGAAAATGTTCTTCAAGGCGAGACAGATGTAAAAATAGAAAGAGGGAAAATAAAGCTTAAAAGTTTTAAAAATACTATCAATTTAAAGAGGAAATAAAATGGAAAAAAATTGGCAAGAAGTTAGAAAAGAAGTCAAAAAATTTGTCGAGGAAGAAGTGTACCCTGCTGAGCCTGCTCTGCAAAAAAGAGATGAAGAATCAAAAAAAATAATGTCCGATCTAATGCAAAAGGCAAAAGATCAGTCTTTATGGGCACTAGGTCATCCTAAAGATATTGGAGGAGAAGGCATGCCCTTTATGGAGTATGTTTACATCAATGAAGTTGTAGGAAGGTCTTCAAGCGCAATGGTTGCACTGGGTACTCATTCTCTCCAAGACTCAATCATGCTTAGGGAATATGCTTCAGAAAAATGGAGGGATAAGTATCTTGAACCTTTAGTACAAGGTGAAATTTTTCCTAGTTTCGGTATGACTGAACCTGATGTTTCTAGTTCTGACCCAACACAATTAGAAACCACAGCGGTCTTAGAGGGAGATGAATGGGTTATTAATGGAAAGAAGTGGTTTACGAGTGGTGCTGCGGGAGCAGCCTATACGACTGTAATGTGTAAAACAGAGGTGGATGTTCCTAGTCATGGAGCTTTCAGTATGATTATTGTTCCAACAGACAATCCTGGATATAAGATCTTAAGAGAAACACCGGTCTTGGGGATGCAAGGAGGTCATGGAGGTCATTACGAAGTAGCATATGAGAATGTACGAGTACCAAAAGAAAACCTTCTAGGCCCCAGAGGTCAGGGTTTCATAATAGCCCAAAAAAGATTAGGCCCTGGTCGCATATTCCATTGCATGAGATGGCTTGGTCAGGCCCAAAGAGCCTTTGACTTAATGTGTCTCAGACTTCATGAAAGAGAGGCATTTGGCAGTCCATTGGCGGATAAACAACTTATGCAAAAATTTGTATTTGACAGCGCATGTGAAATTCAAGCTAGCAGACAATTAACATTAGATGCTGCAAAAAGGATTGATCAAGGAGATGATGCTCGCATTGAGATTGGTATGATCAAAGTAGTTGGGGCGAGCATGTTACACAATGTAATTGATAGAGCCATTCAAGTTCACGGAGCTAAAGGTCTCACCGATGATACGCCCTTGAGTCAAATGTATAGACACGCAAGAGAAGCGAGGATTTATGACGGGCCTGACGAAGTTCATGTTCAGTCTGTTGCGAGAAGAATATTAAAAAATTATCAAAATAATGGAGCTGGTTGGGATTTTGGTGAAAGAGATGCAAGCTTGATGAATTAAATGAGTCAAGATTTAGAAAAAGTTCTATCCCAAAAACTTGGCGAAGAGTTAATTACAGGCGAAATCGTCAATCTTGAACCTTTAACAGGTGGAGCTTCCAAAGAAATTTGGAAATTTGAGTTACAAACAGAAGCGCAATCAGAAAAATATATACTCAGAAGAGGTTCTGGAATCGAGGGGCCTCTTGCCATAAAAACTTCTGATGAAGCAAAAATCCAAAAAATAGTTAAAAGTCTAGGAGCATCTGTACCAGAGATAGTTAGTGTCTCGTCTCTTGAAGAACCTCTAGGTGACGCTTACATCATGAAATTTGTAGAAGGAGAATCAATAGCCAGGAAAATACTAAGAGATGATGAATATAAAAATGCATTGAAGAATTTAGCATTTGAATGTGGAGAATCCATTGCAAAGATTCATCAAGCAGACATCAGCGAATTTCCTTTTCTCCCAAGAAAGTCTGTTTCTGATCAAATTAGTGATCTTTACAATACTTATGTCTCTTTTAATCAACATTCACCTGTCTTTGAATATACTTATTTGTGGCTTAAAGAACAGAACTTTGGAGAATTAAATGACTCCCTTGTTCATGGCGACTTTCGATTGGGAAACATCATAGTAAGTCAGATGGGACTTGAATCAATTATAGATTGGGAATTAGCTCACATTGGAAATCCCTTACAAGACTTAGGTTGGATCTGTGGAAATTCATGGCGTTTCGGAAATACAGATAAAGTAGTAGGCGGTTTCGGCAACATAGAGGATCTTCTTGATGGATATAACTCCATAAGCGAATATAAAGTTGATACGAAAACGGTAAAAGCCTGGCAAGTCTTCGGAACTTTTAGATGGGGAGTAATTTGTTTGATACAGGCCTCAGCCCATTTATCCGGATCTGTAAACTCGGTTGAAAAAGCTGCAATTGGCAGGAGAGTCTCAGAAACTGAAATTGATATAGTGGATTTGCTTTTTTTAGGAGGTATATAGTGATCTTTGATAGACCTAGTAGTGTTGAATTATTAAAAGCGGTTAGCTTTTTCTTAGATGAAAAAATTAAGAAGGAAGTTCCTCCTCATTTGGCATTTAAACTTAGAATTGTAGA
>CALIUO010000033.1 GCA_938048695.1 uncultured SAR86 cluster bacterium
GCTTCCATCATCTCGTTTGGAAGTGATTTTAAAAAATTCCATAATAAAAAAGTCGTCGAGGCAAGACCAAAACCAGTATGCGCCATCCATATTCCTGGAAATGATTTAGCGGCGACTCCAAATAGGGCGCCAATATCATTGTAAATGGAAAGAATAGGAATTAAGGACATTTGTAGAGGAACGACTAAAGCAGCAATAACAGTAGCTAGTAATAAGTCTCTTCCATAAAACCTCATCCAAGTCAGGGAGTATGCAAAAAAAGAACAAATAATAAGAGGAATTAAAGTTGAGGGTATAGCTACAGCAAATGTGTTTATAAAAGCTTGGCCTAATCCTTCTTTTATAAGTACTTCCTTATAATTGTCGAGAGTGAAGCTAGGAGGGCTTGAAGCTGAAACAAAAATTCTTTTTCCTTTCTTTTTAGTAAACTTTTCTTTTGATCTCCAAAAGTAGTTTCCTGTTTCATCGATAGAAATTTCTGAACCATCTTTAAATACGGCTATTTCACCTACTTCAAATTCATCGATATTTTTAGAGGTAGTGCCAAAACGAGAAATAAGTTTCCCGCTTCCTTCCTCAAAAACTTTTCCCTTGATGATGAAATAACCATTTTCCTCTATTTGGGACTCCATACCCTTAGTTCGGTATATCTCATTAACATCAGTAGTAGTAAAAGAGGTCCACCACCCACTAATTGCTAAAACATCTTTATCTCGAAGGGAGCTGATAAAAAGACCAAAAGTAGGGGCTATCCACACAAAAACGAAAATAAGAAGTAATAATTGAGCAAAAATTGAAGAAATTGAGAATTTTTTTATCATATTTTTTGCTCTTTTCTGTGTTGGTATAAGTTCCAACCAAGAATTGGGATAACGCCAATCATAATACAGAAGGCCAAGACACTGCCTCTACCTGAGTCACCACCACCTCTAAACATCCAGTCATACATCAGATTAGCTAAAACTTCAGTTTGCCATTGCCCGTTTGTCATGGCGTAAATAATGTCAAAAACTTTCAAGACTAAAATCGTAATGATTGTCCAAATCACTAAGATTGTTTGTTGAAGGTAGGGTATAATAATTGACCAAAATATTTTTAGTTCACTAGCCCCATCTATTCTAGCTGCATCTAAAGTCTCACTAGGAATGCTTCTTAATGCAGCACTAAAGATAACTAACGCAAGACCGGTTTGTATCCAAATCATGATAGCCATCAAAAATAAGTTATTCCATATCGGAATAGTAAGCCACGCTTGGGGTTCAAAACCCAAGGCTACAACGATGGCATTTAACAAACCTATTTGTTCATCTCCAGGGCCACGATAATCATATATAAATTTCCAGATAACACCTGCACCCACAAATGAAATAGCCATGGGCATAAAAATTATAGATTTAGCAATTGTTCCCCACCAAATCCGATCAGCAAGATTGGCGATAACTAAACCAAAAAAGGTACTTAGCGTTGGAACGATTAAGAGCCAACCAAAATTATTTAAGATACTTCGTCTAAAATCAGGATCTTTGATTGCCCACGCATAATTTGACCAACCTAAAAACTCTCTTCCTATCTTATCGTAAAAACTCAGACGAATAGTTTCAAAGACGGGATAAATAATAAATACAAATAAAACAATAAAAGCGGGTGCAATAAAAATTACTACACGAAGAGAATTTTCTAATTTAAATATTTTTGAAGAACGCTTGCCAAAATAATCTAGAAGAAAGTTAGATACATGAAAAAAAAGAACAAATGATAAAATTCCTATCAGAACAGTCAGGGCAAGTGAAAATATTGTCATAGAAATATTATAAGTACTGAAATTTTAGGGCGAATAAAAAAATATTCGCCCTAATTGATTAAATATTATTGACCAGCTTCCCAGCTAGCTTGGATAGCATCTGCTACTTCTTCTGCAGACTTTCCATTGGTGTAGTCGACCATTCCTGTCCAGAAAGATCCTGCTCCTACCCAACCTGGCATTAGATCTGATCCATCAAATCTAAATGTAGTTGCTTGCTGAAGGATTTCGTGAAGGCCTCTGAAGGTGTCACTAGCATATTTACTAGTATCAACACCTGTATGAGGTGTTAAAAATCCACCTTTTTCCATAAATCTCTCATGTGCCTCTGGGTGCATTAAGAATTTCATGAATTCTGTAGTTACCTTCTTGTCATTAGTTGCTGTTAAAATAGTTCCACCACCTAACACAGGCTTACCTAAATCCTTATCTGCATAAGCAGGGAAGTAGAAAAAGTCATAGTCTACTCCAGCTTCTAACCCTTCAGGGAAGAAAGCAGGAATAAAGCTTGCCTGTCTGTGCATCATACACTCAGCAGGAGATGAAAATAATCCATTTGGAGCATCTCTGAAGTCAGTAGTTGCTACAGCCTTAGAACCACCATTCACATAAGAGTCATTTAAAGCAATCGATCCGAAGAAATTCATAGCTTCGATTACTCTTGGATCATTGAATTTCATTTCATTAGAAACCCATTGATCATAAACTCGAGGAGAGTGAGTTCTTAACATGATGTCTTCCATCCAGTCTGTTGCAGGCCAACCTGTAGCACCACCGGAACCAAGACCGATACACCATGGTGTATTTCCGTCAGCAGCCATCTGATCAGTTAAAGCTAATAGCTCTTCCATTGAAGAAGGAACCTCATAACCATTGTCTTCAAAGTTATCTGGTGAATACCAAACTAAACTCTTAACGTTAACTCTGTAGAATACTCCGTAAAAAGTATCAAAGCCTGCTGGATCAGGATAAGTAGATAAATCTACCCAAGATTGTCCAGCTGCATAGTTATCTAGAACTAATTGCTTAATACTATCATCTAAAGAATTCAAACAACCAGTCGCTGCAATGTTAGCTGCAAGACCTGGCTGTGGGAAGACTGCGATATCTGCAGGGCTTCCTGCTTGACAGTCAATATTAATGATTTGTTCAAATTCATCTGATCCACCATATTCAACAGTAGCACCAGTTGCATTTTCAAAAATTGAGATTACATCTCGAAACGACTCATCTTCAGGAGCCATCCATGGACCAAAAATCTTTAAGCTTTCGCCTGTAAGATCTGGGCCTGTATAGGAGTGACCTCCTGCATTTGCAAAGTTTGCACCAAACATTGACAAAGCAAGAACACTCACAAGTGTTTTTAAAAGTTTCATAGAAACTCCTCCTTACATAAAATAATAGAAGTCAGATTTTACCAAAACGTTTTGGTTGTCAAACGAAAATTACTCACTATTCTATGCGTATTGTGAATATCATCGAATTAGCAAAGAAACTCAACCTTTCTATCACCACTGTATCTAGAGCCCTTGGGGGGTATTCTGATGTCAGTGAAGTTACCAGGAAACGAGTAATGGACTTCGCTAAAAAGCATAATTATAACCCGAACCCTTATGCAAGTAATTTGGCATCCCACAAATCTAATGCTGTCGGTTTTGTTATTCCTCTCTATGGATTAAATAACAATACCCTAAACCAAATTTCTTATTTTAAATTCGTTGCAGGGATGTCCTCAAAAATAAACCAAGATAATATTTTGTTTTATATGTTATTTGCAAATAGTGCCAAAGAGGAAATGGAATCTTATAAAAAGTTAGTAGAAGTCAATAAAGTAAAAAATATTATCATCCACAATGTTCAAACAGATGACAAACGTATTGAATATTTGAATTCTAAAAAAATAAATTTTGTAGCTTGGGGTAGATCTAAAAAAATTGATTACTCATGGGTAGACTTAGATAATGAGCTGGCTACAGAGATAATTGTTGATTATCTATACTCGAAAGGACACCAGTCTTTTGCTTTTATTAATGTTTCTGAAAAATATAACTTTGCTCATTTAAGAAAAAAAGGATTTCAAAAAGCATTAAAAAAACACTCTCTAAAATTTGATAAATCTTTATATCAAACTACAAGTTTAGAAGACCCCTCATTTTCAAAAGAAATCACAATAAATCTTTTTAAAAAAAATCCAGACTTGAATTGTATTATATGCTCAACTGAATATTCGAGTGTTGGAGCTATTCAGGCATGCGCAGAGTTAAATAAAAAAATTGGTGAGGATGTTTCGATCATTACGTTTGATGGTCCAGTGGTGGAGTCACTTACTAACCCTAAGTTAACTGCAGTCTCCCACCCACTTGAAGAATTAGGAACTAATGCCATTAATATTCTTTTAGGCACAGAGAAAAAAAAACAACTTTCCAATTATTTAGTTAAACCTCATATTATTGATCGAGGTTCTGTAAAATCTCTTATATAGCTATTTCTAATTAAGAGATTTATATTCTTCAAATCA
>CALIUO010000034.1 GCA_938048695.1 uncultured SAR86 cluster bacterium
TTGTAGATTTATAAATCCTGAAAATGGTGCTTTAGCGACTGGATTTGGTGCAGTTGCTTATCTGGCAGGAACATATGCCACGATGGTTAAGAACTGTAATGAAACTGGATATGGTCTTGGAAGAGATAATAATCCTAACCAAAACGCAACTTCAGACACTGATTCTTACACGTTAACTCAAACCCTAGATATGGAAATAGGTACCCTGACAATAATTTCTAATCACAGAGAAATTGAAAATTATAATGGTACTTGGGGATGGGGAATGGGTTCTGGTAATTCACCTACTACGACTACAACCAACCTTTTAGATGTAATTAATAACCCCAGCGAAAATGATATAGACTCCCACGAGATAAGACTCACTGGAGATACAGGTAATCTATCTTGGACAGTAGGTGCTTACATGTTTGAAGAAGATAGTTTCGGGGGAATAGATGTCCCTGTCCTGGGGGGATATACACCTCCTTCGGCTGCAGACTGGCCTATGTACTATCTTGTTATCCCTGGAGTTCTAAATGTTCCTGAAATTGTCATGGGAACTCAAATGTTTGGGTCAAGATATCAATCAAACGATGTAACAAATTCTAATGAAGCCTTTTATGCAGAGGGAACCTATGCATTTAATGATCAAACGGATTTAACCATCGGTATGAGAAGAACCAGTGATGACAGAGAATATTTAAGAAGGCAGACTCTTTTAGGAGGCGGTTTTGATCCTGGTTATGCTTGTCCTGGGAATATTGACCCAAATACCGGTATCGCTAAGAGCGATAGTTGTTATCAAGAAATTGAGTACGATGAGACAACATCCAGAGTAATTCTTAGTCATGCTTATGATGAAGATTTCTTAGTCTACGCTAGTTACAGTAAAGGTTATTCTTCAGGTGGTTTTAATCAGGATGTGAGGATGAAACCTTTCTTACCTGAAGTATCTGATAACTATGAGATAGGCTTCAAGAGTACCCTTAGAGATGGGACAGTAAGACTAAATGGTACTTATTTTTCAACTATCTATGAGAATCAACAAATCACTGTTGGTAGGATAATTGATGGTCAACCCACGGCAGATATTGTTAATGCAAATGAAGCTGATCTAGCAGGATTAGAATTTGAATTGGCTGCTCAATTATCCGATAGCTGGTCACTTACTATGACTTATGGTCTTCTTGATGGAGAATACAATGACTTCAGTGTCGTTGACACACTCTACGACCCAGCTACATTTGTATCAACAGATGTTTTGAGAGATTTAACAGCCACACCTTTTGGAGGCTCAGGAGATAATGGAAGAAGTTATACCTTCGACATTGGTTTAATTCATGATCAAACTTTATCTGACGGTACTTCTGTTACCAGCCAAATAAGTCTCAACAAACAAGATAATGTCTGGGGAACCTTAGAGCATGTTCCTGGCTCTAATGCGCCCGGTTACAACTTAGTAGATGGAAGGATAGCAATGCGACTACCTGATGGTGTAACAACCATCACTTTATGGGGTACCAATCTTACCGATAAAAGGTACATTGCAAGCATGCTTTGGCAGGGTGGTGATGTTCCAGCTGGAGGAGTTGATCCCAGTTTAGGGATGGCTGCTGATTATTGGGGTCAACCCAGAAGATTTGGAATAGAGTGGCGTAGAGATTTTTAAAGTTTCTTATGACCCAAGGACTTGCCGAAGTAAATAACATCAATATCTGGTGGGAAGACTTCGGTGATCCTTCCAATCCATCTGTGCTTCTTATCATGGGTGCAAATGCAAATTGTATGCAATGGACTCCAGAGTTCATTGATCCGATTGTTGATGCTGGCTTCCATGTTATAAGGTTCGACAATAGAGATGTTGGCAAGAGCACTTGGTTTGGAAAGGAATCGTTTTCTGCAAAGTTAGTTCGACTATTTTTACCAAATTTTTTATTAAAGGTTTTTTTAAATAAAGCCTTCAATTCTATTATTGATGAGAATGGTTACATGAAGGAGTTTGATATACAAAATCCTGACTATACTCTAGACGACATGGCAAAGGATGCTATCTCTCTTATGGATCATTTAAATATTGATAAAGCCCATATTATTGGAGCTTCAATGGGGGGTATGATAACCCAGCTTCTTGCACTTGATTATCCCGATAGAGTTTTGACAATTACACCAATTATGTCTTCCCCTGGAGTTGGAGATCCGGAGCTTTCAAATATGACTCCTGCTTTAGTAAAAGGACTGCAGGAATCAGCTTTCATGGAAGCTAAAGGAAATCATGCTGATTCAGTAACAAGAATTTATAGAGAACTTACGGGTTCTAGATTCCCTTTTGATGAAGAAAGATTCAGGGAAAAACTTATACCAGTAATGGCTCACGGGCATAACCCAAACTGTAAACATGGTGATGCTGCTGGAGCTTGTCCAAGCAGAAAAGATAGACTTCATCAAATAAGTAAACCTACTTTGGTTATCCACGGAACTGAAGATGCCATTTTACCGTTGGATCATGGTATGGCCTTATATGACAACATTCCTAATGCCAAAAAAATGATAATGGAAGGAGTGGGGCATGAAATTCCCGAAGAACTGGCAAAGGATATTACGGCAGAAATAATTCAGCATCTAAAGCAATCCTAACTTCGATTATTTCCTTAATAAGCTTAAAATAAGCATTTCCAAACTAAAATACACCTTATAAATATGGATAGAAATTTTGATTATATAGTCATAGGAGCAGGGAGCGCTGGATGTGTAATGGCTAATAGACTTTCTGAAGATAAAGAAAATACCGTCCTAAGTATCGAAGCAGGAGGAAAAGATAGAAACTTCTTTATTCATATGCCATCTGGATACTCTCAAATAGTTCCTACTAAGAGTAAGCTTAATTATGGTTTTGAAACGGAACCTGAGGCAACAACAAATAATCGTCAACTTTATTGGCCCAGGGGCAAAGTTTGGGGAGGTTCTTCTTCAATAAATGCGATGGTGTACATAAGAGGCCATGCGTATGACTATGATTTATGGAGACAATTAGGAAATGCTGGATGGTCATACGAAGATGTATTGCCATATTTTAAAAAGGCCGAGAGCTTTCAAGGGGATGGAGATGAAGATTATCACGGCTTTGATGGACCGCTAAACGTAAAAAAATCTTCCAGAACTGATGATCCATTATTAGATATTTTCATAGAGGCTGGCTCTCAGGCTGGTTTCCCTCTGACTGAAGATTTTAATGGAAAAGAGCAAGAAGGCTTTTCTAGGTATGAGCATACTATGAAAGATACTAGTTTTGGTCCAAGAAGATGGAGTTCAGCAAGAGCATATCTCCATCCTGCATTAAAAAGAAAAAATCTATCTACGGAAACTAATGTTCAAGTAAATAAAATACTATTCGAAGGTAAAAAAGCTATCGGAGTTGAATATAGTAAAAATGGTCAAGTACTTACTTGTAAATGTAATAAAGAGGTCATTATCTCTGCTGGTGCAATTAATAGTCCTCAAATCCTTATGAATAGTGGTATAGGGGATGCTGATGAGCTTAGAAAACATGGAATTGATATTGTTCATGAACTGAAGGGAGTTGGTAAAAACCTTCAAGATCATTATGGAGTTTTAAATTCATTCTATGCAACACAACCTATCACCTTACACAGATCTGCGGGCCTCTTGAAAACTGGAGTTGCGGGTATCAGATATCTATTATTTGGAACAGGTGATGCTGCTTATCCTCCAACCAGTGCTGGGGCTTTTTTCAAATCTAGTCCAGATAAAGATATACCTGATACGCAGTTACACTTTACAGCCATACAAACTCCAGATTTACATGGCAGGTTAGGCATTGATGAAAAACATGGCTTTACTGCAGTAATTTATATATGCAGGCCACAAAGTAGGGGTCATATAGCTTTGAAAAGCTCCAACCCTAGTGATGCTCCAGTCATGTACCCTAATTATTTATCAGAAGAGCAAGACATGATTGATACAAGAAATGCTCTTCGCGAAACTAGAAGAGTTTTTCATCAAAAGGCATTTGATCCTTACAGAGGCGAACAAACTAAACCAGGCAAAGATATAAATGTGGATGACGATGATCAACTAGATGAGTGGATAAGGAATACAGGAGAAACTCTATATCACCCTGTTGGAACTTGCAAAATGGGTGAGGATGACATGGCTGTTGTAAATGCTGATCTCCAAGTCCATGGCGTTTCTGGGTTGCGAGTTGTCGACGCCTCCATAATGCCAACCTTAATAGGCGGTAATACAAATGCTCCAACAATAATGATTGCAGAGAAGGCTGCAGATTCCATTAGACAATCATAAACATAACCTTAGAATAGACGATCCCGGAGAGGTGGCTGAGTGGTTGAAAGCGCTCCCCTGCTAAGGGAGTATAGGGTAATCCCCTATCGAGGGTTCGAATCCCTCTCTCTCCGCCAGTTCATATTTGATCTAAAAAACTCACACCCTTATCTTGTATTCAGTTAATATCTCTATTGAAAAAGGAGTGATTATGGAACTAAAAAATACAGCTTTAATTTTGTTAACATTTTTTTTAATCAGTTGTTCTGGGTCTGATAAAACTGAGCAAAATAAAAAAATGGCAGGAGATTTTTTGGATTTAGCTTTATCGGAAAACCCTAAGTCAGCTCAGCCTTTGACTCATCAGGATTTTACCTTCACTTTCATGGGTGAAACAGAAATATCTAATATAGCTTTTGACAGGGAAGCTTATTTTGATGATTGGATACCCAATGTAGTTGGTTCATTATTGCCAAATGGAATCACTCTCACCACAACAGATATGATCGCTGATGAGAATGGGGTCGCTGTCATTATGGAAGGTGATGCTGAGGGCATCAATGGTGAATACGATAATAAATACGTATTTATATACAAATTTCAAGATGGAAAGATTCTCTCTATCAATGAATATAATAGTGATCTGTTAGTCGCAACTAGACTATACAGAAACAAATTAGTTCCAATGGACTAGTTGATCTAAATACAAGGAATAATTATGAATCTGTCCTCACTACTATTAAATAAATTATTATTGATATCACTAATAATATTCGGAGTTTCATGCTCTTCAAACAACGAAAACTCTTCTGATGAGAAATCAAATTGGAATATATCCAATGGCGTAGAGTTTCCTGAAAACCGTCCTCTATCTAGAGCTGAAGATGGTGTCATGCTTTCTGATGGAACCTTAATTGTTGCAGATCAAAGACATGGTCTAGTAAAGATTAGTGTTTCAGGAGAGGTCGAACCATTTGGAAATTTCCAATCATTAGGCTATCAGCATAGTCCACCTGAAGTAGAGTCGGGACCAAATGGTGTACACCTCACTCCAGATAAGCAATACGTTATAACTGCTGATGTTTTTTCTGGAATTATTTATAAGTCTTCAATAGTCAATAATTCAACAGAAATAATTTATTCCCATAAATATGGAGTCAATACTGCAAGACTAGATTCTACTGGCGCTCTTTGGTTCACTCAGTCCACAGAAAATACGAACGAAGAGAGGTTATTTGGGGCTTTAAATCAAACTATTTCTGATGGTGTTTTATACCGTTTAACATCTTCTCAAGACAACAATCTTTCTAAGATACCGCAAGTAATCCTCGCAGGATTAAATTTTGCTAATGGATTCTATATAGATGAAGAAAGAAACAAACTTTATCTTTCTGAAATGATGAGTAATAGGGTTTTGTCGTTTGATTTAGATACTTCTTCTGGATCTATTTCTAATCAAAGGATATTGGCAGCAATCCCCACTCCTGACAATATGGAACTAAATTATGATGGTCATCTTTGGGTAGCATCTCCATTATCTAATCAGATTTATGCAATTAATGTTGAAACAGGCGAGTTTCAAGTGGTATTCGATGCGCAAACAGAAATTGGCCTTGATAATATGAAAGAAGGGGTAAGTCGAATTGGGGCTGGTAAAGGGTTCGCAGACTTGTTGTCTCCTGAATTAACTGGAGATATGCCCGGATTGCTAACAGGCATGATAATTGGTAACAAACAGGAGCCCTTTTATGTAGCTAATTTAGGTCAAGCACTTATAAAAGTTGATAGATGATTATTTGTGAGATTCTAAAGAAAATTTGAATCAAGATTTTAAGAAAATAGTTGCTTCATTCTCTCCAAATGCAAATTTAATTGGAGTTGATACTCTGCCTGGAGGATATTCTTCAGATGTTTATGTTCTAAATTTAAAAGAGGGAAGCAGGATAAATAAAATAGTTTTGAGGTCTGAAGGGTCTCCCAGATCAGAGAATAGGATTTCTACCGAATATCTTCTAATTCAATGTCTTAAACACAGTAATTTGCCATTACCTGAAGCTATTTATATGGATACTAGCTTAAAGTATTTCTCTAAACCCTTCATGATCATGAGCTTTATTGATGGTAAAAGTTTTGAGCCTGATGACTTAGATATTTCATGGATGGAAAAAGTTTCTAACTTGCTTAATGATATACGTTCAATAGAAATAAGTAATTTACCCAAATTACCCATTCGTATTGATCCTTTAGACAGTCTTTTAGATTATCTGCCTGATGAAAAAGAATGGAGAAAGGTTAGGGAATATTTGAAATCAATTGGAAGCTCAATATTTATTGGCGAATATAAATTTCTTCACGGAGATTTTTGGCCCGGTAATATCCTTTGGAAAAATAATGAAATAATTGGTTTGATAGATTGGGAATATGCGGCTATTGGAGATCCCATGTCGGACATAGCTGTAGCAAGTTTGGAATTAAGGTATAAGTATGGGTCGAAGGGTGCAGAGCTTTTTCAGACTTTATGCTCTAACTATATAGACATTGATAGCAAGAGATTATCTCTCTGGCTCATTTATGTTTCGGCGTCAACTTTAAGATATATCCATGAATGGAGATTGCCTAAAGAGAGACAGGCTTTGATGATTAGGGAAGCGAAGGCAGCTATTCACGAATCATTCTGTTTTCTGCAAAAAGGTTAGACTGAATTAAAAAACTTTTACATTTAAATAAATGTAAAGACATAAATGAAAGATATAGACTACCCAAAACATGAAGTGTTATTCTAAATTTAAAATTTCAGGTTTATCATGAAAAAATACAACATCATCCTAGCACTTAGTTTTTTTGCTCTATCTGTATCCAGCAGTCCTATATGCTCTATAAACCAAGAGCTAAATAAAGATACTGCAAGCAAATTAAACGATTTTAGATCACAGACTATTTCAACTTGTTTGACTTGCTCTGACAGCACTTGCAAGCTTAAATCATGGCCCGAATCAAAAAAAGGGGACGAATCAGTTTGCAAATTATTATTCTGTACTCCTAGTTATGTTTCAAAATTTTTTGAAAAACCAGATAACGTTGAACCAGGCAAAACTAAAATTAAGTTTTCTTATGCGATAAACTCAAAAGGAAAAATTAAAGATATAGAAGTGAAGTCTGCAAAAGGAGCAATGAATATAAGAGAATCTTATAAATATCTTCAAAGTTTTACTGCTAAAACCCAATTTGAACCTTTATTGATTGCAGGGAAGGGGACTAAGATAGATGAAATTCTAGGGGAGCATGTCGCCTTTACAGGAAAGTATGAAGATATTGATAAGACTATGCCCGTTAATCAAGGTATTTGGAGAAACTAGGTAAATCTAATTTATATGATCAACAAATCTAAGATTGTCGCAGATTTGAAATTAGATTTATCTGACTCTAACATATCAGAGCCTTTTAATGTTCTTGTTGATTCATTGAACAATGAGGCTAATTTAAGCTTCACAGGTAAATTGGCTGCAAAGTATCAAATTAAACAACATCTTAGAAATCGTCACTTAATCTCTCAATTTTATGAGGGTATAAAACAACCTAAAGTAAGCCAACCTATCTTTGTTATAGGTCTTCCTCGCTCTGGAACAACCTTTTTATTTAATCTTCTCAGTCAAGATTCTAATCACAGAAGCCCTTTGTTTTGGGAGATGATGAAACCTATGCCGTTAGTTGAAACGAATGGGTATAAAGAAAAATTACGTATAGGGCAATCTGATTTAATTTTGTTCTTTAAAGAAAGGTTTATACCTCAATTAGATGACCTTCATGCCATTAAGTCAGATAGTCCTGAAGAGTGTTTATTAATTAAAGTATTTGCTTTGCAAAGTATTTTGTATTTCTACATGGCAAATACACCAACCTATCTTGATTATTTGTCTAATTGCGACACCAGCATAGCGTACAGCCAACACTTTAAATTTCTAAGTATTCTTGAAACACAACAAAAACCTCAAAGATGGTTATTAAAAGATCCTAGTCATTTAGGTAATCTAGATGAAATATTAAGTTATTATCCTGATGCGCGTTTCATTCATATCATAAGGGATCCTGTAGAAACAATTCCATCTATATGCAGTTTAACTGCACAAGTTCGAAAAGGCTTTTCTAGTAAAATCAATTTAAATGACATTGGAAAAAGAACTATAAATTTTTGGGAGCAGTCAAATAATAAGAATGAATCTCAGAAATTAAAATTTTCTTCAAAAGAATATATGCAAGTTCAATATAAAGATCTAATAGACGACCCAATCAATTTAATGAAAGATATTTATGCAAATTTTGATTTTCATTTAAATGAGAAAACTTTAACTGAAATGACAGACTACATAGAAAAAAGTTCTCTAGAAGACAAGGCAAAACATAAATATTCACTAGAAGATTATGGACTTGATGAGGCAGAAGTCCATAATAAGCTCAACTATTCTTAATTGATTACTTAAATATGAAAATACTTGTTATGGGTTTACCTGGAAGCGGGAAAACGTATTTATCAGAAAGACTTCAACCTTTGTTAGAGTCAGCTTGGTTTAATGCGGATAAAGTAAGATCTATGGCAGGAGATTGGGATTTCAGTGAAGAGGGTAGATTAAGACAAAGCCTCAGAATGAAGTCCATTGCCGATTTTGAATCCTCCCATAACAGAATTGTTATTTGCGACTTTGTTTGCCCAACAAAAGAAACACGAAAGATTTTTGAAGCCGATATTACTATTTGGCTCGACACTATTGATGAAGGTCGTTTTGAAGACACTAATGCTCTCTTTGAGCCACCTTCTAAGGTAGATTTTCTTATTAAGGAATGGAATGATCATAACCATATAGACATTGCTAAAAGGATTAAAGAAAATGTTTGATTGGAAAAAACCTACAGTCCAAATGCTAGGTAGATGGCAACCTTGGCATGATGGACATCAAGAATTATTTAAGAGGTCTATAAAAAAGACAGGACAAGTTATTATCCAAGTAAGAGATGTGCACGGCGCGTCTGGCGGTGAAGGTCAAGATGATAATCCTTTTGATTGGGATTCTGTCTGCCAAAATATTTCTGAAGGTCTCTTAAAAGATAACTTCGAAAGAGGTGTCCATTACGAAATAATGATGGTCCCAAATATAGTAAATATAACTTACGGTAGAGGAGTAGGTTATGTTTTTGAAGAAGAGACTTTTGAAGAAGCTGTCACTCAAATTAGTGCAACTAAAATAAGAAAAAAAATGAGAGAAGACGGAGACTTGGAATAAAACATGAAGATCTGTTTAAGTGAGTTTACATATAAAGCTTTTGAAGAATTGCTTATTGAAAATTTTAACCAACATGAATTTATTCTTATTGATTCAGAGGCAAATGTAATCCAAGGCGACGCTAAACCTGATATAGCTCTTGTTTCTTACGAGTTAATGTTTAAAGCTTTAAAATCAGAGGTTTTTTTTAAGAAATATTTAGCTTTAATTGATGGATGTTCTTATGTGCAGGGCTCTTGGGCTGGAATAGAGACTCCTCAAGCCCAAGCCTTAATAGATCACTCAAAAGTGTTTTCGCACGGGGGAGGGTTACATGCAATACCCATTGCAACTTATATATTTGCTCAGATATTAAGATCTATAAAATCAATAGATGCCCATATAGCACTCCAAAAGGAAAAAAATTGGAAACAAATGATGTCAGTTGGCGAACTAACAGATATGACTATAGGAATTACTGGTTTTGGGGGAATAGGACAGGAGGTTGCGAGGTTGGCTAAGGCCTTTAGAATGACTGTTTACGCAACAAAAAGAACTCCTGTTCTCTCAGATAACCTAGATAGGCTTTTTAAACCAAATGAATTAAATGAAATGTTGCCAATGTGTGATTTCGTAGTCAATTGTCTACCGAGCAGCCCTGATACACAAAAAATATTCTCCATAGATCAGTTTGCAGCTATGAAATCATCTGCAATGTTTATAAATGTAGGAAGAGGAGAGTCTGTAGATGAAGATAGTCTTGCCAATGCGCTATCAAAAGAGGAAATATTATGCGCTGCTCTAGATACAACCGATCCAGAACCTTTAGATTCTAACTCACCTCTTTGGACACTAGAGAATTGTTTTATCACACCTCATGATTCTGCATGGGGACCCAGAGCTCCATTAAGGGCAGTAGAGCTTTTCATCGATAATTTCAAACGTCTACAAGATGGGAAAAAGCTACTCAATCAAGTATAAAAAAAGGCCGCTAGTTGCGGCCCTTTTTCATTAGATTAAGGTTTAGCTGGTAAAACCTACAACGGCTTTAACTTCTAGGAATTCTTCGAATCCAAATAGACCCCATTCCCTACCATTTCCAGATTGTTTGTATCCTCCAAAAGGTGTGGTGAAGTCAGCACCGGCACCGTTAATGGCTATACTTCCAGCTCTTATTCTATTTGCAACTTTCTTGGCATGTTCTACATCACCTGAAGAAACATACCCATAAAGCCCGTACTCAGTATCATTTGCAATTTCTACAGCCTCCTCTTCGTCTTTGTAAGGCAATATAGAAAGAACAGGACCAAATATTTCCTCTCTAGCGATAGTCATATCATTATTTACATTCGCAAATACTGTTGGCCTCACAAAGTATCCAGCATTTAAACCTTCTGGTTTTCCAGGACCGCCAGCAACAAGTTCAGCACCTTCTTCGATACCTTTCTCAATTAATCCTTGTATCTTGTTGAACTGTACGTCGCTAACTACCGGACCTATGCCAGTATCTTCTGCAAATGGATCTCCAACTTTAGTTGCTTCAGCAGCTCTTTTAGCAATTTCTTTAGCTTCGTCATGCCTTGCTTCAGGAACAAGCATTCTGGTAGGTGCATTACAGGACTGACCGCTATTATTGAAGCAATGTTTTGCTCCACCAGTGATAGCTGATTCAAAGTCTGCATCATCCAATATAATATTTGCAGATTTACCTCCCAGTTCCTGCGCTACTCTTTTTACTGTATCTGCAGCCCCCTTTGCAACAGCAATACCTGCTCTGGTAGAGCCTGTAAAAGACATCATATCAATGCGTGGGTGAGAAGACATTGCTTCACCTACTGTAGGACCATCTCCGTTAACCAGATTGAATACTCCAGCAGGCACGCCTGCTTCATGAAGTATTTCAGCAAAGATCATTGCGTTTAGAGGAGCCATTTCAGTAGGCTTTAAAACCATAGTGCATCCTGCAGCAATAGCTGGAGCAACTTTGCATGAGATTTGATTTATAGGCCAATTCCAAGGAGTTATCATTCCAACAACACCTATCGGCTCTCTTCTTAAGACAGTTTTTCCTCTAGTCTCTTCCCACTCAAAGTTTTGTAAAACTTCAATAGCTTGGGCAAAGTGACCAAGACCAGTTGCAGCTTGTGCAGCTTTGGAAAGTGATAGTGGGGCTCCCATTTCTGAAGAAATGGTTTCAGCTATTTCATCATACCTACTCTGATAGACCTCAACGATCTTACCTAGGATAGCTAACCTTTCTTCAACTGAAGTTTGGCTAAATGTATCAAAAGCTTTAGATGCTGCCATTACAGCATTATCAACATCGGCAGCACTTCCCATAGCAATCTGCCCGATAACTTCTTCATTAGCTGGGTTTAAAACATCAAACATGTTTTTTCCTTCTACAGGATCTACCCATTCTCCATTTATGTAAAATTGTTCATATGTTTTCATTTTTACTCTCCGTATATTTGTCTCATAAGTATATATTAGGATTTAACAAAGTTAAGCTAAATTTACTTGATTATCTAGAGACTAGTTTAGCCCTCAGTTGGCTTTGAATTCTCTCAGCCCACAAAGCGATATATTTCCTTGTTTCTCTTGGATCAATTATTTCATGTACAGAAAATGCCTCTGCTCTTGGAAAGGGGTTTTGATTTTTTGCCATTTTTTCTTCTAGCTCTCTCCTTTTTGCTTCGGGATTTTCTGCAGATGCTATTTCTTTCTTAAAGGCTACCGCAACACCTCCTTCTAAAGGTAGAGGTCCAGATTCAGCAGAAGGCCAGGCAAGCACGTAACCATCCGGCCCATAATGCGCCGCTGCAGCAACACCAAAAGACTTCCTTATCATGATTGTAGACCAAGGGACTGTAGATTCTGTAGTGGCTAAGACTGCTTGTGTGCCATGAAGGATAGTTCCGGCTTTTTCAGCATCCGGCCCAATTAAAAAACCTGGCTCATCAACTAAGCTCACAATCGGTATATTAAAAGTGTCACATAATCTTATAAATCTTGTAGTCTTTTGGGCACCCTCAGCCGACATAGAACCCGCATAAAAGTTGGAATCATTTGCAAAAATTGCTACTGAATAACCATTAATTCTTGCAAAACCAGTGATTATTCCCCTTCCAAAGAATTGAGTCATTTCAAAGAAAGAGTTTTTATCAAAAACTAAATTTATTATATCTCTCATCTCATATGATCTTTTTCTGTCTTTAGGAATAATCCCAATTAACTCTTCTTCCTTTCTATCAATGGGGTCTTCGCATGTGATTCTTTCCGTTAGTTCATATTTGTTCTGCGGAAAGTATGAAAGAAATTTTTTGATTTGTTCAAAAGCATCTTCTTCTGAAGAAGCCACATTATCTGTTACTCCATTTAGCTTATGAATCTCTGAGCCACCCAATTCTTCTTTAGACATCTTCTTACCGAAAGCCCTTTCTACTACAGCAGGTCCTGCTACTAAGATTTGGGCAGTTTCTTTTGTCATGACTCTAAAATGTGATCCAACAAACCTTGCTGCAGGCATTCCCGCTACCGGACCTAAAGCAGCAGATGCAACTGGTATCTCCCTTAATGTATCTGCTATAGATTTAAATCTTGATTTAGAGAAGACAGGATCACCTCCATAACCTCCTGATTTTTTACCAGGTCCGGCAACTGATCCACCTCCACCTTCATGCAATCTTATAAGTGGTACTTTATATTTAAGCGCAAGCTCTTCGGTATAAACGCTTTTTCTAAGTCCTGCAGAATTTGGAGATCCCCCTTTAACAGTGAAATCTTCTCCTCCAACAACAATATCTCTGTTATTTATTTTTCCAAAACCCAGAATAAAATTCGCAGGAGTTAAAGATTCTAGCTTTCCTTCTTCATTGACTTCAGAGCCTCCTGCTATTTCCCCTTGTTCTTGAAATGATTCTTCATCTAAAAGAAGGTCTATTCTCTCTCTTAAAGTGAGTCTTCCTTTTGCATGTTGAAGTTTAATGGCTTCTTTACCGCCTTGGCTTTTAGCAAGCTTTCTTCTTTTTCTAATTTCTACTGTTTCTTTTTTCCAATTCATATTTACTGGTGCCCCGTACAGGATTTGAACCTATGGCCTCTGGATTAGGAATCCAGCGCTCTATCCGACTGAGCTAACGGGGCCTTTTCAATTATTTTAACAATAAAACTTGTATTTAAATTTACTTTGGTTAGAATTTTCGACGCACCGATTTGACCAGCTTGCGGGTGCTTAATAAATTCAGCTAAATAGGAGTTCTTATAAAGACATCTCTTTAGATAAGCGGAAAATATATTAATAACATCAAGAGTAGAGGAAACTCTCACCAACCTGTTACCGTATAAGGTGGTTTTGAATGTGGCGTACTGCAAATAGGTAGTCCTTCTGAGAGTTACTCTCTTTGAATCAAAAAAGGAGATAAATATGGACAGTAAAAAATATATAAGCTTAATCTTTTTAAGTACCATTACCCTATTCATGTCTTCAGCTAGTGCTGCTGAAAAGGGCGATTGGATAATTAGAGGTGGTTTTACAAATATAAATCCTATTTCAGATAATGGGGAAGTCGTAAATGTCGATGATAAATCAAATGCAACAGCCACATTCTCATATTTAGTGACAGACAGCATTGGTTTCGAAGTTTTAGCCGGTTTGCCTTTTGAGCATGCTATCTATGATAAAGCTTTAGGGACAGGTATAAAAATAGCCTCAGCACAACATCTTCCTCCAACAGTAACTTTGCAATATTACTTAAACCCTAAATCAAATCTAAGAACTTATTTTGGGTTAGGGTATAACTACACTTTCTTTTTTAAAGAAAAAACATCTGGGCCACTAGAAGGTGCATCTTTAGATATAGGTTCTTCAACAGGATTGGTCTATCAACTAGGATTTGATTGGAGATTTTCTGAAAATTTAATTCTTAACTTAGATATCAGGAAGTTTAATCTTGAGAGTTCAGCAACAGTGACCAATATAGATAATTCTTCTTTATCAGATGTACTACCTGCAAGTTTGGTATTTGATGTTCCATTGGACCCTTTGACTATTGGCTTAGGCCTTAGTTTTGAATTTTAAGGTCATTATCATTAATTCTATTGATTTGTATGAATTAGGACCTATAATAATAAGAGCACCGATTTGAACCAGCTTGCGGGTGCTATATAAATACTGCTAAATAGGATTCTCTTATAACGGACCTGTTTAGCGAAAGCTGGCAGGTTTTTTTTTAGGAGAAATAAAATGAGTTACGAAGGTAAAAATTTAGAAACCATTGCGCTTCATGCGGGATGGAGGGCAGATGAAACTACAGGTTCTGTAGCAGTTCCAATTCATCAAACAACGAGCTATTTGTTTGAAAGTACTGAAAAAGCAGCAAATCTTTTTGCTTTAGCCGAACTTGGCAACATATACACTCGAATAATGAATCCAACAAATGCCGTATTAGAAGAAAGAATGGCGGCTATAGATGGCGGAGCGGCAGGTTTGGCAGTGTCTTCAGGTCAAACTGCATCTGCTTATTCAATCCAAAACGTAGCTAGGGCTGGAGATAATATAGTATCTTCATCTCATTTATACGGCGGGACATATAACCAATTTAAAAACAACCTATCTGAAATGGGAATAGAGGTGAGATTTGTTGATCCAACAAACCCAGAAGATTTTAGAAATGCTACAGATGATAAAACTAGAGCTTATTTTGGGGAAACACTTCCTAATCCTAGACTTCAAGTTTTTCCAATCAAGGAAGTTTCAGATATTGGAAGATCATTGGGTATTCCTTTGATAGTTGATAATACTGCTGCGCCAATTTTTTGCCGACCTTTTGACCATGGAGCAGCTGTTACAACTTACTCCACAACAAAATATATCGGAGGTCATGGAACTTCCATAGGAGGTCTGATCATAGATGGGGGAAACTTTGACTGGGAAGAGGCTGGTCCTGAAAGACAACCAAATCTTAATACCCCAGACCCTTGTTATAACGGTGTTGTATGGACGGAAGCGATAAAACCGATGGGTCCTATTGCTTATATCATGAAAGCTAGAACGACCCTTTTAAGGGATCTCGGAGGTTCTATGAGTCCTTTTAATGCCTGGACTTTTATCCAAGGATTAGAGACTTTGCCGCTAAGGATGCGGGAGCATGGAAAGAATGCCCTGAAAGTAGCGCAATATCTTAAAGATAATGGAAAAGTATCCTCAGTTACCTATCCCGGCATATCTGAAGGATTAGAAAAGGAGAGGGCAGATACTTATTTATCTGGCGGATATGGGGCTTTAATTGGGTTTGAATTACCTGGTGGAGTTGACTCAGGTAGAAAGTTTATAGATTCCCTTGAGTTGCTTTATCATGTAGCAAATATCGGTGATTCAAGATCCTTGGCAATTCACCCAGCCTCTACAACACATAGTCAGCTTTCGTCTGAGGAGCAATTATCTGCCGGTGTAACACCTGGTTACGTAAGGCTTTCAATAGGCATAGAAAATATTGAAGATATTATTGCTGATATAGATCAGGCAATCCAGAAGGCAAGTTAAAGAATTCTTAACTCCCGTTAGGAAGATATCCTACTTTCCCCTGAGTATGGATAGATTAAAGGCCAGATTTATATCTGGCCTTTTTTTAAAGCTTAGTGGGGTTTTCTGCTCCAGGATAAATCACTTCAGGGTCAAAAACTTTCTCAGATTCGGTAAAAAGTAAATTTACTTGACCACTTTCTAATGAATCTACAGTCCTATAAAAGCATGATTTGTAACCAACATGACAACTTGCACCCAATCCATCAATTGTAACTTTAAGCCATACAGAATCCTGATCATCATCTATCAAAATTTGGTCTACTTTGTGAGTCATACCGCTTGATTCACCTTTTTTCCAGAGCAGTTCTCTGCTTCTACTCCAATAATGTGCTTCCCGAGTGAGAATTGTTTTTTCTAGTGCATCTTTATTCATGTAACCTAGCATTAGCACTAAATCAGAACTACTTTCAGTGACAACTACAGGGATGAGTCCTTCCGAGTTGAATTTAGGGGCTAGAGTATTTCCTTCTTCCACAAACTCAATTGATGATCTCTTAGCAAAATTAATTTTTTCCACTTCCTTTCCTCTTTAATGCTGATATTTTAACAGAAGTAATTTCTTACAAGCTATTACCTCTTCAATTCAGTTATAAGAAGTTTTTTGATAAAATACAACAATCAATGCTTCCAAATTTAAAAGTAGAGAACCTCTCTTGTGTTCGATCAGAAAAGGTCATTTTTGAGAATATAAACTTTGAAGTTTTTCCTGGTGAAAATCTTGAAATAATTGGATCAAATGGATCAGGTAAAACTACCTTATTAAGAACAATCTTAGGTCTTGTTCAACCTGAGAAAGGTAAAATAATTTGGCTAGATAAAAATGAAAACTTTAATGAATACAGGAATTTTGAATGTTTTTATCAAGGGCATCAGCTTGGTATAAAGAACTTACTGACTGTTTTTGAAAATTTACATTTAACTCACGGCGCTAAAGGAATGGACGACAATAAAATATATAAATGTTTAGAGCGGGTTGGTCTTAAGAACTTTAATGAGCTCGCATCTAAGCTATCTGTTGGACAAAGAAAAAGAATTTCAATAGCAAGGTGGCTACTAAAGGACTTTAAAATCTATTTTATTGACGAACCCTTTTCCGCATTAGATGACGAAGCAACTTTTTTAATTGAAAACTTAATTCAGGAACTCAACTCCAGAGGCTGTTCTTTTGTATTAACCGGTCATAGACCATCAAAATTAAGTGCTAATCGCATTAATATATAAAATGAATACTTCTATATACAGCTGGCTGAGCATAATCTTAAGAAGAGATCTCTTGATAGCCTTTAGGAAATCTTCTACCTATATTACTCCTTTAATTTTTTTCCTAATTGTCATAACTTTTTTTCCTTTAGCCTTGGGTCCACAAGAGAGTTTGCTTAGCTCTTTAGCTCCCGGAGTTATCTGGATAGCTGCCTTGCTTGCATCTCTTTTAGCTATAGAAACAATTTTTAGTGAGGATTTTAGAGA
>CALIUO010000035.1 GCA_938048695.1 uncultured SAR86 cluster bacterium
GATTCAGGATGAACTAGAATACCGGCATCAGGATGTATTTTCTTCAAGTCCCTTAAACCAGATGCTTTAAATTCTTCATGAACCACACATGCGCTATCCCATAAAATCATATCTGCACCTGTGACTGTCTGTAAGTAACTCCCTAAATATTTATCTGGTGCCCAAAGTATTTTTTTCCCATTTAGGTGCAAATCTTCGATTATTTCTTTTGCGATACTTGAGGTCACAACCCAATCTGCCATTGCTTTTACTTCTGCTGAAGTGTTTGCATAAACAACCAAGACTCTATCTGGATATTGATCTTTCATTTGCTTTAGGTCAGGGGCAGGGCAGCCTAAGTCGAGTGAGCATGTTGATTCTAAAGTTGGTACAAAAATATTTTTTTCTGGGCTCAGAATTTTTGCAGTCTCAGCCATGAACTTGACCCCGCAAACAACAAGGTTTTCAGTCTGACAAGTACTACCGAACTTTGCCATTTCCAGAGAATCACCAACAAAACCTCCTGTTTCTTCGGTTATTTCTTGGATAAGAGGATCAACGTAGTAATGAGAAACAATTGTTGCATTATTTTTGACAAGATTTTTCGATATAGAGTCAAATAACTTATTTTTATCTACTTGAATATTATTACCATTCAATGCATCTTTATGACGATTGATTAATTTGGTGTCTAGAAATCTCGAAGAAGCTTCCATGTCTACATGTAAATTATATCAAAAAAACATTCTTCATCCTTTACCTATGCATTATTCTTTTTGTTACAATGCGCAGCGATTAGACTTCGTTCTATAGGATAGTTGGCAGAGTCTGGTTGAATGCACCGGTCTTGAAAACCGGCAAGGGGTCAAACCCTTCGGGGGTTCGAATCCCTCACTATCCGCCACCTAATAGTACGTTTGAGGTCTATAGGGAACTATAGAAACACTTTGAATTTACTCCATAAACATCAATTTGAGCCGAATTTGAGCCGAATTTAATCTAGATTAGATACAAATTAGATACAGTTTGAATATAGGTTCTTATTTCTCAATCGCATTACGGGTGATTTTGACTCCGATATTTCTTTAGCGACAGCAAATATATTAAGGTGGTGGCGGTGGCGGAGTGCTATAGTTTGAAGATGTTTAATAGATTTATGTTAGTCCTTCATTGGGTAGTAACTATTTACGTTGGTTTGTTAATTGTAGCTTGGGTGGTTTTCATATCGAGAGTAGGCATTGAATGGGCGGCCTCAAACGGAGAGGCTTGGGTTAGTACTGGTGTCGCAGCATTTTTCTATGTAATTGATTACATCATTTACGGAAAGTTTACTTGGTTACCTTGGCAAAGAGATAAATGAGCAAACTACCTAATCCAAGAGACCTGGTTCTTGATAAAGAAGTAAGCGTTACTTCTGGGATCCATGGACATACTCATAGGAAACCTAACAGACCTAAGAAGCAATACTTTCAACTTCATGAGGAGAACCATGATTAAGAGACTAATGTTAATAACTGCCATGCTTATAACGATAGGCGGTTGCTCGGAAATGGCTAATGAAGTCCAAGATGTATACTTAGAATGCCATAGAGAAGGTACTGATTTTAAATATCCAACTTGGTATAGCTTCGATACTGATATAAAAGACTATGGCAAAGGATATTATTGGGAACCGCACAATCCAATGAAAAGGGAACAATTAACAAATGTGCGTATGAGTCCCACTTTTATTTATTTTAAGCAAGGTATAATAGATAACGCTACACCCACCAAGAACAAAAGGCGTTTAGGGCGACTTGAAAACCGGCAAGGGGTCAAACCCTTCGGGGGTTCGAATCCCTCACTATCCGCCACCGCGCCCATAAAGATAAAAACTTATGGATAAAATTCATCACATAGCCATTCAGGTCCAAGATATATCTAAGTCAGTTGAATGGTATAAAAACAATTTTGATGTCGAAGTCTCGTATCAAGATGAGACTTGGGCAATGATAGATTTTGAAAACACCAGCTTAGCGTTAGTGAAACCCGAAGAGCATCCTTTTCACTTCGCCATTGAAAACGAGGAAGCTGAAAATTATGGTGAACTTACAAAGCATCGCGATGGAACCGCATCAGTTTATATCCATGACATTGATGGAAACAATGTTGAGATGCTTAAATTAAATCACAATGAATGATTATCTAATATTTGGTGCATCCGGTTTAACGGGTAATTATTTTCTAAATCTAGTAAAAAAAGAAGGTCAAAAATATCATTTATTTGTTAGAAGTCTTATTCCCAATGAACAAGAAAGTAACCAAACTTCATTTAGTTTTGAGAATATTAATGACTTACCTCCATCTAAAAATTTAGTTATTTGTTTGGGCTATCCTCTAAACTTTAAAGAACTTATTTATATGAATAATAAAACTAAGGATGCTTTTAAAAAAGTAGATTTCGATCTTGTAATAGAGATTGCCAAAAAAGCAAAAGACTTAGGTATTCCTAATATAGCAATTATTTCTGCAGTTGGTTCTAAACTTAATTCTTTAAATTTTTATTTAGATACAAAAGCTAGAATGGAAAATGAAATATTAAGTCTGGGATTCAAAAGAACTTTTTTTGCCAAGCCAGGACATTTATTAGGGCCCAGGCATGAATCAAGAATTGATAACTGGGTAAGAGTAATTGAATTCTTTGGAAAGATCTTCGGATCTTTTTTTATTGGTCCCTTGAAGAAGTATAAGAATATAGAAGCCAGCAGGGTAGCAGAAGAACTATTTAAAGAGATAAATAAAAATAATCCTGTTTCCAATGATCTTATAGAAATTAATGAAAGAAAGTGATATTTCAAGAATTATCGAGATGGCTTGGGAAGACAGAACTCCCTTTGATGCTATATATGATGCTTACGGCTTAAATGAAAGAGAAGTTAAAGATCTGATGAAGTCCCAACTAAAACTTTCCTCATACAGACTGTGGAGGAAAAGGGTCACAGGGCGAAAAACTAAACATACTACTAGAAGAAACTTTATTTTTGGGAGACATAAATCTCCCAACAAAAGATGAATTTAAAGGGAGAAACAGGGCCTGAAGGCCCTGTTTTTTTATAAATTACCTTATAACACTTCCTGAATGTGGGAACCTTTAGCAAGCACTAAACATATCTGCTTGAGCTTGTAGATCAGTTTCAGAAATTAAAACTAATAGGCATCGCTGTCCAATTAATTTGGACGGCGAAGCTATCTCAACTAAAGTCTTTCAACATCTTCTTCAGTTCTACCTGATGTTGTTCTTCTTGTCCTATTAGACTTCTTGTGTATTCTTCTAAATAAACCGATTCACCTTCTACGATGGATAATAAATCTTTATAAAGATTAAGGGCATGAATTTCGTGAGTAAGACTTTCTTCAAGAATTCCTTTTATAGAATGGTCATTAGTTTCATAAATGTTTGCAATTTTTTGACTTGGATGTCCATCAAGGCCAGTCAAAAGCTCTCCTGCTTGTTGAGCATGCATCAAAGACTCATTAGCTTGCTCTTTTAAGAATTCAACTATAGGTAATCTGTAGGGACCAGTTACCATAAGAGAAGAGTGGGTATATCTAACTACTCCAGCTAGCTCAAATTCCATTATTTCATTTAAGATTTCATTTACTTTGTTTATATTCATGAAGACAATGTACCAAAAAACTTAGTCTTATTAGTATTTGGAAATGAGAAGCTAAGTGGTAATGGTTATGATAGTGATTCTCAATATAGACCCTAATAGAGGTATTTTTTATTCTAAATTGTTATAGTGACCACGTGCATATTTATGATAAATATTTAAGGTTAGTCAAAGAAGCCGCAGATGCCAAGACCGAGCTAGATCAATCAATTAAAGATTTGAATATTCCGGAGCTTTACATTTACGATCAAAGATATACCGTCCTCTGGTTAATTGCTGAAATGTCACTCAGAGAAAAAGGCTACTTTGTAAGTAATGACTTAAAACAAGAGACTAATTTGAGCGATAAATCTGTAGAGCGTTTCATAAACTTTTTGGTAAAAAAATGCTATTACATATCAAAAACAGGTAAAGACAAAAGAAGGAAGCTTTATTATCCAACTAAAAACTTACATAAACATATATTGTCCACTTGGTCAGTGAGGATAAGACAAAACCAAGCGTTCAAAGATTTTGGATTAGATAACTTTAATGAAATACAAGATTTCCTTAAAAATTCCAAAGAATATCCTTTTCCAGATAATAAAGATAAATTTCTTTCTTCCAAGTCTTATTGACGACTCTTTTAGATGTAAGTTATTCTAATGTTTTGAGTAAACACAAAGGGGGGAGTCATGCTTTCTAGAATCTTAGTAAGTCTTTTATCGTTGAATTTATTTTTACCAATTTATTCAGAAGAAATTGAAGAAATAATAGTTACAGCCTTAAAAAGGAGCTCTACTGTGGTAGAAACTCCGGCTTCCATTACTGCCATAGGTTCTACCGAAATAGAAGATAGAGGTATAAGTGACATGGATGATTTGAAACATATTGTTCCAAGTATGCAATTTACCAATGTACTTCAATCTTTCAACATTACTATTAGAGGAATAGGCCAATTCAATGGCAACCCCGGTGTCTCCGTCAGTACGGATGGCATATTTCAATCAAGATCTCATTCATCCCAATTAGGGGAAATGGACATAGAGAGAATAGAAGTACTTAGGGGTCCGCAAGGAACCCTCTACGGCAGAAATTCTATAGGTGGAGTGGTAAACCTCATTACCAAAGAACCTTCTCAAGATTCCAGTGGATACATAAAAGTTGGTTATGGAGATTATGATATAGGTAAGCTTGAATTTGCCATAGGTGGCGGGTTATCAGATAACACTAGTTTTAGGCTTGCTGCGTCCACTATTGATCAAGGTGAAGGGTATGTGAAATGCCTAACTGCTGGTTGTCCCAATCAGGGCGCTATAGATCGCCAAGCTTATAGATTAAAAGTTAAATCTGATCTTACTGATTCCCTTCAGGCTGATATTCTTGTAGCTGAAACTACCACTAAGGGAACTCCAGTACCATATAGTTTTCTAGAGTCTTTTCCCGATATTGCAACATCTTTTGGTGTGCCTTGGATCGATTCAGCAACAAAGACTACAAAACCACATGAGGTTTACTTGACCCCTAAATCGGAATCAATCAATGGAGCAAACTTTATTGATAAGGCTTACGACGTAGCTTCTGTATCTTTCACATTAGATACAGACTTTGGTGTAATTAAGTCTATAACCGCTAAGCAGGAATTTTATGATCAATTTAACTTGGATAGAGATGGCACTGAGGTTCAAATCTTTGATACGTTTGACATTTCCGAGACCGAGACCTTCACTCAAGAGCTGAATCTAAACTTAGAAAGAGAGGGAATGAGTCTTGTATTTGGAGGTTACTATATGGATGACGAAACCTCTAGACATACACATTTTGATAACCCACTTCCTGTGTTTGGTTTCCCTTTTCAAAGTGGTATTGAGTTCAAACATCTTAAAATGAATCTCGAATCTACTGCTTACTTTGCTGATGGTACTTTCGATATAAATGACAACACTAGATTGAGCTTAGGTGTTAGAAAAACTACGGATGAATTTACCAACGCCCAAGACAACTCCTTCTTTATGATGATTCCTGGAGCGGGGTATACAACAGTTGCCCAAACCTGTTTAAGAGAAACAAAACAAGAATATAATTCCACAACTTCAAGAGCCGTGTTACAGCATGATTTATCAAGTGAAAGTAATGTTTATGTTTCGGTTAGTGAGGGTTTTAAGGCTGGAGGCTACGCCACATATGAGTGCTCTGATCCATATGACCCAGAGGAAGTAACTTCTTTGGAATTTGGATTTAAGGGGAGCTTAAGTGATACCACTTCAGTAAATACATCTTTATTTAGATACGATTATTCAGATTTTCAAGTTTTACAAGTGGTCGGCGTCCAAACAGTAACTAGAAATGCTGGAGATGCGACTGTAAATGGATTAGAAATTGAAGCTCTATCACAAATTAGCGATAACACCACTCTGAATTATGGACTGGTTTGGTTGGATGCAACCTATGGAGAGTTTTTAAATGCGAACGGTCTTGCACCTCAATTAGGAATGCAACAATTAAAAGGCAAGACTCTAAGTAATGCACCGAAATTCTCTGCTAATTTGGGCATAAATCACACTAGGAATTTGGATTCAGGATCTACTCTTACCTATAGAGTAAATGCTTCCTACAAATCAGAAATTTATTTTTCTGAGTTTAATGACTATTCTCAGGGAGCGGATACTATAGTTGATTTAAATGTTATATGGGAAAATCCAGATGAAACACTAAGATCTAGGTTTTATGTTAAAAATGCTACAGATTCGATTTATCTAGCTGGATACATAAGTGCCGCTACAGGAGGTGGAAGATTTGGAACTTGGGGGACACCAAGAGAGGCTGGTTTTGAAATTCAAAGAAATTTTTAGACACAATACCTTGTGGCAGATCGAGAGCAAATGGAAACTCATGGAAGATATGATAAGAAGTTTCAGTCGATTGTAGATTGTTTTGAAAATCAATTTGAGCTGGGATTAGACATAGGTTCATCTCTTGCTATTACCTGCGAAGGTGAAATAGTTGTGGATATCTGGTCTGGTACTAGGGATAAAGATCAGTCACTTCCTTGGGAAGAAAATACTATAGTTAATGTGTTTTCGAGTACAAAAAATGCAACATCTTTATCCGCTTATGTTCTTGCTGATCGCGGGCAATTGGATTTCAAAGCTCCTGTTGCAGAATATTGGCCCGCATTCGCTCAGAATGGGAAAGAAAATATTCTTGTAAGTCATATTATGAGTCACTCTTCGGGATTGGCTGGATGGGATGAGCCAGTAGCGGGTAATGATCTCTATGATCCTGATAAAGTAGCCGCTCTATTCGAAACTCAAGAACCATGGTGGGAGCCTGGTACAGCTCTTGGCTATCATGCCATATCTGTTGGTAATCTCATGGGTGAGATTATTAAAAGAATTTCAGGTAAAACTGTTGGTAACTTCTTCAAAGATGAAATAGCTGATCCTTTGGATATTGATTTTCACATTGGACTAGAAGACAAGCATCACTCAAGGGTTGCAGAAATTCATCAAGCTATAGAATCTAACCCAGAAGATATATTTGAATTAGAAGAAGGTTCGGTTATGCAGAAAGTCATGACAAATGGAATAATCACCGCTCCTGATGCTAATACTCCCGAATGGCGAAGAGCTGAAATCCCTGCAGCAGGAGGGCACGGTAATGGCAGATCTATTGCTGAATCGATGGCCTTAATGGCTAACGGAGGAGCTTATAAAGGAAAACAAATTTTTTCTGAGGATCTAATTAAATTTGCCCTAGAAGAACAAGTACGAGGTAACGATCTGGTCCTTGTTGAGCCTCTTAGATGGGGTATCGGTTTTGGTCTCCCCATAGATAATGCAAGTTGGATGGGTTATTTGGAAGAGGGAGCTTGTTTTTGGGCAGGATGGGGGGGATCTATGTCTATCGCCGATACAAACAAGAAAGTTTCATTTGGCTATACCCCATGTCTAATGGAGGAAGGAGCTATAGGAGCTGACAGAAGTCAAAATTTGGTTAGATCATTAGCTAATTTAATCTCTGATTTATGATAGCAAAGAAGATATTTCTAATTGGCACATGCATGTCATTAATGGCATGTGGATTCGGCGATCAAAGTATTTCTGCAATAGTTGAAATAGAAAATGGTGGCATTAAAGGAGTTAAAGAAGGAAATTTAAAAAAGTATTTAGGCATACCTTATGCAGAGCCTCCAATTGATGAGCTTAGATGGGCGCCAACTCAAGCTGTAAAAAACTGGGAAGGTGTTAAATCTGTAGAATCCAATTCAAAGATTTGCTTCCAACCAAAACAAATGGCTGAATTTTACGATCGAGTTCCAGATATAAACAATATGAGTGAAGACTGTTTGACCTTGAATGTCTGGACTCGAGCAAAAAATAAAGATGAAAAACTCCCAGTAATGGTTTGGTTTCACGGAGGTGCTTTAGTATGGGGAAGTGGCAGTGAATATCCCGGCGATGAGCTGACTCAACATGGTGTGATTCTGGTAACAGTAAATTATCGTTTAGGCCCTTTTGGTTTCTTTTCTCATCCAGAATTATCCATAGAGACAGGTTCTTCAGGGAATCAAGGGTTTAATGATCAAATCAGATCCCTTGAGTGGGTTAAAGAAAATATCAGTCAGTTTGGTGGAGATCCGAATAATGTAACTATATTTGGTGAATCGGCTGGTTCATGGAGTGTGAATGTGCTTCAAGCCAGTCCTCTATCTAAAGGACTTTTTCACAAAGTTATTGGTCAAAGTGGAGCTAGATTGATACCCCTAACGCATTTAAACAAAAGAACATCTTATTCAAAGAGCGCTGAAGAACTGGGTCTAGAGCTATCTACAGTTATGTCTGGAAGTAAAAATTCTTCACTCAAAGACTTAAAAACAATACCCGCATTAACAATTATCGAAAATATAGAGAGTGATCCATTCTATGCAACCCAGTTCGATACATTAACAGTAATTGATGGCCGTATAATTCCTGAAGACATATCGCAAATCTTTCTTAAAGGTGAACAAGCCGATGTACCTGTCTTAATCGGGAGTACAGCTGATGAAGCTACTCCTTTTGATCCTAAAATGCTAAGTCCCCAATTAGAAGTTATGTCTTATAAGACCCTAACCCATATAGCTATTGCTGATATGTTGCCCAAAGTTGATGATAGAATCTATGATCTTTATCCAGTTGATACGGAGGAAATAGCAAAAAAATCCTGGGTAGATTTTTCTACCGATACGATGTTTACTGCTCAAATGCAAAAGTGGGGCAATTTAATGTCAAATGTTGAAAGTCCTGCATACCTATATATGTGGAACTGGTATCCCTCAATTAATGGTTCTAAACAATATAGGGCTTTTCATGCAGCTGAAGTGCCATATATTTTTGGAAACTTTGATGTTTTCGATATTGATGTTTCTGATAGAGATCTTAACTTCTCCAAAGTTATGATGGAAATTTGGACAAGTTTTGCAAAAAACGGCATTCCTTCATTAGGTTCTGGAAATTGGCCTGCATTCGAAACTAATGATCAGAAATATGTTTTGTTGGATGAAAAGATAGAAATAAAGGAAGATCTTAGAACTGAGAAGGTTAGATTAATAAATGAGGCCTATGATAGAGTTAGAAATGATTTTCAAAACTAGAGCCAATGACTCAAATAGAACAATTTAGTCAAGAATATATAGACAAGAATACTCCAGAAAAGGAAATGCTTTTTAAGCCATTTCTTGATTCGCAAGAGCCCTATACGTCTATTTTCAAAAACAACCCTTGGTTAGCTCCTCCTAATTTTAAAAAACCTCTTTCAAGAAAAAAAGTACATTACTGGAACACAACTGTTGGTCGAAAACATCCCTATTGGAAAACAAAAAAACTACCAACTCCTACAAAAGAAATAAAACAAATAAGGAAAGATTTTAAAAGATGGGGATATGCGCTGATCGAAGATGGAATGTCAAAAGATCAATGCGAATTATTTATAAATAGACTTCTAGAACAAGCAGAAGGTGAAAAATTAGCTGGAGTAAATAGCATTACTCCTTCAGGTCAATATGTTCATACACTAATAAATAAAGGTGAAATGTTTAGAGGTTGTATTGAGCAAGATCCCTCTCATGTTCAAGCTGGTGTACTTATAGAGAGCTTTTTAAATGAAACTTTAGGCCAGGGATGGATTTGCCATAGCTTCTTAGCAAATGGTGCGGAAAAAGGATACTATCCTCAAGTTCTTCATTTAGATCAAAGCCCTCTCACACCATGGGTGACCGAAGAAGCTCCTGCATTAGTAAATACGCTTTACATACCTCAAGATGTGAATGAAGAGAACGGTGGTACCTTGATTATTCCAGGTAGTCATAAAAATATTATCAAAGCCGGGAGTAACGGGCAGGTTGGTAAATTACCACCTGCTATTAATCTTGAAGCAAAAGCTGGAACGATAATGCTTTTTGACGGCAGGCTTCTTCATGGAACTGGAGTTAACCATACCAATGAAATCAGATTTGTTGCCGCAATGTCCAATGTTAAGTCCTGGATGAGGTCACAAGAGAACTGGATAATCTCCGTAGACCCCAAGATTATTGAAAATGCCAGTCCTAAACTTCAACATAGAATGGGAATGCAGGCTGTTACATACGGTGGAACTATTGAAGGCTTTGGTATGGGTGCCTCAGGAAAAGTTAATGAATTTCACGGAAGCACGAAATATTTTAGGGAAGCATTTGATTCAGGAGATTATATAAGAGTTGGTGAATTGTCTCCAAAATCTACAAAGAAAGACCTTCAAAAGAATTACACTCTTAAAGCTGCCATCCAAGAAGTAAAAGAGAAAGTTAAAGCCTCTAAAGAAAGTTAAGGTTTTCCAGCTTTGTAAGAACATCTTCCACGCTAATTTTACTTATGTCTGAATCAGGTGACACAAAATGGTTCTGATTCTCACCATAAGTGCCTATTAAGCGAGTATCTGTTGGTCCGTACAGAGTTAATGAAGGAGTGCCAACTACTGCAGAAAGGTGAGCTAGACCAGTATCTGAACATAATGTAAATTCAGAATTATCTATTAAAAAGGCTATTTCATTCAAAGGAAGCACTTCTAAGGCCAAAGCTTTTTCTGAAACAGAACATATTTCATTTGCTCTATCAAATTCTTCTTGGTTACCAGAAGGAAACAATAAGTTTACATCTCTTTTTTCTAAAATTCTGAGGAGTTCTTTCCAGCTCTCTATTGGCCACTGTTTTGTAATCCAGCTGGCGTTTTGAACACAAATAGCATATTTATTAGAAGGCATTACTAGAGGTTTTTTGAAATTGGCTTTCGAAATTCCATAATCAGTATTTTTTGTATTTGTCTTATAGCCCAATGCAGAAGCTAATAACTGCTTTTGTCTTTGTATCGCATGCATTGCTTTTGGCACCATAACTTTCTCTTTGTAAGCCAAATGTGCAGGATATTCTCTCGCACTTCTGGCATCTAGACCCGTTACTGATGAATTGCACATAAAGGAGAGGAATGCACTTTTAAGATTATTCTGCATGTCTACGATTAGATCATATTCACTCCCATCTATTCTATTAATTACCTTTTTCATCTCATTTCTGGATTGAGAAGAGAATAGATTTAATTTCCATTCACGGTGGTTAGTTTCTATAGTGTTTTCAACACTAGGATGCCATTTAGGGACTGAACTAAAGCTTTTATCTACGACCCAGTCAAAAGTAATATTATTAATTTGATGTTTGGCTTCTGTGATAGCAGGGAGGGCGTGCATTAAGTCACCCATAGATGTTAGTTTGATGATTAAAATCTTCAGTTGGAACTTCCTGCTATAAATTTCTTAAATATAGAACTCAATTTATGTCTTATTTTATGTGTGTTCAAAGATTCTGGGTATATATAATTTAGTTGTATGGAGAGTCTTTTACCTTCAAAAGGCATGAAACCATGCCAACAATTATCGGTAACTTTAAATGCTACAAGATTTCCGTATTCAGAAGAAATCTCTTGAATAAAATTATCTAAGTTATTGTTTTCTTTCAATAATCTAAGATTGCCAATTTTATTATTCCAATTTTTATTCAGATAAAGGAGCACAGTTAGAATTTTACTTTGAGAGTCTGTATGAATTTTTCCATCTTTTGATCTAGAAAATCCTCTTAGAGTAGTTATAACCTCAGCATCCTTAAGATCAACTTCAAATTTATTTTCTAAAATAGTTTTGAATTCATCGCCCTCTAATTCTTCCACAAGATTCTTAATATTACCTTCTTCAAGATTATCGGATGGAAAGCTTCCTCCTGATTCTATATTTGGGAAATCATCAGCTAAATCCAACGTAACGTCACGCGACAGGACATTCTCAACATGAAAATAAGGAAAAAAGGTCTTATCAACTTTAGCAAGATTTAATTGATTTTTATCCAGTAGCCGCATTTTCTTGTTCTTTAATAAGTATTTTTTTCAAAAAAGAAACAAACGTTTCTGGCTCTTGCCCACCCTGAATAATATATTTGTTGTTAATAAAGTAGGTTGGAACTGCTCCAATGCTCTTTTCAATAAAACTCATTTCCTCGTCAGCAGTCTCTTGTCCACCTTCTTTTGAGTTAAGAAAATTTTTGATTTCTTCTTTTTTCATACCAACTTCATATGCTATATCAGATAAAACTTCTATTGATCCTACGTCTCTGCCATCAGTAAAGTAGGCCTTAAATAATGCTTCAGACAGCTCAGTTTGCAATTCCTCTTGTTTTGATTTCCAGAGTAATCTATGGGCATTAAATGTATTTGGTATCCTCTCTGTTTTAGAGAAATTAAATTCAAACCCCAAAGAATTTCCAATTTCTTCTATTTGCTTATAAGGAGACTGTCTTCCAGATAAGTCTCCAAATTTTTGTTCTAAATAAAGCTTTTTATCATAACCATTTTGAGGAATTTCAGGATGCAGCTCATAGGGCTTCCAGCTTATTTCAAATTTAATTTGATCATTCAGTTCATTTATAGCCTTTTGAAGGTTTATGAAACCTATTACACACCAAGGACATACAACATCAGAAACAATATCAATTTTTAATTTATCCATTGATTCAATTATAAGATATATAATTATCGTAAAGTAAGGAATTATGAAAAGTATCTGTGTATTTGCTGGTTCTGCTCAGGGATCAAAAGATTCATATTCTAGAAGTGCTAAAGATCTAGGGTTAGAAATTGCCAAAAGAGAATACTCAATGGTTTATGGAGGCGGTAGTAAAGGTCTAATGGGAGTTGTAGCTGATGCAGTATTAGAGGGTGGTGCGTCTGTTACGGGAATTATCACAGAAAAACTACATGACGTTGAAGTAGGTCATGAAAATCTTACCTCATTAGAAATCGTCTCTTCTATGCATGAGAGGAAATCAAGAATGGCTGAGCTATCTGACGCTATTATCTCTTTACCTGGTGGAGTGGGGACCTGGGAAGAATTCTTTGAAGCATTGGCATGGAATCAGTTGGGTATATATTCAAAACCTATCGTTTTATATAACGTTGATAACTACTATTCTAAGTTATTTGAGTTTACTGAATTTTCTGTTCGAGAAGGTTTTCTTCCTCAAACTACACACGAAGAACTTTTTATGTCCGATTCATTGGAAGAAATCTTTGAATTCATTGAATCTTTTACAATTAGAGACACCAAAGATTGGTTTAATAGATTGGGTAGGTAAACAAAAAAATAAAATTTACTTGCATAAAGCAATTTATTTGGTAAATTTAATTCAGGACATATTTCGGAAAGAATTGGACCTCGAGACCCAAATCAGGAAGAAAATGGACAGAAGAAGAAGGGTGAAACAGTTAATATAGATTAACAACTTGTGAGCTGAAAAGGGTATTGGCCACACAGTGAGAAACCCGCACTGGACCCTTCAACTTCGCACATTAGAATTCAAAGCTTCTCAAAAGATTATAATTTGTTTTTCCTTGATCGAATTCACTCTCATAAATATCAAGAATATTAATTCTCGAACTTATATTAATCTCTGAAAATTCTTCAAAAGAGTAATGAGGTCTACTTTTATCTTTGAATCTTCCTAAAGTAATATGAGGTTTATAAGTTTTAAGTGAAGATCCAAAACCAATTCTAGTTACAACTTCATCAACTCTCTCAAATATTTTTTGTAGTTGATTGGTGGGTCTTATTAGTGCAACAAGAAGCTGACTATCCTCGTTTGGAAAAAAACTTACTGAAGAAATGTCTATTTGCAAATGACTCATAAAGTTAATTTGCTCTATTCCATCATACATCTCATCAATTTGTTCGGGTTCCATTGCACCAACAAAGTTGACCGTTAAGTGATGGTCACTATTCTTTTGCCAGGAAATGTCAGCTTCAGATAGTAGCGTATTCTTGAGTTCTTTTTTTAGCTCAATAATTTGATCATTTAGATCTTTATTAGGCGTTAGCGCCAAGAATATTCTTGCCATATTTCTATTGAATAATAATAAATAGAACATACTTATCAAGCACTTTATTCATAAGTTGAGTTAGAATACTTTCAGGAGATTTTGTGAAGAAACAGCAAAGAGTACTTACAGGAATTACTACCAGCGGCATACCTCATTTAGGAAATTTAGTTGGAGCTATTCTCCCAGCTATAAAGGCTAGCAACCAAGAAAATAACTCTTCTTTTCTTTTTTTAGCTGACTATCATTCTCTTATAAAAAATACCGATTCTGATTTAACACATTCTTCAAGCTATGAAATAGCTGCATGTTGGTTGGCTTGTGGGCTGGATCCAAAAAAAGTTATTTTTTATCGTCAATCTGATATTCCGCATATTTTTGAGTTAGCTTGGATACTTGGATGTTTGACTTCTAAAGGTTTACTTAATCGTGCTCATGCTTACAAAGCTGCAATATCTGATAATCAAGAAAAGGGGGCTAAAGATATTGATAAGGGCATAACAATGGGCTTATTTAACTATCCAATTTTAATGGCTGCAGATATTTTGATGTTCAATGCTGACATAGTTCCTGTAGGTCAAGATCAGAAGCAGCACATAGAAATGGCAAGAGATATAGCAGTAAAATTTAATCATCACTATGGCGAATTATTTACTCCTCCGGAAGCTCAGATAGGTGAAACCACCGGTATCCTACCTGGACTAGATGGTAGAAAAATGAGTAAATCTTATAATAATACTATTCCTATTTTTTCAGATGAAAGTGTTCTAAAAAAGACAATCATGAAGATAAAAACAAACTCTTTAGAACCAGGAGAGCCCAAAGATTCGTCTGATTGTAATATTTTTAGTATTTATAATGCCATTGCTTCTGAAAAACAAGTTAGGGAATTTCAAACTCAATATGATGAAGGCATTGGTTGGGGAGATGCAAAACTATTTCTATTTGAAAGCCTTGAAGAATTCTTAGCTCCTTTCAAATCTGAATATGCAAAAATCATTGAAGATAGAGCCTATATAGAATCTGTGTTAGTGGATGGCTCTAAAAAGGCTCTCGAAATCTCTACACCTATTATTGAAGATGTCCGAAAAGCAGTTGGAATAAAAGGATTTTAATGAATAGTGCTAATATTTTACCCTTAAGCGAAAACTTTAAATTATCTAAAGAGCAACAGTTTACTATCCGTCTACATGATCATGGTCTCTTAAGGCTGATACCTTTGTCTGTGGAAGAGGAAATATTTGGTGTTACAAACAAGCTTTTCTTTCATACTCTGATTCATTCGCTAGCCTATAAAGAGATGTTTTTTGACCACTTCAGTCAAAAGAGCGAGGACAAACACGGACCTTTTTTACTTAAATCTATTCAGGAAGATAATTTTATAAATATCAGTAATGAGGCTTTACGAGAAACTGTAATCCAGATAGTAAGTTCACCTAAATGGTCTTGTCCACCTATCAGTAAATCAAAACTATCAGAAGTGAAAAAACTTATGGACTTCTTAATTAATGAGGGATCAGAAAGTTATTTTTTAGAAAAATGTTTCA
>CALIUO010000036.1 GCA_938048695.1 uncultured SAR86 cluster bacterium
ATCTAGACCCCAGTCCCTCCATACAGCCAACATGCTCTTAGTGTTGCCGCCACCGACAAAGATAGCATCTTGCTCAGATATGAGCTTTTCTAGATCAGGAGTTCTTTTAAAAAAATCTAAATGAACAGGATTGCAATTCAGTTTTGAAAACGTTGAGTAATAATTAACTTTGTAAGCCTCATTATCTCCTGTAGCTGTTGGAATGAAACAAATATTAGGGATCTCTTTATTCGTTTGATCTAGAATATATTGTTCAATGACACCATCACCTGGATTTCTTCCAAAACCACCTCCTCCAATGGCTATGATATGTCTAGCCATGAGAAAACATTAAAGCAGATACGAATAATACTCCCATTGTTAATACACCAATTGTAGAAAAAATTAACATATAGAAAAGTACTTTTACGAATTGAACTTTACTGTCAAAGGTTACTGAATGGTTTTTGAGGTAAAAGTAACTCAGACACACCCAATTAGCCAAAAACGTTAAGCCTCCCAGGCAAAATATTAAAGTGATTGTATTAGAGCTCATCTAATTAATAGTTTCTGAGGTTTGTCTATTTGCAGCAAGTCTCCAAATACAGAGACCTACTACTATCGCTTCAGCAACTATGGCTACGATAATTGATGTAACCAAATCACCGGTAATAAAATAATTGAGAATTCTTCCCAAAATAAGACTGCTAAATATGATGCTGTAAATGATATATGTCTGTCTAGCCATAGAATGAATAAAAATAGAAAGTAAGGCCATGCAACCTAGTGCCGTAAACATTCCATAGTTCGCTCTCATTTCGGAATAAGCAAATTCACTCCCCAGCTCATAACCTACCAAGCCAGCAATTGAATTGGGAGCGTAGAGTCCATAAATCCCGAATCCTAGATGTTCTATTGCCAAGATGGCTAAAACAATTTTATCTAATTTGTTCATTTATTTTCCTTCTTGCATCTCAGGCTGCAAAACTTCACTTCTGCCCAATCTCTTTCCCACTTTTTTCTCCAAGAAAAAGGTCTACTGCAATTGACGCATATTTTTTGAGGTAAGTTGAGTTTATTATGCGCCATTTTTTAGGGCCTCGGTAACTTTTTCAAAACTGAATCCACGCATAATAATCTCTTCAGGAGACAATCCTTCTTGCATCAATTCTCTTATCCTATCAGTTGCTGGCAAATCAACCCTTTCATCAAAACCCTCCATTGATGCCTTTCCTTCGTCAAAAGTTGCAATCCCTTGATAATTAGAATGTTTTATTAGCCTCAATATATGATCCCATGAGGTTGTTACTTCCTCCTTCGTTTTGGATTGTCTCCAGACTCGTCCCCAAAATAGAATCTCAGATGCCCTTCTTGCATCTTCATCTTTGGTTTCGTCATGGATTATTTCCGATACAGCCTTAAAAGAATTAGGCAATCCTTTAGAGGTTAAAGTAGCCAAGGCTTGAGCTTCCCATGAGTTTAAGAGTTTTCTTGGATTTTTGTGATTTTCGTGATCCATCACAGCATTAAGCTTTATAAATTATAGACATTTAACTGAATGAGGTAATTTTAACTCTATATAGACCAATGATTTAAGTTATATTTACTAAAAATTAAGGTGAATAATGAATAAAAGTATTTTGATTACAGGTGCAAGTGGTGGGATAGGATCGGAGATTGCATCTCAAGCAAGCCAACAAGGTTATAAAGTTGGGCTATTAGATCTCAATAAGGAGAAACTCACAGAACTTGAATCTGAGATTCCAAATTCTATTGCATTACCGACAGATGTTACTGATGAAGACTCTGTAGCTGAGACTCTTGGAAAGTTCAATGAAATTCCTTCTGCGTTAGTTAATTGCGCTGGCATTGTCAGGTTCGGAAGCCTATTAGATCAAGAAGTAAAGGATTTCAAAGAAGTCATTGAAGTGAACCTCTTAAGTGGTTTTATTGTTAGTTGTGCCGTAGCTAAGTTGATGAAAGAAAAAGGAGAGGGAAATATTATCAATATCAGTTCTATTAGTGGGGGCAAACATCCTGCTATTCATTCCGGTGCTTATGCAGCTGCAAAAGCAGGATTAGTAATGTTGAGTGAACAGATGTCTCTAGAATGGGGAAAACTAGGCATTAGAGTCAATGCTGTTTCTCCAGGCTTTATTGATGCTGGAATGTCTGCACCCCATTATCGTGATGAAACTGAAAGAAAAAAAAGGGAAGCAATGGTGCCAATGCAAAGGATTGGAAGTGCAAACGATATTGCTAAGGTAGTGATGTTTTTATTGTCAGATGATTCTTCTTACGTTCATGGAGAAAACATCTTAGTAGATGGTGGAGTTATGAATAGTGTTCTGGCAAATATAGGAAGAGACTAATCTAGAGACGAAGTAATCTTTTTGCATTATCTGCAAGATATAAAGGGCATTCTTTAAGAGAATTCCTATCAGGTTGATCCCATCCCAAAAAGTTAGTACCTAAAACTAATCTGTCTGATCCGACCAAGCTATCTAATAAGTCTAAAGATTTATCTTGGTGAACATGGTTATCAAACCAAACTAATTTTAATTGTCTGAGAAATTCTCCTTTCTCCCTTATCCATTCTGGCGAGGTGTGGCGATTTTCAGCTGCGAGTGCCATTCTACCTGCAAGAAAAGCAATATTTCCTCCCCCATGACTAATACATATATCAAGAGAGGGATTTCTATGGAGCACTCCTCCAAAAATTATATTTCCTAGAGCAACGGTCTCATCATTCGCAAAGCCGACAGTTAAATCTAAACTGAAGTCATCTAATCTTTTATCAGAATAAGGACCATTTATGCCTTGTGGAGCAGGATGGATAAATAGAGGGACATCCAGATCTACAAAAGTCTTGTATAGCATATCAAGTGCTTCATCTCCAAAACCCAAAGGAAAATCAGTACCTACATAAGCTCCCAATAAACCAAGATCAGTCACGCATCTTTGAAGTTCTTTAGAGGCTTCATGAGGATCTTGCATTGGCAGAGAAGCAAACCCTCCAAGCGAAGAATGATTATTGACAATTTCTGCCATAGTATCGTTGTGAAGTTTGCAATAATCGACGGCCGATTTTGCTTCAATGAAATGAAAATAAGTAATTGGGTTAGGAGATAACACTTGAAAATCAACTCCTAAAGATTCCATCGCATCGAGTCTTAGATTGATATCCATAAAAGGAGTATTTCGGTACCTCACTCCCTCTAATTTATATTCACCTACTCTAAACCAAGGGGTTTTTTCATCTCCCCCAATTTCAGGGCCCTCTTTATCTAAAAAGTTTAGTGTTTCTTCAAAAACTATGTGGGCATGAATATCTATTACTTCCATAAAATTCAATCACCATTTTGATCCGTCTTTAGACATGAAAGTTGTTATCCAGGCATGATAATTTTGAACTGCGGGTTCATTCTTACCGTAGACAAAATCGTACGAACCCATATTGGATATGTTCGATTGAATTGCCAATCCCATTTTGTAGTCTTCATCTACGACAGCCTGCCTAACCATTTCGCTAAACTCATTAGTTTTCTCTAATTCTTGATCAGTTTCAGGTTTTTTAGCAGCTAAGATTGTTTGTCTCGTTATTGTCCTATTGGGCAAGGAAGTGGGAAATATTTGGCTTACTAGACAATGATCACCTAAAACCCCTGAGATTGAAAGGTTTGGAAAACCAGAGTGAATAAGTCTTATGTTAGCTTCAGGTGTATCCCACTCTGATTCGGGTTTATCAATCAGATCTTTTAAAGTCTTTCTGCCGAAGGTAAGTCTTTGATGAGGTCCATAAGTGTCTAATACAAGGAGATTTCCGACTGTATGCTTTCCAACTGTATCTCCATGCAGTTGATTATGATGATACGCCTCAAGATAACCATCTAAAGCTACCTTCCAACCAGGACCTTCTATTTCTCTTTGTTCATGAATATGCCAATCAGTTAAATTTAAGGTTTCTAATTCAGGAGCAAAATCTCCAAGCCAGCTATCAATATTGAATGTTTCTTCGGGATCAAGCGTAACCCAAACCAACCCAGATCTTTCGACACACTGGAGTTCAATTAATCCAAAATCCTCTTTATTTATATCCCCAAAAGTTTTCTCACCATACATGCCGATTAATTTGCCTTCGTGATTATAAGTCCACGCGTGATAGGGACAGATGAAGTTTCTTTTTTGGCCAGACCCTTCTTGGCAGACCTTGGAACCTCTGTGTCTACAAACATTTAGAAAGGCTCTTATCTTGTTATCTTGACTCCTCGTTATTAGGACAGGAGTGTCAATGACATTCATTGCTCGGTGTGTATTTTCTTTTGGCAGCTCACTGCTCAGACATAATGCGAGAGGAAGCGTTTTAAATATTCTGTCAATTTCCTTTTTATAGCGGGCCTCATCAACATATGCATCAATTGAATTTGACATGACGTCAGGAGCTTGATCCGTAGTCTTGTTTTCGTAATGATCTAGAGCCCTTTTAACAAGGGATATCATTTCATCAGAATGAGTACTATTTTTAATCAACTTTTATATTTTTTTTGAAATTCTGCCCAAGAAGGTATTGATTCAGGTATATCTGCAGCAATCTTGCCCTCTCCCATACTGACCCTCATCGGATCATTTAAACTTTCGAGATAATCTTCTGTTTTGACATAATAAAAGAAATTAATGGTCCTTTTTGAAAACTTCCAATTACCCTCTTTCTTTGAATAGATGTCGTCATAACGCATTGCAGCAAGACTGGCCACACCATCTCTTGTTGTTTCAGCATGACTGTAAACTGTACCTTCAGCTAATTCATTATCCTTTGAATCTATTGAGATACTTACATCATGCGTCCAGTGAAAAGATGGTCCTCTCGATAAAAAAACTTCATGGTACATATCTAGAATAGATTGCCTACCTTTACTTTTTAAAGAGCCATTCGGGGAATCAAATTCTGCATCCTCAGTGAATATCTTCTCAAGAGCATCAAGATCCTGCCTATCACATGATTCAGCATAATTTGATACCAGCTCCCTAATCGCATCTTTAGATTCAAGAACCTCTATGCGCTTTAAAATATCGTTATCCATATTTGAATTTAAAATTGTGAAGAAGCCTTTGCAGATAAAATTTCTATCCAATAACCATCAGGATCTTTGATAAAAGCTAAACCTTTCATGTTTCCATCATCAGGCTTCTTTACGAACTCAATACCATACTCCTCAAATTGGTTACATGCTGCGTATACATCTGGGACTGTAATGCCAATATGGCCAAAACCTCTTGGATCAGAATTACCATCATGGTAGGCGAAATTTGAATCGCTTTCAGTGCCCCAATTATGCGTTAACTCCAACATAGCTTTTTGACTAAAAGCATATTCAGCTCTTTTTACTGGATCTTCTGGAACTTCTTCATCAAAGTCTCTTAAATAACCTAAGAAATAAAGCGTGAAAGACATTTCAGGAAAATCTAATTTTTTAACAAGAGTCATTCCGAGTTGATTGACATAAAAATTTAGAGAAACTTCAGGATCTTTAATCCTTAACATTGTTTGATTAAATACGAATTCTTCAGTTCCTATGGCCTTACTTTTAGTTAGTTCATCCATTTAAATACCTCCCAAGTATGATCTTATTAATTATCATATTGTAAAAGTGTAAACTTAATCAATCATGAGCCCCAAATTAGTGCACGATTTTTGTTTACAAGACATCAAAAAAGCTGATAGATTGAAACAAGTATTTGACTAAAAATAACTTTGGGGAGGAATTATGAGTCTAAATAAAATATTGTCATTATTGCCTGTTATAGGGCTAATCGCATTTCCATTAACATCTGATGAATCTCTTGAGTCAGCATCAGGAATTGAAGAAATTGTAGTTACAGCAAGAAAAAGAGAAGAAAGTCTTCTTGATATACCTGAATCTATTACTGCTATATCAGGTTCTAATATCGAGACACAAAATATCAAAACTCTTGATGATATTGGCTTCCTTATTCCTAATTTAAATCTTTCAATGAGAGCCGACGGTTTTCCTAACGTATCAATTAGGGGATTAGGTTCTTTTGGAAATACCCAAGGTGTAGGATTTTATATTGATGATGTTCAACTTTTCTCTGATGCTTCTTCAAGATTTGGAGATCTTGAGAGAATAGAAATTTTGAAAGGCCCTCAAGGAGTTCTATTCGGAGGAAGTAACATAGGCGGAGCAGTCAAATATGTTTCGAAAAGACCTGAGTTAGGTGCGACAAATACAAAAATTAAATACCTTGCTGGTGGCCAGGCTATTGAAGATTTAGAAGTAAGCACTAATATTGCTTTAAATGATGATTGGGCAATGAGATTCTTTGCTTTTGATCGAGAGGATGAAGGGTATCTAACTAATCCTAGAACTCCGAGATTAAACGGCCTTAGAAGTAATGCAGATGAGAATGCAGGAGCTTACACCGAAGAAGGATGGAGACTCTCTTTAGCAGGCTCTCTAAGTGATATTGCCTCATTATATTTCACTGCACGTCATAATAAATATGATGGTCCAGTTAATATGTGGACTCGTGAGTTGTCTTTACCGTTAACACATCCTAATGCTTTAGACACTGGTATTAATCCCTATCATCAAAGAGAGACAGACGGATATAGTCTTGAATTGACTTTTGAACAAGATGGTTATGATATAACTTCACTCACTTCTTATACAGATACCTATAGTGAGAGATTCACTGACGTCGATCTGATGCCAGAATTTATTTTAGATTTTCTCAGACCAGAAGATATGCAAGTCACTACCCAAGAAATTAGATTTACTTCCACTGATGATGCGGACCTACAGTGGATTGCGGGGGTTTATTATTCTAAATTTGAAGAAGAAATGAACTCTCTCCAGCTTTGGAGAGATGCTCGTGTAGACGCTGACGGTAATATAAGTGGAGCACTAGGTTTGGCTATAGGATCTCCTACTGGTGGCGGTGTCTGGGCTGGACAAATACCTACTGCAAGTCAAGAAATGGATACTTTGGAGTTACCATTTGAATACAGGCTTAGAGATAAAATGCATCAATCAGCTTTTGTTAATCTAACCTATCCTCTAAATGCAGATTGGGATTTTGGATTTGGAGCAAGAGTTGATAAATGGGAAAACGATTCTGCTAACCTTGATACTGGTTCTTATGGATCAGCTAATGATACTGAATTCCTTCCAAAAATATCATTAACAAAAAATCTTGATAATGGAATATTCTATGCTTCAGCTTCTATAGGTATGGAGCCTGGAGGATTTAATGGAGTTGATCTTCCTGGAAAAGCAGGAACCCTTTATGATTTTAGATCTGAAGAAGCAGAGCAATTCGAACTTGGCTGGAAAGGAAGAATAGCCGATGGAAGAGGTACTGCCTCTTTTGCAATGTTTTATATTGACTACTCTGATAGGCAGATTGAATTCCAAATACCTAATCCAGATGGAGGTGGGCTAATTGAAGGTATTTTTAATGCAGGAGATAGTACTCAGCAAGGTATTGAGGCTGAATTCTCAATTAAAACTTCAGATTATTTAACAATTTCAGGTTCTGCAGGGTTTATTGATGCGGAATGGGACAGTGGAACAAACATCTCTGGTGTCGATATGTCTGGAGAAAGACCTCCTGTTGTTCCTAATAGTGGAGCTACTTTAGCTACAAATTACTTAAGACCACTATCTAATGGAACTAATTTTTCTTTTGATTTCCAGGTTAGTTACAACGGAAGCTTCAAAGGGCTTCAAGCATGGGATCCTGTCCAGAATCCTAGCTTCACAATTATGAATTTACAAAGTGGTTGGTCAAAAGATAACTGGGAACTTATGTTTAACATAGAAAACATAACGGATGAAGCCTACTATGTTGACGTACAATATTTATCAAATCTTTACGCGATTGATGATAATGGTAGTGGTAATGTAATTATCGGTACTTTAGGTCAGCCTAGATTGTATTCAGCTAGTTTAACTTACTACTTTGAATAAGGAGAAGTCATATGGAACATCAAGATCAATTAAAAGGGAGATATGTACAAATAAATGATAATGAATGGAAACCTTTTCCAGAAGCATTATCTCAAGGTGGTATTACATGGAAGTTATTAAATGTATCGCCTGAAATGGGTTCTTGGGCAGCAATCTTTGACTGCCCAAAAGGATCTTCATTTAATGCTCACGTTCATATAGGCCCCGGAGAATATTTTTTAACAAAGGGTCATATGGAAGTAAGAGGCGGACATGATGAGGGTGGTTCTACTGCTATCGCTCCTGGTTATGGATATGAACCTTGCAACGCGAGACATGATCATACTCATTTTTTAGAAGATAGTGAGTTTTACATGACTTTTCTAGGTCCCCTTAATTTCATAGATGAAGAAGGTAATACAATTGCTTTAGTGACCTGGGAAGATGCTCAGGGAGCTTGGGAAGCATCATAAAACTTAAGGAGAAAAAAATGTCTGAAGCAGCAGCGAATCCAGAATATAACCCTTCTGGTGTTGGTGATTGTATAGATACAAATAAGCTACCATGGATACCTATTGCCTCTGCGCCTGGCATGTCTATTAAGCCAGCAAGAGCAAGCGGTGAAAGTGGTATTTTTAGTCTGATTTTTAAGTTGGATGCAGGTAGTTCTCTTCCTGCTTCGATTTATCTAGGAGGAATGGATATGCTTATTCTGTCCGGTAAGGCAGAGTATGACCAAGAAGGCTCTAAGAGCATTCTAAATCCTGGAACTTGGGGTTTTGTTTGTGCAAATTCAAGAGTGAATTCTTTCTTGGCGATAGAAGATACAGAAGTTTTGGCTAACTTTTATAGCGGAGTTGCGTTCTTAAAAGAAGACGGATCTCTAAACAGTATATTAACAGCCCTTGATGTTATGCAAATGGCTAAAGATAATAAGATTATACTTGTCCCTAACTCTCTGGAAGCCTGTATGGAAATAGAAGGTGAACAGTACAACGGAAATGGAGCGCCCTTAGCAATCGCTAATGGAAATGCCGGCAAGCTAGTTAATGATGATGCAGACATTGCAAAACACTCAGAAGTAACTCATCCTCACTTTGTTGATACAAAACAGGTACCTTGGTTAGTTTTGCCTGGCATGGAAGATGTTGGTCTCAAGATTCTAAGAGTAAGTCAAGAAACAGGTTATGTTTCTTTGATAGTGAGACACAATGGTGTTGCCGACCCTCATACTCATGTTGGTGCAAGTGATTTCTTAGTCTTGCAGGGGCAACTTGGAGTCAGAGCGGGACCTCCTGAAGGTTATGGGCCAGGAATATGGTTTTATGAACCCGCCGGAGCAAGACATGATGCTACTCAAAGAGTTACGGATGAAGATTTAATCTATACAGCAAATTTATATGGCCCAGTGATGTTTGATTCTGGACCAGGTACTCAGATTGAATCTCTACTGTCTTGGGTAGAATACAAAGGCATGGCCGAAGCAAATGGAATAAAGTTAGTTCCAAGCACAAGGCCCGATGATTCTAGTTTACTTGCTTGGGCTCCATTAAGTTCTTGATTTAATAATCTAGAATTGGCCTAATTGGTACATGGTCAAGTCCACAATATTAAAGAATGCCTCCATTATTGATGGTTTAGGTTCTGAACCCTACTCTGGTCATTTGATCATAAAAGAAAATAAGATTAATTCGATTGTTATAGATGGTGAGTTATCTCACGATAAAAATGCAAATGTAATTGATTTAACAGGCAAGTCTGTAATGCCTGGTTTAATTGACGCTCATTGTCATATAAGTTTTGACGAACCCAGATCTAATGACGAACTTTTTTTTCATAGACGAGAAGGGTTAGCAGCAATAATTGCAGGCACTAATGCCCTTAAGGTTCTGCAATCTGGGGTAACTAGTTTTTTTGATGCAGATAGTCTCTACAGTGTTGGAGTTGACTTAAGAGATGCTGTTGAAAGTGGAGTTATAGTCGGACCAAGAATGGCAGTCGGTGGGAATGCTCTTCTAACATCAGCTGGAGGTACTGCTGGAAGATTAATCCCCGATGAAGGAAAACGAGGATATGGTGCCGTAGTTACTAGCAAGGATGAAATAATCCTTGAAATCAGAAGACAAATAAAAATGGGAGTTGATTGGATAAAAATCCATGTATCAGGCATGGTTCCAAGGCAATCTTCTGAAGGAGAACTCAAGGCATGGAGTTTGGAGGAACTGAAGCTCGCATGTGATACAGCCCATGAGTTAGGAATTCCCGTAGTTGGTCACTGCAGAGGACCTGATAGTGTCAAAGATGCCCTACTTGCTGGCTTCGATATGATATTGCACGGAACATATATGGATGAAGAAGGACTGGAAATAATGATTGATAGAAATGTCCCTCTTGTGCCTACTTTTACCTTTCAAGCCAATCTTATCGATTATGCCGAAAAAATGGAGGCTTCAACAGACTATAAAGATATTTTTGAAAAAGAGATTCAAGATAATGTTCCAATATTTAGAAAGGCATTCGAAGCTGGAGTTCCATTTATATGTGGAAGTGAGAGTGGATTTTCGGTAACCCCTTATGGAGATTGGCACTATAAAGAATTGCAGGTTTTTGTAGAAAAACTTGGGCTTAGTCCTTTAGAGGCCATTACTTGTGCAACAAAAAATGCTGCATCAGCCATGAAAAGAGATGATATCGGTGTAATCGCTGAAGGGAAGATAGCTGATTTACTTGTAGTTGATGGAGATCCTTCTAAGGATGTAAAGATATTAGGTGATAGGAGTTTAATAAACCATGTCTTTCTAGATGGTAAAGATATAAATCTAACACCTGCTCCAAAAAGAATTAAAGATCCTGATGGATGGAGAATATCCGCATATTCAAATAAAATCTTAGAGAAATAAATCCTAGATGACAATTCTTAAAGAAATAGAGAGAGTGGTTGGGGAAAAAGGTTTAATCATCGGCGAAGATGTCCTTAATAGAAAAGCTGGAATATGGATTGATGAGGGTATTTATGCAGATGCAATTGTTAGACCCAAGGATACAAATGAGCTTTCTCAAATATTATCAATTTGCAATAAATTCGATCAAGAGGTTATTCCTCATGGAGGATTAACAGGTTTAGCAGAAGGAGCCATTACACGTAAAGGCCAAATAGCAATTTCTTCAGAGAGGATGACATTAATTGAAGAAGTTGATGAAGTTGGCAGAACAATAAGCGTACAAGCCGGTGTTCCTCTAGAGAAAGTGCAAGAAGAGGCAGAAAAATATAATTTAATGCTTCCTGTTGACTTAGGCGCTAGAGGCTCTTGTACTATTGGAGGAAACATCTCTACTAATGCTGGTGGTAACATGGTGATTAAGTATGGAATGATGAGAGACTCAGTTTTAGGTTTAGAGGCTGTTTTGGCAGATGGTCAAATCGTTTCCTCCATGAATCAAATGTTAAAAAATAACTCTGGTTACGACCTTAAACAATTATTCATAGGCACCGAAGGAACATTAGGCTTTATAACAAGAGCTGTATTGAGATTAAGAGAAAAACCTTCGAGCATAAATACTGCCTTGGTGGGATTAAATTCATTTGAACATGTAATTAAATTTCTGAAACATATGGATAAGGGCTTGGGAGGTAACTTATCTGCTTATGAAGTTATGTGGAAAAACTTTTACGAAGTTGTTACAGCGTCTAAATCTAATCACACTCCTCCTCTACCGTTGAGCAGCTCTTATTATGTAATCGTAGAAACAATGGGAGCAGATCAAGAAAAAGATTCTGTCTTATTTGAAAAATTATTAGAAACAGCTTTAGAAAGCAATATTATCCAAGATGCTGTTGTTCCTCATTCTGAATCCGAGAGAGCAAAGCTATGGTCTATTAGAGACGACGTAGAACAGCATTATCAAAGTGGGCCAGTTAAAATGTTTGATGTAAGCATGCCAGTTTCTTACATGGAAAGGTATGTTGAAGAAGTAAATAAAAATTTTGCAGCAAACTGGAATGAGTATAAATGTGTTGTGTTTGGTCATGTCGGTGATGGCAATCTTCATATAATAGGTGGTGTTGGGTCTGATGATAAAAAGGCAACTAAATTAATGGAAACCTGTATTTATGATCCCCTCAAGTCTATAAAAGGTGCTATTTCTGCTGAACATGGAATAGGTCTTGAAAAAAAGGATTATCTTGAAATTTCTAGATCCGAAATTGAAATTAACTTAATGAGAACACTAAAAAAAGCTTTAGACCCGAATAGTATTCTCAATCCAGGTAAAGTATTCGATTGATATAATTAGTTGCTACTTTGCAATCTCTTTCCATACAAAAAATTTCGTAGAAATCACAAAAGCAATTATTACCCAAATCAAAACTCCAAGAGTTGAATTACTCAAAAGAAAGAAACTTGCACCATCATTAGCTATCTCTCTTAACGAGGAAACAACTGAGCTCAAAGGCAAAGAGTAAACCAGAGGCTGTACCATCTCTGGCATTGAGCTAATTGGGAAAAAAACACCCGATAAAATCGCTTGCGGAAATGTAACTAAACCCACAATTGGTCTTATACCTTCTTGTGTCTTCGCTAAGCTCCCCAAAGCAAAGCCTATACATAAAAAGATAAGGGTACCTAAAATTACGACTGAATAAAATGAAAAATAACTTCCTACTATGTTTATATCTAATAAAAGTAGTGCTATTAAAAGAACAACTGATAACTGAGCCAACACAATTAACATTCTCGCTAGCACTATTGATGTTATAAAGTCTTTTGGTTTAATCGGAGTAACAAATAGTCTTTTCAATATTCCCCTTCTTCGATACTCGACTATATTAAAACCTGAGCCAGCAATACTTAAATTCATAATCATAAAAGCCAGTAGACCTGGTAAAAGAAAATCTATGTATCTTTGATTTCTAGCCTTAATATCTTGCAGCTCAATCGTAAATAAAGGCGATATGTTTCTAATCTTTCTTTCTACTGAAACAAGAGAATTATTTAGAGCCTGTCTAATAATACTTACTTGTCTTGTCTGGGATGCATCAACATAAAATTTGAGAGTCCCTAAATTAGAAATTTCTTCAAAATTTGCAGGTATAACTACAAAACCTTGAATCTCTCCTTCAGCTAAAAAAGTTTGAAGTTCATCAAAATTTCCTATCACTAATGTAAATAGTTCCTCCTTTTCTAGAGCTTGTATAAAATCTGAAGAAAATTTTGATTTAGATTCATCGTTTATGCCG
>CALIUO010000037.1 GCA_938048695.1 uncultured SAR86 cluster bacterium
TGCTTTCGTACCATAACCATTTTATTTCGCTAGCTCACAAGGAAGAAGATATTGATTTCATTGAATCGGCAGCAAGACAGGCCTTCGAGAGTCTGTAAAGAGAGTGTATTCAAGAAGAACTTTCTTAAAAATATCTGCTTCAAGAAAGACATCCTAATGTTTATGAGTGGTACAAAAGATTATATAAAAATAAAAAATTTAAAGACGAAGTACAAATCCCTTTGATAATGAAATTAGTTATAAATTTATATGCTTTATTTCTTAAAATTAAAGGAAGAGGAATTACAAATTTCTTGCCACAGTAAGAGTTGTAGATGGAAATAGATTTAATTTTATTATTAATTCTTGTAGCTACCTTTGCCACCGCTTTTTTATCTTCAATTTTTGGAATGTTAGGCGGCTTAATTCTCATGGGAATATTAATAAGTTTTCTTTCTGTTGGACCTGCGATGGTTTTGCATGGATTGATACAGGCAACTTCAAATGGATATAGAGCCTGGCTGAATAGAACTGATATCAATTGGAAGATAATATTAACTATGCTGGTCGGTAGTTTTATTTCTTTAGCGATTTTATTCTTTATAGCATTTCAGCCTAGCCAAATTTTGGTTATCTTGGCTTTAGGCTTCTTGCCGTATATTGCCTGGATAGTTCCTAAAGAACTCTCCTTAGATGTGACTAAGCCTGCAATTGGAGTGCTAGCTGGCGGTGTGGTGGTTGGGACTAATCTTGTTGCAGGTGTGGGAGGACCTTTGCTCGATGTCTTTTTCCAAAGAGTAGACATGACAAGACACCAAGTTGTAGCAACTAAAGCAATTGCTCAGACAATAGGGCACATATCTAAAATTATTTTCTTTGGAGGCCTTGTTGTTTCATTTAGTTTTGAAAATTGGCCAAATCCTGTGTTTCTTTTTTTTGCTATTATTTTTTCGGTTATTGGAACTACTCTTGGAAAGAAAGTTTTAGATATAATAGATGATGAAATTTTCTTCCGATGGACTCAAATAATAGTTTTATCTGTCGGAACAGTTTTTATTATTCGAGGCCTATTTTTATTAATTCAGTAGTAGAGAAGTAGGGCTTATACAGAGAGATTTATGAATAGACTGGAAGACAAAGTAGCCATTATCACTGGAGCTACAGGAGGTATAGGGAAGGCTGCAACAGAACTTTTTCTTAATGAGGGAGCTAATGTTCTGATGGTTGATCTTAATGAGGATGATCTTGTTGAGGTTTCTAATGAGATTAATTCTAATAAATTAAGTTATTTTCAAGGCGATGTGACCTTATTTTCTGACAATCAAAAGGCAGTAGAGTTGGCCAAGGAGAGATACGGTGGTTTAGATATTTTTATAGCCAATGCGGGTGTGGCTGGTGAGATCCTGCCTATTACCGAGTATGATGAAGAAACCTTTGATAGAGTCATGGAAGTAAATGCCAAAGGCCCTTTTTTAGGCTTGAAGGCATCTATACCGGCTTTATCGGAAAGAGGAGGAGGGAGTGTTGTTATAACATCTAGTGTCGCAGGGTTAACTGGAGCTTCTCTATTATCTCCTTATGTGATGAGCAAACATGCTGTAGTTGGTCTGACAAAGTCTGCTGCCAGAGAATGTGCAGAAATGAACATTAGAGTAAATTCTGTCAACCCTTCTCCCGTAGAAACTAAAATGATGCGCATACTAGAGGATGGCATATCGGAAGTTAATGGGGAAGAAAATGCAAAAGAAGCCTTTGAGGGACAGATTCCTTTAGGAAGATACGCTGATGCAAGTGAAATAGCTAAATTAATGTTATTTCTTTCAGGTGATGAAAGTGAGTTCATCACTGGATCGGTACATACTATAGACGGAGGGTTTACTGCCTAAATGACTGTAAAAAAATCTATTCATTGGTTTAGACAAGATTTAAGGATTAATGATAACCCCTCTTTAAACTCTGCGAGTCAATTCGATACCTTTTTACCTATTTATATTCTTGATGATGTTAATTCAGGAGAATTTTCTATGGGTGCAGCAAGTCGATGGTGGTTACATCATTCCTTAAAAAAACTAAATGAAAGTTTAAATGGAAAATTATTGATTTATAAAGGAAATCCTTACGAAATTCTTACGAAGTTAATAGAAGAAAATGAGATATCACACGTCTCTTGGAACCGATGCTACGAACCCTGGCGAATAAAAAGGGATAAAGATATAAAAAAGGAACTGGAAGATAAAAACATCAAAGTGGAGAGTTTTTGTGGCTCCTTACTATGGGAGCCCTGGAATATTTCAAAAGATGATGGAACCCCTTACAGAGTTTTTACACCTTATTATAAAAAGGGGTGTCTTAATTCAGATGAGCCTAGGTTTCCTATTCAAGCCCCTAATATCGAAAATATCTACTCAAATACTGTGATATCGGATGGTTTGGATAGTTTATCTCTTTTACCTGACATCAATTGGTACCGTGGGATAGAAGATGACTGGAATCCTGGAGAGGAAGGAGCAGAATACAATCTAGATAAGTTTCTCAATCATGGTCTAATCAATTATAAGGAAGGAAGGAACTTCCCATCTCAGGAATTCGTTTCTAGATTGTCACCACATTTACATTTTGGAGAAATATCACCCAACGAAGTTTGGTATAGAGCTAAGACAAAAGAAACAATTAGTGGAATAGAAAAAAGCTTAGCGCATTTTCATAGTGAATTGGGATGGCGAGAGTTTTCTTACTACCTTCTTTATCATTTTCCTGATCTTCCAAAGACAAACTTTCAAAGTAAGTTTGATATTTTTCCTTGGAAAAAAAATAAAGAACTTTTGAAGCTTTGGCAAAAAGGACAGACAGGATATCCAATAGTAGACGCCGGAATGAGAGAACTTTGGCAAACAGGTTATATGCATAATAGACTCAGAATGGTAGTCGGATCCTTTTTGGTTAAGAATTTACTTATAGATTGGAGGGAAGGTGAAAAATGGTTTTGGGATTGTCTTGTAGATGCCGATCTAGCAAGTAACAGTGCAAGTTGGCAATGGGTTGCTGGTTCAGGTGCAGATGCAGCCCCTTATTTTAGAATTTTTAATCCTATAACTCAGGGTTTGAAATTTGATCCCGAAGGGCACTATACAAAAAAATATGTTCCTGAACTAAGCAATATGCCCAGCAAATATTTGTTTAATCCTTGGGAAGCTCCTAAGGAAGTTCTTGAATCAGCAGGAGTTGAGCTGGGTAAGAATTATCCGGAACCCATAGTTGACTTAAAGATTTCCAGAGAAATTGCTTTAGAAGCTTTTGCTACAACAAAAAAAGAAAACAATGAGTGAGTCACATATAGAGAATTCAAAAGACGAAATCATATCTTGGACGTGTCGTCATACTTGGAAGCGTTCTTCAATTAACACCCTTTGGTGCTTGCTAGGATGCTCGATTGGAGACTTTGGGACGATTCTATTCTTTCAAATAAACGAGATACCTTTTCCCATGTTGGGCATTATGACTCTTGCAATAATCAATGGCTTAATTACGTCAATTATTCTTGAGACAATAATTCTTTCACGACAAATGAATTTAAGAGCGGCATTCAATACCGCCACAGGAATGTCTTTAATATCTATGATATCTATGGAGGTTGCTATGAATACCGTTGATGTAGTCTTTGCTGGGGGTGTCTTAGTTTGGTGGGTGATACCATTTATGCTATTGGCAGGTTTCATTACACCACTACCTTACAATTATTATAGGCTTAAGAAATACAACATAGCTTGTCACTAACGATGTCAGCAAAAAAAGATTTAAAGGATATTCTGGAAAACCTTCATCCTTCTTTGGTTGATGAATCTTTCGTTTTTATGACATCTAAAGAGCCCATTAATACTTTAGTCAATTCTTTAAATCCTGTGGCGACATTTACTGAAAATGAAGGTTCTACTTTAGTAATTACAAAAGCTGTAGCAGATCAAAATTCTATCCAATACGACACTGTTTTTAATTGTATCTCTCTAGGTGTCCACTCTAGCCTAGAGATGAGTGGATTAATAGCAACAATATCTGCCAAATTATTTAAAAACAACATACCTACGAATGTTTTTGCAGGATATTTTCATGATCATATTTTTATACCAATTGATAAGGCAAAATTAGCTTTAGAAACTATCTCTTCAATAAGCAGTTCTTAGGATTTCTCACTCTTATTTTTATGCTTATAATGAATCTACACAAAAGGAGAAAGTTATGTTGAAGCTACATTTTGCACCTAATTCGAGAGCCGGAAGAATTCTTTGGCTACTTGAGGAACTCGAGTTACCTTATGAGTTAAATAAGATGGCATTCAGCCCCACCGATCTAAAGTCTGATGAACATAGAGCAAGACATCCATTAGGAAGAGTACCTGTTTTGGAGGATGGAGATACTCAAATCTGGGAATCTGGAGCCATAACCGACTACATCTTGGAAAAACATAAAAATGGAGGATTGAAACCCTCTGTAGATTCTGAACATTTTGCGAAATATCTTCAGTGGTTTCATTATTGTGAAGGAATGGTGATGCCTCCTATGAATACGATTGTTGTGCATACTGTCATTCTCCCACCTGAAAGAAGAGATGAGACAGTTTTAGGCCAAGCACAAAGACTTCTTACCAATGCCTTGAAGCCTGTTAATGAAAATCTAGAAGGTAAAGATTATTTGATAGGCGATTTTTCAGGTGCTGATATCATGCTTGGACATTCTTGTTTCATGAGCAATCGATTAGGTTGTGTTTCAGACGAAATGAGCAATATAAAAGCATATGTAGAGAAACTAGAAGCAAGACCTGCTTTTAAAAAAGCCATAGAGACTCAATAAACTTTGAGCAAGATAAGGATATTTTCTTATCTTCCTAACCCTAGGGTTTGGAAGTCGATTATTACTGCAAAAATAGGTGGTATAGACATAGAGGTTGTTGGGGATAAGCCTAATAATATGCCTAATTGGTTATGGGATTTTGATGCCAAACCAATATCAGAAGAAGATAAATCCGAACTTAAATCATTCGAAATTAAAAGCAAAAGAGGCTTCAAAGGCTCTCTTTACAAAACAGATGAATTCATAGAACAACATCCTTTCGGGACAGTTCCAGCTGGATTTATTGGTCATGAGCGACTTGGAGTATTTGAATCAAATAGTATTTTGAGAGCGGTTGCTAGGGAATGTAAAGACAAATCTCTCTATGGAGGCGATGACATTAATTTAACATCTCGAATAGACAGTTTTTTGGATGCTAATCTTGTTTTCTCAAGAGAATTTCAGGTTTATCTTTTAGAGCTTGAAGATATTACTCAATATACTTACGAGAGAACTAAGGCTGCATATGAGTTTTATTTAGATGGCTTAGAAAAATCTTTATCTCTTTCTAGCTTCATTGCTGGAGATCAGTTAACTATTGCGGATATATCTTTTGCCTGTGAATTTGCACAATTCCTGAGAGAGGGTCACTATCTGCAACAGCTGGAAAGCAAGAACTTAAGCCTTATCAGTAAAAACTTCCAAACCGAGTACCCATTAACTTTCAAACACTTTAAATTTCTCTGTAACAAACAAGAATTTTCAGATGTCATGGGTTCTTATCTAGACTGGTATGAAATGTAAATATGGACTACGTTGAACTTGCAGTACCCTTTTTCTTATTGGCTTTAATTTTAGAATTAGCTTACGGGAAACTAATTAATAATAATACTTATCGATTGAATGACACAATAAGTAGTCTTTTTATGGGATCCTTGAGAGGCACAAGTGGAATCCTCAAGATTGGTTTTAGTGGCTATATTTATTATCAAATTGAAACACACTTTGCTCTCTGGCGTATGGATAGCGATCTCTGGATTACTTGGATCTTCGCTTTTATTGCCTATGACTTTGTTTATTATTGGTTTCATAGAATAAGTCATGAGAGACAAATTTTTTGGGCATCGCATGTGGCCCATCATCAAAGTGAAGAATACAATTTATCTACTGCATTAAGGCAGACCGGAACGGGATTTTTTATTTCCTGGATTTTCTATATTCCTCTATTTTTAATCGGTGTTCCTTCATATGTTATGGTATCAGTAGCATCTATCAATTTGATTTATCAATTTTGGGTTCACTCTAGACACATACCTAAACTTGGGTGGTATGAATTATTTTTTGTCACTCCTTCCAATCATCGTGTTCATCATGCTCAGAATGATATTTATATAGATAAAAATTACGGTGGAGTTTTTATAGTTTGGGATCGTCTTTTTTCTACTTTTAAAGAAGAACAAGATGATCAAGAGTGTGTTTATGGGATAAGAGGGGCAATTAAGACATTTGATCCTGTAAAGGCAAATATCCATATTTATCAGAAAATTCTAAAAGATCTTACTTTCTCTATCTCTTTTAAAAATTTTTATAATGTTTTAACTGCAAAAACTGGCTGGTCACCAAACGGATCTACTGAAGGTTCATCTATGGAAAAGTTTGCTCATGAAAAATTTGAGAAGCATGATCCTGTAGTTTCATTATCTACAAAAATCTATGCACTCATGCAATTCTTATGCATGACATACGCGGCTGTAGTCCTTTTTGCAGATAAAAATATGGATTATGATCATGGTGTCGTTCTCCTTTGCGTGGTTATTTTTTCTATGTATTGCACAGCAAAATGGTTGGATGCTGAAAAGATAATAAAACTGGAATATACGAAGTTAGGAATAATCTCTATTGGTCTTTGTTACCTTTATACTTTTAGTCCCGAAATTCTTCTCTTTAATGTCTTGCTTATTTATTTGCTTTTAAATATCGCTTTTTTACCCTTCTTAAAAAGAGTGTGAATTTATGGAAGATCTCAAGAAATGGATTAAGAGTTACCCTGATTTTCCTTCTAAAGGAATTCTGTTCAGAGATATCAGCCCATTGTTGGCTGAACCTAAAGCGTTAAGTCTATTAAAAGATCGCTTTGTAGAAACTATTAAACCTCTTAATGCTGATTATGTTGCAGGTATAGATGCTAGAGGTTTTTTATTTTGTACTTTAGTCGCAGAGCACTTGGGTCTCGGTGCGTTAATGATAAGAAAGCCTAACAAGCTTCCTGGAGAGCTTATCGAAAAAAGCTATGAGCTAGAATACGGCAGTAATTCACTAACCGTCCAAAAAAAAGATCTAGCGGGTAAATCAATAGTGATTGTAGATGATCTATTAGCAACAGGGGGGTCAATGCAATGCTCTAAAGAATTATTAGAGTCTCTTGGTGCAAAAGTAGAAGGAGGGGCTGTTGTCATAGAATTGAAGTCTCTTAAGGGTTCATCTAAACTCGATATACCCATTATCAGTCTTATAAGTTATGAAGACTAGTTTAACAAAAGAAAATACCCTCATTGCGGTTGCAATGGAAGAGGAATTCAGTTCTGAGCAAGCGAATGGATGGAGGATTGTCTATACAGGAATTGGAAAAGTGAATGCTTTAATTTCTGTCTATCGAGCGTTGAGTGAAGATAAACCGATTAATATTATAAATTTTGGAACTGCTGGTTCTTCAAGGAGTGATTTAAAGGGCCTGCATGAAGTGACCACCTTCAAGCAGAGAGATATGGATCTAAGAGATATAGGACTCCCTCTTGGCGTAACTCTTAATGATGACATAAATGATATTGCTTTTGATAGGCCAGGGTTGAGTTGCGGTACAGGAGATAATTTTGTTACTACAAACCAAGAAATCAAAACTGATTTATATGATATGGAAGCTTACGCACTTGCAAAGCTTTGCTTAAAAGAAGAAATTAATTACTTTTGTTTCAAATATATTAGTGATGAAGCTAACGAAAGTGCATCTGAGGATTGGAACAAGAATGTAGCAAATGGAAGTAAAGCCTTCCAAATATATTTGGACTCTCTCAATGGATAACCTAAAAATAGTTCCTTTTAAGCTAGATTACAAATCAGAATTTGAATACCTCAACAGACAATGGATAGAGGAATATTTCGTGATGGAAGAAGAAGATCTTAAAACTCTTCAAAATCCTGAGTCTTATGTAATGGAAAAGGGAGGAGAGATTTTTTTTGCAATTTTGAATGATGATGTAGTCGGTACTGCAGCAATGATTCCAACAAGTAAAGGCGTTTATGAGTTAGCAAAAATGGCTGTTGCAAAAAACTTTCAAGGACTTGGTATTGGAAAAAAATTATTAAGACGTTGTATAGACTTCTCAGTAGAAAAAAAAGCGAATGAGGTTTTCTTAATTACCAATGATGCATTGAAGCCTGCCTTAAATCTATACCTCTCATCTGGCTTTGTATTAAATGAACTTAATGATGATGATAGGTATGATAGAGGCAATACAAAAATGAATTTAATATTAGGAGAGTAATATGATTAATTTAGATCTAAGTGGTAAAAAGGCAGTTGTAACTGGTGCAAGTTTAGGTATCGGTGAGGCAACAGTTAAGATGCTTGCAGAGCACGGAGCCGATGTTTTCTTTTGTGCTCGTACAGAAGAGTCGGTTCAGAAGTTAGCATCTTTAGAAGTAAATAATGGCTCTATAAAGGGTTTTGTTGCTGACATGGGTAACAAAGAGTCAACACAAGCCTTTATAGATGGTACTTTATCTGAAGGTTCAGTTGATATTTTAGTTAATAATGTTGGCGCTTCCCCCTCTAGAAATTTTTTATATATGACCGATGAAGATTGGCAAGAATTACACGAACTTAATCTTTTGTCGGCTGTAAGATGCACTAGGGCATTTCTCCCTGCTATGAGAGAAAATAAATGGGGTAGAGTTGTTATGATTTCTAGTTCGGCAGGAAAATATCCTAATGCAGCATTAATTGATTACGGAGCTACTAAAGCAGCTATGATTTCAATATCAAAATCATTGGCAAAAAAATATGGATCAGATGGAGTGCTTATTAATTCGGTTCTTCCTGGTCTAATTCATACCGCTATGTGGGAGAGGGCTGCAACAGAAATTGCTGAAGCCACTGGTGGCAATATGGAGGATGTCATCAAGGCAAATGGAACTTCAGTGCCAGTTGGGCGATATGGTACTTCAGAAGAAGTAGCATCTTTAGTCACATTTTTGTGTTCCGAAGCAGCTTCGTACATCAGCGGTACTTCCATTGAGGTTGATGGAGGCCAGGCAGGGCATATTTAATGACTGAATACTACGGATCTTGCCATTGTAAAGAGGTCAGATTTAGCTTTTTTGCAGACGAGATTCTCGAAGAGCTTTATCAGTGCAACTGCACGTTATGCCTCAAGAAAGCAATCATCATGAAGCCAATCAGTAAAGATCACTTCACACTTCAAAGTGGGCACAGTAATTTGCACCTCTATGAATGGAACAAAAAAATAGCAAAACACTTCTTTTGCAAGATTTGTGGTGTTTATACCCATCATGTACGAAGAAG
>CALIUO010000038.1 GCA_938048695.1 uncultured SAR86 cluster bacterium
CGTAGTAATTTAAATTATTTTAAGCAGATTTGCTTATAGGGGAGACCAACAATGTTTGGCAAAATTCGTGAAAAGTTAACTTTTTATCTTTCAACTCTCGTTCTGTTAAATGCCTCGGCATTCAGTGGCTATGTTCTTTCACAAGCCGCAGTTGAAGAAATTGTAGTTACAGCAAGAAAGAAAGCAGAAAGCTTACAAGATGTACCTTTATCAGTATCAGCTCTCAGAGAAAGTTCTTTAGAAGAGCTAGGTGTAAATGTATTCGAGGATTATTTATTACAACTACCGAGTGTCACTGCTGGAGGAGCTGGACCTGGAACAAGTACTATTTATATTAGAGGCCTTGCTTCAACAACACCTAACCTCACAACTGCAGGAGTAGGTGGTTTGGCACCAAACGTATCTTTCTATTTAGATGAGCAACCCCTAGCTCAACCTGGAAGAAACTTAGATGTTTATGCTGCCGATATAGGTCGTATAGAAGTTTTAAAGGGCCCTCAAGGAACTCTTTTTGGAGCAAGCTCTCAAGCTGGTGTAGTAAGAATGATTACAAACAAACCTGTGATAGGCGAAAAATCAGCTAATGTTGAGTTTGAATCTAGAAGCATGGCTGAAGGCGAAAACGGAGATAAAGCAGAATTAGTAACGAATATACCACTTGGTGAATCTACTGCTGCTAGGTTTGTTGCTTATAGAGATAGAAAAGGTGGTTATATAGATCAAGTTGCTGGATCAGTTGATATAAGTCAATCAGCTCGTTTCAGACCTTCCGGTACTGTTAGAGCTAATGGGTTGCCTGTTTCTGCTGCTAGAAATGGTTTCCAAGCTGATGATACAGATCTCACTGGAGTCTTAATGCCAAGCGCCAATGCCATTGTTAAAAATGATGTAAACGAAGCTTCTTACGAAGGTTACAGACTGAGTCTAGCCCACGAAATCAATGATAGCTGGAGTGCTTTAGCAACTTATGCAAATCAAACCATTGAGACAGATGGAGTATTCTTTGCGGATCCGACATTAGGTGATCTAGAGGTACAAAGATATCATGATGACACTTTGGATGATGAATTCGACAATATGAGTTTAACTATCGAAGGTTCAATAGGTGATTTAGAAATAGTTTATGCAGGTGCTTACACAGACAGAAATTCAGAACAAACTATTGACTACACAGACTACCTATTTGTTGGTCAATATCTGCCTTATTATATTTGCGACTATTATGTATCTTACCCAACTTCTTCAACTGGTAAGGGAGTTCCCGACGCATACTTAGGCAAACCTTATGGAGACTGCGGTGCTCCAAATATGTACGTTGATTCACTTACCGACTCTGAAGTTAAAACTCATGAAATCAGAATAAATACTCCTATCAACGATAGTATGAGTCTTACCGCTGGTGTCTTTATGAGTGATCTAGAATTATTAGAACACAATAAGTTTACTTATCCTGGTGCACTAGTGAGTGATGTTGGATGGGGGGTGAATCATGTCCTTACAGACACTTCTGTATATGGTTATCAAGCTCTTCTCAGCAAAGGAGTCCTCAAATCTAAGCAGTATGCTGCACAAGGATGGAGTTCAGGGAGAGGTCCTTATATGCCACCAGTGATGTTTATTAATGATATTAAAAGAACGGATAAAAAAAGGGGCGTTTTTGGAGAATTGAGCATCGATATGACTGAAACCATAGAGTTGACCTTAGGAGCCCGTTGGTACGATATTGAAACTGATCTGGAGGGCAGCGCGAATGCTTCTTTTGGCACAGGCTTTGAAGGTGGAGACCAGCAAAGATTCGGTACTAATTTGTCTGCAGCATTTAATGAACCTGGAATTATTACAGGCAATCCATTTATAGATGAGTTAAATTATCCTGATAAAGCTGAATCAGATGGAGTCATAGGAAAAGCAACCCTTTCTTGGAACAAATCAGACGATGTTATGTACTATGTTACTTGGTCAGAAGGTTTTAGACCTGGCTTATTAAATAGACCAGCCGGTCAGTCAACTCCAGATGGATCATATACTGTTCGACCTGTAACTGATTCTGATGAAGTTACAAATTATGAATTTGGTTGGAAAACTGTTTTACAGGATGGAAGATTGAGATTTAATGGGAGCGTATTTATGGTAGATATTTCTGGACTTCAGACAACTATATTTGACCCCAGTATTGCCAATTTATTCTTTTCAGATAATGCTGCAGAGGCAGAGATTATGGGACTAGAAGGAGACTTTATTTATTATCCAGCTGTAGATGGCTTGATGTTATCTGGTGCCTTCTCATTATTGAATACTGAAATCGAAAAGTCACTCACAACTAGTGATGTCGTGGCTGGAAAAGATCTAGCTTTCGCTCCTGGGTTTCAGGCTAATGTAGCAGCCAGATATGAATGGGGACTCTCATCAGGCAATCTTGGTCATATCCAAGGGCAAGTAAATATGTCAGATGAAAGCTTTTCAGATATTATCGAACCCAATAAGGCTAAACAAGATAGTTACACCATGGCTAATATCAGAGCTGGGATAAGTAATGAGGCATGGGTAGCTGAAATTTATATTGATAATTTAACTGATAAGAGAGCACAAATTAGTAATAATTTTGTTTACGATAGATTCCGTGTTTCCTATGTCAGACCAAGAACTATGGGTCTGAGATATAAATATAACTTTTAAGTTGTGCATTCAAAATAAAGAGGGAGCTTAGGCTCCCTTTTTGCTTAAAGATAAAGCTACCTTGACCGCTTTAAAATTAACTAAAAATGAACGAAGATAAACTAAATGTTGATGACGCTAATCTCTCAGTAGATCTGAGTGATGCCACTCAGGCTGTTAAAGACAATAGATTTCAAGAAGCAATTTCTTTGCTCAATATTATTCTCAAGGACCATCCTACAAATATCGATAGTTTGTATCTTGCTGCAGTTTCTTCTAGATACCTTAAAAATTTTGATGATTCAAAGATATATATAGAAAGGCTTTTATTAAAAGCTCCTGATATGGGAAGGGCTTATCAAGAATTGGCACATCTCAATAGAGATATGGGAAATAAAGAGAATGCAATCAGACATTATAGGCAGGCTTGTGAACATAATCCTGCTTTGATTGCTTCATGGAATTCTATATATGATTACTATTTAGAAGACAATAATCAAGCTGCAGCAAATCATGTCCTCAATCAACTTGAAAAATTAAGATCACTTCCTAGCTCACTTTTATATATAAACCAAATATTAAATGAAGGAAGATTAGGTTTAGCTGAAAGAAAATGTAGAGCTTTTCTTAAAGAAAATCCCACTCATACATATGCTATGTCTTTACTCTCCGATATTGCAAATCGATTAGGTTATTTTGATGACGCAGAGTTTTTACTTGAGAAGGCTGTTGAATTTGAACCAAATGATGGTGATCTCAGACTAAAATTTGCATCGATTTTAAGAAAAAAACAAAAATTTACAAAGACGATGGAACAGGTTGAAATTTTATGTTCTCAATATCCAGATAATCAACTTTATCAGGCTCTCAAAGCAAGTGAAATTATGCAAAATGGTGGTCATGAGGAAGCGATTGAAATATTAGAAGATATTCTAGAAAAAAATCCATATAACTTTAGCTCATTCACTGCTAAAGGACATGCTCAAAAAACACTAGGTAAGACAGATAAAGCCATTGAAAGCTATAAATCAGCCTACAAGATCAAACAAGATCATGGCGAGGCTTTTTTCTCATTAGCCAATTTAAAAACTTATACTTTTACTAATGATGAACTCAACAATATGAGATTTCAGGTTGAAAGAATAGATTTATCACTACAAGACAAGGCCTACTTTCACTTTGCTCTTGCGCAAGGTTGCGAAACTGCAGGTGACTATGAGGAGGCCTTTTATCATCTTGAAAGAGGAAATAGCATTAAGAGAGATCAAAGTCTTTATTCTATAGAAAGAATGGATAATGAACTTCAGGCACAAATAGATATATGCAGTAAGAATTTTTTTAAAGATTTGGGAAATGGAGGTCACGAAACAAAAGATCCTATATTCATCTTAGGTCTACCAAGGGCAGGATCAACTCTCATAGAGCAAATACTTGCTTCTCACTCTATGATTGATGGAACACTAGAACTGCCAAATATACTTGCAATGGCTCAAAGTCTTAGGGGGGACGATATCTACGGTAAGGAAGGTAACTATCCTAAGAGCATGGAATCCTTAACATTAGAGCAAAGAGAAACGTTTGGTAAAAATTTTATTGATGATACTAGGATGCATAGAAAAGATGCTCCTATGTTCACAGACAAAATGCCAAATAATTTTAGACACATTGGATTGATTCATTTAATTATGCCAAATGCAAAGATTATTGATGCCCGAAGATATCCTCTAGATTGCTGCTTTAGCATGTTTAAGCAACTTTTTGCACAAGGACAAGAATTTACATATGGTCTTGAGGAAGCTGGAAGTTACTACAATAGTTATGTCAAATTGATGAATCATTGGGATGAAGTTTTACCAGGCAAAATACTAAAGGTAAATAATGAAGATGTAGTTGAAGATCTTGAAGGTCAAGTCACAAGAATGCTCGAGTTCATCGGAATACCATTTGAAGAGGAATGTATATCTTTTTATAAAACAGACAGGTCTGTTAGAACAGCTAGTTCCGAGCAAGTGAGAAAGCCTGTTAATAAAGACGGTATGGAAAGATGGAAACCTTATGCTAAATATCTAAAACCACTTCTTAATGTTCTGGATGAAGATCTTCTCAAGCCTGAAGATGTAGCATATATCAATAAATAGGATATTTTTATGAATGCTGACTTAGATAATATTGCTTTAGAAGTAAAAGCCAGGAAGAACATTACATTCCTTGGGTTAGATATTAATTCTCCAGTTTTTTTTATTAGCTCTGGCCTTGCAATAATCTTTTCTTGCCTAGTTCTAGTTTATCCTGAAGCTTCTAATCAATTGCTTTCAGATACTAGAAATTTTGTTGTAGCTCGTTTTGATACTTTATTCACAGTTTCAATGTCAGCATTTACTGTAATTATATTCTTTTTGATTATGTCTCCTTTTGGAAAGATTAGGCTAGGTAGAAAAGATTCAGCCACTGAATTTAGTTTTTTGTCTTGGGTTTGTATGTTGTTTGCTGCAGGTGTTGGAATAGGCATGACTTTCTATGGCGCTGCTGAACCCCTTTCATACTATACAGGTGTTTTTGGAACACCCTTAAATGTCACACCCGAGTCTGAAGAGGCTTATAGGTTGGCTTTTAGTGCAACTATTTTTCATTGGGGAATTAACGCCTGGTCTGTTTATGCAATCATAGGATTATCACTTGCTTTCTTTAGTTATAACTGGAAGCTACCTTTAACGATTAGATCTATATTTTACCCTCTATTAGGCGATAAGATTTGGGGATGGCAGGGCGATGTGATTGATATCATTGCGGTACTCGCTACCTTATTTGGTTTGGCAACTTCTTTGGGATTGGGGGCTCAACAAGCATCTTCTGGTTTATATTATTTATTTGACATACCCAATACTTTATTAAGTCAGTCATTAGTTATTATTTTTATTACTACAGTCGCCATTTTTTCTGTCTATCAAGGTCTTGCTAAAGGAGTAAAAGTTTTAAGCAATATCAATATAGGATTGGCTTTGCTTCTATTAAGTTTTGTAGTTTTAGCTGGTCCTACTTATCAAATCATTTCCTCTTACGGAGAAAATTTAGTAGCTTATTTCCAAGATATAACTCGACTTAGTAATTGGAGTAGACCAGATGACCAACAATGGTATCGTGACTGGACTATTTTTTATTGGGCTTGGTGGATCTCCTGGTCTCCTTTTGTTGGTATGTTCATAGCGCGTATTTCCAAAGGTAGAACCATACGAGAGTTTTTATCTGTGGTTATGTTCGCACCTCTTTTATTTTGTTTAGTATGGTTCTCTTCTTTTGGTGAGACTGCGATTTTTCAATTTCAAGAAGGAATAGGCGAACTCAGTAAACCTGTCAGTGATATTTCTCTAGTACTTTTCTATATGCTGGATAACCTCTTATTTCCAACCTTTACAAGTTTGTTTGCTTTATGCATGTTGGTGCTGTTTTTTGTTACTTCCTCTGATTCAGGATCACTAGTTATTAATACAATAACTTCGGGTGGGAAAGACAATACACCTAGAATCCAAAGAGTAATTTGGGCAATTATTCAAGGTTTAATAGCAGTCGTTTTGCTAGTAGGGGGTGGTTCTTACGCACTATCGGCAATTCAATCAGGAGCCATATCAATGGCTTTACCTTTTATTTTTATTTTAATTGCTGCAACAATTAGTTTATTGCGAGGAGTCTACATAGAAGTGTATGATCCGCAAAAAATGAAAGATATTTATGGAAGATAACCATTTAGAAGAAGCTTTAGTTGCAATTAGGCGAGTAATGAGAGCTACTGAAATTAATTCTCTTTCTTTAGCCAAAAAATCACAACTTACTCCTACGCAACACATTGTTCTGCAGATCATTGCGAATAAAAAACATACAACTCCCAGTCATATTTCTTACATTACAACCTTAAGACATACGACCATTGCTACTGTAATTAACAAATTACTTTCTAATGATTTAATAACAAGAGAAAGAGGTATTAACGATAAAAGAATCCAATATTTGAATATGACTGAGAAGGGTTTCAAAATTCTTGAGTCTTCTCCTGATGTTTTGCAAGATAAATTTAAAGAACAGTTTTCGAGTTTGAATGATTGGGAACAAAGCATGATAGTTTCTTGCTTACAAAGGGTAGCTCAATTTATTGGAGCAGAAGAAATAGATGCTGCTCCTATTTTAGATTACGGTGAGTTGAATGAGGAACCCGAAGAATTCTCGAATAAAGAATAGCCTAGTTTTATTCACAGGCTTCTTCACGGTATTTCTAGTAATTGCAAGTCCTCAAGACACCATCCAATCCGAGAAAGAATTTAAAATGACAAATAATGTTTATAAGATATTAAGAGAAGATGAATGGGACTCAGCTTTACAAACAGGAAAGATAATTACTGACTTAGATAACAAAGACGGTTTTATTCATCTTTCTACAGCCTCACAACTAGCTATTACACTTTCTTTTTTCTTTCAGGATTCAGATGTGGTTCTTCTTCTTCAACTTGACTTAGCAAAGATAGATCAAAGCAAATTAAAATTTGAAGAGCCCTATCCAAACAAAGGCAAAAGGAGAAGTGCCTTCCCTCATTTATATTCTGGACTCTCAACAGATCAAATCTCTAATATTTGGACTTTAGAAAAAGGCAGTTTTAAGGTACCAGAAGTAGTTTTACTAGAAGCAGAAAATTCAAAAGAAAATTAGGTTAATTATCCATCCTGCTGAAATGGAGCAGGCGATAGGATTTGAACCTGAACCACAAGAAGAACTAATAGAAATTGATATGTTTATGAGGTTCGCAAGAAGCCATAAGAAGGACAATAAATAATTTTAGATACTTCGAATTAAGTAGACAAATAGATCATATGAGCAGAAGATGAAGTTAATTGGAGAAAAAATTTATGAAAAAAATCATTACAATGTTATTTGTAGTCTTTTCAGTCTCATCTTATGCAGATGTTTATTGGGGAGTAGGTTATGGAAATATTAGCGATGAAGATGATGGAGACGAATTATCTCTAGGAGCTCTTGAGCTTACCGTTGGAAACAGAGTCAATGAAAATTTTGCATTTGAGTTTACATTAGCTCAAGGTATTCAAGATGACACAGTGGATGGAATCGAAGCTGAACTAGATACAAGCTTCTATGCGAAAGGTATGTAC
>CALIUO010000039.1 GCA_938048695.1 uncultured SAR86 cluster bacterium
AATAGATGAATTAAAAAAATCTTTGGATAATATTCAGGAAAATTCACCAATTGATACTCCGCGCCTTTTAACGGCTGCACTTGGATTAGGCAGCGAAACTGGAGAATTTGTCGAGATAGTAAAGAAAATGATACTTCAAGGTAAGCCTGCCGATGAAGACAATATCTTTCATATGAAAAGAGAACTGGGAGATGTTATGTGGTACTGGGTTACTGCCTGTATGGCATTAGACCTAGACCCTGTGGAGGTTATTTCAGAGAATCAAAAGAAACTGGAAGCTAGATATGGAGAACAGTTCACCATTGATCAAAGCGAAGTAAGGGCTAAAGGAGATCTTTAATTAGTAGATTCTAGATACAGGCGACTTTTCTTCTTCAGCTGAATCGGATCGTCTAAGATCCATTTGCTTCCAAACATCATCAAGGGCATCTAAGAAATGATCTATATCGCTTGCTTCATGGCGAGGAGTGATAGTCACTCTGAATCTTTCATCGCCCTTTGGAACTGTTGGATAAAAAATGGGCTGAATGTATATTCCATGCTTTTCTAGGAGCAGGTTAGCTGCCTCTTTACAAAGTCTGGGGTCATAAAGATGAATCGGTATTATGTGACTGTCATTCTCTAGAAAAGGTATTTGCAGTTCTCTTAAGCCTGCTCTAATTCGATCAGAATTAGTTCTTATATTTTCTCGAAGATCTTCAGATGACATGGCTATCTTGATGCTTGTAATTGAAGCAGCGGCTATTGAGGGATTCATTGAGGAAGTAAAAATAAATCCAGGTGCGAAACTTCTGATGTAATCGATTATGTCTGCATTTGCGGCAACATAACCGCCCATCTGTCCATAGGATTTGGATAATGTACCGTTGATAATGTCTATTTCATCTTCGAGTCCTTTTTCTGCAGTTATACCTCTACCCTCAGGACCATACAAACCTACTGAATGGACTTCATCCAAGTAAGTTAGAGCATTGTATTTTTTGGCGATGTCGATTATTTTTTGTAATGGAGAACGTAATCCCTCCATAGAATAAAGAGACTCAAAGACTATAAGTTTCGGTGTATTTGCATTTGCAGTATTTAAAAGTTCTTCCAAATGCTCAGTATCATTGTGTCTAAATATATGAGTTTCAACATCGGCATTTTTTATACCTTGAATCAATGAAGCATGGTTTAACTCATCAGAAAAAACTTCTATGCCCTCCATATTTTTGCAGAGAGTCCAAAGAGTTGATTGATTTGCTGTATACGCTGATGGAAAAAGAAGTGCCGATTCTTTTCTATGAAGATCAGCAAGGAGTCTTTCAAGATCTACGTGATATGTAGAAGTGCCTGAGATATTTCTTGTTCCACCTGATCCGGTACCAAGTTCATTTATAACTTCAATAGAGGTCTTGGTTACTTCCGGATGTTGGCTCAAGTTTAAGTAATCATTACTGCACCAAACTTCAACTTCTCTTTCTTTACCTTCAAATCTCTCGGTTGCTTTTGGAAAGCTAGATTTGTTTCTATTTATAGCTCTAAACTTTCTGTATAAGCCTTGAGATTTAAGTGAAACTAACTCGTCCGAGAAGAATTTTTTATAGTTCATGAATTAATTATTGATAAAAGTTAATATAATCAGACTTTAAAAGGGCGCCATTATAAAACGTTACTGATTAGTGTGGGTTCTTAAGAATTATTCTCATTTAGTTTTAAATTGAAAACCTTAAAAATTGTCTCAAGAAAAAGCCCTCTTGCAAGGATACAGGCTCATCTTGTGTCTGAGAGAATCTCCCAATTTTTTCCACAGATTGAAATTGAACATATATATAAAAAAACCCTTGGGGATGAAGACTTAAATACTCCTCTTAATAAAATGCCTGACATAGGAGTGTTCACCAATGACATCAGAAACGATCTTATGAATGGAGTTGCTGATATCGCCGTGCATTCATGGAAGGATCTGCCAGTTGAAATGGAACAAGGCACGGCAATACTTGGAACAATTGATCGAGCAGATATGCGGGACATGATCTTTTTAAAAAAGGATAGTATTGGCAAAAAAAATCTTACAATTTTGAGTTCTTCTCCTAGAAGAGAGAAAAACCTTTCAAGCTTTTTACCATCAGCACTTCCATTTCAAACCAAAATTAATTTCGATGATGTAAGGGGCAATATTCACACCAGGCTAACTAAGCTACTTGAAGGCAGTGAAGATGGACTTGTTGTTGCTAAGGCAGCTATTGATAGATTCATACAAGATAAGAGTGGCAAATTCGAAGATGAAAGAAACTCTCTGCTTGATATGCAAAAAAACCTTAAATGGATGGTGCTGCCCTTATCGCAAAATCCATGTGCTGCTGCCCAAGGTGCACTAGCTATAGAAGCTAGGCAAGAAGATGAAATGGTAAAAGAAATTATTTCTACTATTTCAAATAAGGAAATTTTTGATTCAGTAGAGATAGAAAGAACTTTATTGAAATCTTATGGTGGTGGATGTCATCAAAAGATAGGTGTCAGTCATGAAATCCTTGAAACTAATGAGTTATTGACTGTGAAAGGTGAGACTGAAGATGGAAAAGAGTTGTCCAAAAGGTCACTTCAAAATAACGATATTAACTATTTTGATTCTATAAATAACTCTAATTATTTTCCGAGCAATAAAGAAGAGCAGAAGTTCTTTGAAAGAGAACCAATTGTCGATTCTAAGGAGGCCTTGAAGAATACCAAAAATAAGGGTATCTATATCAGTAGATCGAATGCTATCGAAGATTCTGGCCTCATAGATGACTCGAATATCATCTGGACAAGTGGTACAGATACTTGGAAGTCTCTAGCAAAAAAAGGGTATTGGGTTAATGGAACCTCAGATAGTCTTGGTGAAAATAATTCTCCTGAAGAAAGTTTGTTTGAAAACATCAGCTGGCTGAAAGTGACACACAAGGACAATGACGATGAAGGGAAACAAATTTTAGCAACTTACGAATTAAAGGCCCTAGATATATCTGAAAGACTTTTGGAGTGTGATTACTTCTATTGGATGAGTACAAGTTCATTTGAAATCGCAACAAGTAAATATCCTGAGCTTAAAAATAGAAAACATGCTTGCGGACTAGGAAAGACTTTCAAATCCATACAAAAGACTGTTCCAGAAGTTGTACCCTTTCTAGACTTCGATAGCTGGCTTGAAGCCGTAAACAATAAGATAAGATAAAATACCCGATTCGCCTAAGGTATAATGCAGAATTCTTAATTCAATTAGTATGAACGTATCAAGAAAATTCCCTCATTCAAGATTAAGACGAACTAGGTTTACTTCGTCCATAAGGAGTTTAGTGGCAGAGAATAGCTTATCTGTAAATGACTTAATACAACCTATATTTGTAAAGGAAGATTTAGATGGATTAGAAAATATAGATTCTTTGCCGGGGATTTGCAGGTACGGACTTAATGCTTTAGATGAAGAAATAGAAAAGATACAGAACAATAAAATAAAGGCGGTTGCTATCTTCCCTGTCATCAATCCTGAAAAAAAAGACGAGACAGGAAGCGAATCATTAAATGAAGATAATTTAGTATGCACTGCCATAAAGCAAATCAAGAAAAACTCTGAACTGGCCGTGATAGCAGATGTTGCTCTAGATCCTTACACTTCACATGGGCATGATGGTGTGCTTGATGAGAATGGATATGTTGAAAACGATAAGAGTCTTTCTCTGCTCGTAGAACAAGCCCTCACTCTTGCGAAAGCTGGAGCAGACATGGTTGCTCCTTCAGATATGATGGATGGAAGGATATCCGGTATCAGAGATTCTCTAGAATCTAATAACTTTGCTAACACGATTATTCTTTCTTATGCGGCAAAATATAGTTCAAAATTTTACGGTCCATTTAGAGATGCCGTAGGATCCTCCGCAAATCTTGGTGTGGGCAGTAAAGATACCTATCAAATGTCAGTTGCAAATATCGATGAAGCATTG
>CALIUO010000040.1 GCA_938048695.1 uncultured SAR86 cluster bacterium
ACTAGGAATGCGGTCAATGGAATTGAAGTATGCAGCAAGATTGAAGAAGCCTGTCAGACATCCGTTAATATATTAAGCGGTAAACAAGAGGCCTATTACCTTAGAGATGCGAATACAAGAAAAATTGAAAACCTGAATCACCCTATCTATGTTGATGTTGGAGGAGGCAGCACAGAAATTTATATGCGCAATGCCTCAGAGGAGTTTTATGAATCATTTGATCTTGGTGCTGTAAGAATTATGAAGGGTAAAGACAGCCCAGAAGAATGGGAAAAGTTAAAAGCGTTTTTGGGTGTTGTTAAAGAAAATAATGCAGACGCTTTAGTGGGTATAGGTGGCAATATAAGGAGAATTTTTAAGATTCTTGAATTACAAAAATATAGTCCTTTAGAACTTAAGAAATTTGAAGAAATAAGAAATAATTTGTCTAAGATGAAAATTATTGATCGAGTAAATCTATATGGTCTTGCTGAAGACAGAGCAGATGTAATTGTACCCGCTTCAGATATTTTTTCTTATATTTTAGAGCACTCAAATATAAATAAGCTTTTCGCAATAGATTGGGGAATTTGTGATGCCCTGGCTTATGAATATCTTCATAATAAATTAAGTTGATTTATCTAGTTCTATCCAAAAGGATGCCCCATTTGGCTCTAGATTTTCTACCCCAACTGGACAAGAAAGAGTTGAAGCTAAATTTTTAACTATGGATAACCCTAGCCCAGTACCACCCTGGTTCAGAGACCTTCCTTTATCAACTCTAAAAAATCTTTCAAAAACTCTATCTTTATAATTTTCAGGTATTCCCTCTCCCTCATCCTTAACAGATAACTTTATCCTTTCATCTACCTCTTCTGCTGTAATTAAGATTTTTGAATAATTCGGAGAATAAGCTATTGCATTATTTAAATAGTTAGAGATGATAATATCCAAGGAAATAAAGTCCGATAACACCTCAATTCTATTATCGACCAGAGATTCAATTTTTATATTTTTCTTTAGTGCTTCTTGTTCTAAATTTAATATGGTTGATTCAACTATGTGATCAAGATTTATCTTCTCGATATTCATATTAAGACTGCCACCTTCTATGCGCGATAAGTGCAGAAGATCATCTACTAAATTTTTTAGTCTTTCAGAATTTCGGTGTATAGCTTTAATAAACTGTTTTAGATCTTTTTCTTTTTTTATGTCAGCATTAAGAATAGTCTCTGATGAAGCTAGAAGCACTGAAATGGGTGTTCTAAGCTCATGAGAGACGTTACCAATAAAGTCACTTCTGGCAGATTCAAGTTTTTTTATTCTAGTAATATCTGAAAAAACGAGTAATGACTCTTCTGTATCTGGATTAAAGCTGGCGCTAGCAATAAAAGCCCTATAAAAGGGATGGTGTATTTCTATCTCATCTAATCCGGGTTCTGAAGAAGTAGTTTCTTGTATTAGATCCTGTAACCCAGATATTGAGACCTTTTCCATAAAAGAATCACCTACAGATAGATTATCTAGACCTAACAGTTTACTGGCAGCTGGGTTGGTTAATTCTATTATTCCATTTTTATTAATCGAAATTACACCCTGTCCCATTTCTTCAAGTGCATTTCCAAACTGATTTCTTTCATTAGTAATAGCAGTGAATTCGTTCTTAAGTGCCCCTTGAATTTCTATTAAATTAGAACTTATCTGCTCTACCGCAGCTCTTTTCGATCCCTTCATGCCACTTGTTTTTGCTAATTTTCTGGCACTTGATATTAATTCAATATACTCAAGAGTTAGAAATCTAGACAATAAATAACTTAAGAGTACAGCAATTAATAGGGATACGAGCAAAAAGCCATATACGGAATTTTCTAGAACCAGTAATGTAGCTTCTATTTCAGATAGTGGAACGGCAAATCGAACAAAGCTTATGTCTCCTGCTTTATTTGATGCTAAAGCAAGATATCTCATATCTGTTTTTAAGGTATTACTATAACGAGTCGTTTTGCCAATATTATTATTAATAGCTGCTTGAATTTCAGGCCTATTGTAATGATTGTCCAGTTTCCTAAGATCTTCCTCTTCGACATCTGAGTCGCCTACGACTTCTCCGTTTGATTTGATAAGAGAAACTCTAAAACCATATGCATCTGAGAGTTGTCGTGAAAGTGTTTGGTAACTGGTAATTTCATACTCCGGATTAGAAAGTATAAAAATTGCACCTTTTGCTTCAGAAGTTAGCTCCGAGTCTAATTGTTCTAATAAATAATCACCTGTTCTTTCTAAGAGTAAATATCCTAGACTGAGAACAGTCATCGATGTAAGCAGAAAAGTAGACCAGAAGATCCTCCATCTAATATCCATTCATAGATTATACGACGTAATTAAAGCGGTAACCTACACCTCTTACAGTTTCTATTTTTAATCCAACATCACCGATTTTAGATCTAAGTCTTTTAATATGAGTATCCACAGTCCTAGTCGTTACTGAATTGTTATAACCCCATACTTGTTCAAGTAATACCTCTCTGGTTTGAATTCTTCCATTGCGTTCCGCCAGGTATTTAAGTAATTCAAATTCTTTTGCAGTAAGTTCAATTTCAAGACCACTTATAAAAACTCTATGTGAAGCTAAATTAATTTCAACATCACCAATAGAAATTTGTTCTTTGCTAGTATTTGTTTCTGATCCTCTTTTTAA
>CALIUO010000041.1 GCA_938048695.1 uncultured SAR86 cluster bacterium
CCAATTTTGTTACTTTAAGTTGTTGAATATCCTTAAGATTATCAAAAATAAAGTGTGAAGTAGTCTCGCCTTCAAGTGTAGAGTTAGTTGCAAGTATAATTTCTTCAATATTTTCATTTTTTACTCTAGAAAATAATCTATCTAATGCCAATTCATCGGGACCTATGTCATCAATAGGTGATAAATGACCATGTAAGATAAAATAATGCCCATTAAATTGATTACTTTGTTCGATAGCAAATACATCTGAAACAGATTCAACTACGCAAATTTGTTTTTTATTTCTTTTTTCATTAAGGCAAATTTGGCAAGTAGAGGATTCTGTAAAAATACGGCAAATAGTACACTTATCTACTGACTCTAGTGCCTCACCAAGAATACTAGCCAGTAATTGCCCTGCATTTCTGTTTCTTTCCAACAGATGCAAAACCATTCTTTGAGCAGACTTGGGGCCAACGCCAGGAAGACATTGAAAGGCCTCAATAAGACTATCAACAAGAGGACTTACTTTACTCACTTCTCTGTTCTGGGTTCTATAGAGGATTCAATTACTTTCGCCCCAAACGCTTCAACTAGGCTTTTAACATTAGGGTCCTCTTCAATTGCTTTTTGAGCATTTTTTAGCTCTTTCTTTTTCTCTTCCTCTTTAATTTGATTAGGTGATTCTTCAGAGAAGTCACCAGTCTCTAGGAACAAATTACAGGACACATCGAAGAATTCAGTTAAGGCGTCTTGAAGTTGTTTTCTATGTTTACCACTAAAAACATTGAGTTTCTCTTCAGGTATTGATAGATAAATTACCGTTTCATCTGATCTGACAAAGTAACAATGTGAGGCGAGTTGTTTAGTCCCTGGATCTAAATTGAGTTGATCAAATATCGTTTTCCAGTTTTTTGCAGATATGTCCAAATTTATATCTTTTAACTCTTCATTTTCTTCATTAGTAGACTGTTCCGCTATAGTTGTAATTGGCTCTATAACTTTTTTTGTATGTTTTAGATTGTTTTCTTGATTTTGAAGACCTTCGTCTTTGGTCTCTATTTCCGAAGGATTAGCTTTTTTTTTAGTTTGATCAGTTTGATTAGGAATAAATGAGACCATTCTTAAAAGAGCCATGTCGAAACCTCCAGACAAACTTGGAGCAAGTTCCATATCTCTTTTAGCAATTAAACCTATTTGATATAAAAGCTGAAGGTCTTCTTCCGTTAAATTATCCAATAAGGCTAAAGCTTCCTCTTTGTTCAAATCAATTTCTTCCAATATTTCATGAGACACTTTGGCGAAAGATAATAATTGAATGGTTTCCAGTAAAAGATCCATCAATCTTAAATAATCAACACTTAATTGATTAATCTCATTTAGGCTAGCTAGCAAAGACTTTGAATCACCATCAGCAATATCTCTAAGAAGTTTTAAGACGTTATCAGAAGGGAGAGTTCCCAGCATGGCTGCCACTTCTGAATCAGAAAGCTTTCCTTCGCAAAAAGCAATTGCCTGATCAGTAATAGTTAGCGAGTCGCGAAGACTCCCTCTTCCTGCTCTAGCAATTTGCTCTATAGCCATTTGATCAAAATCTACTTTCTCTTCTTTCAAGATAAAGGAAAGTCGATCGGTGAGTTGTTTATTGGTGAGATTTTTTAGATTGAATTGAAGACATCTAGATAGGACAGTGGCAGGGATTTTTTCAGGCAATGTAGTAGCTAAAATAAAAATAACGTGCTCAGGAGGCTCTTCTAAGGTCTTTAAGAGCATGTTAAAGCTCTGTATAGAGAGCATATGCACTTCATCTAATAAGTAAACTTTATACCTTGACGAACTTGGCATGTGCATTACCGTCTCGAGAAGTTGCTTTGTATCATCGACCCCCCTACTGGAAGCTGCATCTATTTCTTGGAAATCCATAAAACTTCCTTCAGCAACAGATAAACAGGTGGAGCATTCATGGCAAGGCCTTGAATCTAATCCCACTTCGCAGTTTAGGCTTTTAGCCAATATTCTTGCTATTGTGGTTTTTCCCACGCCCCTTGTTCCACTTAGAACAAAAGCTTGATGAATTTTATTTTGGTCAAGGCTATTACAGAGAGCTTGAACTACATGTTCTTGACCAACAACTTCTGAAAAGTCATTTGGTCTCCATTTTCTAGCTAAAACTTGGTAACTCATTTTGTCGGGTTTAGTATAGTTGAACTGGGTAGACTTTTATAAATTTTCCTTATCAAGCATCGAGAAAGCTTTATCGATATCTTGAAACTCAAAGCCCCTATAGTTCAAGAAATTTTTTAATTTTAAGATTTCTTTTGTCTCCTGGGGCACTTTGCCATTCAGCTTCTTTTTTAATGCATCTAAAGCATTCGAGGACCAATCAATTTCTTTTTCTAAAGAATAAAATAGATTTTCTTTTACACCTCTTTGAATTAATTCACTCTTTATTCGAAGTGGTCCAAATCCTCTTCTTTTTCTACTTTGAAAATAGCTCTCAGCAAATCTCTCATCACTCAATAATCCATCTCGCTCTAACTCTTTAATAGATTCTAAAAGCATTTCTTTAGACTCTACTTTTCTAGACATTTTTTGATAGATTTCTTTAGAGGAATGCTCTCTTCTTGATAGAAAGTCCATAATCTTCAATCGAATTGCTTTTGGTTCATCAAGAATTTTCACAATTTAAGTATATTATTTATTAGAATATTTTAATCAATAAGAATCCATTATTATCGGGAGGGAATAATGCAACTTAACTATCTGAACAAACCACATTTTGAGAATGGAGCCATCAAGAATATCTCACAAGTGCTTGAAGAACATGGAATAAAGAATCCATTGATATGTACTGATCCTGGTCTGGCAAATATAGGTATGTCGGATATGATCAGAAACCTGCTTTCAAATGAGCTTTCGCCATCTTTCTTCGAAGACACACCAGCTAATCCTACCGAACAAGCTGTAAATGATGCCTTAGAAATATATAAACAAAATGACTGTGATGGAGTAATAGGATTTGGGGGTGGATCAAGTATGGATTTAGCTAAAACTGTTGCTCTAATGGCCAATCACGAAGGAAATGTTGTCGACTACTCAGTAAATGAAGGAGGAGTTGGGAAGATCAACCAGACAATGCCAATGATTGCGATTCCGACTACCTCAGGAACAGGAAGTGAAGTTTCCTTAGGGGCAGTAATTATTATGAATGACGGAAGGAAACTAATTTTAGCCAGTGATCATCTAAGACCAACAGCTGCTATATGTGACCCTGAATTGACTTTGGGTTTACCTCCTGTTTTAACTGCTGGTGCTGGAATGGATGCTTTAACACATTGTATAGAAGCAGTAATGTCACCTGTTATAGACCCTCCTGCTGAAGCAGTAGGATTAGACGGAATTGAAAAGGTTGTTAGAGAAGAAAGCTTAATAAGGGCGGTCAAAGATGGTCAGGACAAAGATGCAAGATGGAATATGATGATGGCTTCTACAGAAGGTGCAATGGCATTTTCTAAAGGCCTTGGGGCAGTTCATTCAATGAGTCATGCTTTAGGTGCTGATCAAGAATTAAGACTTCATCACGGTACTCTCAATGGTGTCATTCTTCCTACAATCCTAAGGTTTAATAAAGATCATGTGGGTGATAAATACGCGAGAATTGCTCGCGCAATGGGCAAAGATGAAAATGTAGATTTGGCCTATGAGATAGAGAAATTAAATGCGACCATAGGACTACCCGCAGGTCTTGGCGAAATGGGTGTAACGGAAGCAATGATTCCTAAGCTAGTAGCTCACTCAATGACAGATCCTAGTAATGCGACCACCCCAAGACTTCCTACTCAGGAAGAATGGGAGAAACTCTTTTTAGAAGCTATGTGATTTACTAAAAAAAAAGAACGTTAAGACAATATATAACTATAAAAATTCCTAGAGCAATAGTAATACAACTTCGGAATGAGAACTTTCTAGTAGACCAGTCTATGCGATCGTCCCTTTCTCTTTGAGCCTTTGATGCCCTCATCTTTCCAAGATAGAAGAATGTGGCGAGAGACAAAATTGTTAATCCACCAAAAATGATGGTATTGAAGTCCATTTAATTATTGCTTCTAAGTTTAGCTAATAATCTTAGGATTTCCAGATAAAGCCACACTAGAGTGACCATTAAAGAGAAGGCTCCAAACCACTCCATATGTTTCGGTAACCCATTCTCAGAACCTTGTTCAATAAAATCAAAATCTAGTACTAGGTTTAAAGCGGCAATACCGACCACGAACAAACTAAAACCGATGCCCATTAAGCCATTTGAGTGAATAAATCCTATACCAGACCCTCCTCCAAATACCATCATACCAATATTAACCAGATACAAGAGCGCTATTCCGGCCGTAGCACTTACAATCATTAATCGGAAGTTCTCAGTGGGCTTGATGATTCCTGTCTTGTAACAAACTAGCAGAGATGCCAATGTTCCAAAAGTTAAACCTATTGCTTGAATTGCTATTCCTGGAAATTGAGCTTCAAAAAAAACTGTTATTCCACCTAGAAAAAGACCTTGGCTTGCAGCATATATTGGTGCTGTTGTAGCAGCCATTGTTGGTCTAAAAATAGTTACGAGTGCTAAAATAGCTCCAATTCCCATGCCGGTAAACATTAAGATTGGATTAGGAATATTCCAGCTTATTGCAGCGGTTGCAAAACAAAGAACTAATAATATTCCTGTCTTGTTAACCGTGCCATCTAATGTCATCTTTTCTGATACCGGCAAGTCTCTGAATTGAGCATCGCCCTCAAATTTATCACCAAAAACAGGATTTCCTGATCTTCCAAATGTATCTAATGCTTGATGTTTTGACATAAAATTAAACTATATTTAAAAAAAACTAATTATATTATCTATTCCTAAAATTAAAATAGCCAGCGCTATTGTCCATAAAACGCATGCAAAAATTGAGCTAATCAAAAATATAATTTGTCTCATGGCTGAAATCCCTGCAATAAATGGTATGAAGGGACGAATAGCTGGAATTAGCCTACCAATCAAAATACCACTCCATCCATATTTATTAAAAAAATTCTCCCCTCTAATAAATATAGCTTCTCTTTTTTTTAGAAAGTCCAACTTTTTAAGTTTAGGGCCAAAAAATAAACCTGAGTAGTAGCTAGCTGTATCTCCAATCCATGCTCCTAGTCCGGCTCCTAAACAAATGTATGTGAGCTTTATATCCGCCTCGCTTAATCCTACTGCAAATAGCAATAGGATGATGCTAGGCCAGATTGCACCAGAAATAAAGAAAGCTTCTAGAAATCCTATCAAAAACATTGCAAAACCTGCATATTCGGGATTACTGATAATCCAATTTAAAAACTGTTCTGAATTCATTTAAGTTAGGATAATTATTTAGAAAGTTTAATTTTAAGGTAAATTCATGATAAAGAAATGGAAAAAGAAATCTTCGAAGTATTTGCTCAATAATAAGATTTTTAAAATGAGGGAGGATTTAGTTACATCACCTAAATTAGGATCGGATCATAGTGTATGGGTGATGGAAGTGCCTACATGGGTAAATATCATCCCAATTACGAAAGATGGGGAAGTTATTTTAGTCAATCAGCATAGGTTTGGTATGGATAAATCATCACTTGAAATTCCCGGGGGTATGGCTGATTTGAATGAAAATCCTATGGAAGCAGCAATAAGAGAATTAAAGGAGGAAACTGGCTACGAGGCCAAAGAAGTTATAGAAATAGGAAGAGTTGAATCAAACCCTGCAATAATGTCTAACCATACCTACACTTATCTTGCATTAGATTCTGAGCGATCTAGTGAGCAAAACCTTGATGGGACGGAAGATATTGAAATTATATGCAAACACATTAATGAAATTCCCGATTTGATAAGAAATGGAGTTATTGAGCATGCGCTTGTTGTAAGTGCATTTTATTTTTATAACCTTTATCTATCTAATGACAAAAATTGAAGACCAAGACTTAAAAGGAAAAATACTTTTTTTCTCTCCCAATGAAGCAGGAACGTCTTACTTTACAGATTCTTTGATTTTGATCTGTGATCATAATGAACATGGTTCCCTTGGATTGATATTCAATAGACCCCTCGAAATGAAGCTTAAAGAGTTATTTAAAGGGATGAAAATTAAAGGTGGTGATATTAAGGACAGCAATGTTTTTTTAGGTGGTCCAGTGAATCCTGGAGCGATTTTCGTTCTTCACAGTTCAGATAAATCTTGGAAAAATACAATTCAAGTAAGTGAGAGTTTAAATATGACAACGGACTATCAAGCTATAGAAGATATAGCCCACGGCGAAATGCCTGAAGATTTCATACTGACTCTTGGGTATACAGGATGGGGACCTGAACAGTTAAATGAAGAGATTGCCGATAATGCGTGGATAAGTTTCAACGAAGATATAGATCTTATTTTTAAAACTAATCCTGCTGATCAAATAAATGAAATGTCTAAAATTGTTGGTTATGATATTAGGATGATAAGCCCTGATTATGGAAACGCATGAAAATTAAACATTCAATTTTAATATTATTTATATTAACTACATTAGGTTGCTCTAAAGATCTTCAGATTCTTGAAGAAAGAATTAAAGCGCAAGCTGAAAAAAACAATACTGAAATATCTTTTGTTGATATAAAAAAGACAGCTCTTTTTTTAAATGCTTGGGGAAAAGAAGATTACTATCAAGATGATATTAATAAATTTAAAGATCAAGATACAAAAGATTTTCCTGAAGATATAGAAGTATTATTTACAGGAAGTTCAAGTATAAGATTTTGGAATTCTCTTGAAGAGGATATGAAGCCTCTTAAAGTTCTAAATAGGGGTTTTGGTGGAGCTCACATAGTTCACGTTAATTATCATTTTGAGGATGTGGTGAGTCGTTACAATCCTCAAGCAATTGTCTTCTTTTGCGGAACAAATGATATTACTGCCTTAAAAACGGCAGAAGAGACAGTCGAGGACTTCAAAATATTTAAAAATAAGGTCCGGATAAATCTACCTAATGTTCCTATTTTTGTGATAGGTATTAAACCAACCCCTGCGAGGAAATATATAGAAGAGGAAGAATTAGAATACAACAGACTCATTACTGATCTAGCTGCAGAGGATGAATTGCTTACCTTTATTGATATTTGGGATGCTATGCTCTCAGAAGAAGGTGAACGCATCCCTGAACTTTTTGTGGAAGATGGACTTCACATTAATGCAAAAGGTTATGAGATATGGACAAAATTAGTTAGAGATAATCTAAAACAAAGGTTCAATCTCTAGGCAAAAGACCTAGCAACTTATAACCTATAAACTCATCTGAAATTCCATTTTTAGGTTTGTCCGGTAACTCCTGAATGGGATAAGCTATAGGTGTTACATCACTTGCAATCTTTTCTCCTACTTTAATATCAGGCCTATCTACACTGAAATGAAATTTGTCATCTCCTCGTGTAGACCCATCTGCAAAGAAAATAGCTGTATGTACTACTCTGTCCTCATTTGATACGTTTGCTTTTGCTCTATGAAAGGTTAAGCCATGGTGAAAAGACACGTCTCCTGCTTTAAGCGTCTGATATCTAATCTCTTTACTATCTAGACTAGTAGTTTCTTGAAAATCTTTATCGTCTACTTTGCCAGAAAAAATATTTATAAATTTTTGATCCTTTAACTTGTGTGAACCGGGATAAAAGCCAAGCTGGCCATTTGATGCATCTATATCACATAAAGGTATCCAGGCTGTAACGGTGTTAGTTTCTTTAATTGGCCAATAAGGTTGGTCGTGATGAGGATCTGTCTCTCGTCCTCCAGATTCTTTAAGTAGTGCCTGGTCATGCCAAAGACGAATTGAATCAGTACCAATAAGTTCCGAGGCCATCTTACATATCCTTTGATCAAAGGTAAGCTTGCGAATCTCTAGGTTGTCTTCCCATAAATTCTGACATTGGACAAAAGATTTTTCATATTCCGATTTATCCTCAAGATTTCTTTCATCAAGTTGTTTTCTCTCTTTAATGGCTTCTTTAACCACTTCTCTGTAAAATTCTATTTCAGAAGGCTCGAACAAGTCTCGAACGACAACAAATCCTTCTTCGTTAAACCTTTTTTTTAAATCTTCGTACATGCTAAAAGAACTTCAATCAAGACACTGTAAGAATATCATAAAGTTTGTATTTCTTTGTCTAGTTCTAGTAACTAATGGCTCGCTACACTCTGACGCAAAATATTTTGCAAGTAACTCATCTATTGAACTCATATCAAATTCTAACTCAATACTGCCTGGTGAGGATTTGCTGGTGGGTATCAAGTTTAAGCTTGAAAAAGATTGGCATACCTATTGGAAAAACCCTGGTGATGCTGGTGAAGGGGCAACAATAAAGTGGAATTTATCACCAGGATTAAGTGCTTCGAGTATTCTTTGGCCTGGACCGGAGAGAATACCAGTTGTGCCTTTAATGACCTTTGGTTACAACGATGAAGTAGTTTTGTTAACTAGAATAACTTCTACAGAAAAGATTAGATTTCCTTTGAAGTTAGAAGCCGAAGTCACTTGGTTTACATGTAAAGATATATGCATCCCTCAAGAAGGAGTTGTAGACGTAGAAATAGAAGAAGGAGAATTCTTAGCTTCTACTCACAATACTGAATTAAAGAATTACATGAGCATGGTCCCTACTACATTTACAGGGAACTTAAGAGTGGAGGAATTAGATAATAAATTTTTCGTTCAATCAGTTAGCCCAGGCGACGAGCAATATAGTAACGTCTACTTTTTCCCTTATGAGTATGGGTTAACAAGTTATACAAAAGATCAAATTTATGAAAAGAATCAAAACAGCTTTACTCTAGAAATAGAAGCCTCAGAGTTCAGTCTTGATCTAGGTATGTTTGAGGGCATTATTGAGACTTCAACACCAGAAGGGAAAAAATTTTACTCGATCTCCTATCCCCTTAAAACAGATAAATCTGAAAGTAATACCAATGTATTCTTATTGATTATTTTTGCTTTTGTAGGAGGCCTGATTCTCAACATAATGCCATGTGTTTTCCCTATATTGAGCATAAAAATTCTAAGGTTTGTTGAGCATAGTGAAAATTCTTCAGCCAATACTTTGAGATATGGTCTGTTTTACACCCTTGGAGCAGTCCTAAGTTTTTTACTTATAGCTCTTCTTTTGGTTATTCTTAAATCAAGTGGAGAGAATATAGGCTGGGGATTCCAACTCCAATACCCGCTAGTAATATCAATTCTTTTCTATTTGTTTGTAGCGTTAGGCTTCATGTTCATGAGCAACTTAGTCTTTGGATCTAGCTTGGGTAACTTAGGTTCTTTTGCACAAGTAAAGAATGAGTCCCTTGAATCATTTTTGACGGGCGTCTTGGCGGTTGTGGTTGCTTCTCCTTGTACAGCACCTTTCATGGGTTCAGCAATTGGATTTGCATTGTTGCAGCCAAGCTTGAATTCCTTCGTAATATTTTTTAGTCTTGGAATTGGTTTTGCTCTTCCTTATCTTATTCTAAGTATCAAACCGTCTCTACTATCTTTCCTACCAAAACCTGGGGCCTGGATGGAAACCTTTAAACAGTTTATGGCATTCCCAATGTGGGCATCAGCGCTTTGGCTTTTATGGGTTTTAAGTGGGCAAGTAGACAAGGATACAGTCTTACTGGTGTTAATTGGAGGTTTAATAATAAGCCTCTCTTTGTGGTTATTAGAAAAAAATACCTCCAAAAAGTTAGGTATAAAATGGTTGGTGAGACTTTTGGTAATAACTCTAATTGTTGGTTCTATTTCGATATTGCCAACTGAATACAGTGTGAAAGAGAGTCGAGCTGAAAGACCCGGATACAGCGAAGCTTTGCTCAATGAGTATAGAGACAGTAATCAACTAGTTTTTTTAAATTTTACTGCTGACTGGTGTATTACTTGCAAAGTAAATGAAAAAGTAGCACTGAATTCTCAAGAAGTTATTAGTGTTATAGAGAAAAAAAATATTAAGTACTTGGAAGCTGACTGGACGAGAAAAGATGCTGATATAGCAAGGAAATTGGAAGAATATGGCAGAACTGGTGTTCCTCTTTATTTACTTTTTCCTAGTGTTGGAGACCCTATAATTTTGCCTGAAATCCTTACAAAGGATATTCTTTTAGATTATTTAAATGAGTTAACCTAATGCAAAAAACTTTTTTTATCTTAATCTTCTCTTTACTTTCTCAGTTCATTTTCAGTTTTGTACAAAATGATGAAGCTGCACCTGATTTCCAATTACTGGATAGTAATGGAGACGAAATTGTTCTTAGTTCCTTCAGAGGTAAAAGAGTTGTTCTTGAATGGACAAACCATGGATGTCCTTTTGTTGCAAAGCACTATAAATCAGGAAATATGCAATCGACTCAAGACTTTGTAAAAGATAAAAATACAGTTTGGTTAAGTATTATTTCTTCTGCGCCTGGGACTCAGGGATATATTTCACCTAAGAAAGCTAATGAATTAACCGCCTCAAGAAATGCCTTTCCTTCTCATGTGCTTTTTGATCCTAGCGGAGTTGTAGGACGCAAATACAGTGCTAAAACAACACCGCATATGTACATAATCGACGAACAGGGATTGTTGAAGTATCAGGGTGCAATTGATGACGCAGGTGGAAGAGGATTTATGTCGAAAGACCTACTTAAGGCAAACAATTACGTTAAAAAAGGTTTAAAAGAATTGGCTTCTGGAGAAGAAGTCTCCTCTCCAGTTACTAAGCCCTATGGATGTTCTGTTAAGTATTCTTCTTAGTTTACGCTGGTGGTTTAAAAACAGATCCAAGTTTTTGTCCTAAGCCCATATCTCCAGAAAATTTAACTTTTCCCTGCATGAACGCTCCCATTGCAGCTTGTTGATCTCCAGAAAACACTTTTTCCATTGTTTCTTGACTATCAAAGGTTAAAGTTAAACCTGGATCATCGTGATCAGCTTCAACAACAGATAAAGATCCATCATTTATATCTACATAGAAATTTGTTAAATCTTCAATATTGATTTGAATAGTTGCTTCAACTCCTTTTGCACCCTCTAGGTCAAAGGCTGTTTCTAGGCCTGTTTTTAATTCTTCAAAAGTTGCCATATTTACTCCATTTAATTTAATGTTTGTAATCTTCTCAAATAAAAGGCACTTAAACCACCTTAAGTGAAAATAAATTGGTAAAATTTTTGTCATGGACAGAAAAGATATTGATCAAGAATCCAAAAAGGAATTTTCTTCAAAGGTTAATGAGCAGGCAGGCAGGACTTCTAAGAGAGAAGTTTTTCAAACCAAACATATGACTATTGATCAAAAAAATAGCTGGAATGAATTTGGTTACATACTCATACCCAACTTTGTAGATGAGAAATTTTGCGATGAAATGAATAAGGAAGTAATTAATATTATTAAATCTATAATTCCTGAAGAGAGTGCTTTCAGTCACGCCTATGCCGGAGATGGCCATATTGCCATAAGAGAAATGAAGTCTACCGAAGATCCAAAATCTATAGAGGATGAAATTTCCAAACTTTTTAGAATCCACTCCAGAGGAATTTTTAATGAATTTATTAATAACGAAGTACTGTGCGATATTCTTGAAGATATACTTGGTCCAAATGTAGATTGTTTTTTAAGTCAATTTATCTTTAAAAATCCTGGAGCCTGGGGTCAGCCTTGGCATCAAGATTCTTCTTACTTTCCTTTTGACAGAGAACCGCAAGTTGGTGCTTGGCTTGCCACAAGCGAAGCGACACTAGAGAATGGTTGTTTAGTTATTCTACCTGGCTCTCACAAAGAACACCTTCACGAGCACCTTCCTGATGATAGAAAAGGATCTAATTACGGTTATACGGAAATAAAAGACCATGATTTCAGCCAAGAAACTCCTATGACTCTTAATACAGGAGATCTATTACTTTTTCATAGTTTCTTGATGCATAAGTCCTATGACAATAATTCACAAGCCAGAAGGACAGCTATGGTCTATCATTTTGCTGAAACGGGAACTGATTTTGGTCCTGTTGATAGTCCTACTAACGAATGGATTTCAGTTCGAGGAAAAGGTTTAAATGCTTAAAATTCTGAAATTTCTAGGTTTTATATTAAGTCCTTTTGTAATTGTTTTCTTATATGTGTTCATATCCTCTTCGGGATTAATAGGAGAGTTACCTGAAGATGGTGAAATAGTATATTCTCCTAGACCAACAACGGAAAATGCACTTACTGAAAAGCAGATTTTTTTTGGAGATTTGCATGTCCATACAACTTTTTCGCAAGATGCCTTTCTATTTAGTCTTCCTATGCTTCAAGGTGAAGGTGCACATCCCCCATCGGATGCATGTAACTTTGCTCGCTTTTGTTCTTCATTAGATTTCTTTTCCATTACTGATCACGCTGAGGGTATGACCAAACAAATGTGGGATGACTCTATTCAGTCAATCAGAAATTGTGATTCGATATCTGATAATGACGATAAAGATCTAATAGTTTTTGCAGGTTGGGAATGGACCCAAATGGGTTTTTCTCCTGAAACACACTATGGACATAAGAATGTGATTCTTAGAGATTTAGATAACGTTCCCGATGTACCAATAGGTGCTGGTTTAACCGGACTTGATCTACTAATTGAAAATGATCTTACTCCTTTTTTACCATTAGTAGCTGATTTTCCTCCAGAAGGTATAGATTTTGATTTTCTTAAATTTAGAGATGAGAGTTACTCAATACCTTTTTGTGATCAGGAAGATTACATTGAAGGAGAATGCAAAGAGAGGGCTGAAACACCAAAGCAACTATTTAGTAAGATCGATGAGTTAGGTTTGGACGCCATAGTGATCCCTCATGGGACTACTTGGGGTATACACTCTCCTCCTAATTCTAAAATGAGCTCACAACTTTCTAATGATAATCATGACCCAACCAAACAAAGACTAATGGAGGTTTATTCAGGGCACGGAAACTCAGAAATTTACAGAAAATTTCAACATACAGAGGAACTGAGTCCAGGACAATTTAAGTGCCCTCTTCCAACTGATGAGTTTGAACCTTGTTGCTGGCGAGCAGGAGAAATAGTCAATCAACAATGTATAAAAGAAACTGGCAAAGCGTGTATAGATAAAGCCAATGAAATAAGAGAAGAATTTGCTAATAATGCTTCTGGCTTATTGAGATTTGGCTTGGTAGAAAATGCAACTCAAGAAGACTGGAAACAGTGCGGACAACTAAAAGACTCTTTTCTACCGGCTTATACGTACAGACCATCAATGAGTGCGCAGGCAGCTTTAGCATCTCAAGTAAGTTCTGATGATGTTTTAAATTCCTTTAAATTGGGTCTTATAGGTTCCACAGACAATCATAAAGCTAGAGCAGGAGCAGGATATAAAGAATTTGCAAGAAAATCTATGGGAGATTCATGGGGCGCTAAAGACCATCTAACTTGGATTCTTCCTCCTGAAAGAGGAGCTTCCTTCTATTCAACTGGAGGATTGGTGGCTGTGCATGCTAACAGACTCGAAAGAAATGAAATTTATGATTCGCTATATGATAGAGAAGTTTATGCTACTTCAGGGGAAAGAATACTTCTCTGGTTCAATTTAATTAAAGACAATGAAGAGGTTCCTATGGGAAGAGAACTTTCTTCTTCAGAAAATCCAAAGTTTGAAGTTAGAGCATTAGGTTCCTTTAAGCAGCTACCTGGTTGTCCTGATTATGTTAATAACTCAATGAAAAAAGAAGAAATTGAACGTCTTTGTTTAAATGAATGTTACAACCCTAGTAATGAAAGAAATCTCATAGATAGAATAGAAGTTATAAAGATCAAACCAACACTTAACTTAAATGCACTACAAGAAGTGATTCAAGATCCTTGGTTAATTTTAGATTGCGAGGACAAAGGGCAAGGTTGTTCTGTGTCTTTTGAAGATAAAGAATTCTCTAAAGATGAGACTAACTCAGTTTACTATGTAAGAGCTATTCAAGAGAAAACTCTAGCAGTTGGTGGAGATCCTCTGCGTTGTGAATACAACGATAAAGAAGAATGTATAAAGATAAAGCCTTGTTATGCAAGTGGACCAGATTTTGAACCTAGTGATGATTGCTTAGCTCCTATAGGAGAAAGAGCTTGGTCTTCTCCAATTTTCTTAAATTATCTAAACAAGAGTTAATAGTGGTAAGATGTGCGCTCAAAAGGTATTAATAGATGGATTTTAGCGGAAATCATATCCTTTCTATAGATCAGTTCGATCGTTCAGATATAGAAAAATTATTCTCCGTTGCAGATAAACTCGAACCATTCGCCTCTAAAGAAAAAATAACCAGAGTTCTTGAGGGAGCTATATTAGGAAACATGTTTTTCGAACCCAGCACAAGAACACGAATTAGTTTTGGTGCATCTTTTAATTTATTAGGAGGCAATGTTAGAGAAATTACCGAGGTAGGTAGTTCCTCACTGGCAAAAGGTGAATCTTTAGCAGATACTGCACAAGTTTTGAGTGGGTATAGTGACATAATAGTTCTAAGGCACCCCGAGAATGGTTCAGTTCAGAAATTTGCGGAAGCAAGCAGGGTACCGGTAATTAATGCTGGAGATGGATCGAATGAACATCCGTCTCAAGCACTTCTGGATCTTTATACAATTCAGAAGGAATTATCTCAAAATAAGAAAAACTTAGATAACTTAAGAATTGCCTTAGTTGGCGATCTGAAATATGGAAGAGCAGTCCATTCGCTGTGTAAAATTCTTTCTAAATATTCCAATGTAAAAATGGATCTTGTCTCTCCAGAGGAGCTTCAACTTCCAGAGGATCTGCTAAATCAATTAACTGATGCAAGAGTTAGTGTAAATCAAACAGAAAATCTAGAAGAAGGCATTTCGGAGGTCGATATTATTTATGTAACCCGAGTTCAAGAGGAAAGGTTCAATAACAAAGAAGATGCTAATAAATATCGTGGTTTGCTGAGTCTTAATCAATCGATTTATACGGCTAATTGCGAACCCAATACAGTGATAATGCATCCTCTTCCTCGGGATTCAAGAAGTGATGCTAATGAGTTGGATAGAGATTTATATGCAAATCCAAATCTAGCGATATTTAGACAGGCAGATAATGGAGTAGTTATAAGAATGGCAATGTTTGCCCTGGTTCTTGGGGTGGAGGGTAAAATCGAAAAAACGGCTAAACCTGTTAATTGGAAAGTTGGACTTTCAAGTTAACTTAGAGCATTTTCTATATCTTCAACTAAATCTTCGAGAGACTCAATTCCTACAGACAGTCTAACTAATCCATCACTGATTCCTATTTCTTCTCTAACCTCTCTAGGTATAGAAGCATGTGTCATAATCGCTGGGTGTTCAATCAAACTCTCAACTCCGCCGAGGCTTTCTGCTAAGGAAAAGATTTTTGTTTTTTCTAAGAACCTTGTAGCACTGTCTAAACCACCTTTCAATACAACCGAGATCATTCCTCCAAAACCTTTCATTTGTTTTTTAGCTATTTCATGTTGAGGATGACTTGCTAAGCCTGGATAGATAACCTTTTCAATAGCTTTGTGAGATTCTAAGAAATCAGCTATCTCTTTTGCATTAGAGCAATGCCTCTCCATTCTTATAGGCAGAGTTTTTAAACTCCTGAGTAATAAAAATGAATCAAATGGATTCATGATGGAACCTACTGCATTTTGTAAATAAAGTATTTCATTAGCTAAATCTTCTTTTTCGTTGGAACAAACTACTACTCCTCCAATAAGATCAGAATGTCCATTTAGATATTTTGTAGCTGAATGCACAACAATATCAAAACCAAAATCTAAGGGGTTCTGCACAAATGGTGAACAAAAGGTATTATCACAGACAGCTATTAGATTATGTTTTTTAGCAAATTGAGAAATGGCACTTAGATCGGCAATTTTTAAGAGTGGATTAGTTGGGGTTTCAATCCATATCATTTTTGTATTTTTATTAATTGAAGATTCTAGTGTATTCAAATCACTTAAATCGCAAAAAGTAAATTCAAGACCTGCAGAACGTTTTCTTACATTTTCAAAAAGTCTGTAAGTACCCCCATATAAGTCGTCCATAGCAATTACATGATCGCCAGAGTCTAATAGCTCTAGTACTGTTGCGCTGGCTGACATTCCTGAAGCAAAAGCAAAACCATAAGAACTGCCCTCTAAATCTGCTATACAAGATTCAAGAGCTTTTCTAGTTGGGTTTACACTTCGTGAGTAATCATACCCTTTATGCACTCCAGGACTTTCTTGGACATATGTTGAACTAGTGTATATAGGAGTCATAATTGCTCCAGTAGTTGGATCGGGCTCCTGCCCTGCATGTATAGCTCTGGTCTCAAACCCTTGTTTATTTCTTTTTCCAGACATAGGATTAATTCAGTTTATTTCTGTAGTAGTTGATTAAATCAACCTTAGTTATGAAGCCAATGAAAGTGTCACCATCATATATTATTGCTACTTTTCCTTCAGATAATATTGAAAGTAGCTCATCCTCCGAAGCATCAAATTGCAAAGTATCAAGTTCAGATATCATGTGTTGAGCAGCATTACTTGAGAAAGCAGCAGGATCTTTACTTACGGTGAATAGTAAGTCCTCTTCATCTAAAACACCTTGTAATTTTCCTTCTTCCAATACAGGGATTTGAGAAATGTCCGATGCTCTCATACGATTATAAGCAACTAAAAGGGAATCGTTTGGGGAAACCATTATCATTTCTCCTTTATCGGCCCTTCGATTGATCAGATCTCTTATGTCGCCATACTTTTCCAAGTCAAGTAGATTGTTGTCATGCAGCCATGACTTGTTAAATGCTTTAGATAAGTATTTATTTCCAGTATCACAAATAAAAGTCACTACATTTTTATGTTCGGTTTGTTTTCTGCACCATTTTGCGGCAGCAGCTACTAAAGTCCCTGTAGACGATCCACCTAGAATTCCTTCTTCCTTAAGTAACGTTTGCAACACTTCAAAGGCTTCCTTATCAGAAACTGTTTCTGCATCATCCATTAAAGAGAGATTGAAATTATTAGGAATAAAATCTTCTCCTACCCCTTCTACCAGCCAACTTCCTCCATCATAGTTATAGTCCCCTTTGAGAATAGCATCTGCAACTATTGAACCTTCTGGATCAGCTGCAACCATAGATATGGATGAATCTTGTGCTTTAAAAAATTCAGCCAGTCCTGTTAACGTTCCTCCCGACCCCACTCCAGCAACCACTGCATCAACATTTCCATTCATTTGTTTCCAAATTTCAGGAGCCGTAGTCGTGCGATGGGCCAATGGATTGGCTGGATTAGAGAATTGATTAGCTAGAAAAGCTCCTGGAGTTTCACTGAGAATCTTTCTTGCTAAATCTTGATAATATTCTGGATGTCCCTCGGGCACGTCTGATCTTGTTAAAACTATTTCAGCACCTAATCCTTCCAAATGAAGTATTTTTTCTCTACTCATCTTGTCAGGTATAACAAGAATAATCTTATAACCCTTTAAAGCAGCAACTAAAGCTAAACCTATACCAGTATTACCTGCGGTTGCTTCTATGATTGTTCCTCCTGGTTTGAGTTCTCCTGACTTTTCAGCTTCTTCAATAATTGAAAGGCCAATTCTATCTTTAATGGATCCTCCGGGATTATTACATTCTAATTTCACATACAAGTCACAGGGTCCTGTATCAAGTGACTTGAGCTTAAGGATTGGAGTGTCTCCTACTAAATCTAACAGGGATTCCGTAATGTCCATATCTTTTCTCATAAGGTACAATTTTTACATTAATTCGCTCAAAATGATACGCAACATTATTTAGGAAAACTTATGGATGAAAAGAATATAAAACAAAAAGAATTTTGGTCTGGTTCCGGTGGAGATGTATGGGTAAATAAACAAAAAGAAATGGATATCATGCTCAATCCCCTAGGACAAAGAGCAATTGAAAAACTCAAACTGTCTTCAAGTGAGATAATACTTGATATTGGTTGTGGGTGTGGAGCTACCACATTAGAAATTGCAAAGGATATTCCTAAAGGAAAAATAACTGGTGTGGATATTTCAGAGCCAATGTTAGATCGAGCTCGAGAAGATGCTTTAAAAATGTCTCTTTCTAATACTGATTTTGTTGTCAGAGATGTTCAAACAGATGAGATTGATAATAACCACTTTGATATAGCTTTTTCTAGGTTTGGGGTTATGTTTTTTGAAGATCCATATGAGGCATTTAAAAACATAAATAAAGCTCTAAAGAAAGGAGGTCAACTTAGCTTTGTATGTTGGCAGCAAGCCTCTTTAAATCCCTGGCAAAGTTTGTCTATAGAAGTAATTAGAGGCTTTCTAGATTTACCTGCACCTCCTCCAAAAGGTCCAGGTCCCTTTGCCTTCGAAGATAAATCTTATGTTCAAGATATTTTAGAAAGCTCTAATTTTCAGGAAATTGAAATAATGGGCAATGAAGAGCAAATCATTATGTTTTCAGGTAAATCTCTTAAGGAAGCTTGTGAAGATTACCTGACAATTAATCCCATTGTTACTGAAATGCTAAAAAACTCAGCTAATGAGTTAAAGGAAGAAATTTTAGAAGCTCTGATGACAAAATTCTCTGATTTTCATAAAGAAGAGGGTCTTGTCTTTCCTAGTGCGACTTGGATAGTGACCGCTAAAAAGTAATTGAACATATTTGAAGCACTTAAGGTGAACATGCACCTTCTTCGATCTTAAGACAATACTTCTAGGCTATTTCCGTTGGCATAAATATTGCATATGTCTATGCATGGACAATAAAAAAACACTCAAACTAAAAAAAATAGGGAAGATTGGAAGAGAGATTAGCTACTTCATTCCTGTCTTGGCTGGAGTATATGTTGTGGTCAACTTCATGACATGGGCTTCTTAATATGTCTGCTGAAATAAAAGAAAAAGAAGTAAGAAAGAAATGGGGTATGGAAATGAGTGATTCTCTTAGAACCACTCTTACCATCAGAATCCTTGTCTGTTACGTGGTATTCGATACGGTAGCGGATTTCTTATAGATTATCCAAATTTACAGAACGTAAGTTTATTTCCATCAGGATCTCTAACATAACAACCATAAAAAGTAGGTACTCTCTGTCCTGGCTCACCCTCATCCTGGGCACCTAGCTCTATTGCTTTCTTATAGAGAGCATCAACATCTTCTGTAGTTTCTAATGTAATACCAACCATGCTGCCATTTCCTATAGTTGCTTCCTCACCGTCGTACGGAACAAAAACTGCGAAATTAGTATCATCTCCTGGGATTGTCCAAAAAAAACTTCTGTCATTGGGTCCAAAACTGGTTACACCTAAATCTTCAAATAATGCATCATAAAATGCCTTAGCTCTAGCAAGGTCATTAGTTCCAACTGTTACATACTTAGCTATTTTTCCTTTCATACCTTCTCCTTTTTATTTTTGTTGAACTCTTTTCTAGTTTTAAAGTCTAGGACTGTAGCATTAATGCAGTATCTTGGTAATCCGTTAGGTCCATCAGGAAAAACGTGCCCTAAGTGAATGTCAGTTGACACCGATCTAATTTCTATTCGTCTCATGCCGTAACTATTATCTGCCCGCCTGTAAACAGAACCCTCGACTGGACGAGTAAATGACAACCAGCCTGTGCCGGAATTAAATCTATCTCTTGTATCAAATAAAGCTGCGCCACTTAATTTATCTACGAAAACTCCATCTGGAGTATCTTTAAATATTTGATATTCTTTACAAAACCTTGCGTCCGTACCCGCATTAAATGCTACTCGATAGGCCTCGGTATCTCCTAATTGAAAAGCGCCAAGGGCTTGGTAAAAGTCTTTTGGATTAAGATATCCTTGATATCCAAATTTTTCTTTACCATCCTCCATAAATAAGACTGTCGGTGTTGCCCATGTAGGAGTTTTAATAATAAGACCTTCTAAATTTGTAGCCTTTCTATAAAACAAAGGAATTTTCCCTGCATAGTCATTGAGAACATCCTCTCTAAACTTATCGCAATAAGGACAGTATCCATTTGGTTCGATGATTACGATACTTTTACCCTGTTTTAGATCAGAATTATCTTCAATAATTTCATTAGAGCTTCTAGCGAATCTCACTCCCGTTGAGTGATCAGGACAGTATCCATTGGGATTCTTTTTTATATAATCTTGATGATAATTTTCTGCTTTAAAAAAAGCCTTCAAAGGTTTAACTGAAGTTTTAATGTCACCGTAACCTTCATTATTTAATAAAATCTGATATTCAGAAATCAATTCAAGTATTGTTTGTTTTTGAGCCAAACCTGAAAACAGAACGATTGATCTATATTGCGTTCCAATATCATTTCCCTGCCTATTTAATTGGGTAGGATCATGTGACTCTAAGTAATGAATCATTAGGTCTTCTAGAGAAATTAAGTTTTTATTGTAGGTAACTTCAACTACTTCGGCATGATTGTTAGGATTAAATTTATTAGTAAATTTTGTAATCTCTCTATAATTAGGTCTAACACCCATACCATCTGCGTATCCAGAAACTGCATCTATTACACCTTCTAAAGACTCATATCCTTTTTCCGCACCCCAAAAACATCCGGAACCTAAAACAATCTTTTCAATGTGATTTGTGGATTGATCTTTCTCTGCGTGAACGAAAAAAATCGTACAAGCCAATAAAGAAATTAGTGTTTTTTTCATGATAAATCAAAAACCCCAGTTATTATTGGCCAACCAACTTACAGAAATCACTAGGCCCCATATTGATTGAACGCTTAAGACAATAATGGATACTCCTGTGCCAAGAGCTCTAAAAATGCTTTTTGCTTCAGGTCTAGTAATTCCGTAAGCGTGAGCAATTCTAGCTATAAGAAATAAATCACCAAGAATTACTAAGGCGGTGTTAGAAATTTGGCCAATGGTTTCTAATAAGAACGAAAGGATTAAGAAAAAAAGAGCATTCTCAAGAAGATTACCATGTGCCCTGGTTATTTGCAGCATGCCAAAATCATCACCAAGACCTAAGTTTGTTTCTGTTTTAAATCTTTGTCTGCCAGTCAGAAAAGATAATACGAGAGCCAATATTGTCAAAGAACAGGCATAAAAAAGGGTAATCATAATAATTCCTATAATTGCATTGAATAAGCGTGTATTGTAATAAAGATAACCAAAATACGACAGAAAATGAAAACGATAATAACAATGGGTTTACTTATACTTCTTTCTGGTTGTGCTGTTGCTGGTTTGGCTAAAACAGCTGTAACAACCACCGTAAAGGTTGCTGAAGTACCCTTTAAGGTAATAGGAAGTATCGTAGACGGTAACGAAGATGAAGACGAAAGCGAGAATGAAGAAGAATAGATAAATTTGAAATCAAAAAATGGTAGACACGAGTGGACTCGAACCACCGACCCCCACCATGTCAAGGTGGTGCTCTAACCAGACTGAGCTACGTGTCTACAG
>CALIUO010000042.1 GCA_938048695.1 uncultured SAR86 cluster bacterium
GTGAATGGAGAAATATCTCTCCACAATAGGTCAAATGTATGATTTATCATTTTTATCTCCTTAAATTAAGCAAGTAATTAAACAATTTACGTAAGCCCCGTAGGCACTTACACTACTTATATGGGGCATTTTTTTAAATAATCAAGGAGAAGTATGAAAGATTTATTTTCTATAGAAGGCAAAATTGCACTAGTAACGGGTGGTTCAAGAGGAATTGGTGAAATGATAGCAGCTGGTTTTCTTGCGAATGGAGCTAAGGTTTATATAAGTTCCAGAAAAGCTGAGGTTTGTGACGCAACTGCAAATAGACTGCAAGAACAATATGGAGGAGAGTGTGTTTCATTACCAGCAGATTTATCAAATTTGGATGGGATAAATTCTCTTGTACAAAGCCTTCCTGAAGGTGAGAAACTAGATATTTTAGTTAATAATGCCGGAGCTTCTTGGGGAGAGCCGATAGATGAATATTCAGAAAAAGGTTGGGATAAGGTTATGGATACAAATGTTAAAGGTGTATTTTTCCTTACCCAAAAACTATTACCTTTATTAAGGTCTTCTGCTACTGCAGAAGATCCATCAAGAATAATCAATATAGGTAGTATTGATGGAATTAAAACTGGCCTATTTGATGCCTTTTCATATGGTCCATCTAAGGCTGCTTTACATCATCTAACAAGGGTATTGGCTGCATCTCTTGTTAGAGAAAACATTATCGTGAATGCAATCGCACCTGGTCCTTTTCCAACATGGATGTTAAGTACTGGAGTTGGAGGTGGTGGTGATCTCGATATCAATTGGGATGAAGTTGGTAATTCTAATCCCAGAGGAAGAGTGGGTACGCCTGAAGATATAGCAGGTCTTGCAATTTTTCTTTGCTCTAGAGCAGGTGCCTACACAGTAGGAGAAACCATTACTTGCGATGGAGGTGCTGTCGCAAGTTCATAGCTTATGATAAAAAGTTACTCGGTAACTTTAGTAACATATATGGCTGCTTTTCTGGTAGCCATAGTTACTTGCTATTTTTTTTCTTATCCGAACCAATGGCTAATGCTTCTGGCAGGACATTTATCTGCTACTTTGATTGTTTTTTTAAGTAGCCAAATCTTTAAAAATTCAAGTTTGTATGACCCGTTTTGGTCAGTCGCCCCGTTGCCCATTGCATTGTACTTATCAATATATCCAGAATCAGGGAAAATAGATCTAGAAAAAATTTTTCTCATTAACTTGCCAATTATATTTTGGTCTTTAAGGTTAACTTCTAATTGGGCTAGAGATTGGAAAGGATTATCCGATGAAGATTTTAGATATGTTAATTTAAAAAGTAAGCCTTTCAGTTTTCTTATTGATTTATTCGGCATCCACGTCTATCCAACCTTGCAAGTAAATCTGTCTTTATTGCCAATTTTCTTTTCTCTGTCTTTGTCAGTAAATGAAGTCAATATCTATCTTTATTTGGCCAGTATATTCACATTTCTTGCAGTTATTTTGGAAACGATTGCAGACGAACAAATGAGAATATTTAGAAGAGCTTATTCAATGGGCACAACTATGAGGGAGGGTTTATGGGCCTATTCAAGACATCCTAATTATTTGGGAGAAATATTATTTTGGTGGGGTTTGTATTTCATGACAATCTCTCTTGAGCCTAATCTTTGGTATCTATTTATCTGTCCATTGATTATGAATCTAATGTTTTCATTAATAACCTGTCAGATGATGGACAATAGGAGTCTAGAAAAAAGATCTGATTATCGTGAATATATGAATTCCACTCGTCAGTTGATAATATGGAAGAAAAACAAAACGGGGAATAAATATGATTAATGGATTTTGTGATGATAGTTTCCTAGATGCAAAAAGTATATTTGAAGAAAGTATAAATAGTGGATTTGAGCTTGGTGGTGCTATTTGTATAGAGGTGAAAGGAAAAAAAATTCTCGATCTTTGGGGAGGGCATTTAGATCATGACCGCACCAAAGTCTGGCAAGAAAATACGTTAGTGAATGTTTTTTCAACCACAAAAGGCATTGCGGCCATTTGTTTGCTCCAGTTAATTGAAAAAGGCTTGCTAGATATTAATAAGCCCGTTTCAGCTTATTGGCCTGAATTTGCACAAAATGGTAAGGAAAATATACCAGTTAGATATCTCTTTTGTCACAAATCTGGATTGTGCGGTATCAGAGAACCTCTAGAACCTGGTGCTTTTAGTAACTGGGATTTAATTTGCGATGAATTAGCCAAACAAGAACCTCTTTGGGAACCAGGGTCTGCTCATGGTTATCATGCGATTACCTATGGGCATTTAGTGGGGGAACTTCTGCGCAGAATTGATGGAAGAACTATTGGGACTTATTTTAGAGAAGAAATTGCTGAACCATTGCATTTAGATTTTTGGATAGGTTTGCCAGATTCTGAATTCGATAGAGTGTCTGATATTTATCCTTCAAAACCCGGTCCACTTCAATTTCTTTTTCCTCTTATTGCCAAGTTACCAAGATTTTTATTACCAGGCCCCACTAAATTCTTAGTTGATTTTGGAGATACCTCTAAACCTGTCGGAGCTGCATTTAATAATCCTCCTATTTCCTCTAGCGAAGGCATGGAGGCCAATACTAAAAAATGGCGAAATGCTGAAATACCAGCTGCAAATGGACATGCTACTGCAAGATCTATTGCTAAGCTTTATGGCGTATTGGCTAATGGAGGTTCGCTCGATGGTTTTCATTTATTAAGTCCCGAGACTATTGAAAAAGGAAGAGAAACTCAATCAGATGGAAAAGATTTAGTTTTAGGTGGCATGCATACCCGTTTTGGGCTCGGATTTATGTTGGGTACCGAAAATGTGAGTATGGGACCCAATCTAAATGCCTTTGGGCATGGAGGCGCAGGAGGTTCATTGGGTTTCTCTGATCCAGATAACCATATTTCATTAGGCTTTGTCATGAATCAGATGCATCCTGGCATAACAGCATGGAAAACTGCAACAGATGTAGCAGAATCAGTTTATAAAAGTCTTTCAATAATTAAATAAAAGAATATTTTTACTTTAATTTATACACAGGATAAAAGTATTTTTCGACCCTATTATCAGCAAGTGTTAAAATCCTCTTAATTCGGACTATTTAACATTTTTGCTCAAGAAGCACTTTTAAGATTTATAAATGTACGCAATAACAATTAACAAATATGGAGATGTGTCTAATTTTTCAATTGAAGAAAATTTAGATTTACCACAGCCTAAACCGAATCAAGTTTTAGTTAAAGTACACGCCTCGTCAGTTAATCCAATAGATTTAATGAAACGTGAAGGATATGGAAGAACTATATTTGAAAAACAAAGAAAGGATTTGTTTCCTTGGATCTTAGGATCTGATTTCTCCGGCACTGTAGTAGATATAGGTTCAAAGGTCAGAGGATATAATATTGACGAAGAAGTATGGGGTTGTACTTCAAATGCAAATTCCGGAACGCATGCTGAGTTCGTTTGTATCGATGTTGATGAATTAACTCACAAACCAAATAACATAAACCACTTAGAAGCAGCATCTCTTCCTTATGTCGCTTTAACAACTTGGTCTGCATTAGTCAGATGGTCAGGATTACGTCCAAATGATCTAAAAGGAAAAAAAGTTTTTATTCAAGGAGGAGCAGGAGGTGTTGGTTGTTTTTCCATCCAACTATTCAAGAGCTTTGGTTGTGAGGTAGCTACTACATGTAGTGTTAAAAATATCGAATTAGTTCAGTCCTTAGGGGCAGACCAAGTTATAGATTACGACGAACAAAATTTTGAAGACATACTAAATAACTTTGACATTGCATACGATCTTCTCGGTAATAGCGTTTTAGATAATTCTATAGAAAGGTGTTGCAGTATATTAAGTAAAAGCTCTAATTCTCACTACATTACCCTTACTCACCCTTTGGTAAATACCTTGGACTCAAGAGGTCTGTTGATGGGAGTTCCACATGCTCTATATCTGAGACAAAAACAGAAAAGTAAATACAGACCAATTAATATTCATTGGTCAATATATAGACCAAGTCTCTCAGGGCTAGAGCAATTAACTCAATTGGTAGAAGAAGAAACAATCAAACCTATAATCGATTCAATATATCCAATAGGTGAGCTTAGCAAAGCACATGAAAAGATTGCTACTGGTCACGTAAGTGGCAAAGTGGTCATCGATCACAAGATATGACCAATTTAAGTGTAAATGTAAATAAAATTGCGTGGTTAAGGAACGCAAGAGGTGAGGGTAGACCCAATTTATTGGAATTATCTCAAATATTAATAGATGCTGGTGTCCATGGCCTTACAGTTCACCCAAGGCCAGACTTGAGACATATCACCCCTGATGATGTTTATGAACTATCTCTTCTTTGCAAAGAACAATCAGTTGAATTTAATATTGAAGGCAATCCTTATTCTGAGCCTTCAAAAACCTATCCTGGCTTTTTAAACTTGGTAAATGACATTAAGCCAGATCAATGCACTCTAGTACCTGATTCACCAGATCAATTAACCTCAGATCATGGTTGGGAAATTAAACCAAATGAACACAACTCTATTAGAAATATCTTAGAAGAAATACAAACAGATAAAACGAGAGTAAGTTTTTTTGTTGATCCAAATTTATCTCAAATTGATTCAATTAAAGAACTTGGAGCTCAGAGAATAGAGCTTTATACAGGTCCTTATGCTATCAATCCTGTACCAGAGATATTATCTCAATACGAAAAAGCATTTCTTCATGCCAAAGATCTTGGTTTGGGTGTAAATGCCGGTCATGACCTCGATCTAAAAAATTTAGAATTGTTTTTATCTAAAGTACCTGCTGACGAAGTCTCTATAGGTCATGCTCTTATTTCTGATGCTTTGATCAACGGTCTATCTAGTGTGACGAAGCAATACCTAGATTTATGTAAATAATGTAAAATTAGCACTATGACAACTATTGAAGAATTAGAAAAACAAGTTAAAGATAATCCTGTTCTTTTGTACATGAAAGGTTCACCTGAAGCACCTCAGTGTGGTTTTTCATCGAAAGTTTCTCAAATCCTTATTTCCTGTGGAAAACCATTTTCTTTCGTAGATATACTTTCCAATCCTGAAATAAGAGCGAATCTCCCACAGTTCTCAAATTGGCCTACTTTTCCTCAACTTTTCGTGAACGGAGAGCTCATTGGTGGTTGCGATATCATTACAGAGCTACACGAAGCAGGTGAATTACAGACTATAATAGATTCAGCTGAATCCGAAGAGAGCTAATTTTTAAGGTTTTTGACCATATCTTCTATATGGGAAGGTCTGGTTCTACAGCATCCGGCAATTATTGTTGCCCCTTCATCTAGCCATTTAGATACTTCATTTGTATAGGTCTTCTCATCAATAGTTGTTGCCGATTCCCAATGATCTTCTTCAGCATTAATATCGGTTTCACTATTATTAGTTTTAATAAATTCTGAATTTGCGTAACCGCCAAAAGGCTTATTAGTTAGAGTTTTTAGTTCTTTCATTGATTCAGTAACCATATTGGCACCACAACAATTTATTAGATAAGCATCACAAGCAAGATCTGCAATTACGTTAAATGCATCTCGTATATGCTCGCCACTAGGAAGCTTATTACTTCTATTGCCATGTAGAGTCCAACTAAGCCATTTTTGTGCTTTGGAATTTTGTATACTCTTTAAGGCTAATTCAGCCTCCTGACTATGAGCCATAGTTTCACAGATAATTATATCTGTTTCATCCTCAATAATTTCTGCAAGCTCAGCATATTGCTCTTCGAGTCTAGATCTCTCCAGGATTAGATCTGCTCTATAGCTTGTCTCTAATGGTGGTAGAGAAGTTGCTAGCAAAATATCTTTTCCTGATTCCTTAATTGCTTCTTTGGCTATAGATATAGATAACAATGTTAAATCTTCGAGTTGATCTGCCATATTGGCTCTTTCGAGAATAGGGCGAGTAACAGTATAGTTATTTGCAGTGATATATTGGGCTCCTGCCTTTATGTAATCTAAATGAATCTCTTTTATTTCTTTTGTATTAGTAGTTAATGCTAAAGCTGACCATATAGATTCAATATGAGATGGAACTTCTACGCCTCTAAATCTCAGCTCAGATCCCATTCCTCCATCTCCGACAAGTACTTTATTCATATTAATCTCCCCAATCTTAATCTTTAAATAATTTTTTTAGATATTCCAGCACTTTATTTGGTTCTTCCATCATAAGGGAATGACCGGACCCTTTAATTTCCTCTACAACAGGATTTTTGAAAGCCTGGATTAAATCTTTAGCTTTAAATTTAGGAGTCAAATAGTCATTAGATCCAAGGATCAGCTGAACATTTGCTTGTACTCTTCTAGCTTTATCTAGTCCATCATTAAAGTCAGCACAAGCTTTTAAGTCTTTATAAATAACTCCTTTACCACTTTTTTGCATTAATCTTTTAGTAGATTCTGTCATCCAAATACCAGGATTTTTATTTCCTCCAATTCTTGAGGAGTAGCTATAGCCCATAAAAGTCAGAATATCTATAGCAATTTGGGAATTATTTTTAGCAGAGTCTAATAAAGCATCATTAACTTGCATAGGGAATGCAGTACCTATCATAGACAATGCATTTACTCTTTCGGGCTGTTTTGATGCCATTTCTAAGCCAATTAGTGAACCCATACTATGCCCAACAATTGAAAAATTAGAAATTGAGTTCTTATCTAAGAAAGTGAAAATATAATCTGCAATATTAGGTATAGAAGAAAGGGCCTTGTCTTTATTGTTTCCATGTCCTGGAAGATCTATTGCTAAAACATCTTTCTTCTTCCTTAAAAAATGTCTTACAGGTAATGTCCAGACCGTGTGATCCATTCCCGTTCCATGAACAAAGATAATAGGATTTGTATTTTTAATTTTTTTAGAACTTGGATGATAAAACATTTTATCTATTAGCTTGTTTTAATGCTTCTTGCAGGTCTTCTTTTAAATCATCAATATCTTCTATTCCTACAGATAATCTAACTGTATTTTCAGTGACCCCTGCCTTTCTTAGAGCAGCTTTGTCCATTCTATGATGAGTCGTGCTGGCAGGATGAATGACAAGAGACTTTGCATCGCCTACATTGGCAAGATGGGAAAATATATTTAAAGATTCAATAAATTTCTTACCAGATTCATATCCACCTTTTATTTCAAAAGTAAAAACGGCCCCCGAACCTCTTGGTAATATTTTTTTAGCAAGATCATAATCAGGATGATCTGATAATTCAGGATAAGACACACTTTTTACTTCTTCATGAGTAGAAAGAAAATCAACAATTTGTCGCGTATTAGAAATATGTTTCTCCATCCTGAGGCTGAGTGTTTCAAGTCCCTGCAAAATTAAAAAAGCTGTATGAGGACTCATGCAAGCACCAAAATCTCTTGCTCCTTCTTTCCTGGCTCTGTTTATGAATGCAGATGGTCCAAATTCATCCACAAACTTCATATCATGAAAGCCTTTATATGGTTCATTCAAAGTCTTAAATAGACCGTTAGAGCTCCAATCAAATTTTCCACTATCTACTAAAAGGCCTCCTATCACCACACCATGTCCAGATAAGAATTTAGTAGCTGAATGGAATACTAGATCTGCTCCAAGGTCGAACGGTTTCATTAAATAGGGAGTTGTGAACGTAGAATCTACCAGTAGAGGTAACTTATTTTTATGGGCAATATTTGAAATTAATTCTATATTCATCACATCCAAACCAGGATTACCTAAAGTTTCTCCAAACAATAAACCTGTATTCTTTTGAATTGCACCCTTTACAAGTTTAGGTTTTCTAAAATCAACGAAAGAGGTTCTGATTCCAAATCGGGGTAAAGTGTATTCAAGTAAATTATGACTTCCTCCGTATAAGCTTTTGGAAGCTACGATATGAGAGTTTTTACCAAGTATTGTTGTTATTGCTAAAAATAGTGCAGCCTGTCCACTTGCCGTTGATATTGACCCTATGCCTCCTTCAAGAGAACTTATCCTTTCTTCTAGAACTGCATTTGTAGGATTAGTTATACGCGAATAAACATGACCTGCCATTTCATTATTAAAAATTCCAGCTGCAGTATCTGAGTCTGGAAATATAAACGAAGAAGTTTGATAAATCGGTGTAGCCCTTGCTCCGAAGTCACTGTCTGGTTTACTTCCAGCATGCAAAGACAATGTATCTAAATTCAAATCCTTAGGTTTTTTCATAACTTTTCAGTTCTTTGATAATGGAAATTGCCATTAAAGGGTATACAAGCATCAATGGCAATGAAGTAATTAAAATAATATCTAAAGCTACGCTATGATCAGAATACAAAACTAAAGCTGCTGGCAATATTCCTAAAATAATAGCCCAAAAAAGCCTTAAATTTTTATGAGGACTTGTAGCATTTCCGTCCTTCTTCAGTACATGATATGAAATTACATAAGACATTGAATCGTAGGAAGTGGTTATAAAAACAACGGTGATGATACAAAAAATAAAAAGCATCAAATTTTGTAAAGGCAAACTGGCAATCACTTGTATAGCTGTTTCAGCATGGCCATCTGTCTTCATGTTTTGCACTATATTCATCTCACCACTCAAATCGCTACTCATAGCGTAACCACCTAAGATGGTATAAAACAGCCAAGTTCCTAAAGTTCCAAAAAATAACATACCAAAAATAATTTCTCGTAATGTTCTCCCTTTAGATATTCTTGCTATAAATAATCCAACTAAAGGCCCAAATGCTACCCACCATGCCCAATAGAAAATAGTCCATTCTTTTGCAAATTCAGATTCCTCTGCAATCCCCAATGTACTCATATCCCAGAAATAAATAACTGAATAATATATTCCAGAAAACGCTAATTCTGAAAGCTCTAATAAATTCACAGAAGTTAAAATTAAAAACAAAAAAAACAAAGCCAAGGCCAGATTGAAGTTACTAAGGTTTTTTATACCTTTATTGAGGCCCTTATATACGCTGAATCCAAATAAACTTACACATATACCTATAACTCCAAGATCTAAATATAAGTTATTGTTTATGTTTGTTAAATTACTAAATCCGCTGGATAACATTGGGACGTAAGAACCTATTGTTCCGCCAGCAGCACCTACAGTTGAAAGTATAAAAATAAGATCTATAAATCTTCCGAATATAGATGATTCTATGTTTTTAAATCCTAAACCCGTTAAACTAGAGCTAAGTCTTAGCGAATTAAGATTATATTTATAAAAAGCTATTGAAAGTGCTATCGCCGGGATACCGTATATAGACCAAGCGCTTATTCCCCAGTGAAATAATCCATAAGCTGTTGCAAGAGAATAAGATTCTTCAGAATAAGGAATGATTCCAAATTGGGGTATTTCTATGTAGTAGGACCACTCTACACCTGACCAATAAATAATACCTCCACCTATCCCTGAACAAAATAACATTCCTATCCAGCTAAAGTAAGAAAATTCAGGTTTAGAAGTACTTCCACCAAGTTTATATGATCCGTATTTTGAAGAGCCCAAAATAATTAAAAACAAAAAACAACCTATAGTTAAGACTAAGTAAGATGATCCGAATATTCTAGTGATATTTTGATAAGCTATCTCGATACTTGATTTCGCAAAATTTTCATCTCCAAGAATAAATAAGACTGTAGAAAATACTATAAACAAGCTTATAAAGAGTGTTGCTCGATCAATGCTATATTTATTTAGTGTTTTATTTAATCCAAGCATATTAAGAGATCATATCTCTAGAGAAGTTTTTAAGAATAAAGGGCTTTAAAGTCATCGGCAAATCAAGCTTACTAGGTATACAATAGCGAACTTATTATGAGTGACAAGAAAATAAACAAAATAGTTTTGGCATATTCAGGTGGTCTGGATACTACTGTCATACTTCATTGGTTGAAAAACACTTATGATGCAGAGGTAATTGCATTTACGGCTGACATTGGTCAGTATCATGATCCAGAATTAGTTGAAAGTAGAGCCAATTCTATCGGCGCGTCAAAGATAATAATTGAAGATTTAAAAGAAGAATTCACCAGAGATTATATTTTTCAAATGCTAAAAGCCAATACCTTGTATGAAGGAGAGTACTTACTTGGAACTTCTATAGCTCGTCCGCTTATAAGTAAAAGACTTGTAGAAATAGCTGTAGAAGAGGGTGCAGATGCCATAGCACATGGAGCAACAGGAAAAGGCAATGATCAAATAAGATTTGAAATTGGATCATATAGTTTGAACCCAGAAATAGAAGTTATCGCACCTTGGAGAACTTGGGATTACTCTTCAAGAGCAGATTTAGTAGATTACTGTAAGAAGCACCAAATAGAGATTGAGAGTAGTCCTGATGAGCCCCTTTATTCAACAGATGAGAATCTGCTTCATACTTCTTACGAAGGAGAGATACTGGAAGATCCTTCTATAGAAGCACCAGAAGAAATATGGCAAAGAACATCTTCTTTAGTGGATGCACCTGATAAAGCAGAAAGATTATCAATTTCCTTTAATGAAGGCGTTGCCATCTCTATCAATGATAAGGTTTTAACTTCTTCAGAAATTCTTACTCATTTAAATGAATTAGCAGGTAAACACGGAATCGGCAGACTAGACCTAGTAGAAAATAGATTTACTGGTATGAAATCTAGAGGTTGTTATGAAACCCCTGGAGGCACTATTCTTTTAAAGGCTCACCGGGCCATTGAATCCATTACTTTAGATAGTCAAGCAGGACATCTTAAAGATGAAATTATGCCAAAGTATGCTCAATTAATTTACGATGGTTTCTGGTGGAGCCCAGAAAGAGAAGCTCTTCAAGCTTTAATAGATAAAACCCAAGAATGTGTGTCTGGTTCAGTAGAAATATCACTGTATAAGGGTAATGTGACCATAATTGGGAGGTCTTCAGAATATAGCTTATATGATTCTAAGATAGTTACTTTTGAAGATGACGAGAATACGTACAACCAAGCAGATGCTACAGGATTTATAAAGATTAACTCGCTAAGATTAAAGCAATTTGCTAGAAGAAAGAGAAAAACTAATCAGTAACACCCAGCTTTTTTTGTAATTTAGTATTTGAAGTTGTGTAACCAAATGGAACTCTTTCTCCTGGGTTGCTCCTTCTATAAGCCTCTTGCACAGCTAAGGTAGTTTCATGAAATCCACATAAAATTAAATCTAATTTTCCGGGATAATCATTTATATCACCAACGGCGAATATTCCTTTAGTGGAAGTTTCAAATTTTTCTGTGTCCACTGATATTTTTTTATTATTCATATCTATTCCCCATTCAGAAATTGGACCTAGTTTCTTGTTGAGACCAAATAAAAACAGAAGTTCGTCACAGTGAATTTCTTCTATTTCTTTTGTTTCAAAATTTTTAAGCTCAACACCTGAGATTTGATCTCCACCAATCAAGCTTTCTATAACGTAGGGAGTTTTGAGTTCAATCTTTCCTTCTTTGACTAATTCTCTCATCTGAGCTTCCGTATTGGGCGCTCCCCTAAACTCGTCTCGTCTATGGATTAATTTAATTGATTTAGCAATATCAGAGAGCTCTACTGTCCAATCTAATGCGCTGTCTCCACCGCCGAATATCAGTAGATTTTTATCTCGATATTTTTCTTTAGATCTAACCGCATAGGAAACACCTTTTTCTAAGTAACGATCAGGGTCATCTATATTTGGTGGTCTTCGAGGTTCAAAGGAGCCTGCACCTGCTGCTATAAAAATACTTTTCGCTTCAAATATATTTTTTTCCGAAGTAGTCACTCTCCACGAGCTTACTTCATCTCCAGATATTTCTTCAATCTTTTCAACTCTTTCACTTAAGAAAACTTCATAATTAAAGGGTTTAATTTGCTCTAATAGGGCTTCTACATGTTCCTGGGCAGTTTGATTTGCCACTCCAGGTATATCATAGATAGGTTTTTCAGGATATAGCTCGCTGCATTGTCCTCCGATCTTATCTAGATTGTCTATCAGAATACATTCTAGCCCTAGAAGACCTGCCTCAAAGACAGTAAATAATCCCACCGGACCTGCACCTATTATTAAAATATCAGTTTCTTTATGCATTATCTTACCTGCATACCCGGCACTGCTCCTTCATCAGGAGATAATATGAAAATGCCTAAGTCATTATCACCTGCAGCAAGAATCATACCTTCCGAAGTTCCAAACCTCATCTTTCTATGCTTTAGATTGTTTACACAAATGACCATTTTATTTATCAAAGATTCTGCTTCGTAAGCTTTCTTCATACCTGCAAAGACTGTTTTATTTCCAAAAGAACCAACATCTAATTCAAGTTTTAGGAGTTTATCAGCTTCTTCAACAGGTTCAGCGCTTATGACCTTGGCTACCCTTAAATCCAATTTCATGAAATCTTCAATTGTTATTTCGTCCATTTTAGTTCCCTAATAAATTATTTATGTGATTTTCATCTATTCTAGTAACAATGGGGCTAAACTCATTGATCTTACATCCTGTAAGAGGGGTTTCCATATTTTCCCATGCTATATTATTTTCATTCAGAAATTCAAAAGCTTTATTTGTAAAGCCAGGTATTACTGGGTGCAACATAATAGTAATTATTCTAAATAAATTCAGAGAAGTAGTGCAGATTGCATGAACTAAATCCTTATTACTTTCGTCTTTTATTAAAACCCATGGTTCTTTTGAATCAATATATTGATTTGCTTTATCAGCTAAGGCCATGATCTCTTTAATTGCCTTGCTCAATTCGAGCTTTTCGTATAACCCTGAAATAGTTTTTGCTTTCTCTTCAAACTCTTCAAGTAGTTCAGGTTGATCAAGATTTTCTGAGAGAACACCTCCAAAATCCTTATTTAAAAATCTTGCTGTTCTGCTGGCTATATTTGCATATTTATTTACTAAGTCTGAATTGCTCTTTTGTTTGAAATCTTCTAAGTTTAGGTCAATGTCATCAACACCAGTTCCTAGTTTAGAGGCAAAAAAGTATCTAAGATAATCAGGGTCTAAATTAGTTAGATAATTTTCTGCCGAAATAAAATTTCCTCTTGATTTAGACATTTTCTCACCATTTAGAGTGAGGAATCCATGAACAAATACTCCGTCGGGAGTTTTGAAATCTGATTCTGACAACATTACAGGGAAGAATAGGGTATGAAAATACATAATATCTTTACCTATGAAGTGAAACACTTCTGAGCTTGAATCAGGTTTCCAAAAAGCTTCAAAATTTGATTCAGCATCAATTTTTTTTAGGTAATTTAAATGACTGGCAAGGTAACCTATGGGGGCATCTAACCACACGTAAAAGTATTTATCTTTATGATCGGGTATCTCAAATCCAAAGTAAGGACTGTCACGACTTATATCCCAATCTCTTAGCTCTCCTTGAAGCCATTCGTTGATTTTATTTCTTACTGGCTCTTGTATGTTTGAGTTATTTAGCCAATTAATAATTTCTTTCTTCAACTTACTTAACTTAAAAAAGAGATGTTCAGATTCTTTGATAATAGGTTTTGATCCAGAAATAACAGATATGGGATCTTTTAATTCTGTTGCATCATATGTGGCACTACATTTTTCGCAATTATCTCCATATTGATCTTGCTCATGACAAACAGGGCAACTACCTTTCACGTACCTATCTGATAAGAACATTTCTTTTTTGGTATCAAAGAGTTGATTAATTTTTTTTTGATCTATTAAATCTTTTGATCGTAAAGAAAAGAAAATTCTTTCAGAGAGTATCTTATTTTCTTCACTATGAGTCGTGTAGAAATTATCATGGGATATTTTAAATTCTTTAAAAGTGGATTTATGTTCCTCATATATCGAGGCAATGAGCTCTTCAGGAGTTATTTCAAGCTCTTCAGCTTTTAACATTATTGGTGTTCCATGGGCATCATCAGCACAAACATAAGTGCAGTTATTTCCATAAAGTCTTTGGTATCTGACCCAAATATCTGTTTGTGTATGCTCTAGAATATGTCCCAGGTGTAATGGTGCATTTGCATAAGGCAGAGCACTTGTAACTAAAATTGATCTTTTTTCAGAATCTTGAGTCATTGTAGGGTTAAAATAGCATAGTGTAAGCAATTATAACCTACTTGATTGGTATCTCTTTTAAGAAAATATGACACAAACCGAAAATAAATTAAGAATTCCTGAAACTCTTAGAAAAGTAAAAAATATAGTTGGTGTTTTTTCCGCAAAGGGTGGAGTCGGAAAATCTGCTATCTCACTACATATAGCTTTAGCTCTTAAAGATAAGGGTTTAAAAGTAGGGCTAGTAGATGCAGATATTTACGGACCATCTCAGCCAGTTATGCTTAATTCTGCTGCAGGAGAACTTAAACTAACACAAGATAAAATCATAGAGCCTTTAATGAAAGAAGGTATTAAGTTTATATCTATGGGATTAATTTCAAACGAGAAGATGCCAGTTATATGGAGAGGACCCATGGTGAGCGGTGCGGTAATGCAACTGCTTTCACAAACTGAATGGGGTGAATTAGATTATCTAATTGTTGATACTCCTCCAGGAACTGGTGATGTTCAGCTTACTCTACTTCAAAGAATTCCTTTAACATCATCCATAGTGGTTACAACGCCTCAAAAGGTTGCAATTTCTGACTGTAAAAAAGGAATAGAAATGATAAATAAACTTAGTCTTCCAATATCAGGTCTAATAGAAAATATGAGCTGGTTTCAGCCGGATGAAACAGATAAAAAGTATTATTTATTTGGCAGAGACGGAGGTAAAGAATTATCCGAAGAATATTCTCTAGATCTTCTAGCTCAACTTCCTTTAGTGGAGTTAACAGACGATGAAAATATACAAAATAATCCTACTCTAAAGAAAGAATTTGTTAATATATCTGACAAGTTGACGGAATCAATAAAAAATCTTAAGGAGAAGAAATCTGCTGGCATTCCTCAGATAAACATAATTCAATGAATAGGATGGTGTTTTACAGATTCCTCATAATATTCCTTTTGTCTCCGCTTACTTTTGCTGAAATTGATCCTTTTCAAACAATTAATGAAAAAACTCATAACTTAAATCAAGCATTAGATTTACAAGTTGCCTCACCTGTTGCAAGACTTTATAAAAATATTACTCCCGATTTCTTGGAAATTGGAGTTACCAACTTTACTCATAATATTGAAGATTTGAGCATAGGTATTAACAATATATTGCAAGGTAAACTAAGAGCAGGCTTATCTGATTTCTCTAGATTTACTCTAAATTCTTCTATTGGGTTAGTTGGATTTGTTGATGTGGCGTCGCATATTGGCTTTACTAAACATGACGAAGATTTTGGGCAAACACTAGCAGTCTGGGGAGTCCCCGATGGGCCTTATATAGTTTTACCAGGATTAGGCCCCAGCACCATGAGAGACACTCTAGCAATGATTCCAGATTCTTTTTTAACGCCTCTTTGGCTGATAGACCATGATAGGACAAGTTATTCTTTAACAGCTATTGACTTAGTTGATACTCGCGCCCGTTACCTAGGCCTTGAGAGCATCGTGATAGGGGATGAATATTTGTTTTATAGAGATGCGTATCTACAAAGCAGGAGTTTTGAAATAAAAGATGGCGAAGTGGAAGATAGTTTTGATGACTTTGATGACTTTAATTAACTATCTCTAACTTTTAATTTAATATTTATATAGTCACCGTGGCTGATATGCACTAAATCTGAGATCTTTCTTATTAGATGTTCTTCATACTTATCTAAATTGCTGTCTGCGTAAGCAATTTTCCAAAGGTTTTCTAACAAATTTAATTTATCAGAATATTCAAATTCATCATTTACTGTTCGCGTATACTCATAAAGCGATGTACTTTCTGTGACAGTATTTTCAGCATCTGCGATTATCTCTTCTATAGTTTCTTCTTCGAGATTGTAAGAATTGATTAGTGCCTCTTTTAATGATTCTTTTTCCTCATCATTGAATGCCTTATCAGCAAATGCTATTTCGACCAGCAAAGCTGCACAAGCTTTATCTAGTTTGGCAAACTCAGAAGATTCTTCAATTTCTTCATCTTTTGAAAAGTTGGATAACAGGTCTTTAATCTTTTTTATCATGTCATTTCTTTTTTAAGTAAGAATTCAAAATTCTCTAAAGGATTAATTTCATTATTTAGGGAAATAAGATATTTTCTTATATCTTTAGCTCCATCAAAACCTTTGAATAGACCCATTAAATGTCTAGTGATATGTGTAATTTTTGTTCCGCTTTCTACTTCGTTTCTAAGATAAGGAATTATCTTTTTGAGTATATCTGATCTAGAAATCTCTTTCTTTTCTTCTGAGTAGATTTCGTTATCTACTTGAGATAGCAAAAGGGGATTGTCATATGCTTCTCTACCCATCATTACGCCATCGACAAATTGCAAGTGTCTTAATGATTCGTCTATTGATTTTATGCCTCCATTAATGACAAATTTTATTTCTGGAAAGGTATTCTTCAGCTCGTATACTCTTTCATAATCCAAAGGTGGAATTTCTCTATTATCTTTTGGACTTAATCCATTTAGCCAAGCCTTTCTGGCATGAATTATAAATGTGTCGCATCCAGCATAACTTACTTCTTTTACAAAGTTATCGAGATGTTTATTTTGATCCATATCATCAACACCTATCCGACATTTAACGGTTATAGGAATTTTTGTTGCGATATTCATTTTATTTATACAATCAGCAACCAATCCAGGTTCTTTCATGAGAATAGCTCCAAACCTTCCTTTCTGAACCTTGCTGCTCGGACAACCTACATTTAAATTTACCTCGTTATATCCAAACTCTTCTGCAGAAGTTGCCGCTTCAGCAAGAGCTAATGGATCACTGCCTCCAAGTTGCAAGGCTAGAGGGTGTTCGTCCGGATGATATTTGAGAAGTTTATCTGCATTGCCTTTTAGTACAGCATTCACATGAAGCATTTCAGTATAAAGAAAGCTGTTTTTAGTCAGTAAACGATGAAAGTACCTACAATGGCGGTCTGTCCTATCCATCATAGGGGCAATACAAAAGTTATGACTCATTAAGGATGAAGTGGTAGCGAGTAATAATCAAAGAATAAATACATTATTATTGTGCAAATCACCAATGTAAGTATCATAACTGGTAATCCTTTTTTGGCCCATTTCAGTGGTGTAATTGCCATATCAGGATTGCCAGTAGTTTTAGCTAGCTTTTCTGAAACTGTGACAATATAAACATTTGCTGTTGAACCAATATGCGTTCCATTTCCACCCATTCCCACACCTATAGCTAAACACCAACATAAGGCTGCTATATTTACACCTACGGTCTCTAGTGAGGCGATAATAGGTATCATGGCTGCTGTGAATGGAATATTGTCTATAGCAGCTGACATTATTGCCGCAACCCACATTAATGCTATACAGGTCATCATGAAGTTTTCTTGAATAACTTCACCTGAAACTGGATCAATTAAAAAAGGAACAATATATTGACCGAGGTATTCAAGGAACTTACTTCCTTCAACGCCACCAACCAACATAAATAAAGCTACAAAAAACATTAGAAGTGGAATTTCATGTGTCATATTCTTCATTACATCTTCAAACTCTATTTCCTTAGCCAGAATAGTTAATAGAATTAATCCTGTACCAGCTACCATCCATGGTTCCCAGTGAATGGTGTTATGTATGACAAACAGGATAACCATTAGTCCAAGTATTGAGAGCGCTTTATTCCACAAAGCCTTATCTTTGTAAGGAATAGTATCTTCAAATTTGCCTTCAGGTACTACAGCCAACTCTTCTTTGAATAAATATTTCATAAAGAATAGGGTAGCAATCCAAGCCACAAATACTATAGGGAACATTTTGTAGGCAAATGGCATAAAAGCAATATCGAAGGCCGATCCAATCATTAGATTAGGTGGATCTCCTACTAAGGTTGCAACACCTCCAGTGTCTGACAGTAAGGCAGCAGCTAATAGGTAGGGAATAGCACTAACTTTCATTTTTTGACAAATCAATACTATAAGCGGTCCAAAGATTACTACTGTGGTTACATTGTCTAGCAATAGAGATATGACTGTTACAGCGGTTCCAAGAAGGGCCAGAAGAAAGAATTGCCTACCCTTAGCTATCCTTCCAATGTTTGCTGCGAGTACTTCAAAACCACCGGTATTAATCATGATAGCTACAACTGCCATCATTGAACCGAGTAGAAAGACAACATTCCAGTCTACAGCTTCAAAAGCTGCTTCTGGGGAATAAAATCCGTAAGATTGACCTACAACAAGCATTACAGCTGCACCAGCCATAGCAACTTTTACCCTATGAAATCCATGCAGTGTTTCGGTAAAAATTAAAATAAAACTTGCAGCTAAAATTATTCCTGAAACCAACATTCCTTGGTCCATTACTATAGTTTCCATACTTACCTCTATTTAATAATCTATTTTAAACTATTTGGTAATAGCTTAAACTTAAAAAATGATACCCCTAGTCAGTAATTTAGTATTTACCCCAGAAAATATCAATAGTTCTTCTGAATCAGGCGTATCAATAATCCTAAAAAATCAAGAATTTTTAACTTCAAAAAATTCAGAAATTCTTTTATTTGAAGATGAAGATTTGAAATGGTCTGAAATGACATTTGTTGATAAGCAATTTATCGGATATTTAAATGATAAGCCGTGTTTTTTTAATGTGTTGAATTCTGACAGCATCCTATCGAAGGAAACAATGCTAACTCCGCTCAGAGGTTTGTTGGGTAGAATGCCAGATGCATTATTTACAGTCTGTTCTAGATCACTTCAATTGAGTGACTGGAAAAGAAATAACCAGTTCTGTGGCGTATGTGGCTCTCCTATGAATAGTCATGAGACAGAAAGAGCTATGTTTTGTGAATGTAATAATCTGTTTATTTATCCCAGAATTTCTCCTTGTATCATCGTTCTAGTGACGAAAGGAGAAGAGATGTTACTTGCTCATAATAAGAATTTTCCTGGAACTTTTTACAGTACACTTGCTGGCTTTATAGAAGCTGGTGAATCTGCTGAAGCTGCAATTCATAGAGAAATATACGAAGAAGTTAAAGTAAAAGTTCAAAATATAGAATATTTTGGTAGCCAATCATGGCCTTTCCCAAGTCAACTGATGCTTGGTTATCATGCTGAATATTTAGAAGGAGAAATACAACCTGATGGCGTTGAAATAGATCATGCCGATTGGTTTCACTTTGAAGATCTACCTCAAGTACCTACTGGAAATATATCTATTTCCGGACAGTTAATTGAGAGTTATCTAAATAAATTAAAAAATTAACCCTTATTTCTAGGGTCATTAGAAGCTCTTCCCCAGTCTTTAGCTTTCTTCTTTTCTTGAATTATTTCTTCCTTAGGTGATTCTTTAGTAGATGCCTTATTTGATTCCTTGACTAATTTCGTAGTTTTCTTTTCTTTGTTTTCTTTAGGCGACTCACTAGAGGTTGACTTGCTATTTTTCGTCTCTGACAGTTCTTTTTTATTTTGCGGAACTTTTTTAGGTTCTTTAATTTCTGGTTTTTCAGTCTTTACTTGTTCCTCTTTCTTTGGTGGTTTAGAAGATTTTTCTTCTTTTATCTTCTTTTGCACATTCTTCTTCGGCGCCGTTTTCTTTACTTCATTAGTTTTAGTCTGATCGTTTTGTTTTTTTCGATTGTCCGCTTTTTTGTCAGGTCTATTGTTATCTCTCTTTTCAGTATTTGTCTTTGATTTATTATTTGCAGGTTTTTTCTTCTCTGAAGTCTTGTCAATTTTTGGTTTGTTATTATTTCTTGAACCACTTCTTTGTTGCGGTTTTCTGTTTCTATTTTCTGGCCTCTTTCTATTTCTTGTATTTCTTCTTTTATGTTTATTTTTTGACTGGTCATCCTCAGAACTATTAAATAATTTTAAGAATTTCTTGAATATACCTTCACCTTTTTTCCTTGGCTTCTTGGGTGGAGTTAAACTAACAGCAGGTTTTTCAAGTTTAGGTTTCTTGTAGTCAGAAGACACGCTTCCGTTAGATTCTATTTCACTTTGTATATCATAGCTCGCATGATCTTTATTTTTCTTATCATCAGACCTTAGTCGAGTGACCTCAAATCTGTTATCAGATCTTGTGGGATCAGACACAACAATAACTCTTACACTGGTTCTTTCTTCAATCTCATTCACTCTTGCTCTTCTTTCATTGAGTAAGAATGTAGACATGTCAGAGGATACAATTGCCCTTACTTCGCCGCTTTTCTTTTTACTGGCTTCCTCTTCAATAAGCCTAAGGACAGCTGTAGAGAGACTAGCAACATCTTGAGTCCACCTTTCTTGCAACGAAGGTCTTAAACGTTGCCTAGACATTTCCATAAGACCAAATCTAGATATTCTTCCGACCTGGACTTTAGCTCTATCAATGGAAAGGGCAGACCATAGTTTATCTTCTACTGCTCTTTTATTTTTCAAAGAAAGCATGTCTATAAAGTCTATTACTACGAGACCGCCTATATCTCTTAATCTCAATTGTTTACCTATTTCTACGGCAGATTCTAAATTTGTATTTAAAGCAGTTTCTTCAATATCGCTGCCTCCAGTTGCTTTTGCTGAATTGATGTCTATAGCAACTAAAGCCTCTGTTTGATCTATCACAATTGACCCACCACTAGGCAGTGATACCTCCCTCTGATATGCAGTTTCTATTTGGCTTTCTATTTGATAACGAGTGAATAAAGGTATTGCTTCATCGTACTTTTTAATTTTTTCTTCAAAATCAGGCATCAATTTAGAAGTAAAATCATGCGCCTTTTCAAAGGCCTCATCTGTATCGACCAAAACCTCTGTAATATCATCTCTCAAGAAATCTCTCAGAGACCTTGAAATGAGATCATTTTCTCTAAAAATCAAAAAAGGAGCTTTTCTCAGTTGATTAGCTTCTACAATTGCATCCCATAGATTGAGCAAATAATCCAAATCCCATTTTAATTCCTCTAGAGAAACTCCATCTCCAGCAGTTCGAACAATAAGACCCATTTCTTTTGGTATATTTAGTTGTTTAAGCTTGTCTCTTATTTCATCTCTAGCCTTACCTTCAATACTTTTTGATATGCCTCCAGCCTCAGGGCTATTCGGCATTAAAACAAGATAATGTCCAGGAAGTGAGATAAAAGTGCTTAATGCTGCACCTTTATTTCCTCTTTCTTCCTTTTCAACTTGTACGATAATTTCTTGACCTTGCGTCAATACTTCATTGATAGGGGTCTTTGCATCTTTACCCTTATAGAGTCCAGGATTTAGCTCCTTAACTGGCAAGAAACCATGCCTTTCTGAGCCAAAGTCTACAAATGCAGCCCCAAGACTTTGTTCTATTCTAGATACTCTTGCCTTATAAATATTAGATTTCTTTCTTTCTTGACCTACTTGTTCAATATCAAAGTCATAGATACTCTGTCCGTCCACCAAAGCCACACGCAACTCTTCAGGTTGAGTTGCATTAATAAGCATTCTTTTCATGTTTTTCCCCATATAGGGAAGCAGATAGCAAAAGCCGAAATATAATAAATAGTGTAGGCGGATTACTTTAATATGCCACGCCTACGTAGCGCTTGTTCTTGAGAGCTTTAGCCTCTCTGCTTCTTAAATTTAAATTCTAATTCTTTATGCGCCTTACAATTAACTCATTAAAATGCGCAAACACAGGCGTATAATAGCCTATAAAGTAGCTAGATTAAAGCTTTGTTTAAAATGGACGATATTCACCACCCTGTTTCTTTATTTGAAATCACCTCAGATTATGAAGGTGTGAGACTTGATAATTGTCTTATTTCAAAGATGAAAGGCCTTCCAAGAACAAGAATTTACTCGATAATTAGAAAAGGAGAGGTGAGAGTAAACAAATCAAGATCAAAACCCAGTTTAAAGTTAAAAAAAGGAGATATTGTGAGGATACCTCCTTATCGAGTTTCTTCTAAGGGAGCTGTTTATTCATCCCCAAAAGATAAAGACAAGATTGCACTATCAATAATACGCAAGGAAAAAGATTTTCTGATAATTAATAAACCAACCGGAATTGCTTCTCACGGAGGAAGTGGGATCTCATCCGGTGTTATAGAAATAATTAGAGAAATAGATCCCAAATATAGAGATGCTCATTTGGCGCATAGAATAGATAGAGATACATCTGGCTGTCTGGTTATTGCCCTTAGGAAATCTTTTCTAAGAAAGCTTCATGAAGAAATAAGAAGTAAAAATGTGGATAAAATCTATGATCTTGTTGTTTTTGGGAAATGGCCTGCAGGTTTGACTGTTGTTGATGCACCACTATCTAAAAAAAAATCTGAGTCAGGAGAAAAAGAAGCTTTTGTAGAGAGTAAAGGTAAGAAATCTTTAACTGAGTTTAATCTAGTTAAGACTAATGAAAAATTCTCGCACTTAAATGCAAAGATAATTACTGGAAGAATGCATCAAATTCGAGCACATGCCCAATTCAAAGGATTTCCTGTTGTTGGAGACAGGAAATATGGAGATAAACTGCTAAATAAAGAAGCTAATAAATTGGGTTTAAATAGAATGCTTCTTCACGCTACCTCCATTAGCTTTAAAAACTTAGATATCGAATGCTCTTCAGATGTTCCTGATTTATTCTCAAAAATTATGTCATGAAAATTTTAAATTTAAACGAAGGCTCTTTTCCCATAAATTTTTCTATAAAGCTTGAGACGATAGATGTGCCTAACATAGGAAAGCTGCAAAAGGATCTTCTAATTGAGGCAGAAATACAAAAAATATCTAAAGATCTTTACCGTTGTGCAGGTCACATGAAAGGTGATTTCAAAGATACTTGTCAAAACTGTCTCAAAGATACTGAAGTAGAAATATCAAATGATATAAATGTGACAATCAAAGATTTAACTGAAATTCATCATGATTCCTCTGAACAAGACCAAACCCATTATCAGGATCTTGAATATTTTGATTTGCATCGCTTTATAAGGGAAGAGTTAGCGATTATTTATCCAGATATAGTCAAATGTAGTGAAAATTGTCTAGAACGGGAAATCTCACGAGGTAAAGAAAAAAACCTTCCTTTTAAAAAAATTAGAGACTTGATCGAATAGTTAATTTAAAATCCGCGCCGGAGCACATTATGGCAGTACAAAAAAGTAAGAAATCTAAATCAAAAAAGCTACAAAAAAGAGCGCATCAATCTCTTTCAAATCCAACTCTTTCTAATGACCCTGTTACTGGAGAGAGGCATTTAAGACATCAAATGACAGCCGATGGATTCTACAGAGGTAAAAAAGTAGTTGAAATCAAACAAAAAGAAGAAGCTCTAGAGGAATAAAACCTTGAGTAAATTAGTAGGTTTTGCTTTTCCTGGGCAAGGCTCTCAGTCCCCTGGAATGCTCGTTGAGCATTTTAAAAATTCTGAAATTTTCAATACGATTTTTGATATTTCTAAAGAAGTTTTAGGGATAGATTTTAAGCAACTAATACAAGAAGGCTCTGCAGAAGATCTATCTGCCACTCAAATAACGCAACCGCTTCTCCTAACAGCAAATTACGCAATTTGGAAAGTGGCTGATATCAATCCTAAGTCAGTTGATCTAATGGCAGGACATTCATTAGGAGAGTACTCTGCATATGTAGCTGCTGAATCTATCAAATTTGAAGATGCACTTAAACTTGTTTCTCTGAGAGCTAAATATATGCAAGAAGCTGTGAAAGAAGGAGAAGGAGGTATAGCTGCTGTAATCGGACTTAACTATGATGGTCTCCTAGAAATTTGTAACAAAATAACAGATGAAGGAGACTTAGTCAGCATGGCTAATTTGAATTCTGAAAATCAAATCGTGATATCGGGTACCAAAACTGGTGTCGATAAAGCAATAATACTATGTAAGGAAAACGGAGCTAAGAGAGCCATACCTTTGGCTATGAGTGTTCCTTCTCACTGTAAATTAATGACACCTGCTTCTATTAAATTTGCAGAAGATTTAAACAAAGTTGAGTTTGCAGAACCTCAAACTAAGGTAATTCAAAACTTCTCAGTTACACATACAAGTGACGTAGCAATAATTAAAGAGAATCTTATTTCGCAGCTCTACAGTCCTGTAAGATGGGCTGAAATAATGAATTATTTTAATAACAACAATATTACTCATTTTTATGAATGTGGGCCTTCTAAGGTTCTAACCGGTTTAATTAAAAAACAATTTATGAATACAAAGCTTCATTCTCTTGACGACTATGAAACTTTAACTTCTATAAAGGAAAATTAATATGAAGACAGCTTTGATTACAGGAGCATCAAGAGGAATAGGAAATGCAATTGCCCTCGAATTCTTAGAAAAAGGGTATTCTGTAATTGGTACAGCAACAACAGAAGCTGGAGCTGCTGAATTAACTAAAATAGGTGTAAATGGACGGGTTTTAGATCTCAATAACGTTGATTCCATAGATCAGTTTTGGCAGAAACTAGAAGAAGACGGAGAAATAGTTTCTTTGTTAATTAATAATGCAGGTATCACTAGAGACAACATTGTTTTAAGGATGTCCGATGAGGAGTGGTCAGATATCATGAATGTTCATCTCAATGGTACTTTTCAACTTTGTAAGAGATCATTAAAAATGATGCTCAAATCTAAATGGGGCAGGATCATAAACATCTCTTCTGCCTCAGCTTCAATTGGTAATAGAGGTCAATCTAATTATGCAGCAGCTAAAGCAGGGGTAGAGGCTTTCACTAAATCTTTAGCTAAAGAAGTAGGAAAAAGAGACATAACAATCAATGCAGTTGCACCTGGTTTTATATCAACCGACATGACTCAAAACAATGATGGAGTTAATGCAGATTATTTAATTAAAGAGATACCTCTAGGAAGATTTGGTGAGCCCGGAGAAGTTGCTAATTTAGTAAGCTTCCTATGCTCTGAACAAGCTTCATATATTACTGGACAAACCATACATATTAATGGTGGCCTATATATGTAAAATTTGACTTTATTTCTATTAAATGAAGTTTAGTAAAGAAAAAATTTAGAAAATTAGTATAATGCGCAATTCCTGAAACTAACTATTGCGTTTTAGGTGGGAGATATAATATGAGCGTTGAAGATAGAGTCCAAAAAATCGTTTGCGAACAGCTTGGTGTTTCTGCTGAAGAGGTTAAATTAGAAGCCTCCTTCATTGATGATCTAGGTGCAGATTCACTTGATACAGTTGAACTAGTTATGGCTTTTGAAGAAGAATTTGAAATAGAAATTCCTGATGAAGAGGCCGAAGGTATTCAAACTGTAAAAAACGCTGTTGACTATATAAATAGTAATTCGTAATTCCAGCCGATAGGCTTCCATGACATATAGAAGAGTAGTAGTTACTGGTCTAGGCCTAATCTCGCCAGTAGGAAATGACGTCAATTCATCTTGGAACAATATAATTCAAGGACAGTCAGGTGTTAAGCCAATAACTGCTTTTGATGTTGCAGACTTTGAAACTAAATTTGCAGCAACTGTTGAGATTGATATCGAAGCAATACTTGATAAAAAAGAAGTAAGAAGAACTGATCCATTTATCCAATATGGCCTCATAGCCTCCAAAGAATGTTTAGAAGATTCTCAGATTGATCTTGAAAATACAGATTTAAATAGATTTGGAGTCTCTATTGGATCTGGTATCGGTGGTCTCGGCACGATTGAAGAGAATAAAATTAAACTTTCAGAGACTAGCCCAAAGAAAATCTCGCCTTTTTTTGTTCCAGGAGCAATAGCAAATATGGTTTCTGGCTATGCATCCTTAAAGTATGGGTTAAAAGGTCCAAATATTTCTATAGCAAGCGCATGTTCAAGCGCAAGTCATTCAATTGGTTATTCTTTCAGGAGCATTGCTCATGGGGATGCAGATTTAATCCTTACTGGCGGTGCTGAAATGGCTACTACACCCCTTGGTTTGGCTGGTTTTAATGCAGCTAAAGCACTATCCACTAACAATGAGAATCCTTATGGTGCAAGTAGGCCTTGGGATAGAGATAGAGATGGATTTGTTCTTGGAGAGGGTGCTGGTTGCCTTCTATTAGAAGAGTACGAACATGCCAAAGCAAGAGGCGCTAAGATTTATGCGGAGATAATTGGATTTGGTATGAGCGCCGACGCTCACCACATTACCTCTCCTCCAGAAGGAGGAGCTGGAGCAGCACTATCTATGCAAAATGCAATCTTCGATGCGCAAATAGATTCATCTGAGATTGATTATGTAAATGCACATGGAACTTCAACACCCGCAGGTGATATTGCTGAAACCGAAGCTATAAAAACTATTTTTAATGACTCTACTGATGATCTTGTTGTTAGTTCTACCAAATCAATGACAGGACATCTGTTGGGAGCTGCTGGAGCAATAGAGGCAATCTTTTCAATACTCAGTATTAACAATAACATCTGCCCACCAACTATTAATTTAGATAATCCTGATATAGGTTGTGATCTAAATTACTCAGCCCACCAAGCGACCCAAAAAATGGTCACACATTCATTATCAAATTCATTTGGATTTGGAGGTACAAATGCTAGTCTAATTTTTAAAGAATTAGATTAAGTGCATATTTTTAAAGTTTCCATATTCCTCATAATTTCTGTCTTAGTAATATTTCTTTCCGCTGTTCATTACAAAGTTGAAATTAAAAAACCAATCATTCTAGATATACCAAATGGTTCAAATACCTCTTTCATTTCTAATAACTTATCTAAAAATGAAATAATCTTTAATTCGTCACTCTTTAAATTCTATTCAAGGATAATTTCTAGCGACCAGGAATTCAAAGCTGGAGAATACAAATTTGAATCCTCTCAATCCATTGATTCTGTAGTAACTAAATTAGTAGAAGGGGATTTCTTTTACAGAAAATTAACCCTATTACCCGGATCTACAATTTCAAATATTCTTCAATTAGGTAACTCCCAAGGATTAGAAAATGATTTGGCCAATGATCCAGAAACGGTACTAAAAAAATTGGGTATTAATATTCAAGAGGGAATATTTTATCCTGATACTTTCTATTATTTAAAAGGGGAAACATTCTCTTCTGTCTTATTAAAGTCTCATAAAAAATGGAAGAAAATATCCAATCAATTGTGGGTTGACAGAAATCCTGATCTTCCTTACAAGGATTTGAATCAAGCACTTACATTGGCATCCATAATTGAAAAAGAAGGTTTAGAAAAAAGAAAAATTGCAGGAGTCTTTGTGAATAGGCTTAATAAAAATATGAAATTACAATCTGATCCGACGGTAATCTATGCATTAGGGGATAAATTTGATGGTGATTTAACAAGAAGAAATCTGCAAGTGGACAATCCTTATAATACATATCGTTATCGAGGATTGCCTCCTGGACCAATTTCAATTGTTAGCTATGATTCATTGGAAGCTGCGTTGAATCCTCTTTTAACTGATTATCTTTATTTCGTCTCTATGGGTAATGGATATCATAAGTTTTCAAAAACATTACCGGAACATAATAAAGCTGTTTTAAAGTATCAAATAAATGACAGGTAAATTTATAACTCTTGAAGGTATAGAAGGCTCGGGAAAATCTACCAGCCTCAGCGATATTAAAAAAATTTTAGATAAGTATTCTATAAGTTATATAACTACTAAAGAGCCAGGAGGTGGTCCATTAGGAACCGAACTCCGATCCTTGTTATTAAATAAAAACTCTAATATAACTTCTGAAGTAGAGCTTCTACTCATGATGGCTGACAGAAAAGATCACGTAGATAATTTAATATTACCAAATTTAGAAAGTGGAGTTTGGGTCCTCTCTGACAGATATCTTGATTCTACCTATGCTTATCAAGGAGGTGGAAGAAAAATAGAAACCTCAACCATAGATAAGTTGGCTAATATCTTGAATTTGCCTAAACCTGATTTAACTATTCTCTATGATCTGCCACCAGATGTCGCCTTACAAAGGGCAGCACAAAGATCTGCTCTTGATAGATTTGAAAGTGAGCCAGTTGATTTTCATACTAGAATTAGAAATGCTTATCTAGAACGCGCCAAAAGAGAAAAAGAAAGATTCAAGATTGTTAATTCTTCTGCTGATTTTGATAGAGTAAAAGAACAAGTACTTAAAATTATTACTAAATTTTTAGATGAATAATCAACTTCCTTTTTGGCTAGAAAAACATACTCGCTCAATTAAAAAAGTTGACATGCACCATGCCTTTTTAGTTTCTGGAAGAAAAGGTATTGGCAAAGATTTATTAGTCAGATATTTGTCTTCGATGACCTTATGTAATGATGTTGAATTAAATATTTGTAAATCTTGTAATAGTTGTAAGTTTTCTACTCTAGAGAACCATCCAGATTTTTATGAATTACAAGTTCTCCCAGATAAGAAATTAATCGGTATTTCGCAAATTCATGAACTGCGAAATAAATTATATGAGTCTTCATTTTTAGGAAAAAATAAAGTTGCCTTTCTCCCCAATCTTGAAAAGATTTCGATAGACGGATTGAATGCGGTCCTAAAGATCTTAGAAGAACCACCCAATAATACATTTTTCTTTTTAACTACAAATTTCTTAAATCAGATTCCTCAAACTATACAAAGTAGGAGCTTTGATATAAAAATCAGCCCACCGGAATATGAAGAATCAATAGAGTGGTTATCTGACTACCCCAAAGAAGATTCTGCACACGCTCTCCGCCTAAACAATAACTTGCCCCTTGCGGCTAAGGAATTTTTAGATAATGGATTTTTAAAAATTAGAAAAGATTTTATAGCAGAAATCTCGGGAATAATTAAAGAAGGAAAAGATATTGTTGCTATATCAGAGCAGTGGACTAAAGACGAAAGCTCATTGAACATTAAACTTGAATGGATGTCCTTAATACTGTCTGACACTATTAGATTTAATGCAGATCAGACAAAAAATTCTTTAAATCCCGATACAGATAATATTAGTAAATATTTAAGCAAGAAATCAAACCTTGAAAAGTTGCATCAACTTCTCAATAAAACTAACTCACTTTGGAATCTCTTCTCTAGAGAAACAAATCTAAGAAGAGATTATCAACTGAATTCATTATTTGTTGATTGGGAAAACGATTTAGGAATCAGTAAAAAAATCTAACAATGCTTTATTAAATTCGTCAGGTTTCTCAATGTGAAGGAAGTGTCCACAATCCTCCATAATTATTATTTCTAGGTTTTCAAAATATTCTTCCATTCCAACAGCAAGCTGATAATCAATACATCCATCATTTTTTCCATGAAAATACATGCAAGGAGGTTGGATTTTTGTTGACAGAAGTTCTAATGCTTTAGCATTAATTCTCTCCAACTGAAGTGTTTCTTGAAAAGTTGATCTATAGTAGGCCAATGCTTTAGAAAGCACATTGGGCTTGCTCAATACAGATACAACTCTATCCGAATAATCTTTATATTGCTTCAAATCAGGTGACCATTCTCTCCATAATCGGTGGATAAATTCATAATCATTCAATGGCACTGAAACATCAGCAATGGGTAATTGGAAAAAGAACATATACCAAGACATTCTTTGTTGATCACCATTAGTAAGAAAAGCAGTCTGTACACTAATGCCGTGCGGTACAGAAGCGCTAGAAAATTTATTGATCAAGTCAGGTCTCAATTGTGCGATACCGTAAGTAATAGGTGCCCCCCAATCATGTCCGTAAAGAAATATTTTTTCTTCCCCGCTTACAGATTCGATAAAATCTATAAGAACTTCAGCTATTCTTAATGTTTGATATGTATCTAATACTTTATCGTTTTCATGATAACCGGGTAAATATGGAACTATTACCTTAAATCCTCTTTCAGCAAAGAAATTGATTTGATGTTCAAAATTTTCAGCGCAATCGGGAAAACCATGGATTAAGTACAAATGAGCACCTTCTCCCTTTGTTAGGTAATGAATGTTGTTACTTTGATTCAGTTCCATTTGTGTCACCCTTCAAGTATCATAAAAACCTCCATAACATACTGACATTAAACTGAGAAATAGCAATGATAGAAATCTGGTCTAAACCTAATTGTGTATTCTGTGACAAAGCAGAAATGCTTTGTAAAATGAAATCTCTAGATTATAAAAAATATATGCTAGATGTGGACTACACCCGAGAGGACTTTGTTATTAAATTTCCTGAAGCTAGAACATTTCCACAGATAACCATGGATGGTGATTATATTGGTGGCTTTACTGAATTAGATGCACATCTAGCATAGTGGATACTTTTACTTCCGTACTAGAATTCTTAACTTATTGGCTAGTTGATCAATACTGGTTTCCTGCTTTTTTAATTGGATCGGGAATATTCTTTACTGTTTACTTAGGATTTCCTCAAATTAAATATTTTAAACACGGTTGGAGAATCCTAAGTGGTAGATATGTAAAAGAAGATACGAAAGGAGAAACTACTCCTTTTCAGGCTTTAACAACAGCTCTTTCAGGAACTGTGGGAACAGGAAACATAGGCGGGGTTGCTCTTGCCATATTCCTAGGAGGTCCAGCGGCAATATTTTGGATGTGGATTACAGCTTTCTTTGGCATGACCACTAAGTTTGTAGAAGTGACCTTAGCTCATAAATATAGAGAAACATTACCAGATGGTTCGATTTCTGGTGGACCAATGTATTACATAGAAAATGGCCTCAATATGAAATGGCTGGCAATTCTTTTTTCCGTTTGCCTGCTATTAATGTGTTTAGGAACAGGCAACATGCCCCAAATCAGCAGTATTGCTGTAGTCATGAATGATACTTTCAACATTCCTAAGTTTGTAACTGGTGCTGTTTTGGCAGTCCTATTGTGGATGGTGATCATTGGAGGAATAAAAAGAATAGCGCAAATTGCATCTAAACTGGTTCCGTTCATGGCCTTTTGGTATCTAGTAGGCTCTTTCGCTGTAATCATTTCAAACTACGAAAATATCATACCGTCATTACAGTCAATCTTCATTCATGTATTTACTCCAGCTGCAGCAGTAGGGGGGTTCTTGGGAGCTTCAGTAGCTGCTGCTCTTACAAGAGGAGTGAATAGAGGCTTATACTCAAATGAGGCTGGACAAGGCTCAGCTCCAATTGCACACGCCTCTTCAAAAACGGAAAATCCCATAGAGGAAGGAATGGTTTCGATCTTAGAGCCATTTATTGACACAATTATTATTTGCACAATAACCGGTCTAGTTATTCTTTCTTCAGGAGTATGGACTGAAAAATTTGAAAATAGATTTGAAGAAAGCTCTATGTGTTATCTCGATGGCGTCTATTCTGATACGAAACGAGAAGATATAGACGTATTACAAGAATATATTCTTTCTTGTTCAGGGCCTTTAACTTACTCAGGCAAAGAAGAAGTTGTAAATGGTGTGATTTCAAATTCTGAAATTACCCTTATGCATAATCGCTCTGTTTCAGAGAATGTCATCTATAACAAAGAAGGCTTACCGTTCACAGGATTCATTGATATTACTGACGGCAAACTCGGTAGTGATGGTATGAGTGTTGTTGGTGACTCTTTGCTATTGGGCGCGGATCTAACAAGTAAAGCCTTTTCCAGGAGTATTTTTGGAGAATTTGGACAATACATAGTTGCCATTGGTCTTTTGCTATTTGCATTCTCGACTGCAATTGCTTGGTCTTACTACGGCGATAGAGCTACAGTTCATCTTTTTGGAGAAGGGTGGATACTTTATTACAGAATTATATATGTGGGAGCTTTTTTTACCGCTGCCATCATCGATACAAAGATTGTCTGGGACATTGCAACAGTGATAGGTCCTATAGCTACTGTTCCGAATTTATTGGCCATTTTATTTTTAAGAAAAGAAATTAAGAAACTAGATTCTGAGTACGTAATCAAAGGTTAAAAAAGATAACCGAAATTAAGTTTTAGTAACTCACTTTCTCCTCTATTTAAAAAACTAATTTTTCCATAAATAGTTTTATTATAAATGTTAGATAAGTATAAATTTGTAGAAATATCTTCATTTAAATCTAGTTTATCTTGCAAGAATAAATTTGAATCTGCCTGGTCTATATTAATTTCTGTAGAGTAATTACTTGAACTATAACTCTCACCCTTTAACTCAATTCCTAAAGATGTTTCATTATTTCCAAATTTAAAATTCTTAGAAAAATCTATATATGGCTGAGTTAAATTCATCTTCATATCACTAAGCTTGTAAGTAATTGGGGCACCATTAAAGTTTTCTATAAATGGGTCTGTAGAAATATTAATAGAGGAATAAGAAATTCCTGCTTTTAAATTTCCTAAATTTAAATTGAATGTTTTTTCTAAAACTAGAAATTGTTTTTCAATATCAATAGCCCTTTGATGCTGCCCGGTGAATAGCTCTGAGTTAATATACCTTTCCTTATTACTGTTAGTATCAATTTCCTCATCATATAAACCAAAATAGATATCTATCAATTCAAATGGAACGTTAACGCTGATCTCGTAAGCCGATGATTCTGAAAATTGACTTATGTTGTTTGCAAATAAATCTGATTCAATATCTAAATGCGATAGATTAATACCAAAATAATTTAAATCTATCCTACTTATATTTGACTCGAAATTTAAATCTGAGTCTCTAATTTCAAATTTTGATTCATTAATGAAAATACCGGAATGATTACTCACATTATTTATCCCTATTCTCTCCACAAAGGGTTGGTAAATATTGGAAAGAACAATACTTTCAATATCCTTTGAT
>CALIUO010000043.1 GCA_938048695.1 uncultured SAR86 cluster bacterium
CATCTGCTTTAGATTCTGAATCAGAAAATTATATTCAAGATGCACTTCAAGAGCTAACCAAAAATAGAACAACGCTCGTCATAGCTCATCGATTATCTACTATAGAAAGTTCTGACAAAATAGTGGTCCTAGAATCAGGAAGTATTGTAGAAATTGGAAGTCACGAAACGCTTATGGCCAATGATAGTCACTATGCCGAATTACATAAGAATCAATTTAAAGACGACCCTTCAGAGGCAAAGAAAAAAACTTTACCTATAGAATTTGTTCATGAAGATCTTAACGATTTGTCCTCTGTAAGCTTTATTGAGCAGAGCTGGTATCAAAAGAAATTATGGCTTTGGTTGCTTTGGCCAATTTCTTTACTGACTAAATTTGCTGCAAAAAGGAGAAGGGATAAGTTCATAAATCAACCACAATTATCCTGGAAACCTAAGGTGCCCGTAATTGTAGTTGGTAATATTGTAGTGGGTGGAACGGGAAAAACTCCGATGGTTATTTGGTTAGCAAAAACTCTAGAGAAAAAGGGCTTTAAACCGGGAATAGTCAGTAGAGGCTATGGAGGTTCTTCACCGAGAGTACCAAAAATTGTTGATGATACAACGCCCGTAAAAATTAGCGGTGATGAACCGCTTATTATTTATAAGAATACACTAAGACCAGTTTGCATATCTTCAAATCGAACCTCTGCTATAAGTAAGCTCCTAGAAGAAACCGATACCGATATAATTATCAGTGATGATGGGCTTCAACATTATAAAATGGATAGAGATATTGAAATTGCAATTTTTGATGGTAACAGAGGTATTGGAAATGGACTTTGTTTACCGGCTGGACCTTTAAGAGAGCCTTTAGAAAGGATTGAAAATGTAGATTTTGTTATCAGCTCTTCAAAAATGACAGACATACAAACAAATCATATGAATTATTTAATGAATTATCATCCTATAGAATGGGCGCGGATTTCAGATAATAAAAGATTTAAAGCTGACTCCTGGCCATTATCAAAGAATGTCCATGCTGTGGCAGGGATAGGTAATCCCGCTAAATTTTATAAGACCTTATCTAATCTAGGTTTGAACCCGATCCATCATAGTTTTCCAGATCACTATCAATTTTCTGAAGAAGATTTAGACTTTGGAGATTCTTTACCTGTCATAATGACAGAGAAGGATGCTGTTAGATGTTTGGAGATGAAAAATAAAAATCTTTGGTATTTATCTATCGAAGCTAAATTCGAAGATGAAAGTTTAGAGGATAAAATTTTAACAAAACTATCAAAAATTAATGAATAAACTCGACAAAAAATTATTAGATATATTGGTCTGTCCTGTTTCTAAGGGAAGTTTAGAGCAAATAGGAGATGAGCTTATCTGCAGAGAAAGCAATCTTGCTTATCCTATAAAAGATGGCATTCCCGTAATGTTACCTGATGAGGCAAGAAAGTTCTCTGATGAAGTTTAGAGTTATTATTCCTGCAAGGCTTGGATCAACAAGATTACCCAATAAGCCTTTAAAAGACATCGAAGGTAAGACTCTCATCCAGAGAGTTGTAGAGCAAGCAAGTAAAAGTAGTGCTCATTCAGTTCATGTCGCAACTGACTCTCCTGAAATAGAAAATCTATGTGATCAACTTGAGATTAATTCTTTAATGACTAGCAGTGAGCATAAGACGGGATCAGATAGATTGGCTGAATCATGCAATCTATTAAAATTAAATGATGAAGAGTTGGTAATAAATGTACAAGGAGATGAGCCTTTTGTAGATCCCCAAGATATAGATAATTTAGCTAATTTAGCAGCAACAAAAAAAGCAAAAATGGTCACTCTATTTACTCAATTAACAACTAAAGAATCAGCAGACTCCAACGTTGTAAAAATTTGGGTTGATAAAGACAGTCTAGTAGGCGACTTTTCTAGAGACATTAATCATTTAAATCCTAAAAAAGCCATGAAACATTTGGGAGTTTACGGTTATACAGTAACCTTTTTAAGGTCTTTCGTTGCCTGGAATCAAAGTAATAATGAAATACAAAGAAATCTTGAGCAGATGCGCGCTATGGATAATGGAGAAAAAATCTACGCTATAAAATCCTGCGGAAAATATCATCTTGGAGTTGATACAGAGTTGGATCTTCAAGAAGCAAGAAGAATAGCTAAATCAACTGGATGAACTTTAAAAAAAATTTTCCTCTTTCCAGTATATGCTCTTTAAAGACTAAAGAAATTGCATCGTATTATTGCTCAATTTCGGATTTAGACGAATTAGAGGAAATTCGTTCCTTTACCTCTAAGAATAAAATACCTTTCTTGTTACTAGGGGAGGGGACTAATGTTGTTCCTACAAATACTTTCCAAGGCCTTATTATAAAAAATCAACTCAAAGGAATTGAATTACTGGATGACTTTACTATAAAAGTTGAAGGTGGAGAGAACTGGCATGAGTTTGTGCAATGGACTGTGACGAATAGAAAGTATGGCCTAGAAAACTTAGCTTTGATACCGGGTACAGTAGGCGCAGGACCAATACAAAATATAGGAGCTTATGG
>CALIUO010000044.1 GCA_938048695.1 uncultured SAR86 cluster bacterium
TTTGACTACATAGTCATCGGCACCTAGTTCAAATCCCAAAACTCTATCTACTTCTTCTCCCTTTGCAGTCAACATGATGATAGAGACTTGATCACTGAAAGACTCATTTCTAATTTTTTTACAAACTTCAAGTCCCGACATATCAGGTAGCATTAAATCAAGAAGCACAAGATCAGGTACTTTTTTCCCAATTTCATTGATTGCTGCTTCTCCATCCGCAGCAGATTTAACTTTATATCCTTCAGACTTTAAATTAAATTCAAGAGTAGTTCTTAGATCAGGTTCGTCTTCAACAACTAAAATGTGTTTTGCCATAAATCAATTATAATGTCACAAAGTGACAGATATGAAAATTATTTATTAATTTTCTGTGACTTAATTTGCTTTGAAGTGTTTATCAGCTACTCTTTTTCTTAATTCAGAACTAGAGAAAGAATGGGTTCTCTGGTTAAAGTAGCATTTATCTAAGTATTTATCTCTACCAGTGAATTCTTTGTCCTTATACTCATCCCCTAGAATTCGTATATCCCAATCCATAGTCTCTAATATTTCAAGAACATCTGATTCAGTGTCATAAATTATTACTTCATCAACATATTTACAGGCAGAAACTTGTATTTGCCTTTCAACAATGGACTGAACAGGTGTATTTTTTGTTGCCCTATCTACACTGGGGTCAGTTTGTACACAGACAATTAAATATTCACAAACAGATTTGGCTTCTTTAAGCATAAGGACATGGCCGGCATGGAATAAATCAAAAGCTCCAAAAGTAATTCCTTTTTTCATATTAACTTGCTTTTAATTCAATATTCCCTTGTTTAATGTTTGTAAACGGTCTGCCGATAGAATAGTAGATTATGTCATTTTCTTTCATGGTTTCAAGAGGATAGATATTTCTGCCATCAATGATTACTTTTGATTTCATTCTTTGAAAGACATTTAAATTAATTTGAAAGAACTCTCTCCATTCTGTACATATTACAAGTCCATCTGATCCTTCAAGAGTTTCTGATGCAGAATTACATAACAATGTATTGGAGGAATAAAGTGGAGAATTCTTAAAGTTTTCCATCGCTCTGGGATCATATATCTTCAAAAAGCAACCTAAATCCATAAGTTTGGAAATAATCTTTAGTGCGGGTGCACTTCTCAAATCGTCTGTGTTTGGCTTGAAAGAAAGCCCCCATAGAGAAATTGTTTTACCATTTAATTGATTTTTATAATGATCTGAAAGTTTATCAATAAGATAGTCTGGCTGAGATTGATTTATTTTTTTTACTGCCTTAATGAGATCAAGATTAAGATTACTTTCTTTTGCGGAAGATATCAGAGCATCAATATCTTTAGGAAAACAAGAACCTCCAAATCCACATCCAGGATATAAATATTCTAATCCTATTCTGCTGTCCAAACCCATTCCCATTCTGACCTTTTCAATATTAGCTCCCTTAAGATCTGAATATCTAGACAGTTCGTTAATAAAACTGATTTTGGTTGCTAGCATTGCATTTGATGCATACTTAGTTAGTTCAGCAGATACAGGATCCATAAAAATTATTCTGTCTTGTTTCCTATTAAATGGAGAAAAAATACTGCGGAATTTATCCCTTTTACGTTGATCATGTAGTCCTAGTATAATTCGTTGAGGCTTCAAAAAATCCTGAACAGCGGAACCTTCCCTTAAAAACTCAGGACAACTGACCAAGTCGATATTTCTTTTTTCACATATTTCACTAGTAAGTCTATCTACTGTGCCGGGAGGTACTGTGCTCTTTATAACTATGTCTTCTATTTTTAAATTATCTACTAGCAATATTTGCTTCAAAGATCTCTCAACATAATTAATATTTGCTGATCCATCAGGATTACTGGGAGTACCCACACAAATAAAAACACTTTCGGAAAATTCATTGATAAGGGAGACATCAGTAGAGAAAATTAATCTGCCATTTTTTATACCTTCTTTAACTAGGTTTTCAAGATTTGGTTCATAAAAGGGTAGATTGCCTTTTTTGATGGAACTAATTTTCTTTTTATCTTTTTCTACACAAAGAACATCATGACCAGCAAAACTAAAACATGCAGCAGTAACTAACCCAACATAACCTGATCCAACTACAGTTAATTTCATACTTGAACTATTTTTTCTTGATTAGATTTGCAGTGAACAAGTGTATCCAAGAAAGTTTGCGTAACACTGTCCCAAGAAAGATGTTCAACTGAATCTATACATGATTGAGAAGAAATTAATTTTGCTTGAGAAACTGCTCTTTCTAGATCTCCATTTACAGAACCATTAAGATTGGGCTCTATAACATCAATAGGACCTGTCACGGGGAAGGCTGCCACAGGTGTGCCACAAGCCATAGCCTCTATCATGACTATTCCGTAGGTATCTGTCATTGAAGGAAAGACAAATACAGAAGCATCTGAATAAAATTGAGCCAATTCGTTACCAAATTTAGGACCTACAAATTTTATGTCCTTATATTTCGTTTTATATTCATCAAGCATAGGACCCGAGCCAACAACAACTTTTTTTTCATGAGTTGGAAGATTGAGAAATGCTTCTAAGTTCTTTTCTCTAGATACTCTTCCAACATAAAGCAAATAGTTATCTGCGCATTTTTTTTCTCTTGGGTAAAAAGTCGATTTGTCAATCGCCCTACTCCATAGTTTGAGATTGTTAAATTTCTTGCTTTTAAGCTCTTTTATCTGAGAATTAGTATTAACCAACACTGAGGTGGAGTTCTTATGAAACCATCTAAGATATTTGTAAGTAAGAGCAGCGGGCAAGAAAATCATTTTATTTAAATATTCTGGAAATTTAGTATGAATAGCTGTTGTATAATTTAAGTCATTCTTGTTGGCAAATCTTCTAGCATAGAAACCCAAAGGTCCTTCTGTTGCTATATGTAAATAATCAAATTCTTTATCTAGATATTCTTTTATTTTCCAAGGGTTTATTGAAAGAGAAATTTCGGGATAAATAGTTGTTGATGTTGTCTTAAATAAAGAAGGCTCTATAAAATCAACAAGGTATCCTCTCTTTTCTAAATTCTGTTTAAGCTGAGATAGAGTAGTAACTACGCCATTAACTTGTGGATACCATGCATCTGACACGATAACAACTCTCATGCTACTTCGATTTGATTTTCTTGTTCATTTTCATTTACTTTATTACCGTAATCAATAATGCAAATTTCACCATTTTCCTTCTCTGCAAGAGCAGTACATGATTCTACCCAATCTCCACAATTCATATATTCGATACCATCAATTTCTCTTATTTCTGCATGGTGTATATGACCGGCAATCACTCCATCGTAACCTTGTTTTTTGCATGCACTAGCTAATGTTTCTTCAAAGTCGCTAATGAAATTAACAGCTGACTTGACCTTGTGCTTGACATAAGCTGAAAGTGACCAATAGTTCTTATAACCAAAAAATCTGCGTAAAATATTCCATCCTCTGTTAAAGGCCATTAATAATTCATATCCCACTGATCCCAATACTGCAAGCCATCTACTATATTTAGTGACTACATCGTATTCATCGCCGTGTATTACTAACAATTCTCTATCATCACAAGTGGTGTGAATTGCCTCATCAATAATTTTGATATTTCCTAGATTAATTGGTGAAAATGATCTTAAGAATTCATCATGATTACCGGTTATAAAGATAATCTCGGTTCCTTGTTTAGAGAAAGAAAGAAATCTTCTGATCACGTTTGAGTGGGTTTGAGGCCAATAAAGACTCTGGCTTAATCTCCATCCATCTATAATATCTCCAACTAAGTATAATTTGTCACAACTATTCTCGTATAAGAAATCTAACAACTTATCTGCCTGACATCCTTTAGTGCCTAGGTGTATGTCGCTAAGCCAAATGGTTTTATAATGTTTAGGTTGAATCAGTTTTACTACTTCACTCATATATACAATATATAGTGACGTATTCAAGATTTAGCACTATATATTGTGTATTATCAGGATAAAATATTACAATTTAGTGTAACTTTAGTTTCAACTAAGTAAAAAAAAGAGGGATCAAGTCCCTCTTTCTTTTCCCCAAGAAATTTATTTTGATGCTAGAAGAATTTCCATCTGTTTTTGTGAAATAGTTTTCCTTCCGCAAGCAGTAGCTTTATATATCTTGGCTTTATTTACCTTAAATGTGCTTAAAAGATAGTCAACTTGAGCATTGCAACTTTTTAAATTATCTATGTTTTTATTTGCATTAAATTGCAAATAATCGGACATAAGACCAACTAAAGTTGTATTAAGTAAGTCTATTTGAAGTCCTGCTTGAATATATACGTTTGAAGGTTTATCAGACCTAAAGCAAGCAATCAATTGATCTGAGCATACTTCGCCTATCTCATCATTGCTTGAAAATATTATATTAGGAGCAGTTCCTTCGATTTCTAGCATATTTTCTGCAAATGAGAAAAGAGATCCGTGATTGGACTCCGAATATGTATAAGAAGAAATCATTATTAGACTTAGACTAATTATTTTAGTGATTAATTTCATGTTTACTCCTTATATGTCACATGATTGTCACATATGTGTCTTTTATATGACATTTATGTGACATTGTAAAGAGTCTTATTGTGACTTTAATTCTTTTGGAGTTATTAATTTACTTAACCGTAGGGAATCATTTTGGTTAGACAATAAAGCTATTGAGCAGGTGGGGACTTTCAAAGAAGTATCTTTATCGAGATTTCTTAAGAAGTCTTCTATACCAGGGTTATGCCCTAAAAGCATATATGTTCCATCTGCATCTAACATAGTAATTTCATTTCTTATAGTCTCTGCTGAAGCATGATATAAATTAGATAGGTAATTAATTTGATCTACTTTGTGGATATAGTTTAAGAAAATCTCTAGCGTCTCAGACGTTCTTTTTGATGTGCTACATAATATAGTTTTATAAGTATATTCATAAGTAGCTAGATATTTAGCTACAATCTTTGCATCTTCCCTTCCCCTTCTATTCAAAGGGCGGTCATGGTCAGTAAGATGCAAACTATCCCAGCTAGATTTAGCGTGTCTTGTTAATACGAGGTTCATATTTATAAATTGTTGCCCATTTCTGATAACCTAACCTAAATTATGTTTAAAGTAATTAAAAAAGATGAGGTACTGGGTGCTTATATAGAAGATATAAATCTGTCTAAGATTTCTGAAAAAACATCAACTAAATTACTTTCTTGTTTAGCTGAAAATGAAGTTCTTTTCTTTAGAAATCAAAACATAAGTTCAAGGGATCATAAGAGATTTGCTTCTTTTTTTGGAAACTTACAGACGCATCCCGCATACCCAACAGTAGAAAATTTTCCAGAAATTACCATCCTTGAAAATAATGAAGAAAATCCATCCAAAATAGAGGAATGGCACACAGATATGACCTTTAAAAAAAAACCTCCTTTAGGAAGCATCTTGATCGGAAGAATTATTCCTGAGTCTGGTGGCGATACTATGTTTTCAAGCTTATCAAGAGCCTATGATGATCTTTCTCATGAATGGAAGGAAAGGCTTGAAGAGATGAATGCTATTCATAGTTTTGAGTTTGGTTTTAAAGAAAGCCTTGAAGAGAAAGGTGGTCGTGAAAGATTAGCTGATGCTCTCAAAGAAAATCCGCCAGTGCCCCATCCTGTAATCAAACAACATCCTATCACTGGACGAAAGGTAATATACGTTAATAGACTTTTCACTTCCCACATTGAAGGAGATGATGCTGAGGGTTCAATTTTAAATTTCTTGTTTGATCACATTCATCAAGAGAAGTATCAATATAGATTTTCATGGGAAAATAACTCTATAGCTTTTTGGGACAATAGATCTGTGCTGCATAAGCCTGTAAATGATTATTGGCCGCAGCTGAGACGAATGGAGAGAATTACTATTGAGTCTTGAATTGGTATCTAAAGAATTCTATCCACCAATTTGTCACCTCAAGATAACTTGATGTTTCATTTAGGAGGCTTTCTTTAGTTCTTTGGAAAAGCTCCTCTCCAATAATATCTCGCCTTTTGCATACCACATCATAAGCGTATTCATTTGTGAATTCAGGATGCCCTTGAATTGACATGATGTGATTATCAATAAAGTACATTGCTATAGGAACATTCTTATTAGATGCGACCAATGTTGCCTGATCTGGTAATTTTGTAATCTGATCTTGATGAGAGTGAATGAGTTTTACATCTTGATCAAGGTCCCTCAACCAAGGAAAGTTGTTATTAAATGTATAGGATTGTAGACCAGTTACCCAACCTATTTCTGCCTTGCATACCTCTCCTCCTAGCGCCTTGGCAATGAGTTGATGACCAAAACATACGCCTAATAATGACTTCTTATGTTCATTCAATCTTCTTATGTAGTGTTCTAAATCTCTGATCCACTTTTCGTCATCGTAAACACTTAATTTACTGCCTGTGATTATGTAACCATCACATTCATTAATGTCTGCTGGGTAATTGTTCAAGGTAACATCGTAGATTTTGAGTTTAATGTTTGTATCTGCTTCTCCAAATATTTTGGAATAGAAATCATCTTGATCTCCATGCTTAGGTTTAAGATCATCTAAAACATGGTCTGTCAAAAGAATTCCTATAGTGAGTTTATCCATTAGTAAGAATGTTAACTTATAAAGCATGACTGATCATTGAATGACTGATATTCTTTTAAAAAAAATTAAGGAGATTTACATGAAAAATGACTACGAATTTCTTACAACGGAAATTAACGGACATATTTTAGAAGTTACAATCAATAGACCTGATGTAATGAACTCGCTACACCCACCCTCTCATAGAGAGTTTGATGAAGTGTGGAGTGAATTTTCAAATAACGAAGATCTATGGGTAGGTATAATTACTGGTGCGGGCGATAGAGCCTTTTCTGCAGGTAATGATTTGAAATATCAAGCCTCTGGTGGAGATAGATCGGGTATGCCGGAAACAGGCTTTGCCGGACTGACCAGTCGTTTTAATTTGAATAAGCCAATCATTGCGGCAGTGAATGGTGTGGCAATGGGTGGCGGAATGGAGATTGCTTTAGCATGTGACCTCATAATCGCTTCTTCTAATGCTAGATTTGCACTGCCTGAACCTAAGGTTGGTTTAGCTGCTTTGGCTGGAGGAATGCAAAGATTGCCTAGACAGATAGGTATGAAGAATGCCATGGGTATGATGCTTACTGGAAGGCATGTAGAAGCAGCTGAGGCAAAAGAACTTGGCATCGTCAATGAGGTTGTTGAATCGCAGGGCGATTTAATGGACAGAGCAAGAGATTGGGCTAAGCAAATCGAAGCTTGTTCACCAATGTCTATAAGAGCGACAAAACAAGTTGCATATGACAGTCTGAATGAAGCAAGTTTGGAAGCTTCTATGAGCGCTCAATATACAGCTGTTCATGATCTTTTTACCAGCGAGGATTTTATTGAAGGTCCTGTAGCCTTTGCAGAAAAAAGAGCACCTAACTGGAAAGGTAAATAGAACTTCTCCTCATCAATATTTTTTGTAGTCAACAAATATTGGTGAGGACCACGCCCGCTCTTGCGTGTTGCCAAGGCAATCTTCTTCTCTAGGGTTTTGTATGGGACTCCCGTAACAGATATTAACCTCTTTGCATTGACCAAAAGCATCAACTTCACATCTTAAATTTCCTGCATTTACTGCTTTTGATTCTTTCTCAATAGCTCTTGCATAATAGAGAGCATCTCGTGCTTGAATTTCAAAATCAGAATCAGTAAAAGTGACAAGACATTCTTCAGTTCCATTACATTTAAAGCTCTTCCACGGATCCATTATGAGATCGTCAAGTTTCTCATCTTGATATTGTTGGGGAATAATCTTGATGATTTCAATTCGATCTATTTCTCTTCTTATATCGGATGGGTTATAACACTCATTTTTGCAGAGCAAAGCTAATCTTTCTTTACCAAGAGCATTGATGGCATAATCCGGACAACCTGGTTTTTGTTCTAAGGAGCCAAGAGCTTTGACAATAAACCTTGGATTAGATTTAAGACTTGTTTCTGAACCCATTGGTAAAATCCCTTCATCTGAATTAACTAGGTCAAACCACAAAAGAATCCTTGGACCGCTGGTTGCATATACTTCCTTGTTTTTTATAGAACGCCATATTGAATCACGAGATTTATCTTCTGAATGAGTAGCTATTAACCCACCTGTGTAAAAGTAAGACATTACTCTATCAACTTCTATAGGCCCCGATGGCTTATTATCTTTAGTATACATTTTAGGAGTTGATTTCCCATAAATACCCTCTCCTTCATTGAAACCAAAAATAAATCCTACAGATTCAGTTGGACCAGCAACATCAGTAAAGTCAATTCGATTCATATCTTTATAGCCATTACCCGGTCTAGCCGAATGTGTGTCACTGGAACCAATAAAACCAAATTTAAATCTTTCTATCGTATCGTTAGGATCAAAATTTCTCAGAGCCAAAATATACTGAGCAGATCCTTTTGGTCTCATATTAAAGGTTGGTAGAAAGCAATCTTGACATTGATTAGAGTTTAGCCATTCGGCTGGGTCCTCTTTAAAGATAGTGGCTTGTCCAGCATTACCTGCTTTGGCATAATTTTGTCTAGCTTCTTTTGCTCTTTTTTTACATTCCCTATCTGACTCCCCTTCTTCAAAACATCTTTCTTCGATTATTACACCAGCCTGCCAACAAGCTGGAAGAAAATTTTCTGAAGGACTGGGGCAAATAGCTTGTCCTTCTTCGTCATAGAGAACGCTTCTCCAGTTTCTATGTAATTCTGAGTTTCCATGACCAGAATATACTTCTATCAATGTTTGAAAATTAGGATCATGAAATTCTTCTTTTAACTGTGTTTTCCAATCAGCTTCAGGGGGTGTGTAAGTACCCCATGCCGTGCCATGAGGTATTACTACTGCTTCATGACCCCACTGATTTAACTTATCAAAGAGCTCTCCTGGATTGTTAGCATATTCTTTGCAGTCGCTGGGTAGGTCTTGAACCGGCACTCCAGATAGACAAGGTGTGGTTTCACCATCTCTTGCGTAGGTCATTAAATCCTGAACTCTTCTGTCAAAAGCTTTAAGAGAAGATAGTCCAAATCTAGCCGAGAAAGGCATATTTGCGAAACCCACTTGAGGAGATGCGATCGGTCTGACAGGAATCTTATCCTCATCTAAATCTTTCAAAATAACATTCTTATGACCGTAATGAGGCTGCCCAAAACCACCCTCTTGAGTCCACTCCCATCCCAAGAATGCAATCGTATCTTGTTGTCCGTCACCACTTACATTGTTGCATTGTCGAACGGTATCTTTTATTTCTTGCCAATCTTCAGGGGTAAGATCTTCAGCATGGTCGGTATTAGACCAAAAATCTAAAGAAGAACAGTATCTAGCAAAGTCGCAAGCATCAGCTGGAGGATGAGTTCCCTCACCAGCCATCAAAGGAAGACTAGTAAGAAAAGCATCTGAAGAGTAAGTGGTATGAACGTGAAGATCTCCAAATAAAATAATTTTTTTATCTTGAATACCTATTTTGTTTTTATCTTTTATTTGTCTTTCAGTCCTTTTTATTAATTCAGATTCAGGTAAAGGAATCTCAGTTACCTCACCAGGACCCTCATAGGATCCTAATGATCCTTTAGCTACTAGATAAGCAAATCCAAAATAAACTGCCACTGATAGTAAAAATAAGTAAATTGACTTCCTTATCATTTTCTAATGGTATCAAAACTCAAAACATTTAGTTCCTGAAAGTATTTTTTCTATAAAGAATCTAGAGTAGACTGCTGTCTATTACTAGGGAGAAAATATGTTTGATTTAACAGGAAAAACGGCAATTATTACCGGTTCTTCAAAAGGAATTGGTAAATCTATTGCCATGCAAATGGCTCTTCATGGGGCGAAGGTAGTTGTTTCAAGTCGCAAAGCAGATGCTTGCCAAGTTGTAGCTGATGAGATTAATGAAGCGTGTGATGGAACAGAAGGCGGAGCGATAGTCGTCCCCTGCAATATTTCAGACAAAGCGGCACTACAGATGCTAGTTGATGAAACAAGGGCTCAATTAGGAAAGATAGATATTTTAGTTTGTAATGCAGCATCCAATCCCTTTTTTGGATCAATGATGGATATTCCTGAAGATGCCTTCGATAAAGTTATGAACAACAACATCAAGAGTAATCATTTGTTATGCCAAATGGTTATACCTGAAATGACCGAAAGAAAAGATGGAAGCATAATAATTGTTTCGTCCATAGGCGGACTTAAATCAAGTACTGTCATTGGTACATATAATATATCTAAAGCAGCGGATATTATGTTAGTTAAGAACCTGGCAGCTGAATTTGGACCTCAAAATGTAAGAACTAATGCAATTGCACCCGGCCTATTTAAGACCGACTTTGCAAGAGCATTATGGGAAAATCCTGAAATATTGAAGCAATCAACAGCAACCTGCCCTCTTAGAAGAATAGGTGAGCCAGATGAAATAGGTGGAGCTGCAGTTTTTCTGGCTTCAAGCGCTGGAACATTTGTTAACGGCCACACGCTAGTAATAGATGGCGGTTCAACTGCTTAAATAAGGAGATCAATATGAATAATGCAGTTTTGTATGAAAAAAAAGAGGGTGTTGCAATTGTCACAATGAATAGACCCGAAAGGCTTAATGCAGTTAATGATGAAATCAGAGCTGGATTAAGAGAAAAATTAGATGATGCAGCTAAAGATGAAGAGATTAAAGTAATTATAGTCACTGGTGCTGGTAGAGGTTTTTGTGCCGGAGCAGATATGGATGGCCTTGCTGCTACTAGCCAAGGTGAATCTCAAGGCTCCCAAGTTGAAGCTGAAGATAGAGAATATGCCGCAAATGAAGTGAAAGGATTTGAAGGAGGATTTAGTTATTTCCCTACAGTTCCTAAACCAATTATTGCAGCGATTAATGGGCCTGCTGCTGGAGTAGGATTTATTATGGCACTCTTTGCAGATATAAGATTTGCAAAAGAAAGCGCTGTCTTTTCTAGTGCATTTTCTAAAAGAGGTCTTATTGCCGAATGGGGAGTTGGATGGATTCTTCCTAGACTAGTTGGAATAGCGAGAGCAAATGATATTTTGTTCTCTTCAAGAAAATTTACTGCTGAAGAAGCAGAACAGATGGGTATCGTAAATAAAACGTTTTCTGAAGATGAATTTGATGCAGAAGTTTTTAATTACGCTGCTGATCTAGCTAAAAATGTCTCTCCTAGATCCCTTCGGATTATGAAACAACAAATATATAACGCTCAAGGAGAATCTATAAAAGAGAATTTAGATAGTTCTATGCAAGCAATGCTTGATAGTTTTAAATCTGAAGATTTCAAAGAAGGAGTCTCACATTTCGTTGAAAAAAGAGAAGCAAAATTTACAGGAAAATAAAATGGATATAAAAGAATTTATAAAAAAGGAAGCACGTGAAGCTCTTGCAAAAGAATTCACTAAAGAAGGACTGTTTGAACTTAAAGAAGAAGAAATACGAGGCAACATGTATCATGTTTTTGCAAATCTGCCTCAAACTCTAAGAGATTATTTTCAATTCCCTTTAATACATGGAGAGTGGGATTTCTTAGCATATGAAGATGAAACATATTCTTATCAAGAGGTGTTAAATACATCCGCTGGATTAGCGCATGTCCTGATGGATAAATATGGTATAAAAAAAGGCGATAAAGTTGCCTTTTCAATGAGGAATTATCCTGAGTGGATTAACTCATATATAGCAGTTACATCTATTGGAGCTGTTGCGGTTCCTCTAAATTCATGGTGGCAAGGTGAAGAATTGGATTATGGATTAACACATAGCGAATCTTCTATTTTTATTGCTGATGAGGAAAGGCTACAAAGGCTTGAAGGTTATGTTGAAGATATGCCCAGAATAGCTGTTCGTTGTGATGCAAGTAAGTTTACAAATACCGAGTCCTTTGATGATCTCGTATCTCCAATGGAAGCTTTTCCTGAAGTGGAAATTGATCCTGAAGATGACGCTAGCATCATGTACACGTCAGGAAGCACCGGATATCCAAAGGGAGTTGTTTCTACACATAGAGCTGTAGTTTCTGCACCCATAACTTGGGCATTAATGGGTCAACTAGCCACTCAAATAGAAGTTGATGGAGAACCTCTGGCTTCTCCTATTGCAGGCGAAAACCCTTGTACGATTGCTGCAGTACCTCTCTTTCATGTTACTGGATCACATGCCGTATTTTTACTATCCTTAGTAACGGCTAGAAAAATTGTATTTATGTATAAATGGGATGCTGTGGAAGCATTACGTCTTATAGAAAAACACAAGGTAACAGATATGACTGGAGTTCCTACCATGTCAGCTGAAGTGCTTCAGGCACATAAAGATAATCCTGAAATAGATATTTCTAGCTTGAAGGGTCTTGGATCAGGTGGAGCAGCAAGACCTCCTGAACAAATTAAAGCTCAGGAAAAAGATCACCCTGACAAAGTTGCTACAGTTGGGTATGGTCTAACTGAAACTAACGCTCATGCAACTAATGCCTCCGGCATAACATTGTACGAGCGCCCAAGCACAGCCGGTTACCCTACTCCCTTCTTAAACTTAATCAAAATCATGGATGAAGAAGGTAATGAATTGGGACCTAATGAACTAGGTGAAGTTGCTATTAAATCCACTTGTAATTTTAGATGCTACTTAAAAAATGAAGAGGCAACTGATGAAGTACTAGATAGTGAGGGTTGGTTTAGAAGTGGTGATGTTGGAATTATTGATGAGGATGGTTTTCTTTATATTAAAGACAGAATCAAAGATATAGTCATTAGAGGCGGTGAAAATATAGCTTGTCTGGAAATAGAAGCGGCCATTTATGAGCACCCTTCAGTAAGAGAAGCCTCGGTCTTTGGAATACCTGATGAAAGACTTGGCGAAAAACTCGCTACAAGAGTTTCTCTTAATCCAGGGGCAGAACTTTCTGAAGAAGATTTATCATCCTTTTTGGCAGCAAAAATTGCAAAATTTAAAGTTCCTGAATATATGTGGTTCCAAGCTGATGAATTGCCAAAAGTAGCTGCTGGAAAGATAGCCAAAAAACAAATGCGAGAAGAAGCTATAAAGGAATTAGGATTAGACTAATGCAAATTCAAGACAAAAGAGTTGTAGTAACTGGAGCGGCCAGTGGTATCGGTAAGGCTTTATGTGAGGCTTTTAATAATGCCGGAGCTAAATCAGTTGTTTGTGTAGATATGAATATAGAAGGTGCTACTGAAACCGCTAATGATATAGGCGGTTTAGCTGTTCAGGCTAACGTAGGTCAGGAAGCAGATATTGTTAATGTTATAGAAAAAGCCAATGAATATTCCGGTGGTATAGACATATTCTGTTCTAATGCTGGGATTGGAGGAGTTCATGGCTTTTTCGAAGTTGAAACTTCAGATTGGCAAAATATATGGGAAGTAAATGTTCAATCTCATATTTTTGCAGCTAAGCATGTTCTTCCGCAGATGCTAGAAAGAGGCGAAGGTTATCTCATGAATACTTCCTCTGCAGCAGGCCTGCTCACCCAAATAGGTTCAGCAGGTTACTCCGTCACTAAAGCTGCAGCCGTAAGTTTTGCTGAATGGATAAAAATTACATACGGTAGCAAAGGAATTGGTGTTTCGTGTCTATGCCCTCAAGCAGTTAAAACCGCTATGACTGCACAAGGAGCTGGTGTCGCTGGCGTTGATGGAATGATAGAAGCCGATGAAGCAGCTGCAGATGTACTAGATGCTATAGAAAAAGAAAGATTCTTAGTTACGCCACATGCTGAAGTGCTTGAATATGTTTCAAGGAAAGGTAATGACAGAGATCGTTGGATATCTGGCATGCAAAGACTTCAAGAAAGATATGAAGACTGGAAACCAGGAGAAGATTAACATTGGATATTCATTACTTATCTGCCCTTGAAATAGCAGAGAAAATAAAAAGTAAAGAGATAAGCTCTTTAGAACTCACTCAACATTTCATAGACAGGATAGAAAAGTACGATGATAAAATTAATTCTGTAGTTGTCAGAATATTTGATCAAGCAATTGAAGATGCTAAAGAAGCTGATAAGTCTCTTTCAGCTAATCAAAATTTAGGTCCTCTTCATGGCGTTCCTATGACCATAAAGGAGTCTTATAACATCAAAGGTCAAAGTACGAATTGGGGTATACCAGACTATAAAGGTAACATCGCAAAAGAGGATGGTTTGGCTGTGCAGAGATTCAAAAATGCTGGGGCCCATTTCTTAGGAAAGACTAATGTTCCAATGAATCTTGCTGACTTTCAAAGTTACAATGATGTCTATGGGACTACCGGTAATCCATGGGATGTGAATAGAACACCTGGAGGTTCCTCTGGTGGAAGTGCTGCTGCACTAGCTGCTGGATTTACCTCTCTAGAAGCCGGTTCTGATATTGGCGGTTCAATAAGAAATCCTGCTCATTATTGTGGTGTTTTTGGCCATAAACCTAGTCACGGAATTATTCCTTCATCTGGACATGAATTGATACCGAACGTTCCTGAACCTGATCTATCTGTCTGTGGTCCTCTTTCAAGAAGTGCCAAAGACCTTGAGATTGCATTGGATATTATGGCTGGTCCTATAGAAAGAGAAGCCAGAGGATGGCAACTAAACCTTCCTGAATCAAGAAAATCTAGCCTTAAAGATTTCAATGTAGCTATATGGTCTAATGATGAATTAGCACCTGTTTCGAAGGATATCTCTCAAAGATGTGAAGATGTAGGAAAGAATCTTGCCTCCATAGGTGCCAATGTTTCTTATACGGCAAAACCGGAACATGATTTTTTGAAAGCAGAAATTAACTATCAATTACTACTTCAATCTGTGATGCAGTCAGGAATGTCAGATGATGAATTTAAGAAAATAGAAGAAATTGCATCAAATCTAGACAGAAATGACTTATCTGCAGATGCTATCTTGGCTAAAGGAACCGTTCTTTCTCACAGAAACTGGATTAGACAGAATTATGCTAGAGAGCAAATCAAAATATCTTGGTCTAAATTCTTTCAAGAGTGGGACGTACTAATTTGTCCTCAGTTAGCTACTACAGCTATTGAACATGATCATAGAAAGATGTCTGAAAGGACAATCATGATTGATAATCAAGAACAAAGATTCTTCCAGCAAATATTTTGGCCGGGTCTTGCTGTCAACGCTCATCTTCCAAGCACTGTCTTTCCAACTGGTCTGGCTAGTGATGGAATGCCTATTGGTTTACAAGCCATTGGGGCCGTTTACGAAGATAAAACAACAATTAAGTTTGCTGAGCTTTATGAACAAGAATTTAAGGCTTTTGTGGTCCCTAATTTAGATTAAATATGAAATACACTAAAAAATATCAAGAAGTTAGAAATAAAAAAATGGCCTATTTTGATGAAGGAAATGGTGATACTTTTTTATTTCTGCATGGTAATCCTACCTCTTCTTACTTATGGCGAAACATAGCACCTCATGTAGAAGATTTAGGTCGAGTAGTGATACCTGATCTAATAGGTATGGGGGATTCTGATAAGTTAGATGGT
>CALIUO010000045.1 GCA_938048695.1 uncultured SAR86 cluster bacterium
CAAGGAACTGTTATCTGGGTATTTATCTCAGAAATCTTTCCTAATAATGTAAGAGCTAAGGGGCAATCACTTGGTACGGCTACTCACTGGGTTTTTGCTGCTTTAATTACTGCATTGACACCATATGTTATAAATATGCTCGGTAATAATCCTGGAATGATATTTTACTTCTTCGGATTTATGATGGTTTTACAGCTTATTTTTGTTTTAAGAATGATGCCAGAAACTAAAGGTATTGCTTTAGAAGATATGAAGTTTAGCTAGTAGTCTCTTTCTTCTTACCGAAAAGCTTTCTAAATAACATCATTATCGGATCATAGAATCTATCTACTACTCTTTCTTTTAGTGGTATTATAGCATCGTCAGTTATCTGAATTTCTTCTGGACAAACTTCAGTACAACATCTTGTGATATTACACATACCAGATCCATGAACATCTTTAACATCTTCTATTCTATCTGCTTTATCCATTGGGTGCATCTCAAGGCTAGCTAGTCTAGTCATATATCTTGGTCCAGCAAATTTATCTTTACCTTCATTGTCTCTTATAACATGACACATATTCTGACATAGGTAACACTCGATACATTTTCTAAAATGTTGAACTCTATCAACATCTTTCTGCATCATAACAAAACCTTTTTCAGTATCCTTTTTAGAAGGAGTGAATGGCTTTATTTTCTGATTTTGTTCATAATTCCAAGAGACATCCGTTACAATATCTTTAAGTACAGGGAAAGATTTTAGTGGGGTAATTACTACGGTCTTATCTTCTTCTAACTCATTCATTCTTGTCATACACGCAAGTCTTGGCTTCCCATTAATTTCGACGCTACAAGAACCACATTTTCCAGCTTTACAGTTCCATCTACATGCTAAATCATTAGCTTGATGAGCTTGTATTTTATGGATTACATCTAAAACAACCATGCCCTCAGAGACATTACACTTATAGCTTACTAACTCTCCTCTCTCATCATCTCCTCTATAAATTTTAAAGTCTCTCTCTTTCATAATCTTATTTTTTATGATCTAATTTAACTTCTTTATCAAGATCTTCGATGCTAGAGTTAGCAATTCTTTGTAATTCTGGATCTGGGTTAGATCTTTTTTCTTTAATCGTCTCCATTTTCCCACCTTTTCCTTTTTTATTGATAATATTATACTCTAACCACTCTTTTCTCTCTGAAGGAAAATCCTCTCTGGTGTGTGCACCTCTACTTTCTTCTCTCAAAAGAGCAGATTTAGCTACAGCTTCAGAAGAAATTAAAAGATTTCTTAGGGCAAGAGCCTCGTGCCATCCTGGGTTAAATTGACTAGTACCTGCAGCTTTTACATCTTTGAATTGTGATTTTAAATCATCAATTTTTGATATACCGTCAACAATTTCATCTTTAGTTCTGATGATACCAACATTATACTGCATGTTTTTTTGTAAGTCTTCATGTATAAGGTAAGGATTGTTTCCTTTCTCTCTATTAAGAATTGATGTAGCACTTTTTATGATTCTTTTGATATCTTCATCATCAGACTTTGGAATAGATTTAAGTTTTCTAGCATATTTTGATGCCTCTACACCTGAAACATTTCCAAAAACAAGGAGATCAGATAGTGAATTTCCACCAAGTCTGTTTGCTCCATGCATACCTCCAGCTGCTTCGCCACAGGCAAATAATCCATCTACATTTGTCATTGATGTCTCGGCATCAACTTTAATTCCACCCATAAAGTAGTGACATGTAGGTCCAACTTCCATAGGTTCTTTAGTAATATCTAGCTCAGCAAGAACTTTGAACTGATGATACATCGAAGGTAGTTTTCTTTTAATATCTTCTGCTGATCTTTGAGTTGCAATGTCTAAGTAAGCACCCCCGTGGACAGAACCTCTACCAGCTTTAACTTCTGTATTAATTGCTCTTGCAACTACGTCTCTAGTTAATAATTCAGGAGGTCTTCTAGCATCTTTATCTCCTTGGAGCCATCTTGCAGCTTCTTCCTCTGTGTCTGCAGTTTCATTTGCGAATTTTTCGGGTATATAATCAAACATGAACCTTTTACCCTCACTATTTTTAAGTATCCCTCCTTCACCTCTAACACCTTCAGTTACTAGGATTCCTTTTACAGATGGTGGCCATACCATTCCAGTAGGATGGAACTGGTTAAATTCCATATCTATAAGCTCAGCACCAGCCTCATATGCCATTCCGTACCCATCTCCTGTATATTCCCAACTGTTAGAAGTAACTTCCCATGATTTACCAGCACCTCCAGTAGCAAATATTAAGGTTTTAGTTTCGAATACAATAAACTCTCCAGTTTCTCTGTACATACATACTATACCAGATACTTTTCCCGATTTATCTTTTAATATATCAAGAGCTGTACACTCCATCTGAATATCTATTCCTTGATGAATTCCATGGTCTTGAAGAGTTCTAATCATTTCTAAGCCTGTTCTGTCACCAACGTGAGCTAATCTAGGGTATCTATGCCCTCCAAAATTTCTTTGGTTTATAAGGCCATCTTTTGTTCTATCAAATACAGCTCCCCAATGCTCAAGCTCTCTAACTCTTTTTGGAGCATTTTTAGCATGAATTTCTGCCATTTTCCAGTTATTAAGCATTTTACCACCTCTCATGGTATCTCTAAAGTGAATTTTCCAGTCATCTCTATTGTCTACATTTCCTAATGCAGCGGCCATTCCACCTTCAGCCATAACTGTATGAGCTTTTCCAAGCAGTGACTTACATATAAGTCCCACTCTTATGTCTTTTTCTTGAGATGCAGAAATTGCAGCTGAAAGTCCAGCTCCACCTGCTCCTATTACTAGGACATCAAATTGTAATCTTTTAATTCCTGATATATCTAACATACTAAATTCCCCAAGTGTTAATGTCATTGATTATTCCCATGGAAACTAGTCTTACGTAAACGTCAGATAAACCGACCCAGACAAGACTTAGCCATGCAAATAATTGATGTCTTCTATTTAAGAACGTTACTATTCTCCAATTGTTATGAGAAACTTTATCATGGTAAGCACTACAAGAGAAGCAATCTAAGTTTCCTCCAACAAAATGTCTTATTGAGTGACAACCAAAAGTGTAACATCCTAATAGGATAGGGTTTACAGTAAGGATAAATGTTCCAACACCAAAACCGAATTTACCATTATTGAAAAATGCTAAGAATGCATCATAGCTTAAAATAAAGATAAAGATTACCGCAAAGTACATTGCGTATCTGTGAATATTTTGAAATATTAATAGGCCTCTTTCACCGTCATATTTTTTACCAGAATTAAATGCATTTATTTTACCGTTAGTTACAGCAGATACCTGAGATGGTAAACCTTTTATAGGTTGTACCGCACAAGCTGGTGGATTTAAAGAAAATGCTCTGTAGTATGCTTTTCTATAGTAATAACATGTAAATCTGAAGGATAATGGGAAAATTAGTATAAGCCAAGCTGGTGATTGTCCAGGTAACCAAGACAACCATTCTGGCCAACTTCCAAGTAATGAGAAATCTAATGGGGGAACACCTGGTTTAGAGGGATCGATATATATGGTAGGGGAGTAAAATGGCGATAAATATCCACCAAAGCCTTCACTTCCTCCACTCCACCAGAAGTATTCACCTTGCCATGCTGCCCATGTAGAGTAGACTACGAAGGATAATAATCCTAATAAAACGAGAAGTGGTGATATCCACCATTTATCTTCTCTCAACTTGTCAGTTAATATGTCTCTTTTTAGCATATATTACTATAAACTCCGACAAATATATATCCCAATTTTTATGAAACAAAAGTTTTAAAAAAATTAAATTTCAGAAGTTTTAACTTAATTTACAGACGAAAAATAATTTCGAAAATTGACCAAAAAGATGAATAAAATTTGGATTATTTTAAGTTTAGTTATACTCTTAATTTTTGATTTAAAATCTCAAGATACTGTTAAAGTAGCTACCT
>CALIUO010000046.1 GCA_938048695.1 uncultured SAR86 cluster bacterium
CCCAAATCTTTCCTGACCGATTCTTCCTATAAAAGGAGTTAACAACCATCCACCTAAACTCCAAGAGAAACCGAAAGATCTTGTTAAAGTTGTCGGGTTCCTATCAAGTCCACCATATATATATACTTGCTTGAATTCATCAGATCCATACCTACTGTATTCAGTCGCAGTTTTATTAGCAGCAATCTCCATTGCGGTTAATATCTGACTTGCAAGTTTTCCTCCACCAGTAGCGTCGAACCCTATAGTTGAGCGAGTTTCTACTAGAGCATCAACTAAATCTTCCATGAAACTGTCTAGACTTGAATTGCATACATACTTTGCTCCCAAAGATTTTAATAAATCTACGTGCTCCTCTTTTCTAACAATATTTACTAATGGAACATCTTCAGCTAAACAAATTTTTACTAGCATTTGTCCAAGATTAGATGCAGCAGCTGTGTGTACTAAACCCGTATGATTTTCTAGTCTCATAGTTTCAACCATACCTAATGCAGTTAAAGGATTAACAAAGCATGATGCAGCTTGTTCAGCACTTGTCCCTTCATTCATTTCCAAACAACTCATAGCTGGAAGACATCTGTATTCTGAATACATCGCGCCTCCCGCAACTCCAACTACTTTCCCTATCAGATGCTCAGCTCCTTTTCCTGCTGCCTCAACTACTCCAGCTCCTTCATTACCTACTGGAAGATTCTGATCAAATCTTGCGGCAACAGATCTAATCAACCCTTCCGGAACTTGCATTTCTACCAGCGACCCTTCTTCTATTATTTTAAGGGATGCAACATCAGCAGGACCTACCAATAATCCTAGATCCGATGGATTAATGGGTGTAGCTTGAACCTTGATCAGAACTTCACCATCTTTTGGTTCCGGAATTTCAACTTCATCAATAGAAATACTGAGTTTCCCTTCTTTTGAAATATTAGACTTGATTTGTTTTGAAGTTGTCATTTTTTTCCCCTAATTAATTACAAGATTAAGATTATAAGATAACAGACAATCGTTTCTTCTAGTAATATTTTAATTTCCTAGTCAAATTTACTATCCTGATTTCATAATTTAGAATGTTAAACAGATTTATGTTCAGGCTTTTGTTATTAATTCTCTTTTTTTCTTACTCTTGTATTGAAGCTGCATCTTATGCTCAATCTGAATTAGCAAAACGTATAGCAAAAGGTGAATACATTAAGAGCAAAACTTTCTATTACCTTACTGATGACAATAGGATTTATTATACAACTCAGGGATATAGCAGAGTTCCTAGAGCCTTTAGAAACTTTGTATATTTAACTAATGATGATGCCATAGATGGCTATTATAAAAGAGTTAATTTTGCGTATTTTGAATCAAATGAGAATAAAGCTTGGATAAATACTGAAAAAAAATGGATATACCATTGGGACGAGACTTCTAGAGAACTTTATCGGACATCCTTAGTCGTAAATTATCGGATGTAGACTCTAAACACTACATTGACACTACAATAGAAGCTCAAGGAAATGCACTTCATCTAACCCATAAGGCATTGGATAACAGGATAGCTGAATACTTATCTCTTCCAATCACTAAGAAGAATGGAGCTAAATACTTTGAGTCACCAATACTAGCTCTCTATGGGATTAAATCTCTTATTGAGGTAGATGATATGTATGAAGATTGCGTACATGGCTTCTCAAGTTCTGATGATAAACCCCGACCATATCAGTACGGAGACATAGACCTTTGAGAGTCAGAGAAAAACAATGCAACGACTGTTCAGAGAACTTTGATGTTCTGTTTCGTTGCCAATACAACAACTCAGATTGGTTATTCCTTTGTCAGGAATGTTTAACTCCTGTTAAAGAACAACACTCAAACTACGTTTATGGAGGAACATGGAAAGCAAAAAAAGATTAATGGTATTTCTAGACCTAGACGAGGATAACAATGCAGAAGTAGTGTTTACCAAGGAGCTTATTCAGAACAAGGAAGACTTTGAAGAATGTGAAATATAAACCTAAAAGAAGTTCACTAAAATCTTTTTAGTAAACATTTCAGCCAAGTTGGCGTAATGTAGGGTGTGGATAACAAGATAAATGGAAAAGATTTTCTCAGAATTTTATCTTTTCTAAAAAATTGCGAGCTTAACTTCGCTTCCTCTATATACATTAAAGATTTTGAGACCTTTATTCTTCTTTTGTATATCTATAATAAGCAATATCTTTTAGGTGAAAATGTGAGGTTTTCAGATTTGCAAAAATTTACAAAACGCAGTGATGTCTATCTTGCTAATCTAATTAAAGAAGGTTTAGCAGCAAGGTATCTTGATTTTGAGATATGCCCAACAGACAAAAGAAGAAAACATTATTTTGTAATGCAACCTGCCATCTCCTTTATGAATTCTTTGAAAGTATTTAATGATTATTTGAACTAAACTTGAGAAGGTTAAAGAGGGGCGGGGTTAAACCCCTCTTTGTAAGTAATTAAAATATATATTTCAAAGAAACAATGTCTACATCATCTACACTGTCATAAGACAGTCTGATTGCAGCATCACTTTGAAGAGGAAAATCTACTCCTATACCAAATCCACCTTCAGTGTCTCCAGCAGATGCACATGTTCCTTGGTAGCAACCTTCAAACTCTACTCTGCCCC
>CALIUO010000047.1 GCA_938048695.1 uncultured SAR86 cluster bacterium
ATTCTATTTTCCATCTATCTCTCCTTTCTTTATTTTCCTTTGAATACTGGTTCTTTCTTTTCAACAAATGCTTTGGTCGCATTCCTATGATCTTCTGTTTGCCCACAATGTATATGGTGAGTAGCTTCCAGATCTAAGCAATCATCTACTTCACCGTTCATGGCTCTATTGAGATTTTCTTTCATATAACGATAAGCAACTGAAGGTCCATTAGCTAATCTATTGGCAATTTCCATGGTTTTATCCATCAGGTCATCTGGTTCGCAAACCCAATTTGTTAATCCAAGATTTAAGGCCTCGTCTGCAGTTACTCTATCCGAGAGAAAATACAATTCTCTAGCTTTGGCAGATCCAATCAGCTGAGTCATGAAGTAACTACCGCCGTAGTCTCCAGAAAACCCAACTTTAGCAAAGGCTGTAGTCATGATGGCGCTACTTGCCATAACTCTAAGGTCACATGCGAGTGCATAGGACAAGCCAGCACCAGCTGCAGCACCCGGTAAAGCAGCAATAGTCGGTTTTGGCATTTTAAAAAGCTTACCTGCTGTGGCTCTTTGATGTACACGCTGTCTGTGAATAGCCGCGTCTATGGTGTTTTCACCAACAGTACCATCTCCCGAAGAAGCCATACCTTTTACATCCCCTCCGGCACAAAAACCTTTGCCCGCTCCGGTCAAAACTACACATCTGATTGCTGGATCAAGTTCTACTTCCGAGAGTACATTTCTCATCGCTTCATTCATTTCTCCAGACATTGCATTTCTGGCTTCTGGACGATTCATCGTAAGAACAGCTACACCATTTTCCTTTTCAAAGATCAGGTGATCCGTACCTGTATCTATTTTTTCCATAGTCAATCTCCCCTAAGACTATCTTTGCCATTCTTTGTTTAAGATGCAAGTAAAATCCAACAATTTTGTATTGATCCTGATTGGTAAATGCAAACTTTAGTTAATAAGTGTCTTGAGAGATAATTTATCAATTTTACCTGTATGATTTCTGGGTATCTCTTCAATACAATAAACCTCTTTCGGAATTTTGTAGCCTGATAATTGGTCTTGGCAAAATTGCTTAATTTCAGTGTTGCTTATATTGCTCCCATCCTTCGAAACAAGAAAACATATTACTTTTTCACCCCATTCGCTGTCTGGAATTCCCATGACAGCTAAGTCTTGGATATTAGGATGTTTTATAACAACTTGTTCTACCTCGAGAGGGTAAACATTCTCTCCACCGGTCTTTATTAATTCCTTTTTTCGTCCTATGAAATACAAATAACCCTCTTCATCTACTATCCCTAGGTCACCCGTATGAAGCCATTCACGGGTATACAGAAGCTTGGTTGCTTCTTCATTATTCCAGTAGTTATGTATGCATCTAGACGATTTTGCCATGATTTCGCCAATGCAGCCTGGACCCACGGATCTACCTTCCTCATCCCATATTTCCATATTCATATCCGAAACGGGTTTTCCTACGCTTCCTGGATAGATCCAAAAATCTTCACCAGAAATCGATGTAATAAGCCCTGTAACTTCAGTTTGTCCATAAACAGAGGTATAGATGCATTCATTTTTTTCACAAAACTCACGAACACCTTTACTCGGAGGTCCTCCAATTAACAGTCTCAATTTTGTAAATTTAATATTGTTTTCATTGCAGGCATTGATTAAAGCTCCACCGTAGGGAGGCACAAGCATGGTGATGGTTATTTCTTTCTCTTTAATAATTGTCGCGAGATTGTTTTTTGAAAGATTCTTTTCAATCACGATAGTTCCGCCTTGGCTGAGGACAGCTCTTGCTCGTATGAGACCCGCTTGATGAAAGAAGGGCATAAACGCAAAGAAGCGATCCTCCTTATTTAATCCTAATAAATCCTTTGTAATTAAATCCGCGCAATAAGAATTCTCTTGTGATTGCACAGCCCCTTTAGGCCTGCCGGTAGTTCCAGAGGTGTACATTAAAACGGCTGCTTCATTTTTATTTGAATTTACAGGTAAATTTGATTCGTAGTCTTTACTCAGTAGGTCATCTAAATGCAGATTACAGCCATTTACTTTTCCTATTCCTACCGAACACTCAATAGAAGACGCATCATGCAGGGCTTTGAGATGGGCTTGAAAATCTTCGTGAACAAAAATTACTTTTGCATTTGCATTGTTTAATGCATAAATGATCTCATTTGCGACATGACGAGTATTGATGACCTCTAGTACAGCGCCTATCCTAGATGTTGCATACTGAAGCGCCATATATGAAAAACAATTAGGGGCTAAAATTGCAACACACTCTTTTTTTTGAACGCCTATAGAAATCAGTGCATTTGCAATTTTTTCTGAAGCCTCCTTCAGCTGACCGTATGTATAGAAATTTTCATTATCTTCAATTGCTATTTTTTGTTCGTACTGCTCAGCAGCCTCATCGAAAAGTGAGTGTATAGATATCATAAATTTGATTTTATTTTTTTATTCTGCCACTTAATCTAGAAATTTATATACAAATCACATTACAATCAAAATTAAATTTTTTATGCACTTAAAAATCTACCGGCTTAATTTAGTTTTTTGGATAACTGTTTGTCTTTCGCTACCTTTAATGGGTGAAAGTAAACCATTACTAAAAAGCCCACAGGTAGAAAACCCTAAATCCTTATTGTTTATAGGCAATAGCTTTTTCTATTACAACAATGGAGTTCATAAGCCAGTTTTGGGCATGGTTAAGGCCAATGAGTCGCTAGGAAAAGGACATCGGTTTAGAAACATTACAATTAACAGCTCCTCTCTTGAATGGCACGATGTAGAGTCTTATGTCACCAATGAAAAAATAGGATCATTCTCGATTACTTCGAGCAATAAGTATAAAAAATATGATCCTGAGAAATATGAACTTGCCATAATGATGGACTGCAGTCAGTGCCCAATTCATGAAGATCGTAAGGAATTGTTTAATTATTACGTAGACAAACACAGCAAGACCTTAAGAGATAATGGAGTCGAACCAGCTTTGCTGATGACATGGGCTTACAAAGATGTCCCGGAGATGATTGATGGTCTCTCTTCTGCATACGTATCCGCAGGCAACAGAAATAAAGCTATGGTTTTTCCAGTTGGACTTGCCTTTAAATTGGCTCAAAAGGAGCTTCCTGATATAGATCTTTATACACCTGATAAGAGGCATCCTAGTAAGGCAGGTACCTATTTAATGGCAGCAGTTATCTATTCGTCTGTATATAATGTATCACCCGTTGGTAATTCTTATGATTATGGATTGAATCAACAAGAGCAGGAGAGGCTTCAAGCTGTTGCGTGGAAAGCTTTGAATAATTTCATCAAATAGGTACGGATTATGACTACACTTTTTAACTTCTTAAAAAAATATGCATTGGTTATTTTAATTGCCTTTTGCATTGGAGCGTTTGCTGGGTACAAAACATTAGAGCGTCTTGGAATTGCCGCTTTAATAAATAGTATACCCATCCCAGAAGGGTCCATTGCGGACAAAGATGCTTTTGTGAAGACACTACCTGAGGGTTCAACGCTAGTTCAAAAAGCTCTATCACCTGTAGATAAAAAAGCTAAAAATATTATTTTGCTGATCGCTGATGGCATGAGCCTTAGTCAAGTGACTTCTTATAGGCTTCTACAGGGAGGTCCTGATGAGAGACTTTCAATGGATAAATTCCCCATATCAGGAATCGTCCTTACTCACTCTGCAGATGCGATTGTCACCGACTCAGCATCTTCGGCTACAGCTTATAGCACAGGACAAAAAACCAACAATGGCGCCTTAGGTTTAGATAAGAACAAAGAGGTGCTTGAAAACCTTACAGAAAAAATTCATGACCATGGATTTGTTAGTTCCCTTATTTCTACTTCAGAAATTACTCACGCTACCCCAGCTGCTTTTGCTTCTCATGTAGATTTAAGATGGAAGACCGATGAAATAAGTAAGCAAATGATGGACTCTAATGTAATGACAATCTTAGGGGGCGGCAGACACTTCTTCATTACCGAAGAAATGGGCGGCAACAGAGAAGATGGATTAAATTTAATGGAGCAGATCAAAGGTTCTCATACCGTCCTTACCAAAAAAGAAGAATTAAGTAATTTTGATACTACTAACAAAGGAAAAGTCGTCGGACTCTTTGCTGATGAACACTTAAGGGATATAGAAAGACCAGACAATCATAGCTCGGAACCGACTACGAGTGAGATGCTAGATTTTGCCATCAACCGTTCTTTGGATTTCAATCAAAATGGCTGTAATGGATTTTTTATCATGGTTGAGGGATCTCAAGTTGACTGGGCAGGTCACGCAAATAATGTTGACTACTTAGTTCAAGAAATGAAAGATTTTGATGATGCTGTAAGCATGGCTCATAAATTTGCTCTGGAGAATGAAGATACGCTTGTCATCGTTACAGCCGATCACGAAACTGGTGGATTATTAATTGAGCCAGAGACTCCGACCAATTACACATCACCAGAAGTTAAATTCTCTTTTAATACAGGTATTGGTTATGGGTCACATACCGGAGTTCCTGTTCCGGTGTACGCCTATGGACCTGGTTCGGAAAATTTCACTGGAACCCTGGATAATACCGATATTTATTACGCAATGGTTGAAGCTTTAGATCTAGAAACTAAAAGTGGCAGTTGCATAAACTAGATAAGTAGTACATATGTACTCTGTAGTTCTCTATTCACTTTTTATCCTGTTTTGGATTGCCATCATTTTCGATTTTGTAAACAGACCTAAGAACAGGGATGATGATCCTTTTACGGAATTCAAACCACTCAGAAAGCTTGCACGAGTCTTTTGGGTATTCTGGATTGTGATAGTTTTATTCTATACACTCATAGCGAGCATAAATTAAATTTGGGAGAAAAACATGGAGATACCTAAAGTCAATAATATTGATGATTCTAAAGCAGAAGAAGTAAAAGCCGCTATAACGCTTGGCTTCACTGCTGATCCTCTGATTAGATGGATTTTTCCTGATCCTCAAAAGTATCTGAGAAGCTTCGCAGTATGGATGGATGAATTTTCTAAACCAGCTTTTGAAAATGGTGGCGTTTTTGCCGATGAAAATTATTATGGAGGGTCTTTGTGGCACCCGCCTGGTATTCATTTAGATTCTGAGATCTTAGCACCTACCTTTGCCGACATTCCTGAAGAGAGAGTAGAGCATGTAGTGCAATTTTTTGACGAATTAGGAAAATATCATCCTGATGAAGATCATTGGTATCTTGCATTCATAGCTTTAGATCCATCAAAACAGGGTCAGGGACTGGGTTCATTGATTTTGAAAGAGGCCCTAAAAGTTGTAGATGAACAAGGCAAGATTGCCTACTTGGAGTCATCAAACCCAAAAAATATGACTCTTTATGAAAGGCATGGTTTTGAAACCATGGGCCGAGTTGAATTTGGTGATTCACCACCTGCACATCCAATGATTAGATACCCAAGATAAATTATGAAAAATTTAAAAAATAGAAAATGGACTTTGGCCAAACGACCCATAGGAATGGTCGGAGAACATAACTTTTCTTTTGAAGAGGAAGAAGTTCGTGATATAGAAGAGGGAGAGTTTTTAATAAAAAATCTTTATCTCAGTTTTGATCCTGCGCAAAGAGGTTGGATGGAAGACAGAAAGAGCTATGTTCCACCTGTTGGCATAGGAGAAGTGATGAGAGCAGGATCTGTTGGGCAGGTAATTGAATCTAACAATCCTGACTATAATGTGGGTGATAAAGTACAAGGAACTTTTGGTTGGCAGGAATACGCGATCTCTAATGGCCAAGGTATTTTGAATGCAACTGTTATTCCTGTAGGTCAATCACTAACGGCGCCATTGAGTGTTTTTGGCATAACTGGTCTTACTGCTTATTTTGGCTTATTAGATGTTGGTCAAGCCAAAGAAGGAGATACTGTTTTAGTATCAGGTGCAGCTGGATCTACGGGGTCGATAGCAGCTCAAATAGCAAAATTAAAAGGTTGTCGCGTCATTGGAGTTGCTGGCGGGGCTGAAAAATGTAGATGGTTAACTGAAGAAGCTAAAATTGATGCCGCTATAGATTATAAGTCTGCCAATATGGCCGAGGTTATTCCAGAATTATGCCCTGAGGGAATAGATGTCATTTTTGACAATGTTGGTGGAGAATTCCTTGATACCGCTTTAATGAATATCAACCAAAGCGCAAGAATAGCCATTTGTGGTGCTATTTCTGGTTATAACAATGAGACGCCTGCTCCTGGGCCCTCAAATTACACAGCATTAATAATTCAAAGAGCAAGGATGGAAGGGTTCATAGTTTTGGATTACATGGATAAATTTCCTGAAGCTATCGCTGAGTTGATGCAGTGGGTCCAAGAAGGCAAGATTGTTTATCAAGAAGATATACAAGAGGGAATAGAGAATGCTCCTGATACTCTACTAAGACTTTATACAGGAAAAAATATTGGTAAACAGCTACTTAAAATAGCCGATCCAGATTAGTTATAAATCTTTGTGAGTCCCGTCGCAAAAGGCTCCATTTTTACTCATCTTGCATCCGCAGAAGAAAATATCTTTATCTTCTTCTGATTTTACCTTTTCAGGCAGGAAATCTGTTCCTTCATGGGAACCATCACAAAAAGGTTGTTTAGAGCTGAGTCCGCAACGGCACCAAAAATAACTCTTTCCTGATTCAACAGAAACTTTGTAAGGGAATTTTTGTACAATTTTTGGATTATCCATAAAAAAAAAGTAACATAATTTATGAATTAAACGCCTAATGAGATTTATTCTCAGGTAGTCTATATTTTTTATTCAAATGAGTGCTAAAGAAATTTTAAAAATGGGTAATCCACTTCTGAGAGAGGTGGCTGAGGACTTTTCTATTGAGGAAATAAAAAGTTCTGAAACAAAGGAGTTAATAAAAGATATGTGGGATTCATTAGAAGCAGCAGGAGGCATAGGCCTTGCCGCTCCTCAGATTGGAATATCTAAACAACTCGCGGTTATTAGATTGTCTGAAGAATCAGAGAGATACCCTGATATGGAAGATAGCGAAGCATTCGTTATATTTAATCCAAAAATAACAGTTATGGATGAAACCGAACAAGGATTTTGGGAAGGATGCCTTAGTGTTCCAGGTTTGAGAGGATTTGTAGAAAGGCCAAGAGGCATCAGAGTAGATTTCCTAGATGAAAATGCTGAGCCTAAGTCTATAGAGATAGAGGATTTTTTGGCAACCGTCTTTCAACATGAGTTAGATCATTTAATTGGAAAGCTTTATATAGACAGAATGAAGGATATAGGCACTCTAATGTTTGAGGATCAAATGATTTTTGAAGAAATAGAAGAAGAATTCGTGGATTAGCTGGAGATAAAATATGACAAATGAAGAAAGGATAAGGGCAGCTTGGGAGGGTCGCATTTCTGGGTGTTTACTCGGTAAGCCTGTAGAGATGATTTCCATGAGAGAAGGGCCAGCAGGTCTAAGCAATTTTTTAGAAAAATCAGGATCCTTACCTTTAAGAGATTACGTGAATTATATGGACCATGAACTTTTAAGAGGGGCCAATAAAAGATGTTGTGCTGGCATGATGGATAAAGCCGAGGTTGATGATGACATTACCTATCTTGTCCTTGCCTTGATGATGATGGAGCAACATGGTTTAGATTTATCTACTGATGATGTTGCAAGATCTTGGATTAACTTACTACCAGTAGGTGCTACTTTTACAGCTGAAAGAGATTCTTATCTTAAGCTTATTGAAAAATCTAATATGGCTTATCAATTTGGTGGACCCAGAGATTTTACCTTCGAAGAAATTAATGACGGAGAATATAACGACTGGATTGGTGCTCAAATCCGGATTGATATGTATGGTTGGTTATTACCTGGCAAGCCCAAACTTGCTGCAGATCTAGCTAGAAAGGATGCGATTTTGTCACATCGCGCGTGTGCTGTTGAAGCTTCCGCCTATATTGCTGCTCTTTGTGCTCTTATTCCTGTTTCTTCTAATAGAGAAGAAGCTGTAAACAGTGCCCTAGATCTTATCGATAAAGATTCAGAGGCTTATGATGCTGTCGTAATAGGAATTAAATTTAAAAATAAACCAGCTTCAACTTTACATGATCATTTCGGAGATATGTCTCCAGTTCACAGTTTAAATAATTTAGCTGTAGTAGTCTGGGCCTTCCTTTCCTTTCAAGACTCATTTGATGAAGCTATTGGAGAAACTATCTGCTGTGGCTGGGATACAGATTGTACGGGAGCAACAGTTGGCGGTCTTATTGGTTTAGATAAGGGTTCAATCCCCAAAAGTTGGACAGAACCATGGCAAGGAAGAGTTCAAACCTCGATTGCTGGAGTTGGCGAGCTTAAGCTGGAAGACCTTGTTTCTAGAACTTGCGTTCTTGTAGATGAATTTTCTTCTGTTTCAGATTTAGACTAGATTTTATGGGTTCTCCTATTGCAATTTTTGGCAGTATCAATATGGATCTTGTTATCTATAGTCAGACGAAACCCATGGAAGGAGAGACTATTTTTGGTGATAGCTTTGAAACCTTTCAAGGAGGAAAGGGTGCCAATCAAGCTGTTGCTATCTCTAAGTTGGGAGGTGATGTAGCTTTAATAGGTAAAGTAGGAAATGATATTTTTGGGCAGCAATTAAAAGAAAATCTTATTAATGAAGGTGTTAAAACAGATATGCTGTATGAGCATGAAGGTGAATCTGGTGTTGCATTTATTAATGTTTTTGGAGCCGCATCTCAAAACCAAATTATTGTAGTACCTGGAGCAAATTCCTATACTACCTCTGACCAAATCTCAGATACTTTGCTTGAATCAGTTCAGATAATCATATCTCAGTTGGAAGTGCCAGCTGAAGAAATTGAGAAGGTTTTTTTAAGAGCAAAGGAGCTAGGCTGTTACAGAATTCTTAACACAGCTCCCTCTATTGAGATCAGCAAGGAACTTATTTCTCTTACAGACTTGTTTATTATGAATGAATCAGAATTAGAAAGTTACTCTGATACCCTTGTTCAGGCTAGTGATTTAAATTCAATTATAAAAGCTATAAACAATCTTTCTTTAAGAGATGATCAATCAGTTGTTGTTACTTTGGGAGCTTATGGAGTTTTTATTTACTCTAAGGATAACCAAGAATTTATTGAGGGCCATAAAGTAGAAGCTATTGATTCAACAGGATCAGGTGATTGCTTCGTTGGAGCCTTAGCGCATTACTATCTAGGAAATAGAGATTTAATCGAAGCAACAAAATTTGCCAATAAAGCTGCAGCCCTTTCAGTTACGAAGAAAGGTGCATCAGCATCTATGCCTACCCTGAAAGAAGTTAATCTCGTATTATAAATTTGATAAAAAACCGGTTACTCTTTCTTCAAAAATTCTATTAAAGCCTTCTACATCAACCTCTAATGCAACTTCAGCATTGGGCTCTGGCTTAAATATTTGACCCATTATTGAGTTATTAAACTCACAAACAGTCTCTCCATCAGTAAATTCTCCTTGCGTTTCAACAGAAACAAAAGCATTTTTATATTCTGCTATATCAGGAAAAAAGCACAATACCATTGCTAAAGAGTCATACAAATGAAGTCCTTGATCAATGATGTCTTGATTAGGATTAATTTTTAACCAAGGATCTACAGACTCTTGAACAAACTGACAAAAAGGATGTTTATTTTTACCTATTTCATTTAGGTGTTCTCTTCCAAACCTAGTTTTATGACATACATCTAAAGGCACCATTCTTATTGGAATGCCTGATTTAAATACTTCTGATGCTGATTCAGGATCAGCCCATATATTAAATTCAGCTGCAGGTGTTACATTACCTTGAACTGTAGCAGCTCCAGCCATCATGGTTATCTTGTTCACATGCTCTGACAGACTAGGCTCTATCTCTAAGGCATGTGCAATGTTCGTTAATGGACCTATTGTCACAAGTTCTATGTCTCCTGAGTTTGCAATACACGTTTCAACAATAAATTGGGGGGCTCCTTTTGTATCGGAATCAATAGATAACATAGGAGTGATTTGCTCCATTTCTTGTCGTTGACTCAGCCATTTCCTTTTTTCATTTCTAGCTTTGTCATAAGTCCCCGGTTTTCCTGTATGGACAGGTATATTCTTCTTAAGGTGCTCTACTAAGTAACTCGCATTACTAAAACCCCTCTCCACAGGTACATTCCCTTGCACAGTTGTTATGCCTAAGATTTCAACTTCAGGAGAATTCATTGCCAACATAATTGCAAAACAGTCCTCTGGGTCGCCCCCTTTGGTGCCCATAGCTGGATCTGTATCAATTATTATTTTTTTTGCCATCCTAAGCTCTCCTTATAGATAGTCCACCATCTACAGGAAGATAGACGCCATTAATATATGATGAGGAGGGTAGACATAGATTCAAAGTGGCATGAGCAACTTCTTCAGGTTCACCGTATCTTTTCAAACCAACTCTTCTTCTTGCATAAGTAGCTTTATCCTTCTCATCAATGGCCGAAGTCATATTAGTATTTATTGGACCTGGACATATGCAGTTTACCGTCACACCTTTTGGACCCAATTCAAGCGCCAGAGACCTAGTTAAGCCAATAACTCCGTGCTTTGCCGCTGTATAGGGACTATGAAATGGAGATGCACCAAAACCTTCGGTTGATGAAATATTTACTATCCTTGCGTTGTCGGATTTAAGAAGGTGAGGTAGTGCAGCTCTTATCAGTCTAATTTGACCAGTCAAAACTACATTTAAAGTATCATCCCAATAATTTTCATAATTTTCATCATCGACAGCAGTGACAGACGATATTCCTGCGTTATTGATAATTAAGTCTATACCTCCATAAGTCTTCATTGTTTTTTCAATACAATTATCTATAGCTGATTTATCAGTTACATCTAAAAGAAGGGGAGTGCATTCCCCTTTAGCAGATTTTATTTCTTCAGCTACTCTCTCTACTCCCTCAAGATTTATATCTGTAGCTAATACCTTAACTCCTTCCGAAGCAAAAACTTTAGCTGTTGCTTCACCCATACCACTTCCAGCACCAGTGATTATTGCAACTCTTCCTTTTACAGATCTTGAGAGTTTCTTAAAAAATTTCATATTTAAAATATTTGAGTTATTGAACCACTTATAAGATTATATGATCAAAGATAAATTAAAAGGAAAAACTATGACGGATCAACTAGCAACTTTGGCAACGGATGAAGATGTATCAATTATCACCTTGGATGACGGTAAGGCTAACGTTTTCTCTGCGCAAATGAGTGAAACTATTAATTCTTTATTAGATCAAGTGCCAGAAGATAAAGGCTCTCTGCTGATAACAGGGAAACCAGGACTTTTTTCTGCTGGTTTTGATTTGAAGACTATTTCAGGGGGAGACCCTAAAGCAGCCATTGAAATGACTACAGCTGGTTTTAAGCTACTTTCCAGGATTTACTCGTTTCCCAGACCTGTCATAGCTGCATCGAGTGGTCACGCTATAGCTTTAGGAGCATTCTTACTTTGCTGTGCTGATTACAGAGTTGGTGCAAAAGGCAATTTCATTGTACAAGCTAATGAAACAAGAAACGGTATGTCCATTCCTACTCCTATATTGGAAATATCCAAGTCTAGAATTCTAAAGAATCATTGGTATAGGGCTATTCTTAATGCTGAGGCTTACTCGATATCTGACTCTATAGATGCCGGATATCTAGATGAAGTTGTAGACCCTGAAGATCTTATGTCTAAGTCGCTCGAAGTGGCAAAAGATTTAGCTACTTTGAGCCATCCTCACTATAAGCTTACTAAAGATTTAGATCAAAAAGAGATATTAGGCAGAATCAATTCTTCAATAGATGAAATGGCTAATGCAGGTTAAAAAATAAAAATAATACTTTCTTAGTTTCAACTTTTTGGTAATCTACCCATCCCAAAGTGGGGCCATAGCTCAGCTGGGAGAGCGCATCCCTTGCACGGATGAGGTCGTCGGTTCGATCCCGACTGGCTCCACCATTTTCTTTACCGAAATTTATTACCCTTAGTTGTCACGAACAACATCGTTAATCGAATCTCGTAAGACTTCGACCATTAGTTTTATTTCCGTATCTCCTATTGTGTAGGCCGGACCTAAGCAAATGATATCTCTGTAAGTTCCTGTTCCTCCAGGGTAAAGAAATACACCTCTTTCCAATCCTTTTTGCATGATTTGGCCAGTGATTTTTTTTGACTCATCAAATGGTATTAAACTATTTTTATCTTCTACGATCTCTATACCTATTAACAATCCTTTTCCTCTGATTTCTGCGACATTTGGGTGTTGTCCAATTTCAGAATAAAGATTCTGTAATATTTTATCTCCGAGAGGGTTTACTCTTTCACAAAGCTTTTCCTCTCTTAGAATTCTTAGAACTTCTGCGGAGGCAGCACAAGATTGCGGCAATGCCGCAAAAGTATGAAACATAACCTCATATCCAGCATTTTGAATCGAATCAGCTATTTTATCGGTGCTGTAAGTTCCACCAATAGCGGCATATCCTCCGCCCATGCCTTTTCCCGCTATGAGAATATCTGGTTCAATACCATATAGATTACTTGCAAAGTCAGAACCAACTCTCCCAAAACCTGTCATCACTTCATCTGCTATTAATAAAATATCATTCGCTCTTAATATTTCTTGGGCTTCGATCCAATAACCTTCAGGAGGAGCAATAGCACCACCACTTGAACCATTGATGGGTTCCATCAATAAGGCAGCTATATTATTTGACCCTAAACGTTCAATTGTTTTCTTGAGGTCATCAAGATAATAATCCTTTGCTTCAGGATGATATTTTCCCAATGGACATCTCAGAGGGTAGGGAGTTTCAATTGTAATTGGTTTCGGCACATAGCTTTCAAGACCTCTTTTCCTTGCCTGATGTCCAGAAATTCCTGACATGTTGAGAGTAGTTCCATGATAAGACAGGCTCCTTGTTAGGATGATATTTTTTTCTGGCTTTCCTCTGCTATTTTGATACTGGATAGCAAGTTTAACTGCAGACTCATTTGCTTCTGACCCACCCGATGAAAGATGTATTCTAGTTAAGTGAGATGGAAGCCAGTATTCTCTTAATTCATCTAGCAAAGCCTCTCTCTCTGGGGTTAAGAATGGCGGAAGTATGTATGAGTTATTTTTTACTGCTTTTGCAATAGCCTCAGCAACTTCTTCTCTTCCATATCCAATGTTACTGACAATCGCGCCTCCAGCTGCATCAAGGACTTTTCGCCCATCCTTGGTATAAAGGTAAGCCCCTTCTGATCTTTCGAATTCAATACCCCAACTTTGTTTGAGAAATGGCCATTTCACTAATTCCATCTATTTCACCTTAAAAGCTTAAAGAAATGTCATACACAATTAGAGCCGCTAATGATAATTGCAAGAATAAGCTTACCCATAAAATAACTTTAGTAATAAGCTTAGGCTGCAAAGCAGGATCTAATTTATTGACTAGGTAGAGTGCCCCAATATTGACTATTGGCAGACCCATAGCGGCCCAGATGCCTGCAATTAAAAGTAGGGTGATTGGATTTGGCAAAATGAAATAAAACAATCCAGATAAAAAAGGAATAACAAAAGCTACTAGCTTTATAAGCATTTGCCTTGTGTCTGTTTTCTCTTTTACTAGGCCCATTGAAATTAAATAGTCGGATATTGTCCTGGTAAAAGCAGCTGTTCCAGATAAGAGGGTAGAGAATAAAACAAAAAAGGCTAGAACTATGAATAACCATTTAGCCCATCCACCCAGCACTAGCGAAAACATATTCTGAAGCGAACTAATAACATCTACATCCCAGAAAGAACTGGTAGCTAATGATTCTTGCAGTTCAGGAACATTATTTAAGACTCCTGCTCCTAAAAAGAAAAAAGGAAGAGTACCTAAAGTTATAAAAAAGACCGTTACCCATACATCTGTTTGCATAGTTTTGATCCAATGTTTTGTCTCTTCTACATCTTGTCCTGTATTGTCTGCATATCCTTTTTCTAAACACCAATAGGTATAGGCCATAATTTCTCCATAACTTATCCCGGTAAAACCAAACACAGCTAAAGCGAGAGGAAGGTATTCAGTTGGAAAAGAAAAAGAAAGACCCTGAGAAATCTGATCCAGATTTACTTGATACTCAGTGGATTGCATTGCAAAGGCAATAATCATAGTCATGAATGAAAAGAACAACACCATAACTAGCAAAGTTCTTTCTAGGCTTTTATAAGAGCCAAAATAAAGTAACAACCAAGTCAATAAACAAGAGATAGCTACCCATATTTCTGTAGAGAGCAGCGGAAACATCGTATTACCTGCTTCAGCAACAGCCCCAGCCAATCCCCCCATACCAGCAATTGAAGGAATAACTCCGATGAACATAAACCAAACAAGCCAAGATGTTGTTTTGCCTTGGATGGTGGTTTTGAAACCAGGCATGTCTGCAAATGCTTCCAAGAAAGTTTTTTTGGTTACAACAATATATCTACTTATTTCAGCCTGTATTATTGGTTTACTCCACATGCTTAGAAGAAGCCACCAAAGAAGAAGGAAACCTGCTGCTGCGCCAAGTAAAGGAGTCATGACTATAGAGCCGCTGCCAACGACGCTACCTGTGACAATGACACTAGGTCCTATGAATTTGATTCTTTCTAAAAAAGTTTTTGGTGCTTCTTGCATAACTTGTAATCTTTCCTAGATTTTCTCACTAAATATGGAACAATTCCTCCTTTCTTTTCAGAAATTTACTTATCCATGCAATTTAAAGTCAGTTCAGGTTTAAACATCGAGGCAACAGCTCTAGGTAATTCTGCAGATCCTTTAGTGATTCTTCTTCACGGGGGAGGTCAAACCAGGCATGCATGGAGCTCAACTGCAGATAAGTTATCTCAATCAGGTTTCTATGCTTTGGCAATTGACCTAAGAGGTCATGGAGATAGTGATTGGAGTGAGGAAGGGGATTATGCCATCGAAAGTTATAGGAATGATTTGGTAAGTATTATTGAAGAAATTGGTCAGCCAGCTTTTCTTATTGGAGCTTCCTTGGGAGGAATGATCTCTTTATCCACTGCAGGTGATAAGGCTTATGAGCATCTTTGTAAGGCCTTAGTGATGGTAGATATTGGCATATATCCCAATGAAGATGGCTCAAATGAAATCTTAAAATTTATGAGCTCAGGTTTTAAAGGTTTTGATTCTCTTGAAGAAGCTTCAGAGGCAATTTCATCTTATTTGCCACATCGCGAGAAGCCTAAAGATATATCCGGACTGAAAAAGAATTTAAGACTGAAAGAAGATGGCAAATATTATTGGCATTGGGATCCTAAGTTTATCGAATCTCGAACCGGAAACATTGATCGATCTGCCTATAGGCAAAGACAAAGAGATTATGCTCAATCAGTTAAGGTGCCTACATTACTTATTAGAGGCGCCCTAAGTAATGTTGTAACTCAAGAAGAGGTGGACGATTTTCTCAAAACAATTAGTCATTCGAAATTCGTTGAAATAGATAAGGCGGCACACATGATTGCTGGTGATAGGAATGATGTATTCGCAAATGCTGCAATAAATTTTCTTCAACAAACTGTAAATACTAAGTAATATCTGACAAATGATTATTGGATTGACAGGGGGAATAGGAAGCGGCAAAACAGCTGTTTCAGATACTTTCGAAGAACTAGGAATAGTCGTGGTGGATGCTGATCTTGCTTCACGTGTAGTTGTCGAAAAGGACAAACCCTGTCTTGAGGAAATAGCTAAACATTTTGGCAGTGAGATTTTGACTGAAAATGACGAGCTGGATAGAGCCAAACTTAGAGAGATAATATTTCAATCAGAAGAAGAGAAGCATTGGCTTGAATCACTTCTACACCCTGCTATAGCTAGGCAAATACAAGATGAATTATCAGCCTCAACAAGTCCATACACTATCTTGGTTTCTCCTTTATTGTTAGAAACAAACCAAAAAGATTTTTGCGATAAAGTCTTAGTTGTGGATGTTCCAGTTGAGCTTCAGATGGAAAGGACTCTAAAGAGAGACGGCGTGTCTGAAGAACAGGTAAAATCAATTATTAAGGCTCAAATTAGTCGAGAAAAGAGGCTTGAATTAGCTGATGAAATTATTGTTAATGATGGAAGTCTAGAAGATCTTCAACTAGCTGTAAAAAAATTACACCAGAGTTTAGTAGCAGAAATATGATGTACGTAAAATGTCCAGAGTGTGGCCAGCAATCTGAATACTCTGAGAAAAATGAACATAGACCTTTTTGCAGTCGACGCTGCCAACTGCTTGATTTAGGTGCATGGGCGAGCGAAGACAGAAAAATTGCTGGAGAAGAAGTTTTTTTAGAAGAAGACTTTGATTTTGATACCCGTCATTAACTTCTATAATCACTATTTATCAATACGTAGTCTTCTGATAGATCTGAAGTTATAACTTCAAACTCATGTTTGCCTGATCCCAAAATAATTTCTATGGTAATTTCTCTTTTCTTCATTGCCTTGGAGGCCGCCTTTTCAGAATATTTAGGATCTTTATAGCCTTTTTTAACCAATGGCAGTCCATTTAATTTGATCTGCAATCCACTTAAGTCTTCCACAGTATTATCTCTTCCAATGGCTGAGAGTATTCTTCCCCAATTAGCATCGCTTCCGAACATGGCTGTTTTTACTAAAGGAGATTCAGCTACAGTGAATCCAACCGATTTAGCTTGTTCTAAATTCTTTGCTTTGGAGACTTGTACTTTAATTAATTTTGATGCGCCTTCTGCATCTTTAACTAAAAGTTCAGCTAGTTCTTTGAAAGTCTCAATAATTGCTAGAGTTATTTTTTTTTCAGCCAATGATCCTGCTTTTACCATTTTTTTATTATTTCCATTTGCTACGAGCAAAGATGAATCATTTGGAGAGGTGTCTCCATCCACGGTTATGGCTTCAAAACTTACTTTAAGAGCTTGATTATGTATTTTATTTAACGCACTTTGATTTAACTTAGCATCTACAAAAACAAAGCTAAGCAATGTTGCAAAGTCAGGCCTTATCATTCCTGAACCTTTAGCAAAGCCGGTTATTAGGTAAGATGCTTTCCCAACTTTTACTTCTTTAGAAACGATCTTTGGTTTTGTATCTGTCGTTAGAATTGCTTCTGCAGCCTTGTTCCAGCCCTTGGGAGTAAGCTTGGTTAAAGCTTTCCTGAAAGCTTTCAGATAGCTGCTTACAGGTAAGGCTTCACCTATAACTCCTGTTGAAAAAGGTATGACATTTTTTTGGTCTATATCTAAATCAGAAGCAACCTCTCTACAATACTTCTTAACATCTTTTATGCCCTTAGGCCCATTAGCTGCATTGGCATTTCCAGCATTTATTAACAAAACCTTTCGACCTTTCTCAAGTGAAGATAGGTTATGCATTGCTTCTAAAACTGGAGCTGCTTTAAGTTGATTAGACGTAAATTTACCACTGAGTTTTGCTTCACTAGGGATAGTAACAACAAGACTGTCTTCTCTTTCACCATATCGAGTATTACTGGAAGCAGATCCAAACTCTATTCCCTGAATACTATGAATTTCTTTTGCCATTATTTTTTTCTGGCATTTTTTCTAGCCATTTTTGCTTCAGCCCTTCTAAGCCTTCTGTTTCCTTGACTCTGATCTTGTGAACCGGGTCTTTCAGGTTGAGACGGAGCTAGAACTGATTCTGGAGTTTCATGATCTAAGATTTGGGTTTGATTTTGCTGAGGTAAATTTAAACCACCTGAATCCTCTAATTCAATTTCAACTCTGGATAAAAATCTTATTCCTTCGACTCTAATTTTGTTGAGTAGACTTTCGAAAAGCTCAAATGATTCTCTTCTAAATTCAAGTTTTGGATTTTTACTTGCATAACTCCTTAGACCAATTCCCTGTCTTAGAGCATCAACCTCTGCAAGGTGATCTTTCCATGCATTATCTATAATCTGCAAAAGAATTTGTTTTTCAAAGTCTCGCATAACAGGTCCAATCTGATTACTTTTTTGACCATAGGAATCTTTAGCTGATTGAAGAATTTTTTGTTCTATGCTTTCTCGAGTGATATTGTTTTCTGAGCCAATCCATTGCCTGACGGGGATCTGTAACCCAAATATATTTGATAATGAGCTCTCTAGGATATCTAGATTCCATTCATGAGGTTCTAAATCACCAAACGACACCAAATCTATCTCATCAGCAATTACTGTTTCTCTCATTGAATCAAGAAGCTCAGTGATTACATCGGCTTCTAGGATATTATTCCTTTGAGAATAGATAATTTGTCTTTGTTCGTTTGCCATATCATCATACTCAAGCAACATTTTTCTGATATCAAAATTTCTTCCTTCAACTCTTTTCTGAGCCCTTTCAATGGCACCGCTTAGCATTCTATGCTCGATGGACTCTCCATCTTCAAGACCAACTCTTTGCATAATATTTTTGAATTGATCTGAAGCAAAGATTCTCATTAAGTTATCTTCCAATGATATATAAAATCTTGAAGAGCCTGGATCTCCTTGTCTTCCAGAACGACCCCTCAACTGGTTATCCATTCTTCTGGATTCATTCCTTTCTGTACCAATCACATGAAGCCCTCCAGAGGCCAAGACTTCTGCATTGAGGTTTTGCCATCTCGTTTTTAATTCTTCTTTTTTTGCAAGATCATCTGTATTCAATTTTTCGTACTCAGCCTCCCAATTGCCACCCAAAACAATATCAGTTCCTCTTCCAGCCATATTTGTAGCTATTGTTATGACGCCGGGCTTACCAGCTTGAGAAATAATCTGAGCTTCTTTTGCATGATTCTTGGCATTTAAAACTTGATGGTCAATATTTTCTTTTTTGAGAAGGTTAGATAACAATTCAGAGCTTTCTAATGAGGCAGTACCTACAAGTATTGGATTTCCTTTTTCTTTAAATTCTTTTATTTCATCAATAACGGCTTTGTATTTTTCAACCTGAGTAAGATAAACGAGGTCATTCTTATCATCTCGGATCATGGGTTCATTTGTAGGGACCTCCAATACATTTAGTCCGTAAATTTCTGCAAACTCTTCTGCTTCAGTAGAAGCGGTGCCTGTCATACCAGATAGTTTTTCGTACTGTCTAAAATAGTTCTGGAAAGTACATGAAGCAAGAGTTTGGCTCTCCATTTGTATCGGAACATTTTCTTTTTGTTCTATGGCTTGGTGTAATCCATCAGCCAATCTCCTACCGGGCATCGCTCTTCCGGTATTTTCATCAATTAATACAACCTGTTTGTCTTGCACCATATAGTCCACGTCCTTTTGAAAAAGAAAGTGAGCTCTTAGGGATGACTGAATATAGTGTAAAAGCCTCAAGTTCCCGGATGAATACAAACTTTGATCTTCTTCCAACAGATTTTCATCTTTCAGTAGCTTTTCAATAAAATCATGACCCAGGTCTGTTAGCTCAACCTGTTTTGACTTCTCATCTATAATAAAGTGTCCTTTATCTTCTTTCTTAATTTCCTTGTCCAGGTCTTCTTCTGTCTCCACAATTTGTTCTTCAAGTTTCGGAACAAATTTGCTGATTTTTTGATAAATCTGGGCTGTATTTTCAGCAGGTCCTGAGATGACGAGAGGAGTCCTGGCTTCATCTATTAGTATGGAATCAACTTCATCAATGATTGCGAAGTAGTAATCATTCATCATTCTGTCGTTAGTATTAACAACCATGTTGTTTCTAAGAAAATCAAAACCTAACTCGTTGTTCGTGGCATATATCACATCAGCTTCATAAGCTTTCTTTCTTTCTTCAAGCTGTTGCCCGGGAATAATAAATGAAACAGACATTCCAAGATTCTCATAAATAGGACCCATCCATTCTGCATCCCTTTTTGCCAAATAATCATTTACCGTAACTAGGATCACCTTCCTTTCAGTAATTGAATTCAAGTATGAGGGAAGGGTGGCTACAAGAGTTTTACCTTCCCCCGTGGCCATCTCAGCAATTTGACAATTATGTAGAGCGATTCCTCCGATAAGCTGACAGTCATAGTGTCTTAATCCAAGTTGTCTTTTACTTACCTCTCTCACAGCGGCAAAGGCCTCGGGAAGCAGTAAATCAAGTGATTCACCATCGTTATGACGATTTACAAATTCCTGTCTCTTATCTTTTAGATCAGTATCACTGAGCAAAGAGAATTCGTCCTCTAAGGAATTAATAGAATTCACAAGAGGTTGAATTTTTTTTAATACTTTTTGGTTTTTTGAACCAAATATTTTATCTAATAGACCCATACAAATTTGCTAGACGCAATTCTAACAGTTGCTAACAGATATCTGATAAAAATTATCCTGAACTAGGATCGATAATTGGATCTAGGTATGTTATTGGAGAATTATTTGGATCGTCATACGTAACGACTTCCCAAGTATCAGGTCTTGCGATTAGCTCTCTTAGCAGTGCATTATTCACAGTGTGTCCTGATTTGTAGCCTTCAAAAGATCCCACTAAATTATGCCCCAGTAGATATAGATCACCTATGGCATCAAGGATCTTGTGCTTAATCATCTCATTCTCCAGCCTAAGACCGTCTTCATTAAGGATATCTTCATCACCTATTGCAATGGCATTTTTCTCGCTACCACCTAATGCTAAGTTATTTTCTTTTAATGCCTCTAGATCGCTCATAAAGCCAAAAGTTCTAGCGCGGCTGACTTCCTTAACGAAAGAGGTACTGTTAAAGTTAATAGAGGCTTTGGTGCCGTGCTTCTTTAGTACCGGATGATCCCAAACTCCCGTGAAGGCTACTTTGAAACCTTCAAAAGGAGATACTTGAGCCCAGGCATCATTAAATGGCACCCTTACTTTCTCCTTAATCCTTATAAATTTCTTTGGCACTTCTTGTTCATGAAGCCCAGCTGATTGAATTAAAAAAACAAATTGGCCTGCACTACCATCCATGATTGGAATCTCAGCAGCATTAACTTCTACATATGCATTATCAATGCCCAGACCTGCCATAGCGGATAATAAATGTTCCACTGTAGAAATTTTTACATCCTTCCATGTCAGAGAGGTGGACATAGTTGTATCTCCAACGTTTTCTGCCCTTGCTTTAATTTCTACAACAGGATCAAGATCAACTCTCCTAAATATTATCCCCGTATCTGGAGGGGCAGGCATAAGTTTCAGCATGATTGGTTCACCACTATGGAGACCAATACCAAAAGCTTTTATAGAGTTAGACAGAGTTCTTTGGGCGAGCATTTTTGTATTTTACTATATTTAATTTGACTTAATTTTATTTTGTCTACTTATCTCAAACAGTAAAATACCGGTACTTACAGAGGCATTGAGGCTATCCATATTATCTGACATATCAATCTTTATAAGCTCGTCACAATTATCTCTTGTTAACCTTCTAATACCTTTATCTTCGGATCCAACTATCAAAGCATTTCTCTTGCTGTAAACCACTTCATCATGAAATTTAGTGGCCTGTAGATCACTGCCATAGACTAATATTCCTTTCTCTTTAATTAATGTGATGGTCCTTACTAGATTTGTGACAACAATGAATGGAATAAGTTCAGAAGCACCACATGATATTTTTCTAACTGTGGGAGTAAGATGACAAGCACGGTTTTTGGGAACTATCACAGCATCCACCATTGCAGCTGCTGCACTCCTAAGACAAGCCCCAACATTATGTGGGTCTGTTAGACCATCTAAAATAAGAAGTTTAACTTCATCTTTCTCCAGAATAAGCTCAAGATAATTTTCAGTTTCTTCTGACCTTTTGTTACATCTTAGAGCAACATTTTGATGATTGATTCCCTCAAAATTTCTATCAAAAAAAGAAGCATTCTGCTTTTCTACCTTTATATTTTGCTCTTCGGTTAATTGAATCAATTCTTTGAGTCTTTCGTTTGGGGAATCTATGACAAAGAGAATTTTTACCGATTTAGGTCTAGTTTTTATGATTTGCGATATGGCATTTAAACCACAAATCATTTCTTCGTTTGAGTCTGTATTCATTTCAGAAGCCTAAGATCTATTTTTTGTGAAAATACTTCAACTTTTTCTATAACGGCTTCAACTTCATCTCCCAATGAGTAAGAATGTCTGGAGCTATTACTTTGAAGCATTTTACTGTCTTCGTCGAAAACATAATACTCATTGCGAGGGAGGTATTTGATGTGACAGAGCCCTTCAATGTTGATTTCTTTTAAGTGAATGAACAGACCAAAATTAGTTACACCTATGATTTGCCCTTTATAGGTGTTTCCAATCTTATCCTTTGCGAAAGCACATTTAAGCTGACTTAAAGCTTCTCTTTCTGCTTTCTCAGCTATTCTTTCTTTTGTCGAGCAATCCTTAGAGGCTTCTGCTAATTCATCATAGCTATATGCAAAATTTTTCTGAATAGGTTTAGCCGAAACTTTTATCTCACCCTCATTATGTTTGATTAAAGACTTAATTACCCGATGTACAAGTAAGTCTGGATATCTCCTAATAGGAGATGTGAAATGGGAATAAGATGCGTAATTGAGAGCATAATGCCCCGAAACATCTGCTTCGTAAGTGGCTAAACTCATTGAGTATAGAATCTGGGAATGAATTATATTTTTATCTTTTCTTTCCTTAGCCAGTTCTACCAATGCAGTTAATTGGTTGATGTCACTGCCATCGTCTAAAACAGCATTAATTTTTCTACTCCTTAGAAATTTTTCTAGTATTTTAATTTTTAGGATATCTGGTTTTGGATGGACTCTATAAATAGAGGGAATCTTTTGATTTATGCATAATTGCGCAGCAGAAATATTTGCTGCAAGCATAAACTCTTCAATCATCATATGAGAAATTTCTCTTGGAGAATCTTCAAATTTTATGATCTTTTGATTATTGACTTTAGGGATATAAGTAGGCACTTCCAGTTCAAGAGAGCCTCTAGTTAACCTATTGTTTTTTAATCTTCTATAAATTTCTAGTAGTACTTTAAGCGATTGAGCATAGGGTCTCTTAAATTGTTGCCTTTCTATTTCTCTAGTAACAGTTGAATAAGTCAGTCTGGACTTGGAGTTGATTAGAGCCTCAAAGAAGGATGTTTCAGAAAGATGGCCTTCGGAATCAATCTTTGTTTTACATACTAAACAATATCTATCTTCGTTCGGTTTTAATGAGCAAAGATCGTTACTAAGCTCTTCTGGCAGCATTGGAATGACTTTTTGCGAAAAATAGACTGATGTACCTCTATCATATGCTTCTTGGTCTAGATTGCTGCCAATATCTATATATCGCCCGACATCAGCTATTGCTACGTAAAGTATTAAATTCCCTTCTTCATCTTTTTCACCCAATACTGCGTCATCAAAGTCTTTAGCACTTTTACCATCAATTGTTACAAAAACTTTATCTCTGAGATCAACAACATCATCTACATCAAAAGTCTTGTCTTTAAGCTTTCGCGACTCATTAATAACTGCTTTTGGCCATTCTCTTCTTAAGTTATGGTTTGTCACAGCCATTTCGTAAGCTAGGCCGAATTCATTCTCTAGATCAAATACAAATAAAAGATTTGCTTCAGGAAGAGCATCTTCCCTAGGTTGCTTATGCATGACGAATTTGCCAATACCCCCATCCTTAAGATTCTTGGAATGAGGGTCTTTGATCAAAACTCTAAGTTCGTTTTCGTACCCTAGTGGGCTGGTATAAAGTCTTTTTCCTCTTTTGAATATCCTACCAACAAACTCTGTCGTATTTTCAGTGATTACCTTTTGTATTTTTGCCCACCCTTTTTGAGTAAGAGAAAATTGAACCAGGTCTCCAGGCATGGCTTTAAATAGCTCTTTCTTACCCAGCTTAAACTGAGAATCGTATTTCAAATCGTCAACATAGAATCCTTTTGATTTATTCGATTTTCTAACAATCCCTCTTAAGGTCTTGGATGTTTGTTTGGGTGTTTTTTTCAAAAGATACTTTTTAGTGAATTTCAGAGTTGATCTCTAATCTCATTTTAAATCATTAAAGTAATTTAAAGTTAATTTTGTCTTGAGGGGGTATTGCTTGCTTTTTACTTAACTATTAAAGTTGTGAGCATGCATATAGGAATTATTATTTCTCTTATTTTTATTAGCTTATTGTTTTTTCTTTGGCAGTACTCTAAAGGAGAGCAAGTGGGCCGAAGGATTGGCTTTTTATTGAATATCTGGGGTGCAGTAATAGTTTTTTATTTGTTCATGATCGTGTTTTTATAAAAAGAGGTTAGCTTATGTCAGTTAAACACTACGATTGGTCTGCTTATCATTCTTATGTGCGACCAAATAAGATTGCAATTAGAGATCTAAGTGCGAATCAGTCTGTGACGTATAAAGAACTCGATGACAGGGCCTGTCTTCTTGCTAATTGGTTACAAAAAGTTGGCGTTGAAAAAGGTGATCGGGTAGCAATATTATCTCAAAATTGTGCAGAATTTTTTGAGCTCGAATTTGCTTGTGCAAAGATAGGAGCAATTGAACTTCCTTTGAATTGGCGTCTGACCAAACCCGAACTCGAATACATCCTAAAAGACAGTACTCCTAAGGTAGTAATCTACGATCAATCCTTTTCAGAAATATCAAATCAGTTGGTTGAAGATTGCGGTATTGCTGATTCGTTAGAAATTAATAAGAATGATCCTGCAAGTCAATATGAGGTTTCTCTAAAAGAAAGTAGCCCAGAATTTTTGCGGCCTGATATTAATCAAGATGATCTAATCATGATTATGTACACTTCCGGTACAACAGGTCATCCTAAGGGCGCAATGATCAATCATCAGATGCAGCTCTATAATGTCATAAATCTTGCTTCCCCCGCTTTTGTGGCTACAGACACTGTTCAATTAGTGGTTCTGCCTCTCTTTCACACTGGAGGTATGAATTGCTATGCCAATCCTGTTTTACATGCCGGTGGTGAATTGATTTTGATAAGAGATTTTGATCCTGGCTTGGCTTTGTCTATTTTGGGAGATCCTCAATATAAAGTTTCTCATTTCTTTGCAGTTCCTGCCCCTTATCAATTTATGATGAACCATCCGGACTTCGATAAAACCGACCTGTCGAATCTTAGGATTGCCGGAATTGGAGGAGCACCCTGTGCAGAGGCTATTCTTAAGACCTGGTCTGATAGGGGTGTTTCAATGATTCAAGGCTGGGGTATGACAGAGACCAGTCCTGGAGGTATAGGCCTTCCTGCTGAGGATGCTGAACGCAAACTTGGATCTGCAGGTAAGCCTCTTCTGCATACCGAAGTTAAAGTAGTAGATGATGATGGCAAAGAACTTCCTTGGGGAGAGGTAGGAGAGTTATACATAAAAGGTCCAAATATTACACCAGGTTATTGGAATAACCTGGAAGCAACTAAGAATTCTTTTGATGATGGCTGGTTAAAGACAGGAGATGCAGCCAGATTTGATGATGAAGGTTTTATTTATATCGTCGATCGCTGGAAGGACATGTACATTTCTGGCGGCGAGAATGTATATCCTGCTGAAGTTGAAAACGTCCTTTACCAACTGCCTCAGATTGCGGAAGCAGCAATCCTTGGTGTCCCTGACGAGAGATGGGGGGAAACAGGTGTCGCCTTCATAAGCTTAAAAACAGATCAAAGCTTGGAAGAAAAGGAAATAATTCAGCACTGTATAAATAACCTGGCTAAATTTAAGGTACCCAGTTCAGTTCAATTTATAGATGCTCTTCCAAGAAATGCTACGGGTAAAGTGTTAAAAAGAAATTTAAGAGAAGATTTATTAGGCTCAGATGCTCCTGCAATATCATGATGAAATTATATGACTTTCCAGGAGCTCCAAATCCACGAAGAGTGAAGATTTTTGCTGAAGAGAAAAGCATCAATTTAGAACTGGTCAATTGTGATATGGCAAAGAGAGAGCATAAAACACCTGAGTTCTTAAAGAAAAACCCTAGCGGTAAAATTCCTGTTTTGGAGCTAGAAGATGGGCGATGTATTTCCGAGTCAATACCAATTTGTAGATACTTGGAGAGTCTCGTTCCTGATCCTAACTTATTCGGTAAAGATGCTTTTGAGATGTCTTTTATAGAAAGTAGAAATAGGCATATAGAGTTAGAGTTATGGACACAAATTGGAATTTCTTGGGTAAATGGTCCAATTGTTGGAGCAATGGGATTGTTTCAACAGATACCGGATGCAAAAGAAGCTAGTGATAAAAATGTTGCATCTTATTACAGGAGATTGGATTCAGAATTTTCTTCATCTGAATATGTTGCAGGTGATAGATTTACAGTAGCAGATATAACACTTCTCTCCGCTATAGACTTTGCTGCTAGTATGGTCGACCTTAAACCTGATGATGGTTTAACGAATCTATCCAGATGGCATAATGAAATACTATCAAGACCAAGCTCTAAAGCTTGATTATTGATATGTCTTCAAGTCATCCTGAATTAAATCAAAGAGCTCAAGGATGGTTAAATTTTCTCTATCTTAAGGCTACTACTCCAGATGATTGGTCTGAAGATGGCTCACCCAATGATTGGTGGGATCAGATTTCAACTGCACCAATGTGTGCTTTTCCTCGTTTTGATCTTCAAGAGTCAACTTATGCTATAGGACTGATGGCCGATAGAACTCCAGCATGGAGAGAAGTCTATTCTGAGATTTTAGATGAAATAGCTGAGCGTTCTATTACTTATTGGGCTGCTGTTGATTGGTTATCACAATTTGGGCATGATCCAGATAGAAAAAATTATCCAGA
>CALIUO010000048.1 GCA_938048695.1 uncultured SAR86 cluster bacterium
CCTTTGGGAGGCGAATTAGAGTATGTTGATAGGGGAACAATCATGCATGCTTTCAGTGGAAGACAAGATTTAAAAGGGAAAGAGTAAATGAGAATTTTTTTTGGACTTTTATTAGCCTCTCTTGCTAATTTCTTTTTTGGAATATTAGGTTTTTATATTGCTACAACTTCTTTCATAGAAGTATCGACACCTATTAATTTTGAGGGTAATTTAACTTTCACAAGTTACTTCTCTAGCTTCCTTTTGAAGTTTCTAGTTATCCTTATCCTTACTTGGATAATGCACAGAGTTATGACTATGTTAGATACTCCTAAAAAGAGGATTTTGTTTATATTCATTTTAGGAAGCGCATTCTCTATTTATCACCAAGTTGATATTTTTTGGTTAGATAACTCTATTCATTGGAGTCTGATAAAATTTGTTGGTGAGTCTTTAAATTGGCTTTTTACGGGTTATATTTTATCTAAATTCGTTAAACCTAAGCACTTGGGTGCACTTTAGTTTTTAATTTTAAATAAATCTATAGCGGCGTTAGACATTGCTTTAACGCCAGTTTCAATCGCTGGCTCTGCATCAGGTAAAAACAAATCAGAATGCAAAGATGGTAAAGTTAAATCTTCTCTCATCGCTTTTTCGTAGACTTTTTTATTGACAGCACCAAGCCAAAATAGTGCTGTGGGTATAATTGGCTCAACTCTTCCAAACATTCCAAAGTCTTCCCCACCCATAACTGGAGAAACTTTAATTACATTTTCAGATCCAAGAGATTTAACAAAGCTCTTTTGCAGTTTTTCTACCAAATCAGGATTATTAAAAACTGCAGGAGTATATTCGTCTTTAATTTCAACTATGGGAAAATATTCTTCAGTTAATCCTGCAGCAATTGCGGAGCCTCTTACGATTTTTTCAATAGAAGATAGAGTCTCATTTCTTACTTCATCTGTGTAAGAGCGCAACGTTAATTGAAGTTTAACCTCATTCGGTATGACATTATGTTTTGTTCCACCGTGAATTGATCCAACAGTAACCACAGCAGGATCAGTCGGAGCTATTTTTCTGCTGACTATGGTCTGAAGTTGAGTAATTATGTTTGCAGCCAACACAATAGGATCTTTTGTAGTATGAGGATAGGCTCCATGACCACCTAACCCCTTTACGGTAATATCAACAGAATCAACATTTGCCATAGCCCAACCTGGAAGATAACCAACCTTTCCGGCTTGAAGGCTAGAACTAACATGAAGAGCTAAATTAAAATCTGGTCTAGGAAATTTAGTGAAAAGACCATCTTTTATCATATTTCGGGCTCCTCCACTCACTTCTTCAGCCGGTTCCAAAATTAAAAGTAAAGTTCCTTGCCATTGAGTCTGATTGTTAAAGAGATATTCTGCTGCTCCTATTAATACTGACATATGAACATCATGTCCACATGCGTGCATTGTAAAGACTTCTTTTCCTTCAGAATTTACTGCTTTCTTTGTGCTGGCATAACTGGCGCCTGTTTTTTCTTCAACAGGCAAGCCATCCATATCTGCTCTCAGCATTATTGTGTGTCCTTCTCCGTTCTCCAGAAGAGCAACTACTCCATTACCTCCAATATTGCGCGTCACCTTATACCCAATATTTTCTAAAATTAATGCTAATTTTTCAGAAGTTTCAAATTCTTGATAAGAAAGTTCTGGGTTGGCATGTAGCTCCTTATAAAGCTCAAGTAAATTTATTTTATTATCTGCGGCAAATAGAAAATTGAACCAAAATATAAAAGCAAGGAGGAAGATTTTTTTCATGAGGTAAAAGTTTATGTTATTTTTTATGTGGCACAGTATCATACAATAGCAATTACGATGAAATATAAAGAATCATGAGTATTAAATCTGATAAATGGATAAAGGAAATGGCTCAAAATCATAAAATGATAGAGCCATATGAGCCTGGACAAGTGAGATTAGGTAAAAAGGAGGAGAAATTGATTTCCTATGGCACTTCTTCCTACGGATATGACGTCAGATGCTCTAATGAATTTAAAGTATTCACTAATATTAATTCTGCCACTGTAGATCCAAAAAGGTTTGATGAAAACAGTTTTGTAGATGTTAAAAGTGATGTTTGTGTAATACCACCAAATTCCTTTGCTCTGGCAAGTACTATTGAGTACTTTCGGATTCCTAGGAATGTTCTAACTATATGTTTAGGAAAGTCTACTTATGCTAGATGCGGAATAATAGTCAACGTGACTCCATTGGAACCAGAATGGGAAGGGCATGTCACATTAGAGTTTTCCAATACTACAAGTTTACCTGCAAAAATTTATGCTAATGAAGGCGTAGCTCAAATGTTGTTTCTAGAATCTGATGAAGAGTGCGAAATAAGTTATAAAGATAGAGGTGGAAAATACCAAGGTCAAACCGGAGTAACCTTACCCAAGGCTTAACCTATCTCTTCGAAGTTCTTAATTTTTATCTCAACCTCTCTATCATTTTTATCATAGATTTTAATTACAGAGAAATCTAGGTCTGGAGCCAGCCAGAAAACTTGAGATCTTTCGCTTCCCTCTTCGAATTGCCTTGAAACTTTAAAAGCTTCATATGTTCCTAAAGGTGTCTCTATATATTCTTTGTCTTTTTTTACTTCATAAGTACGATTTTTAATCGTTCCTTTCCAATAAACTACGTACGATATAGTGTCGGGAATTTCATCTCTATCAAATTCCCTAAAATCTAGCCTAAGTTGCAATGAGGCAGAGCTGGGACCTAAGACATTTTCTGAAAGCTCAACAATTCCTTTATCTTTGTCTTCTACAAATTCGACTTCATTCGCATTCCAATCAAAATCTGCTGAAGCTTTATAGCGTCTGAATAAAATTCTTTGATTAAAGTCATATTTAATAGGTTTTATTTGATTATTAACTAGTTCGAAAACTTCAGACTCTTCTCTTTTGACGATCGAACCTCCATCCAAAAGAGAATTCAGTTTCCAATAACCATTATCCAGCTTTATCATCTCGACCTGCATCTCGCCAACATTACTTTCTAGGGTAGCCCTTGAGGGTTTGATCTTTTCTGCAGCATTAAGTTGATTAAATGCAACTAAGATTAATACTGATTTAAATATATTTCCCATAATTTTCTATTTTTTAATAACTTTCCCTTCTGATAAGTACATTTTACCCTGCGCTATCTCTTTTATTACCTTCGGGTATATTGCATATTCAAGTTCATGAACCTTTTTTTCTAATTCCTCGATATTTTGTGTTTGCACTTCAAATTTTGATTGTGCACATATAGGTCCACCGTCGAGGGTATTATCTACAAAATGAACAGTAACTCCATGATATTTATCATTGCCATCTAGAACTTTTCTATGCGTATCTAGGCCTTTATGTTTCGGGAGCAGGGAAGGGTGAATATTTACAAGTTTGCCTATGTACTTATCAACGAATACATTACTCAGAATTCTCATAAAACCAGCTAAAACAATAAGATCAGCATTGTGTTTTTCCAGTACTTGAATTAATTCCTTTTCAAATTCTTCTCGTGAAACAAATTTACTATGATCTATAAAGTAATTTCTGATTCCGGCTTTAGAAGCTCTTTCTAACCCAAATGCGTTTTGCCTGTTACTTATCACACAACAGACTTCTATTAATTTATTTGTTTTAAATGAATCAATGATGGCTTGCAGATTCGAACCATTGCCAGATATAAGAACTGCAACTTTAAATGAGGACATAATAATTAAACAAAAGAAATAGCTTCTTCGTTCACCTTTCTTTCTTCAACTCTACCAATAGTTTTTGCAAAATAAGATTGATTTAAGATACCCAATGCATCTTCCTCATCAGACTCGCTGACAGCTATAACTAGCCCTACACCGCAGTTAAATGTGTTTACTAAATTATCTTTTGGCATATTTGTTATTTCCATTAGCCATTCAAAGTAATGCCCTGCAGGCCAATCAGTAAAGTCATGCTCGATAATAGCTTTTTGGTTTTTATTCAACATTCTGGGAATATTTTCCAAGAATCCTCCTCCGGTTATATGGGATATTGAATTAATTTCTAGAATTTTCTTGAGAGCTAAAACTTCTGAAACGTATATATTTGTAGGCCTTAAAAGAATGTCACCTATCTGCTCATTTTGAACTTTAGATTTGAGATCGAGTTTATAATCTGAAATTACTTTTCTTAGAAGTGAAAATCCATTCGAGTGAAAACCCGATGATTCAATACCAATCAGTATGTCATCATTCTTTGGACCATCTTGTCCAATTATTGCATTCTCATCTACTACACCAAGAGAAAATCCAGCCAAATCAAAGCTGTTTTCAGGAAAACTTCCAGGGTGCTCAGCAGTTTCTCCTCCAACCAAGGAACATTTGGCTTCTTCGCAACCTTTAGCTATGCCTTCTATTACTTTAGAAGCTGTATCTACATCCAATTTATCCGTTACGTAATAATCAAGAAAAACAAGGGGTTCTGCGCCACAAACCACTAGATCATTGACACACATCGCAACCAAATCAATACCTATAGTGGAAAAATTGTTCATTTCTCTGGCAATTTCTATTTTTGTACCTACACCATCTGTACAAGTAACAAGTAATGGATTTTCTATATGTTTTGGAATACGGCTCAAGGCTGAGAAAGAGCCTAGACCAGATAGTATCTCTGGTCTGCGAGTTTTTTCTACGAATGGTTTGATTTTTTGAACAAGCTCATACCCGGCATCAACATCTACTCCCGACAGCTTGTAACTTAGCTCTTCTCGAGAACTATCTTCTTTATTTTTTTCTTTTTCTTTATCGTCTATTGGCATCGACTTAGCGATAGTTTTGCTCTATTTTACCTATCTTAGATAAATACTTCTGAATTAATTAATAATGTTTAAAATTTTTTTTATCTGTATCGCGTTGATTAATAGCTTAGGCTTCCTAAGCTCTGCAGAAATATACAGCTTAAAAAAGAATTACGAAAAAATTGTTTCCATTGAAGGGACGGATCAGAACTCAATTAGAGAAGGAATGCAAAGTGGATTATCCTCATTGCTAGTGAACCTGACAGGCAATTCTAAGATTCTTGAAAAAACATCAATTACTAAGATGATAGAAACACCAGAAACTTTCATATCTCAATATAAACTGGCAAGCGATGAAGAGGGAATTGTTGCAAGTTTTATTTTTGAAGGAGATTCTATAAGAAGCTACCTATCTCAAAATGCACTACCCATTTGGTTATCAGACAATCCTTTAATACTCACTTTTCTTCCTTGTATAGAAATAGATAAGAGTATTGAAAATCTTGATGAATTAGATAGGTGTAACACTCTCAAGAATAACTTAGAAAATTTATCAATTAGCCGGAATGCTAAGATGACTAGACCATTAATGGATTTAACGGATATCAATTATTACGAATCTTTAGGTTCAATTTATCCAAAACTATTCATGGATAAAATCTCAAGAAGATATGACATTGATTCTTGGCTCCTTTGCTTTACCAAAGACGAATTTGGTCTTTTATTAGAAGAACCAAAATGCCTATCTTCTGCTGAGCAAGATGCTTCTTCTGCTTCTGATATATTTAATGATCTCTTGGATAAAGTTAATCTAAGACGATCTTTGGTAGTTAATAAAAATATACAAAATAAAACTCAAATAAGATTTGAAGGAATAAATAATTTTGATGTTTTGGGACGGATCTTAGATGATTTGAGCACTCAGGTTCTCATCTATGAAGTTACTGTTCTAGAAATTGAAGGAGAGAATATTAAGATTTCTTTATCTCATTATGGTGCAGAGTCGGATTTACTCAGCTTGTTAAACATAAATGAAAATTATAAAAAAATTAATACTTTATCTCAGGATATAATTTCATTTAAATATAAAACAAGTTAAAAATGTTATCAGTCATACCAAATTTAATAACTGGGCTTAGATTTATCCTTGTTATCCCAATAAGTATTTGTATATATGAAGGTGAAGATTTTTTAGCTCTTATTCTATTTGTTATAGCAGGGCTGTCTGACGGTCTTGATGGATACCTCGCCAGAAAATTTAATTGGTTTAGCGACTTTGGTCAATTTGCCGATCCTCTAGCTGATAAATGTCTTATTGTTGCAACATTGCTAGCTTTTGCTTTTTCCGAAAAACTTCCTTTGTGGTTTGTTTATTTAATTCTTTCTAGAGATGGAATCATTCTCATTGGGGCTATGTTGCATTTATTACTTTTTGAAAACAAACAAGCCTTGCCAAATAGATGGGGTAAACACTATACCGGATGGATCATAGCTTTATTTATCATCATATTGACTGAGTCAGCTTTCGACATATTGCCTTATTATTTCCAATGGATAGCGATGGCGGGTGTAACGATTTTTATAATTTTAAGCCTTTTCTCTTATTTGCGAGATGAAGGTAAATCTATATTCAAACAAATTTTATGAACAAGTTACCTGACCAGTTAAGCTTAAACATTAAATTAGATGATTCGGTCAGCTTAGATAAGTTTATTAAATGTAAAAGTAATAGCAATTCTTTAGATTTTTTGAGAAGTACCGTTTTAGAAACTTCAGTTTCAAATCTCTTTTTTATATGGGGACTCGAAGGGGTGGGTAAGTCATACATAATGCAGGCCCTTAACAAGGAGTTTATCAATCTAAATAAGAAGACACTTCATCTCTCACTTGATGATAGTCGGATAACCTCTCATGAAATTTTTCAGAATTTAGGTAGTCTAGATGTCTTGCTAATTGAAAAAATAGATCAATTACCTCAAGATCAAGATTGGGAATTGCAGATTTTTGCTCTAATTAATGATGCCCTTTCTGGTAATACCAAGATCTATTTATCTTCTAATCTAGTCTCAAAAGATCTAAAGATAGGATTGAAAGACTTAAAGTCAAGATTGTCATATTTTACTGCAATAGAAATCCCTGAAATAACAGATGAAGAAAAGATAGAAGCCTTGTATCAATCATCTGAAAGAAAAGGCATTTCCCTAGATAATAAGACAATAGAATATATAGTCAGTCATACCTCAAGAAGTTTATCTGACTTATTGAATTTAATTAACGATTTAGATATTTATTCTTTAAAGAAAAAAAGAAGAGTCACTCAATCCCTAGTCAGAGAGTTGTTACAAACTAGATCTGACAGTCTTCACAAATAATATATATTCCCTTCGGGTCATTAAGCTTTTCAATATCCTGTAAAACTCTCACCGTTTCCTTAACCAGGATATTTTCTTTAATAAGGGAAGGAATAGCCCAACCAATATATCCTGAAAGTCTATTAAAAATTTGTTCCCTCCAATTAACTTCTTGTTCAGGATAATAGGAGTTATATTCATCAATCTCTGCAAGTTCCGCAGCTCTTTTTATAGCCATTTGGAGGTTACCAATATTATCAACCAAGCCAAGCTCTAAGGCTGTGGAGCCGGCCCAAACTCTACCTTGAGCTATTTTATCAACTTCTTCGATAGGAATATCTCTAGCTTCACTCACTAATCCTATAAATCGCTTGTAACCATATTCAATTTCGCTTTGAATAATTTTTGATAGACCTTCATCAAGTGGACTTGTTACATCTCCGGATAGATCTAATCTAGAAGTTTTCACTCCATCACTATTAATACCAATCTCACTCAGGGCTCTGTCAATAGTCGGTAATATACCGAAGATTCCAATAGATCCAGTGATAGTATTATGTGATGCCCAAATTTCATGAGCATTCGCAGAAATCCAATAACCTCCTGATGCAGCAACATTGCCCATAGACGCAATAATTGTCAGACCTTTTTCTTTTGCCTCCAGTAGCTCCAGTCTTATTTGCTCAGAAGCAAAAACTCCTCCTCCACCAGAATCAACTCTTAAAACTATAGCTTTTACATCTTCGTCTTCGTGTGCTTCACGTATTAATCTAGAAGTAGAGTCACCACCAATCGTACCAGGTGGTTGAACTCCATTAACAATCGTACCTCTCGCAACTACGACCGCAATTTTGTCTTCAGCAGAAACAACACTTTTTTCAGATTGGATAAGTCTGAAATATTCATATCCAGAGATTTGAGCGAAACTTTTTTTATCATCTGATTCACCAAAAAGCTCTTTGAGATAACTTCTAGTTTTAGTTCTGGGCAGTAGTTTATCTACAAGTCCGTAATTTAAGATAGCCTCAGAACTGGATAAGCCTTCTTCTGTGAGAATTGAATCGGAGTTATCAACTAAATATTGAATTTCTTCAGAAGTCATCCCTCTATTTTTAGATATAACGTCCTTGTAAGAACTCCAAAGAACGTCTAAATAAGCAAGATTAGCTTCTTTTGCAGCTTCAGACATTTCATTTCCTAAGTACGGCTCAACTGCAGATTTGAAAGTTCCAACTCTGAAAACATTAAAATCTACTTTTATTTTGTCTAAAAAGGACTTGTAAAATAATCTACTTCTGCCAAATCCATCCATTTCCACTAGTCCGTCACTATTCATGATTATTTCATCAGCAAAGGATGCCAAGTAATATCCACTCCTAGTGTAGTAATCACCCACAGCAATAATATTTTTATCTGCTTCTTGAATTTTTTGAAGAGCGTTACCTACATCATAAAGCACAGCTTGTCCTGTTCCATTTATGTTGTCTAAGCTTAGGACAATATCTTGAACCCTGTCATCGGAAGCTGCTGTTTCTAATACTTCTAAAAGATCACCTACATACAGCTCTCTCGGCAAATTACCGCTCAGATTGTCAAAGGGATCATCTGAACCCACAACTTGTTCAACGATGGGTCCCAAGGGCCTAATTACTAAAGCTTTGTCGGTGGGATCATCAAATTCGTCCACAAATATAGAGCTGATAAATGAAATTACGCCTATTAGAAGGGCAATCAAGAAGATTGCATTGAGAGACAGGAAGAATAATTGGCCAGAAAAAATCCAGAATAGAGGATTTTTTTTAAATTTTTCGAAGAAAGTTTTTTGTTCCATGGTTTTATTAATTGATCAACTTCAACACATTTTCTGGAGGCCTGCCAATGATAGCCTTATTATTTGAGATAACAATTGGCCTTTCAATGAGTTTAGGATTTTCAGACATTATTTCAATTATTTTTTGGTCGCTTATCGTTTGATCTTTTAGGTTGTGTGTTTTGTATTCATCCTCGCCTTTTCTTAGCAATTCTCTAGGATTTATTCCTAAAATACTTAGCAACTTGGAGATTTCATCTTTAGAAGGAGGATTGTCAAGATACAGAACAACTTCTGGTTCAATTTTTTTCTCTTTTAGCAATTCCAGTGTTTGTCTAGATTTACTACACCTAGGATTGTGGTAAATGGTAAAATTGTTCATTAGCAAATTTATTGAAGAATGTTAAAAGAAGTATATTACAAGACTAAATATTTTTTTCTCATAAATCTTATATTAGTCCTTAGTTCTTGTGCTGAACCAGACTATAGGTTGGTAGATGGTAATTCCGGCAAATTAAATGATTTTTTAGGTAAATGGTTAATTGTTAATTACTGGGCTGATTGGTGCCCGCCTTGTATTAAAGAAATGCCAGAACTCGAAAGTTTTTATAATGATAATAAAGATCATGCACTTGTGCTTACTTATAATTTTGACAGACTCGAGGGAGAAGAGTTACAAAATCAAATCATAAGATTTGGAGTAAATGTTCCTAGCATCTTAACTGACCCTGGAATTTTATTCGGGTGGGAGGCTCCCCCCAGTCTGCCAGCAACTTACATAATTAATCCCGAAGGGAAACTACTACATACCTTGATAGGACCTCAAACCCAAGAGAGTCTTGAGGCATACATCACTAACTAGTAAAGTTCTTTAAGAAAAATTTCCGGGTTAATAGGAATACCTAAATAAAAAACTTCCCAATGTAGATGGGGACCTGTAACTCTTCCAGTACTACCAACATACCCTAAAATGTCCCCCTCAGAGACTTCCTGGCCCAGAGTCACTCTTTTACTTTTTAAATGCGAATAGCTGCTTACTAGGCCGTCGCCATGATCTAAATAAATTACATTTCCTTTATAAAAGAAATTGCCCTCAAGTATGACTTCACCTTTTAGAGGAACTTTTACCGGTGTTCCCTCTGTAGCAGCTATATCTAGACCTATATGTCTATTTCTCGGTTGATTATTTATGAATCTCCTCACCCCAAATTCACTGCTAATAATGCCCACAAGGGGCTTGTTCATCATGACTTGTTTCGATCCTCTTCTAGTCAATATATTCTTGGCTTTTTGACCTTGAATATATTCCTCTTTGATTCTGTCCTGCATAACTTCAGGAGGATTAACCAAGCTCTTATTCTGTATTTCTATTCTCGACTCTCTATAAGCTTTATTTTGTAAAGGAATAGAGGCAACTACTTTATTAGAGAATGTTACTTGAACTTTATTTTCTTTATAAGAAAGAGGAATAGGTGCTAGAACGATAAATTGCGAATCAGACTTACAAGTTGCAAATATCAAATCTCCAAGTTTTAAATTTTCCCCCACTTCACTCTTAATCGAATCTAAAGAGTAGTTGATTAACCCTCCTGGATAAGTGTTATCAGTTGGAAATATACATTCAGAATTGGTTATCTTTTTGGGCAGGGAGGAGCAAGAAGAAATTATCAATGCAAATATAGCAATGAAATTATTCTTCATCTAATTTCTTAACTACTTTTGCCAACACCTTTCCCTCTTTAAAATTGACTTTTATATTCTTATCCTTAGTTAAATTTTTTGCAGAAGAAAGTATCTTATTTTTTTCATCAGTCACAATCGAGTACCCTCTGGATAGTACCGCAAGGGGACTAACCGCTTCAAGGGTACTAACATTGCTTTGATAGATTTTTTTATCAAGTTCAATCTTAGTATTAATTAAATTTTTTAAATTGATTAAAGCCAAATTAATTAGGTTTTGATTGGCTTCAATATTTGTTATCGGTGAGAAATTCATTAAGCTAGAATTTTTTTCTGCCAACTTATTTTTTTTATCCAGTGTTATATTGGTCAAAACATTCTTAAGTCTAATTTCAATAGTATCAATCTTCTGTGTCATCTCTCTTAGTCTGTCACCTGGATGTCTCAATAGTGCTACCTTGTGATCCAAATCTTCTCCGTAGCTATTTAATCTACCTAGAAATGTATTTTTCAAATTTACTTGATGCCTTTTAACCTCTTCAAATAGATTAGAATGAAACTGACTTATTATTTCTGCAGCTGCTGAGGGAGTTGGTGCTCTTAGATCAGAAACAAAATCGCTTATAGTGAAATCTGTTTCATGTCCTATGGCACTGATAATAGGAAGCCTAGAGTTATAGATCTCTCTTGCAACAGATTCCATATTAAAACACCAAAGATCTTCCATGGAGCCACCACCTCTGGCTAAAATTATTAGGTCAAAACACTCTGTCACATTAGCTTGCCTTATTGCTTTTGTAATTTCCCTATCTGCTGTCTTCCCTTGAACTTTTGACTCGATCAAGGTGAGTTGAACAAGAGGAGACCTTCTTCTGAGCACATTAATAATGTCTTTAAAGACCGCCCCAGTCTCAGACGTAATCACAGCTACGGACAAAGGCAATAAGGGAATCTCTTTTTTTGTACTCTGATCAAATAAGCCTTCTTTTTCTAGTTTCTCTTTAAGCTCTTCATACGCCTTGAGTAATGCTCCCTCGCCAAACACTTCAATATGCTTTACATTAAATTGGTATCTACCAGACGGTGCATAAATACTTATATTCCCATTTAAAATTAGCTCATCCCCAACTTTTGGTTCAAATAGGACATTTTGATTTTCAAATTTGAACATCACGCAGCTTAAAGAGGACTTTTTGTCTTTTATGGTAAAGTACCAATGGCCTGAACCATGAGCAGTGAAGCTAGAAATTTCACCCTGTATCCAGACATTAGATAGATCTTTTTCTAGTAAACCTTTTGCAAGGTTATTTATATCCGATACAGATATTATTTCTTGATTGTTTGAGGGATCTTGAAACATCGAATAAAAGTATAACTTAAGAATTTGAACGAAGATAAAAATATATCCAGAGACCTTTTTAAAGGGGTGTTGCTCTTATTGATTGGAGCATCAATGCTAGGAGGTTCAGGCATTTTTGTGAAAATTAGCGAATCCTCGCCGTCCTTAATTGCCTTTTATAGGTCATTATTTGCTTTGCCATTTTTATACTTTTGGATGAAGCATCAAGAGATAAATGATTCGTCAAATATAGCCTGGACTAGAAGGAATATATTTTTTCTACTTCTAGGAGGTTTATGCTTTGCCTTAGATATGTCAATTTGGAACTGGTCTCTATCTTTTACTTCTGTAGCTAATGCCACCCTAATGGCTAATACGGCACCTGTTTTTGTTGTTATTTTTGGCCTCCTTTTTTTAGGTTACAAAATCCAGTTATCTTTTATTCTTACACTCTTTTTAGCTCTAATAGGTGTATTGATGGTTGTTCTTCCAGGCGAAGAATTGATGGTTTTTGGAGACACCTTAGGAATAGCAGCTGCAGTTTTCTATGCTGGATATATTTTGTCTATAAAAGATCTCACTCATGAGATGAAGCCTGCAAGAACTTTATTTTTAGTAACAGTCGTAACAACGATATGTTTATTACCAATCAGTCTAATTGAAGCAAAGGATTTAAGAATAGGCTGGAAAGAATTTTTTATTCTACTTTCATACGCAATCTTTTCTCAAACTATAGCCCAGGGAATGATTACTTCAGGAATATCTAAGGTTAGTGCACATTTATCATCGCTAGTTTTGTTAATGCAGCCAGTCGCAGCAGCATTTTATGGCTGGTTTCTTCTTCAAGAAATCTTAAGCCCGCTTCAGTTCTTTGGTGGTTTGATAGTATTGACGGCTATTTATATGGCCACAAAGAGAACTAATCCCACTTAGGTTCTCTTTTTTCTAAAAATGCGGCAATTCCTTCTTGAGCATCAGGGCCTGCAAAAGTTTCGGCACTCTTTTTTCCGAGATAAGGTAATGCCTCATCAAAATCCATCGCGTCTTGTTTCACGTATGCCTCTAATCCAAATTGCATTGTTCCAGGAGCTAGACTTGCAAGATCTTTGGCTAATATATCTACGGCTTCAGTCAATTTATCTCTTGGTACTGATTCATTAATCAGTCCCCATTCTTCAGCTTTTTTTGCATCTATTGCTTGACCCCTCATACAAAAGTCTAAACCAGCTCTTTTTGGCATCACTCTGAATAATCCGGCCATTACCATATGAGGCCAAACTCCCCTTAAGATTTCAGGAGCAGAAAACTTTGCATCTTCAACTGCAATAGCGTGTGTACAGTTCGTCACCATTAGCAGGGCTCCTGCATGTACTGATCCCTGGATTTTGCAAATCACAGGTTTGTAGAGATGCCTGATAAGCATACTTATATCATCTGAACCTTCAATTTTTGGTACATTTGATTCAGCTTTTTCTCTTCTTAGGTCTGCTCCTGCACAAAACACGTCACCTTCAGCAGCAATTACCACAACTCTGATCTTTCTTTCTTGTTTTGCATAACTTAATGCGTAACAAATTTCGTTCATCATTACGTTATTCAGTGCATTCTTTTTTTCTGGCCTATTCAAAGTAATAGTCAGGACATTTTCTTCAATATCAATTTTAGTTGCTTGGAAAACCAAACCTTCAAGGGATAAATCTTTACTCATCTGTTTATTAATTAGTTAAAAAATCAGGAACTTCTATATCTTTAGCTCTTAAGTACTCTCCCAAAGATTTTGCTTGGCCATCTAAACGGGTAGAGGATGAGACACCATCTTGCAAGATATCATGAACATAAAAATTTAAAGAAAGTATATTAGGCAGTTCATACCTGTCTATTTCGTATTCCTCAAGATCCGGTAACAGTTCTTTAAGCTTTTCTGTGGTTAAAAAATTGTACAGATAGGAATAAGCATCTTGATTTTTAGCCCATACACCTAAATTTGCACACCCACCTTTATCTCCAGACCTTGTTCCGTAAAGTTTTCCAAATTTTGTTTTTATTAAATTTTCAGATGAAAGAGAATTATTTTCATAAGGCTCTTTCTGATAATAAATCTCTTCATAGTCCATTTGGCTGGTAGGAATTACATCTATTGTTTTTCCATCAACATGAACGCTTTCTTTAATATATTTGCTATCTATTAAAGCTGGCCAATATTGAATATATGGACCCGATGGCATACCAGATCTTCCAGTGTAGCCAGGTATACTTGCAAGTCCGAGCTCTACAATTTTTGCACTGAAAAGGCGACCGACGAGATCAGGATTCTGAGACATTACTGAGATTCTGAGAGAAGCTTGTGCCTCCTCATTGGATACAGGGTTATTATGATCAGTTCTTATTAATTGAATATCTACGTGATCAAATTGCTCTTTTCCGCCCACATTATCAAATATTAAATCAGTAACAAGCTTGGCTTTATCTTCAATATCAATTCCCGTCAATAATATCTCTGTTCCGTTTCTATAACCTCCAGCAAGATTTACACATACTTTGTGGGTTTTAGGAGCACTTGAACCTCTGCACCCACTTACAAAAACTCTATCTTCTGCCTCTTGTTCCATCTTAAGTGTGTCAAAATGTCCTATCACATCAGGATTCATATAGGCAGGAGAACCTATTTCATATAGAAGCTGTGCTGTCACAGTGCCAACTGAAACGAGTCCACCAGTACCAGGATGTTTAGTTATCGTAAAACTACCGTCTTCATAGATTTCCGCTATTGGATAGCCTATGTTAAAAAAAGAAGGAACTTCATGAAAAAAGGAGTAATTACCCCCTGTAGCTTGTGCTCCACATTCAATAATATGGCCTGCCGCCAGTGCTCCTGCGAGGGCATCATAGTTATCTCTTGACCAATTATACTTCCATGCTGCAGGACCAATAACAACGGCAGCGTCTGTAACTCTAGGGCAAACAACTACATCTGCTCCAGCATCTAAAGCTTCTTTTATTCCCCAAGCACCAAAGTACGCATTTGCGGTTAAAGGTTTTTTTGAATAATCATGCAAAGAGTTACCTTTTTCTATGTTCGCCAGAGGTTCATTAGCCTCCTTTAATTCATCAATCCTTGGTATAAGATCGTCTCCATCAATGTAAGCTACTTTTAGGCTTAAGTTTAATTCTTCAACAATCTCCTCTATCTTCTTTGCCATAGAGGAGGGATTAAGTCCTCCTGCATTAGTAACTATTTTTATATTCTTTTCTTGGCATGAAATGGCTACATCTTTGAATTGTTTCAAGAAAGTACCGACATAACCTTGATCATCTCCTCTTTTCATTTTCTGGTTATAAAGGATTGTCATTGTTAATTCAGCTAAATAGTCTCCAGTGAGTACATCTATAGGTCCACCGTCAACCATATCTCTCGCTGCAGATAATCTATCTCCGTAGAATCCACTGCAGTTACCTATGATTATTTTTTCTTTAGAGTCAGCCATAATTTTCTAATTATCCAGAACCATTAGAAGAGCGCCATTCTCTAATTGATCATCCTTTTTGATTAACACTTTCGTAATTTTCCCATCTTCAGGAGCCTTAACTTGGTGTTCCATTTTCATTGCCTCAAGAATCACCAAAGTATCTCCTTTCTTAACTTTAGACCCAGTTTTTACTTTTAAATCAACAACCTTGCCTGGCATAGGTGCAACTAATCCGCCTGCAAGAGCTTCAGAGCCTGGCAATGTGAATCTAGGTAATATTGTAAATAGAGCATCACCCCAAGGACCATGAACAACTATATTCTCATTATCTCTAGTAACCTTAGAGAAAAATCTTGAATTATTAACTTCAATATCAATACCTGAAGCCGTCCATTCAATTACTTTAGCGATCGTTCCATCATTTATATCGAAAGAACCATCTCTATTAGCTTTGTAAGAAACCAACAAATCTTCTTCCATATAACGTAGATTTATTTTTTGCCTAGGTAGGCGAGAGTTTCTCCAACCAGTGGGTATCTCTTTCAAAATGTTTGCATTCTCTCTATTTTGTCCTTGGATCCATAAAGCAACTGCAGATAATGCATTCTCTAAGACTGATCCTTTCAGGACTACTGCTCTTTGAGGATTAGTCTTATCTATAAAGTCTGATGTTGTTTTACCGTCTAAGAAATCTTTTGTTCTCAGAGAAGCCACCAGAAAATCTCTGTTGGTGGTAACACCACCTATGTGCATAGTTTCCAAAGCAAGTGCAAGTTTATTGGCGGCATCGGTTCTAGTTTTACCTTTAGTAATAACTTTAGCTAACATTGGATCAAAGTCAGTTCCTACAACTGATCCTTGTTCTATACCCGTATCCCATCTTGCATCTATATTAGTATCATTTTCGTATGCAATAAGAGTTCCAGTAGCTGGTAAGAAGTCATTTGCAGGGTCTTCAGCATATAGCCTAGCTTCTATAGAAGAGCCTTCCCAACTGATATCGGCTTGAGAATAACCAAGTTCATCACCTCTAGCTATACGTAATTGCTCATAAACTAAATCTTTTCCAGTGACTTCTTCAGTTACAGGATGTTCTACTTGTAACCTTGTATTTACCTCAAGAAACCAAAATTCACCTGTTTTGTCATCTACCAAGAATTCGACTGTTCCAGCAGACTCGTATTTAAGTTTTTTAGCAAGTTTAATTGCAGCCTCGCCCATCGTTGCTCTCATTTCCGAATCTACTCTTGGAGAGGGTGACTCTTCAATGATCTTTTGATGTCTTCTTTGTATAGAACATTCCCTTTCACCTAAATGGACAACATTTCCGTGAGAATCTCCTAAAATTTGTATTTCAATATGTCTTGAAGATGCCACATATCTTTCGATGAATACTCTGTCGTCACCAAATCCAGTTTGTGCCTCTCGTTGAGCACCCGCTATTGCTTCTTTAAGATCCTTTTTATCTTCAACTATTCTCATACCCTTTCCGCCACCTCCAGCAGCAGCCTTAATAAGTATCGGGTAGCCAATCGTATTTGCTTTTTTAGGATCAGTAGTCATCGGCAGAGTAGGGACGCCTGCTTTCTCAGCTATATCCTTTGCTTTTAATTTATCTCCCATTGAAGTAATTACTCTTGAGCTAGGTCCAACCCAAATTAAGCCCTCTTTGAGAACTTCTCTAGAAAACTTCGCATTTTCTGATAAAAACCCATAGCCAGGATGTATTGCTTGGGCGCCAGTTTGTTTCGCAGCTTCGATTATTTCTTTACCATTCAGATAAGTATCGCTCAGTTTCACTGCTTCATCAGCCATTCTTACAAAAGGTGAATTTGAGTCGGCCTCTGTATAGACCGCCACACAAGAAATCCCCATATCATGCGCAGTTTTGATAATTCTGCAGGCTATTTCGCCTCTGTTAGCGATTAATAATTTATGAAAAGTCATAGTCTGTATACTCCATATCCAGGTGCGCCTTCAATTTTTCTTCCGTTAACTAAAGAGAGACATATGCCCAATACTGTACGCGTATCTCTTGGATCAATAATGCCATCATCACTTATTGCTCCAGTTGCCCTTAATGCTAACGAACCTTCCTCTTGAGCCTTTTCGGCAAACGCAACCATTTTGGCATCTTCTTTTTCATCAAATTTCTCTCCAGTTCTGGCAGCTCTTGCTCTACGAACTATCGACATTACACCGGCAATTTGCTGAGGACCCATTACAGCTACTTTTGCAGTAGGCCATAAAAAAGTGAATTTATTATCATAAGCTCTACCTGACATTGCATAAGTTCCTGCTCCATAGCTCGCTCCTATAATAATAGTGAGATGTGGAACGGTAGAATTGGATACAGAATTCAAAAATTGAGCTCCTCTTTTAATCTGACCAGCTCTTTCGAAGTCTTTTCCTACTACAAAGCCCGTTATGTTGTGAAGGAATATTATAGGTATGTCTATTTGATTGCATAATTGGACAAACTGTCCTCCTTTTGCTGCTGTATCGGGAAAGATAGGTCCATTATTTCCTAAAATTCCTACCGTATATCCGTGAATAGTTGCAAAACCGCATATTAAAGTTGGTCCAAATAAAGGTTTAAATTCTTCAAATCTAGATCCATCTGTAATGCGCCCAATAACCTCTCTTACGTCAAGGGGTCTTTTTAGATCTGGGTCAACTAATCCCAACAGGTCTTCAGTATCTAAAATTGGATCATCAGATTTCATGCTAGGTTCTTTGCCTTCTTTTCTCCAATTTAAGTGAGAGACAACTTCTCTTCCTATCCTCAGAGCATCCATCTCATCTTCTGCTAGATAATCTGCTAACCCCGAAACCTCAGCATGCATTTGTCCTCCACCAAGAGTTTCATCATCTGATTCTTCTCCAGTAGCCATTTTGACCAGCGGTGGACCACCAAGAAACACTTTAGATTGTTTTTTAATGAAAATATTATAATCAGACATGCCCGGTTGATATGCTCCTCCTGCTGTAGAGGAACCAAAAACAATTGAGATTGTAGGAATTCTCAATTTAGAAAGTTCAGTAACTTCATAGAAAGTTCTTCCTGATTCGGCAAAATGACCAGCACCTAATATAGTTCCAGCTGCACCTTTTTTGCCTTTACCTCCGCCCATTCTTAAATCACCCCCCGCTGACTCAACAAACTGTACGTAAGGGATTTTATTAACTCGCGAAATTTCCATTGCTCTGGACCATTTCTTACCCGAAAAAGCATGCATCGCACCGGCTAGAACTGTAGGATCATTCGCAAAAATAACTACTTCCGTCCCTGCTACTATTCCAATTCCTGCAACCGCACCGCCACCTACAGGATAATCTGATGCATATGCAGCAAGTGAGCTTATCTCAAGAAAGGGAGTGTCAGGATCTAAAAAATTAGCAATTCTTTCACGAACAGACATTTTTCCCCTAGCGGCTAACCTTTCATGGTGGTGCATGCCACCTCCCAGTTCAACAAAATCTAGTAAGTCTTCAATGCCATCTAGTTTTTCTAACATGGCTTCTTTGTATTGATTAAATTCTTCAGAATTTTTATCGATCTTAGTTTCGAGGGCTGGTGCCAATAAGGTATTTTTCATAAGTAAATTGTATAATGATCTTTCGCTGATTCGTCCAAAATTAGTCTCTGAATATTACCAACTGAGAGTTACTAACAAAAGGATATTTTTTTAATTACTTATGCAAGCAAATAGATTCCATTTAGGAAAAGTTATTGAGGAGTTAGATCAAGATTTCATTGATTCCGTTCTTATGGAAGAAGCAAAACTCAAAGCTAAAGAGCTTGATCAAATTGTTTTTGCCTATTATTTAATTTTAAGGTCTGAAAAAATAGCTTCAAAAGAGAAATTTCCTCACCGTAAACTATAGTTAGACCAATAAAAAATTTCAGTTGATATTAAAAATCCCTAAAAGTTTATATATACTTTAATTAGGATTTGGAGAAGGTAACTATGAGTCAAGAGAACATAACAAAGGAATTTGACGTATTAATTGTTGGAGCTGGTTTTGCAGGCTTATATCAGCTTCTTAAACTAAGAAAGCTCGGTTTAACGGCTGTTATTATAGAAAAGGCAGACCAAGTAGGGGGAACCTGGCATTGGAATAGATATCCTGGTGCTAGGTGTGACATACCCTCATTAGAGTATTCATATCAATTCGATGACGATCTGCAACAGGAGTGGAATTGGTCTGAGAAATACTCCGCTCAACCTGAAATATTAGAATATATAAATCACGTTGCTGATAAATATGAACTTAGGGATGATATCAATTTTGAAGAAGAGGTTGTCAATGCCACATTTGATGAGTCCTCTTCAAAATGGAGCATTCTTACTTCCAAAGGCAAATATAGATCAAAATTTTGCATTTTTGCAACGGGATGTCTTTCTGTACCAAATAAACCTGATTTTCAAGGGTTAGAGAATTTTAAAGGTCAAATACTCCAAACTTCTACATGGCCTCAAGAGGAGCAAGATTTTTCAGGAAAGAAAGTGGCAATAATAGGTACAGGCTCTTCTGCAATTCAATCCATCCCATTGATAGCTGATCAAGCAGATGAACTTTATGTTTTTCAAAGAACACCAAATTATTCGATCCCTTCTAATAATGGACCTATGAATAAGGATGTAGAGCAAGAAGTTAAGTCAAGGTATTCCGATTTTAGAAAAGATAATTCTTTAAACGGGTTCGGTATAGCAGCAATATCAGATGAGGCACTTATTGCTGAAACAGATATTGACGAAGTTAACCGACAATTAGAAGAAAATTGGCAAGGAGCCGGTTTAGGTTTCTTTGGTGGATATGCCGATATCCCTATAGATAAGGATGCTAATGCAGTGGCAGCAAATTTTGTACGTAATAAAATAAAGGAAATTGTTGAAGATCCGCAAACGGCATCTCTTCTTACCCCAGATTATCATATTGGTGGTAAGAGACTTTGTGTTGATACAGGATATTTCGAGACTTTCAACCGAAAAAATGTACACCTAATTAATCTTAAAGAGAGTCCAATCAAAGAAATTTATTCAGATGCCTTAGAAGCTGATAAAAGGTATGAGATTGATACTCTTATCCTAGCCACCGGATTCGACGCAATGACAGGAGCACTAACAAGTATTGATATTTCTGGCAGAGGGGGAGTTAAGCTGAAAGATCAATGGCAAAGTGGAGCTAAATCCTATTTAGGAATTGGAATATCTAATTTTCCAAACTTATTTACTATAACAGGACCGGGCAGTCCTTCTGTCTTGTCAAATATGATGCCTTCGATAGAACAACACGTAAACTGGATAACTGATTGTATTCAATGGATGGTAGATCACGATAAAGATGTGATTGAGTCTTCAGAAATAGCTGAAGATGACTGGATGGTACTTGTTAATGAAATAGCTGATACAACAATTTTTACAGACACCAAATCTTGGTATAACGGTTCAAATATTGATAACAAGGCAAAAGCTTTCTTGCCTTTTATAGGAGTACCAGTTTATACGGAGTTGTTGGAGGAGGTAGTTTCTGAAAACTACAAGGGCTTTATATTTGATAAGGTAAATTAAAACTTATGCAAATATTGCTGTGTTTAAAAGCATAGCGGCACCCATAAAAATTAAGCAAGCTGCCTGAACTATTGTAGGAATAACAACAAACATTACTAGTGGATTAAAATCCATTTTGTTCATGTAATCTTCTTCTCTCCAATCTTGGAAAGTGTTCTCGTCCGCTTGATCTTTTACAATTTGTAATCTCATATTTATTTATATTTTTGAAAGATAGTTGTCTAATCTGTCTTGATTCATTAAAAACGTTTTTTTGTATGACTTAGCTTGTACTTTTACATTCTCAAGATTAGGGCTAGATTCAACCTTTATCACACCGACCATCGCCATCATGTTATGCGGTGTGCATTGATAAACGTAGACACCTTCTTCAGTAAGAGTAACTTCAATGTCTTGGCTTAATGCTCCGACCCAAGGAGTAGCTCCCTCTGGGATCATGCCTTCAACCGAAGAGGAGTTATGTGAAAGATCTGTTGCCACAAATTTGACAGTGTCTCCTTTTTTAATAGTGAGAACCGCAGGTTCAAAAACCATCATTCCTTCTTTTCCAGAATTGAGCATTTTTACGACATGCGCTTCTGATAAAGCATGCAATGAGAATAGGGTGAAAATAAGTGTATATGCAAGTCTAGTCATACCTGCATTATACATTAAATTTATCTTATACTATAAGTTATGTTGATATTACATCAAACGTTAATCCTGCATTGCTGACAAGTCTTTCTATGAGCTTATCTCCCATTGCAGGTGCAGGCGTATAGATGCCACCCGGTAATTCTCTACAATCTTTAACCAAGCACAAAGCGCTTTCAGCAATCATTTTAGAGGTTGAGCCATAGCCTGGATCCATATCTCCTGTAACTCTAGCTTGAATTGTTCCTTCATCTAAATCCGCAAAGAAAAAAACATCATAATTGCCTGCTTGTCTAGATTCTTTGCTAGGACCTTCTCCTGGCTGAGGTACATTATCGCCACCCATAGGATTCGCTGAACTCATTGCATCAGCAATTTGTTTTCCCTCTTCACCTTCTCCCCCTATAACCATTTCGTCGTAGCAGAAATCTTCACCATAAGCATGTCCAAGAAGAGCATTCGATCTATGAATATTCTTTGTATTTATTGGAGCCATAACAAAAGGTGCTACCCACATATTAAGTTTTTCATCTAAAAGTACTTTTGAGTCATCTAATTGGGATGGTCCTTCAAAACCTTCTGTTAAAGAAAATGGATTAGATAATACTTGTATTAATTCAGGTTTTTCTTTCAGAGTCGCCATAGTTGCTCCAAGAGAAGCGATTGTTCCTCCAGAAAACTCTCCATTCATGGCTTTTACCCTTCCGCGAACATGACTCGCGGGTTTTCCATATTTTTCTTTTGCTGCCTGTTGAACAAAATAAACACCTAAGTCAAAAGGTATGCTGTCGAATCCGCATGAAAATACTATTCTTGCTCCTGAACTTTTTGCAGCATCTTGATGGGCATTAATCATCTCATACATCCATCCAGGTTCTCCTGTTAAATCAACATAGTCAGTTCCATTATTGGCACAAGACTTTACTAACTTTGAGCCATACAGTTGATATGGACCTACGGTTGTCAATATACATTTTGAGGAGCTTGTCATTGAATCTAAGGACTCTTCATTTGTGCTATCTACTTCAATTATAGAAATCTTTTCATTAAGATTAAGATCTTGTTTTACCGAAGATAGTTTTTCTTTATTTCTTCCAGCAATAGCCCATTTTATAGATTCATCTGCTCCATATTGCTTGTTCATGTACTCTGCAACAAGTTTACCGGTGTATCCACTTGCTCCAAAAATAATTACGTCAAACTCTCTTTCAGCCATTTTTTCTCCTTAGATTTTAAAAATTTGCATTGTACATGACATCAACTCACTAATCTTATGCCTTTTTATGCGTATTAATATAGCTTAATAATCTACTTATTTTTTTTGATGAAAAATTTTTATTAGTTATTATGATTGGAGTAGGGGGTTTACTTTGTTCAATCTTAAGTTATTCAAAATTTTATTTATTTTGGTGTTTATTCCAAATGCCTTTTCAGAAATATCGGTTGGACCTGATGGGAAGCCTAATCTCAATGGAGTATGGCAGGTAATGAATAGAGCCAATTTTAATCTGGAAGCTCACTCTGCATCTGCTGCTATGCAACTCGTAGAAGGACCTATTGTTCCATTACCTCATCCAGATATTCTTGCATTAGGAGCGGTAGGTTCTGTTCCAGCAGGGCTTGGTGTGGTTGAGGGAGGCGAGATTCCTTACAAGAAAAGCGCACTCAAGATAAGAAATCAGAATAAAGAAAATTGGCTTGATAAAGATCCGGAGATAAAGTGCTATCTTCCTGGAGTGCCAAGGGCAACTTACCTGCCATATGCTTTTCAAATCTTCCAAAGCACAGAGGCTGTATTCTTTGCTTATGAGTATGCTGGCGCGACGAGAAATATCTTTTTGCAAGATCCAGGAGAAGCTCCTGTCGACTCATGGATGGGGCAATCATGGGGTTATTGGGAGGATGAAACTTTTATTATTAAAACCAGTGGTTTTAATGGGCAAACATGGTTAGATAGGTCAGGAAATTTTCACTCAGATAAATTAAAAGTTACTGAAAAATATAAGCTTATTAATGATCAAGTTATGGAATACGAAGCTACTTTAGAGGATGAGGAAACTTATACAAGGCCATGGACTATGAAGATGAATCTTTATAAGAAAGCAGGCAAAGATGCTCAGCTACAACAGTTTAAATGCGTTGAATTTGTCGAAGAGCTTTTGTATGGAGAGTGGCGTGCTAAATAGAATAATAATATTTTTGGGATTGATCTTTAGTTCAAGTATATATTCAGAAGAGTACTCTAAAGTGACCTGGTTTGGTGATCCAAATCTTCAAGGAGTTTGGACTAACGCAAGTTTGACTACTCTTGAGCGTCCAGATTATTTTGAAAGTCTTGAGATTTCTGATGAAGAAGCTGAAGCTGCAAAGCGATCTTCTGAGGAATTTAATGAAACCTTAGATAACCCTTACGAACAAGGAGAAACTCCAGAGTCTGGTGGAAATGTTGGAGGATACAATGTTGCTTGGATGGATCCGGGAAATGACTTTTTTAAACTCAATGGTAAATATAGAAGCTCAATAATCACTTACCCTGAGAGTGGTAAGTTACCAAGAAGACTCACCAGATGGGCCATGGAGGGACCGTTTATATACCGGATGTTTACTAGAGCTGATCATCCTGAAGAGAGAAGTCTAGGAGAAAGGTGTGTTGTTGGATTTGGTTCAAGCGGAGGACCTCCAATGCTGAATGTGCTCTACAACAACCACTATCAGATAGTTCAGTCTCCTGGTTACGTCATGATAATGATCGAAATGAACCATGATGCCAGGATAATTAGATTAGACTCTGACCATAATCCAGACAATATGAAGCCTTGGCTTGGTGATTCAATAGGATGGTGGGAAGGTCAGACTTTGGTTGTCAAAACAAAAAATCATCATCCCCAACAAAAGTTCAGGGCTGGTATAAGGCATCAAATACTTATGATGGAAGGGGCCGAAGTGACAGAGAGATTCACCAGAGTAAGTGAAGAAGAAATTTTATATCAGTTCGAAGTAAATGATAGGAAAGCTTATAGGGATGTCTGGAAAGGCGAGATGCCACTTAGATCAACAGAAAGTAAAATTTATGAATACGCTTGTCATGAAGGAAATTATGCAATGGCAAATATCTTAGCGGGTGCGAGAGCAGAGGAGAGGCAATGAAAAGTCTAATTATCAAAGTTACATCAACCTTAGTTTTTTACTTGTTCAGTTTGAATATTCTGTCTCATCATGCCTTCACTGCAGAATTTGACGCTAATGCACCTATAAATATTACGGGTAAAGTATTAAAGGTTGAGTGGATCAATCCTCATGCGTGGGTTCATGTCGAAGTAGAAGATGAGGGCAAGCGGACTGTATGGATGGTAGAAGGAGGAACGCCAAATACACTTATAAGAAATGGAATTACTAAAGACAGTATTAAACCAGGAACAGTAATCGTAGTAAGAGGCTATCAAAGTAAAGGAAAACTTTGTTTACCTCGTTGTATAGCCAATGGTCGAGATGTTACTTTTCCTGATGGAAGAAAAGTTTTTATGGGATCGTCAGGGACAGGTGCTCCGAGAGATGGTGCAGATCCTAGAGAGAGAAGATAGTGAGATCTTTAAGAGATCTTCTAATTTTATTACCTTTCTTCTTTCTTAGCTTACCACTCTTTACAGAAGAAGATCATGATATGCATGATCTTATGGCTCATTTCATTACTCCTGCTGCAGAAAAGATATGGGAATCGACAGGTTTTGTTATAACTGAAGAAGGAGAGATTAGTTTAGAACCCAAAGATAATGAAGGCTGGAACGAAGTTGTATTCGGTGCTCAGGTTATCATCGAAAGTAGTTATTCATTGAAGCGATTAGATAGGTCTTTAGGAAGAGAGGACTGGATAGCCTTTTCTTCCTTGCTTGAACCGATAGGTAGGCAAGCAGTGATAGCAGCAGAGGCGAAGGATTCTGAGGCGCTTTTTCAAATTGGAGCTGATCTTTATCAGGCCTGTGTAGCTTGCCATAATGTATATATGAAAAAGTGATCTAAATGCTTGAATTCGTAGAGTGGCTTTCCTTAACTCCTTGGAGTGTTGACCTTAGAGAGTCCTTATATATGTATCCTTGGATCGAGTCTGCTCATGTACTTTTTATAGCAATATTCTTTGGAACACTATTATTTGTAGATCTTAGATTGACTGGATACGTATTTAAAGAGCTCTCCATTAGTCAGATGAACACAAAGATTCTCCCTTTAACAATTATTGGTTTTGTGTTGATGTGTATTACAGGATTTTTACTTTTTTATGCTGTACCTATCCGAAATTATCAAAATCTATTTTTTAGAATAAAGTTTTTTCTAATTATTATTGCAGGACTAAATGCCTATTATTTCCATAAGACCATGAATAAAGAAAGTAAGAAGTGGGATAAAGATAGTTTCATTCCTGTCGGAATGAAATATAGCGCTTTGGCATCTTTGTTTCTTTGGAGTTTAGTTATTATTTCGGGAAGAATGATTGCCTACAACTGGTTTGATTGCGGACGACAGCCCCAATCAGAATTCATTAACTTTTTAATAAGTTGTACAGCAGAGCCAGATCTCTATGAGAGTTTAGATGGAATCTAGTCAATTTTTGGACATAATTTACCTTTTAGAAGATAGTTTTATAGGTGAATATATTCGAAGCTCCCTATGGCTTTTTCCTGTAATTCAATCCTTCCACCTTTTAGGTTTAGCAATTTTAGGGGGTGCAGTAGTGTTATGTGACTTTAGGCTCTTAGGGATATTACTTCGTTCTGAAAGTGCCATATACGTTCTATCTCAAACTAGGTTTTGGTTTAATTTTGGTTTACTTCTACTAATTTCAACTGGTATTCCCCTTTTTTTAAGCGAAGCAGTTAAGTGTTATTACAGCCGAGCTTTTTGGATTAAAATTTCCTGCCTAATTTTAGGAATCATCTTTGTTTTTTTAGTTAGAAATCCACTTATAAAAAGAAATATAAGTAGCTTTGCTCAGAAACTGATTGGCGGATTGTCTTTTTCAGTTTGGGTCGTGGTCGCAGCTTCTGGAAGATGGATAGGATTCTCTTAATCAATTGAAAAAGCCAAAATAACATTTCCTGTCATTTGACCGTGTTGCGCATAACCACTAGTAACAAATAACCAATTATCTACTATCACTGGGCCTGCTACATCCATGGACCCTCCTATTGCAGGTATTTTATTAACAGTTTCATACGATCTAAGAGTATCAAATTCCCATAATTTACTACCATTTGAAACTGAATGTGCGGATAAAATCCCATCAAGCGATCCTGCAAATATGACATCGTTCGTCACTGATATTGGTGCTGAGTATCCCAAGAAACATTTTCCCTTTCCGTACAAAGGCTCTCTATCAGTACATATATTTTCAGGTGTAAAAGACCAGATAATATCTCCCTGAAAAAAGTCTAAAGCATACAAACCAGGTCTTGCTTCTTTGTCATAGTCTCTATTCACAAATCTATCGGAGATCGGAACATATAATTTTTTATTATCGGTAGCCATTCCAAAATGAATACCACCTAGCAAGCCTCCATTGCCAACTCTTTTCTTCCAGTTTATCTCGCCATTTGATGGATTAAGTTTAAAAACCCACCCAGATTTCTGTCCAGCCAATAAAATTTTTTTACCACTACTATCAAATGTCTGAATAACTGAAGCTCCAAAATCAAAATCTGGACCTTTCTCTTCAGGGCAGACCATACTTCTTACTACTGGTATCTCACATCCAACATTGTACGCATCTCCTGCCAATGTTTGTGTGGTCCAAATTTTATCTCCTGAATTAATATCTAAGGCAATAATTGCATCGCTATATTTAGAAGCAGGTGACTGCAAGCTTTGACCTGTTCCAAAAAAGATAATACTTTCCTCTAAATCGATACTTGGAGAATTCCAGACTGCAGAGCCAGCTGGTGCGTATTTCTTAGTTCTTGTTATTAGGCCTTTCTTAGTAAATTTAGCTTGCTCTTCTATTCTATGATTCCATTTTATTTTGCCATTCTCTGTATTTATTACCACCATCCCTCCGCTTGTTTTGCAACATTCATAATTTGGGTCAATAGCCATAACCGTTTCATAAGTGGAGACAGGAATAAATAGATAATTACCTCCAAATACAGGAGAAGCAGAAGAAGTATTGGATTCAAATTCTTTATCAATTTTTGTTTTCCAGGCAATACTTCCATCCTTGATATTTAGTTTATAAACCATGAAATTTGAATCAACTACGTAAATTGAATTTCTATTTGTTGTATCAAATACGGGAGAGTTTCTAAAACCTGCACTGGATTTAGGTGTAAAGCTCCAGTAAGAGCAACCCGTTTCCTTGTCTATGGCATGTAAGGATTTTCCTGAAATAAATACTATATCTCCAATTACAATGGGTTGCCCTCTGGTGTCAGTCTCTTTAAGCCCAAAAGACCACTTAAGGTTTAATTTATTTAAGTTGGAAGCATTGATATTGCTAACGGGTTGAAATCTAGTGTTGAAATGGTCAAAACCCCAACTAGTCCATTCTGATTTTTTACTGTAATTATTTATTAAAGGTTCTTTGTTGCAAGAATTTAAATTTTCATTATCAACATTATTTATCTTCTGCTTTGTGAGGTAATTTGCAATCAATTCCTTTTCATTTGCGGAAAGCCCTTGTGCTTGAAGGCTCATTTTTCCACTTTCTAATATATATAATAAGTCTGCAGGTGAGAACTGAGACATTGATTCAATAGAGACTAAATTCAAAGATTTATTCTCGTGGCAGTAACTGCAATTTTTTTCAACAAGATCCTTTGCTTCCGATCCTATCAACATAGAGGAAGATAAGATTAGAAAGAGGAAATAGAGCCTCATGAAATAATAATTAATTCAGACCTTTCAGTCTTATTTCTTCTTTCATCCAATCAATCACTATATTGAGTCTATTTTCTAAGTCAGTAACATGCTCTGCCAGTAAACCCGAAGCATCAGTAACGTTATTCATTGTTTCTGCATGCTGAATGAGAGTAACAATATTCTGGCCTGTTTCAAGTTGTTGAGACTGAAGGTCTTTAATTTGGTTTTCTAATGCTTCAATTTTTTTTGTAAGTTGTACTAGACTTGTCTCTAAATTTTTTTGACTCATTTTTATTAATCAACATATGCGATGCATTTAATTTCAATCTTCAAATCTGGTTGTACCAATGCACTTGTTCCAACTAAAGTCTGAGAAACTTCAGGCTTGCAGCCATATATTTTTTCTCTTTCTGCAAATATCTCTGAAACATTGTTCATACAATCATCTACATCAGTTACGAACCAAGTTTCATCTATAACATTATCTAAAGTGGCATCAAACTCTCTTAAGACATTTTGGATATTTTGATAACAAATGATCATTTGCTCTTTGATACTTTCTGGTGTGTGTCCATTAGAGTCCGCTCCAATTTGACCCGCCAAAGTTAAAACATTACCTACTTGAACTCCTTGCGAAAAAAAATCTGCATAGGGACCCTCTCTTAATAATTTTTTATTCATTTATGCTCCTAATAAAAATACCATCAATATGCCCAATATTAAGGCCAATATAATTGACTTAAAATCTTTCTTAATCTGATTCATACATCTCTCTCATTTTAAGCATATCATCAATATGTTTTTTATTTTCGTCAGATATCGCCTCTATTTCTTCTGTTTCTGCTTTCAAGGCCTCAATGATTTGTTGGTTTACTTTATTTTGTTTCTTGTAAAAATAAAATATTAGGACAGTATTAGTGATTGTTAAGACAAGTATCAAATAAATCATGAGTTAACCTTAAATGTACTCGGATTTGAGGTCAAATAACGATTTAAGATTATGCAACCTATCTTTCTAATGATAAAAAAGGCCCTTAAGGGCCTTTTCTAGTCAGAGAATATCTTTAACCTCTCATAGGTTGTCCAATGTATTCTCTGGGGTTTGAACAAGAGAAACCTTTTAAATTTTGAGAAGCTTCTGAGCCCTCTAATTTGTTCCAGAATAGTTCTTTATTCTCTCCCATGCCATCTATCGAGCTCGTATAAAGTAATCTTATAAAATCAGCTTCACCATCATAACCTGCTGAAGGGAAAATCATTTTTCTGCCAACTGTGTCTCCCTGAGATTGAGCATAAATTGCAAAATCTTTATAAAGATCATAGACCTGCCTGCCGTTGTAACCTTCTTCGAGTTTACAGTCTGTATAAACTGCCAACATCATATCGCCTTCTTCAGGTTCAGCTGGATCAGATACAACCCATTGAAAAGCATTCACTTGTCTGTTGTTTGTGACAGGCAAGCTCTTTAGCAAGTTAGCACCGCCTTGAGTCATCCAGGCATTCAGAGCTGCATATTGGGCAGACTGGTCTGCAAAATTATTCACCCACATGACATCCAAAGAATTAAGGTCGGCATGAAAATAGGGCGTTAAGATTCCTACCGTCATATCATCATAAACACCTTTATCCTCAGCCCAATCAGAAAACTTTCCATACCAGCTTACCAAGTCGTCTAAATCTTTACCTTTATTAAACGTTCCGATGTAATATTCAGCTGCGTTGCCTTCTGGCTCATATTTGTATTCATTTTCTTCTGCAAAAAGACCAACAGAAAAAACAAGCACAAGACTTAATATATATTTCATAAATTTCTCCCTAAGAATTAATTAAAAAAGCTGTTGTGATCATAAAGCGCGCTGTCAAAAATATAAATATCTTTCTTAATTTTTTAGCTTTCAATTAGTATGTTAAATTCCAAGAATTATTGATAATCAATACCCCAACACTCAAACCCAGAATAATTGAAATCGCTGCACAAACCCTTCGGTTGTTAATGACTTTAGAAATTAAAAGGTTTGAAAGAAACCAAGTGATTCCTCCCAACAAAATCATTACTAGAAAAATTAATAAATCATTAAGCGTGTTCCAGACGTGCTCCATTACATAACCATAAATCTACTAGACAAGCAGGTCAATTATAAAAACATGAGTGACTTACGAAAACTTGAATACTATAATTCACGTTCCTCAGGGCGATTAACTCAATTGGTAGAGTGCCTCCTTTACACGGTATGAAGCCCCCTCTTAAAACCTCATTAAATCAACAAAAAATCCCTTTAATTCAACATTCTATTTCTAAGGAATAGGCTAGAAATAGAGGTGAAAGGCAATACATAGGCAATACACGATTGCTTAGGGAGTCAATTGTTTGGTCTAATTTAATCGAATTCTTTTAGTTTTCTTATGAATTCGTATGAATTCTTCTCTAAATAATAATTCTTAATCCTTCTATCTTTTGAAGAAAATTTGAAATTGAGATAATTAGTTTCTTTACCACTTCTTAAAAAGGAAGATAAGTACATGTCACTTTTATTTGTATACTCCTTTAATGCCTTAAAATTAATATTCTTATTTTCTAGGTGATTTTCTTTGTATATAAAAATAACAATCTCAAGGGTATCAAGATTTTTTATGAAATTAGATGTGCTGAATATTTTATTTGCATGCTTCAAGAAGGCACTAATTCTTGAAAATTCTTTATCTTCTAATTGAAATTTTTTTTGATTGCTCCCCATGCTTACTATGATTATAGGCACAATGTCGGAGTTATTTGAAATATTTAACTAATAGATAATTAGTAAAATATAAATAGTAAAATTTCTTTGATTTTTTAAGTATTGAAATTCAATTAGCTTAGGAAAAGGAGAAAAAAATGAAAAAACTATTTATTATATTTATTGCTTCTTTATCTTTTCATACCTTTGCTGCTAATTGGGCATTAGGATATACAGATATAGAAGGCGATGTTGGGGGAGTTACAATTGAATATAACTTTGCTGAGGAAGATGCTGATTGGGATTATTCTGTTGGTGTCCTGTTTGGCACTAAAGACTATGTTGAATGCTCAGGCGGCATATGTGCAGGTGTCGAAATAGATCCATCTGCAATAGCAAGGGTTTCTTATAACATTAACGAAAACTTTTTTGTTAGAGCTTCATTTGCTAGTTTT
>CALIUO010000049.1 GCA_938048695.1 uncultured SAR86 cluster bacterium
CATCATGAAGCCAATCAGTAAAGATCACTTCACACTTCAAAGTGGGCACAGTAATTTGCACCTCTATGAATGGAACAAAAAAATAGCAAAACACTTCTTTTGCAAGATTTGTGGTGTTTATACCCATCATGTACGAAGAAGGGACCCATCTCAGATAAGTATAAATATAATGTGTGTTGATGATATATTGATAACTCCTGAAACAAAGATAAACCTGATAGATGGAGCGAGTCACGATTAATTATGTTAATTTCTAAAAGGCCAAATCACTTATTATTGAAGGCATCGCTACTTCTTTCTTTGATCCTTTTTTCTTTCTATTTGTTGTATCAACTAGACCTCCTTGCCTTGATAGTAGAGTCAGACAGAAGCAAGATATCGCTTCTAATTCTTGCCATATATCTTTTGTCCACTATGCATTGGTTCTACATTGCTATTTCTTTAGATAAAGAGATATCTAGTTTAGATGATCCTTCTAGCAAGACTTTAATTGGAAGATTGCTTTTAGAAAAAAATAAATCTCAAGAAGAAAGAGACATTTCTCTTGTTGAGGATGAGCTTAGTAACAGGCACTCCTTGGGTTATTTAGCTATAGATGTATTGCTCAAATTAGGGCTAACAGGTACCGTCATAGGCTTTATCCTCATGCTACTCCCTATTGGAGAAATAAAGGATTTTGATCCTCAGATTCTCCAAAAATTATTATCCACTATGAGTGGTGGAATGGCTGTTGCTTTGTACACAACTTTGACTGGCCTATTGACTAGCATGATACTCAAATTTCAGTATTTTATTCTTGATACAAGTTTGAGCCAGACTCTCAATCACATTAGCTCCAAGTATAAATGAGGCATAAAACTTTGCTTAAATCAGATGAGCAAGATGTCTTCACTGATCTCCTTTTTAATGCTCTTCTTGGTTTTGCATTCATGTTTGCTATAGCTTTCATGCTTATCAATAATTCTGAAGAATCTGGGAATATTAATACTAAAGCAGAAGTCTTAATTTCTGTGCAATGGCCTGATGAACATCCAGATGATGTTGATGCAGTGGTTGAAGATCCTCAAGGGGGCCTTGTCTGGTATCACAATAGAGACACTGGTTTGATGCATTTAGACCGAGATGATAGAGGCAATTTAGCTGACTCTGTAAAGACTGAAGGAGGAGTTGTATCAAATCCTATAAACCAAGAGACTGTTACAGTTAGAGGGCTTCAAACAGGCGAGTATGTAATAAATTTATTGCACTATAAATCTAACTACAAAGAACCTTTACCAGTAACTGTAAAAGTAGAAAAACTAAACCCAACTGTTGAGCTCATATACTACGGTCAACATTTCTTGAATGGAGTGGGTGATGAAATAACAGCACTTAGGTTTTCAGTAGATGGAACTAAAGAGATCTCTAACCTTAATCAATTACCGAAAAGATTACTCACAAAAGCTTTAGGAAGAAAATAGCATGCTAGAGGAGAGATTAATTTTAAGCATTTCTTATGCTGTAATTGCAGCACTTCTCCTAGTTTTTTGTTTTTATACAAATTTCACTAAGAAAGTAAAACTAATATCAATTTTTGCTGTTTCTTTATTCTATATTTACAGCTGGAAGGGTTATGTCGGAGTCTTGGGATGGCCAACATCGGAGGATTTACCTGATGATTTCAATATTTTATGGGTAGTGATTCAAGAGCCTAATAAAAGTAAAAGCAATGAAGGAGAATTGTTCCTCTGGATAAAAGAAATAGATGAGTACAAAAAGCCAATAGGAGACCCCAGAGCATTCAATTTACAGTGGAATAAGGAAAACCATAGAATTGCTCAAGAAGCACTGCATAAATTGCAAGAAGGCGAAAGATTGAATGGAAAGAAAACTTATGGAGTCCTAAATAAGGATAACAAAGGTGAGAAATCTAACCCTTATGATGTAGCGGAAGGGGAGCCAGAACAAGGGAGGCCTTCGTTCGAATTTGTTGAAGTACCTCCACCTGAACTTCCCCCCAAAACACTGATCTTAGATCAGTAATCTATTCTTCCTCTTGACCAAACCAAGTAAACTGAGGGGCTTCCATATTTCCTAAGGCAACCTCTCTATCCTCGTGCGCTCTGGCTCTCACATAATGATGTATGTTTTCAACTTCTTGTTCAGAGAGTACATCTGAAAAGGAAGCCATTCCATTACTAGCCAAAAGACCTTCTAGCACAATTTGGTTAAATGCATCATGCGTTCCTGCTGTCATTTTACGTAAGTCGGGTATGCCACCAGCAGATTTCACTACAAAGCCATGGCAAACAGCACAGTTTTGATTATATTTGCTTTCTCCATCTTGCAATTGATCAATACTAACCTGTACAAGTTTTTGCTCAGGTATTGTTTTGTCTCTAACATTAGGAATTGGTAACGACTCTTTACCGCCCAACTTAAAAACTAATAATCTACCAAAATTGTTGTAAGTTAATGAAGCTTGGATTTCTATTGGAGGCAAAGGTTCTCCGCCAAATAAATCACCTCCTCCAGAACCTGTCAGGATAGAAACATACTGTTCTCCATCTATTTCGAATGTTATAGGTGGAGCTAACATTGAGGTATAGGTATTAAATTCCCATAATCTCTCTCCAGTATCCTTATCATAAGCTGAGAACATGCCAAGGGCATCTCCTTGGAATACGAGCCCCCCAGCAGTTCCAAGAACACCACCATTCCAATAATGTGGGATCGGAACAGACCATTTAGTTTCACCAGTGAGTGGATCGAAAGCTTTCAAAAAACCTCCTGGTTTAGGTTGAGATTCAAGATTGTTGAGAATATTTTGAGCTAAAGAACTCATTTCAATTCCCATATTCCATTGACCGGGAGTCCATTTGAACACTCCAGTTTTTTTATAATCTTCTTGTATTGCATAGAAAAAAGGATTTTCTTGCGTAGGTATGTAAGCCAATCCAGCTTCAAGGTCTATAGACATAGCTTGCCAATTGTGAGCTCCTAATGGACCAGGTAAAACCCAAGCCCCATTTTCAGTATAATCAACAGCAGGATTCTCAACTGGTCTTCCTGTTTCTAGGTCTACATGGGTGGCCCATGTGACAGCCGCAAAAGGGTGAGCTCTTAGAACTTTTCCGTCTTGACGATCAATAACGTAAAAGAAACCATTTTTTGGAGCTTGAAGAAGGACTTTTTTCATTTCTCCATCAATTTCCATATCTGCCAAAGCCATATCTTGAACCGCGGTATAGTCCCAATTATCTTCTGGAGTTGTCTGATAATGCCATTTATAAACGCCAGTATCAGCATCTACAGCAACAATGGAAGATAGGAAAAGGTTGTCACCACCACCTGGAGACCTTATATCTCTTGTCCAGGGAGACCCATTTCCAACTCCAAGGTAAACATTATTAAAATCGGGATCATAGACTATAGAATTCCAAACAGTTCCACCTCCTCCAAACTCCCACCAGTTAGTTCCTTTCCAGGTTTTGGCAGCCATCTCCATTGCAGGATCTTCAAATCCTAGATCGGGATTTCCTGGAACTGTAAAGAAACGCCATACTTGATCACCATTTTCTGTATCGTAGGCAGTAACATATCCTCTTACGCCGTATTCCGCACCACCGTTACCTATATAAACTTTACCTTTTGCTACCCTGGGCGCACCTGTGATTGTGTAAGACCTGGTTCGATCAATTATGGTATCAACTTCCCACACTAACTCTCCAGTTTCAGCATTTATTGCAAACAGTCTTCCATCTAAGCTTGCTGAGTAAACTTTGCCGTTATAAACCGCAACTCCTCTATTTACAATATCGCAACAAGCTTTCCTGGCCCATTCTCCAGGTACTTTAGGATCAAATTTCCAAATCGTTTCCCCAGTCAAAGCATCAACTGCGTAAACTCTGCTCCAAGTGCTTGTAAAGAACATAATCCCATCGACAACAATAGGTGTGGCCTCTAATGCTCTGTTTGTCCCCATATCTTTAGACCATACAAGGCCCAACTCAGAAACATTTTCTTTATTTATACCTGTTAATGGCGAGAATCTACGTTCTTCATAAGTTCTACCATGAGCTAGCCAATTTCCAGGTTCAGATTCTGCATCCAATATTCTTTTGTCATCAATTAAACCTATTTGTTTTGATCCTGATGTAGTTAATTCTTCTTTAATTTGCTCTTCCTCAGAACTGCTGCAGCTCACAAGGAAGATAATTAATACGAGCCCCAAAAAGTTGAATTTATTTTTCATATTCATCTCCATATTTACTTTTACTCTAACTCTTTTTTTTGACTTTTGGAATATAACTTACTCATAATATTCGAATGAATGTTATAAAACCTTTTAAGGCCCTTTTGGGTCTCATAATATTAAGTATTTCTTCTAGCGGCATGGCACAAACTATCGATAATTTAGACAACCAACGAGTTGAATGGATACCATTTTCTGATCAAGTGATGGGAGGGATATCTGAAGTAAATTTTTTAGAGAAAGAAGAGGATGGTTTGTCTTTCTACCACATGGAAGGCAATGTTAGCACCGAGAATAATGGAGGATTCATTCAATTCAGAGCAGAAATAGAAATTGAAGACAAAGGCTATAAAGGCCTCAAAATTAAGACTAGAGGTAATGGAGAGGAATATTATCTTTTTATAAGAACTACTAAAACTAGATTGCCCTGGCTATATTATGGCTCACCTTTCAATACTTCTAAGGAATGGCAATGGATCGAAATACCTTTTTCTTCCTTCAAAAAAAGTGAGGGTAGGTTCAGTAGATTTCTCCCAAAGGAATTTGATATTGAGAGTATCAAAAGCATAGGAATAGTCGCCTATGGAAAAGATTTTTATGCAGATATTGATGTTGCAGGTTTGGAACTTTATTGATCTAGATCCCTAAAATTAGGTTTCCTTTTCTCTACAAAAGCTGAAACACCTTCTTTGAATTCTTTAGAATCCGTTCTAACCCTCTGTGTTTCTTTTTCATAATCTAATTGTTCGCTTAAGGTTCCTGATAAAGCTTTGTCATGTGCTTTAACGATTGCTTTTAGTCCTTCAATTGGCCCATCGGCTATTCTTTCAGCAATCTCATTAGCTGTTGTAATTAGTTGATCATCAGGCACACAATCCCATATAAGACCCCATTCTTTGGCTAATTCTGCTGACAGGTCATCTCCAAGCAATCCCATTCCGTTGGCTCTTGCTCTGCCTATTAGATTTGGAACAAACCAAGAGGCTCCTACATCGGAGATAATACCTAAATTAGGCCCGAAGACTAATTTAAACTTAGCAGATTTAGATGCTATTACAATATCTCCACACAGCGCCAATCCAACACCTCCACCTGCAGCTATTCCATTAATCGCTGTGATTACAGGTTTGTTAGATTGAGTTATTGCTTTTACTAATGGGTTGAAGGCATTCTCCATATTGGTAAAGGTAGCTTCACCAGAAGACAATCCTTTGGTTTTCGGCCAACCTCCATCCACTAGGTCAGCTCCAGAACAAAATCCTCTACCGCTGCCTGTGATGATTATTGATCTAACTTCTTTATCTGACTTAGCATCATTCATATGCTCAAGTAAGCCAAGGATTAAATCAGCATTCATTGCATTTAATACTTCTGGTCTGTTTAATTGAAGAGTTAAAACCCCCTTATCGTTCAAACTCTTTTCTATCGCTCCGTTCATTGTTATCTCCTAGTCAAACTGTTTTTCTGTACTAGCAAAAAGGAAGTAAAAGATACCTCCAAAGAAAGTAATACCTGCTACAACATAAAATACCATATCCCATGAATTTGTTGCATCTAAAATCATTCCCGTAACTATGGCTCCAATAAATCCAGGTATAGCGGCTACCATATTAGTTATCCCCATAAGCCTTCCGGTGTGTTCTGGGCCTATATCTGCATGATTGACTATAAACCCTCCTGCACTAAAACCTCCAAAAACATTTCCTAGACACATAATAGCAATTACTCCTGCTACGCTAGTTAATTCCGGGACAATACAAAGACATATACCACTTCCGCCAAAAGCAATTGAATTGCAAAGCTTTCTTATGGTTAAAAGTTTCACTCCTTTATTTGTTAAGTAGTCTGCAAAATAGCCTCCGACATTGAGAAATAAGAAAGAAGCAATATGAGGGAGCATGGCCAAAAGACCCACTGCCGCCATAGGCACACCTAGTCCATCCTTTATAAAAATAGGTAACCAAGATAAGAAAACGAAGAGGCTGTAGTTATTGCAGAAATGTGCAACTGCTATTGCCCAGAGGGGTAAATTACTTCTCCATTTAGAAAAAGCCAATGGTTTAGCCTCGTTGGTGGCAGGAGCATTATTGGATATGAATTCCAATTCCTCTTCGGATATTTTTGGGTCTTCTTTTGGTGAGGAAAAAACAATCTTTTGCCAATAAAAGTACCAAATAAAACCCAATCCACCATATAAATAGAAAGCCCATTCCCATCCTAGTCTTAATATTATTACCGGGGTAACAACCAATCCAAAAATAGTCCCTATTGGGATAGCGCTATTAGTTATTGCTACTGAGCGAGCCCTCTCGCTAAAGGGTATCCATCTTGCATATAAGCTGTGCCATGCAGGAAAAGTGATTCCTTCACCTAAGCCCATTCCTATTCGGGCGATAATTAATGCTGCGAAACCGCCATAAAAAGCCCAAGGAGTGATGAAGGTAAATATTGACCAAACAATTAGACCTATTCCGAGAACTATTTTTGCTCCAATTTTATCTGATAATAAACCTCCAATTATTTGAGTGAGTATATAGCCTATATAGAAACTAGATAGAATCAGACCTCTTTGCGTCTCAGTCCATCCCATGCCTTCACTCATTGGAATTATTGCAAGGGAAATTACAACTCTATCGATATAACAGATGAATACAGCTGCTACAGTTAACGAAATTACTTTATATCTTTGAAGCATCTTTTTAATTTCCCTTTCTTGATCTACATAAGATACATTTTTCTTAGAATAATTAAAAACCATTTAAGAAATTAGTTATGATAATTTATACAAAAAATAGGAGAGAGTTTTGAGTATAAGATCTGATCATTTATTAGAAGGAATCAAGGTTATTGATGCGGCAAGCTTTATAGCCGGACCTTCTGCAGCAACTATCATGTCTGATTATGGAGCTGAGGTAATAAAGATTGAACCACAGAGCGGTGATAGTTTAAGAAATTTGATTGTAAACGGAAGGATGCCAGAGGGGTCTGAAGATTATTGTTGGGAACTTACCTCTAGAAATAAAAAGAGTATCTCTTTAAATCTTAAGGACCTTAAAGCGCAAAAAATATTAATTGATTTAGTAAAAGAAGCTGACGTATTTATAACTAATATGCCTTTTCCCATAAGAACAAAATTAAAGATAACAGCTGAAGATATCATGCCTCATAATGAAAAAATTATTTATGCTTCCCTGACAGGTTATGGAGAGGTAGGCCCTGATGCTGATAGAACTGCCTATGATTCAATGGCTTGGTGGGCTAGGAGTGGTCTGATGGATTTCGTAAGACCATCAAATAACTCTCCAGTAGCTTGGTCAACACCGGGTATGGGTGACCATCCAACGGGAATGGCCCTTTACGGAGCTATTATGACAGCTTTATATAAAAGGGAGAGAACAGGAAAAGGATCTGAAGTCTCAACTTCATTGATGGCCAATGGTGCTTGGGCGAATGGGGTTTTCATTCAGGCCGCTTTGATGGATGTTGAGTTTCCCGAGAGACCAGAGCCGCTGCCTAGACATCCTTTTTATGACTTTTATACAACTAAAGACGAAAGGAAGTTTGCTCTTGGGATGATAAATTCAAGAATTGAATGGCCTAAATTAGCTGATATTTTGGATCGAAAAGATTGGATGGATAGAGACCTTTTTGATTTTGGAAATCCATTTGAAAATGCTGACTTATTAAGATCAGAATTATCAGATGAATTTAAAATTAGAAGTTTGAAAGAAATAGATGAGCTCTTACGTAACTCAGGTGTTACTTACGGTGTCTTAGGAAGAACAACAGATCATAGAGAAGACCTTCAATTCTTAGAAACAGAAACATTAGTCCCTCTTGATCATGAATCTTTTGATAAGTTGTATACCGTCAATAGTCCTTTTCATATTCAGGGAGAGAAAAAAATTAATTTCTCAAGGGCTCCCAAAATCGGAGAGCATACAAAGCAAGTACTAGAATTATTGGGTTATGGAGAATCAGAGCTTGAAAAGCTTAAAAAAGAGAATTCTATTTATTGGCCGGAAAAGTAAGGATTAACAATGAATATCAATAAGACACAAACATTTATTTTAGTAATTGTTCTATTCGTAACAGGCTGTTCTTCAGAAAAGACTTGTATTGAATCAGACTTAGTTCTGATCAATACCAAAATTTATACAGCTAATCCTAATAATCCTACCGCAGAAGCGCTTGCCATTAAAAATGGTAAATTTGTTTTTATTGGAACAAATACAGAAGCTCAGAATTTTAATTGCGGAGAAAGTAAATTATTGGATTTAGAAGGTTCTTTTGTGTACCCAGGATTTATAGATGCTCATGCTCATTTAAAAGGAATTGGATATAGAGAACTGAATCTTAATCTTCAGGGTGCAGATAGCCTAAAAAGCATGCTTACCCAAGTAACAATACATGCTAATAAATTACCAATAGGAGACTGGGTAATTGGAAGAGGTTGGATTGAAAAGAAGTGGCCTGAAGCAAGATTTCCTACTTTAGAAGAATTAGATGCTATTTCTTCTGATAAACCCATAGCTCTAGAGCGAGCAGATGGACACGCGATCATAGTAAATAGTTTAGCTCTAAAATTAGCAGGAATAGATCGAGATACCTCTGATCCAATTGGAGGTAAAATTGATAAAGATATCAATGGAGAACCTAATGGTGTTTTGATAGACAAAGCTTCTTTGCTAGTAGAAAAAATTATCCCTAAAAGAAGCCGTCAGGATGAAAAAAACGCCCTAAAAGAAGGGCTTTACAGGACTGCTAGTATGGGCTGGACACAGCTCCATGATGCTGGATCGCCTTTATCAGATTATGAGTTGTTAGAAGAAATAAAAGAAGAAGAAAACCTGCCGATAAGGATTCAATTCTACGTAAGTGATGGAGATGAGGCTATTCAGTTTATTGAAACAGGTCCCTATTTAGATCCCCAGCATATGTTAACCGCAAGAGGCGTAAAGCTATATGCCGATGGCGCTATAGGTTCAAGAGGAGCAGCCTTCTTTAATAAATATGATGATTACGAAACTAAAGGCTTTCTTATATTTCAAAAAGAGGAGACCATGCCAAAGCTAATAAAAGCCTTAGTTAATGGAATTCAAATTCAAACTCATGCTATTGGTGATTTGGCTAATAGTGTTACTTTGGACTGGTATGCAGAGGCCTTTAGCTCTGTTTCTGAGGCAAATAGAATGATTATTGAGCCAAGATGGAGGATAGAGCATTCTCAGAACATCTTACCTATTGATCAGCAAAGATTCGCTGACCTGAAAGTAATAGCCTCTATGCAGCCATCACATGCAATTGGCGATCTTCACTTTGCCCATAAAAGATTAGGAGTTGATAGGCTAGATAACGCGTATACCTGGCGAAGCTTAATTGATTTAGGTGTTGTAATTGCTGGGGGTTCGGATGCACCAGTTGAAATTGGAGATCCAAGGATTGAATTCAAAGCCGCTATAGGGAGAAAGGATCTAGATGGTTACTATCAGGATTACTGGAATTTGGATGAATCAGTCTCAAGAGAAGAGGCTCTGTATATGTTTACTAAATGGGCAGCTTATTCTGTATTTGAAGAAGACATTAAGGGAACAATAGAAGTTGGTAAATTAGCTGACCTAACAATCTTTTCAAAGGATTTAATGGTTATCCCTGAAGAAGAAATTATGTCTTCTCAGATTCTCATGACTATAGTTGATGGAAGGGTGGTTTATTCTAAATAAAAAAAAGGGCACTCTAAGTGCCCTTTTTCTTTAGATCTAATTTAGAAATCTAAACCTACTTTGAAATAGTAGAAAGCACCATTAAATCCTAAAGGAGATCCTTCAGGGTACTTCATACCACAACATAGAGTAGAAGCAGGATTGTCTGGAACTTCATCAGTAGCATTTTGTGCTCCCAACGTTAGTGTATAAGCTCCAAGATCTCTGCTGACCTCTAGATCAAGAGTAAACATATCATCAACTGTTTCAGAGAAAACTGGATCAGAATATATATCCCACCAAATCCACTCATCAACCCAGTTGTATCTAGCCAATAGTCTCCAATCTCCAGTATTATGCACTGCAGTTAGATTCCATCTTGATTCTGGAAGTAGGCTCTCTAATTGACCGATTCTAGCTCCGCCAACCAACCCACTTGTTTTATCAACTTCAGTCTCAACTGTACTCCACACGAATGTAAGGTCAGTATTTCCGTTGAACATCTCAGCAGAGTATGTTGCAACTAGGTCAACACCTTCAGTAGTTGTATCGAAGTCGTTTACGTAGAATCTAAAGTTGGTAAGATCACCAGCACCCGGTACACCTTGGGCTGTTAAGTTGGCAATGTCTGCAGCTGTTAGCTGAACGTCATCACCTTGAGTGATTCTATCTTCTAGTTCAATTGAATATGCATCAAGAGTTATAGAAAGAGAATCTGTTGCATCCCATACCAAACCATAAGAATAGTTTGTAGATTCTTCAGGTTGAAGCTCTTTGCCACCATATGCCATAGACACAGGATTAGTAGGAGCTAGAGTACCTTTCTGGAATAAAACACCATCACTACCTGACACAGTAGATATATTTGAAATATTTCCTTGTCCAGGAGTTGGAGCTCTGAATCCAGTACTAGTTGTAAACCTTAGACTCAAGCTATCGCTAGCTCTGTAAAGCCCTGAGAATTTATAATTGCTTGTAGATCCAAAGGTATCAAAGTCTTCGTATCTTGCAGCTAATCCAACTAAGAAGTTTTCAGTGATATCACCTTCTAAATCTAAATATAAAGCAACATTACTTCTGTCCCAAACACCAGCCATATCAGGATTGAAACCTCCGAAACCATTAGAACCTATACCAGCTCCTTGGTTAAAGTAAGGGCCAATTTCCCAACTTTCTTTGTTACCAGAAACAACAGTGAATTGCTCTTCTCTAAACTCTAAACCATAAGCAACATTGAGATCGGAAGCCCAACCATCAACACTTACTGGAGTTACGAAATCAACATTGAAGTTCTTTTCAAGTTGTATGTAACTTCCTGGATTAAATTCAGTTGGTGATTCAGGTCCTAAAGAACCATTAAGAGTATTTCTTATCAGGTAATCAGCAGTGTTTTCACCAATGCTAACACTGATATCGTACATAGTTCCTGATTCAGTAGTGCCTTTCACACCTGAAGCTATGCTCCAGTCACTTACATCACCACCAAAGCTAGGAGTAAATCCACCTGGGAACATTTCGTTAAATACAAAACAGTTCGGGTTCGCCATTATTGCCGCTAATGCTGTATCAGAAGCTGAACCAGCACCAGAAGCTGGTACAGGTACAACTGGACATGTTCTTGCAGCACCAGTAGTTGCTTGAGCTACGTCAAGTACCATACGAGTAGCACCACCGTCAGTTGAAAAGATTCCACCTCTGTTTGTAGGGTTTCTGAAGAAGAAACCACCTAAGACTTTTCTTTCTGCATAATTACCAAAAAGATAAAACTCTTTGTTGGCATCAAGTTCTAGCCCAATGTTGGCAACGAGTTTGATGTCATCGCTGACTTCAGGAGAACCCCATACCTGAGCTGGGTTAGGGTAATTCCATATTGCAGCATTTCCCCCATCATAAAGAGCTTGAGCATCGCCTCTTTGAACACTTCTGCTAGTTGGGTCACTATCTTGAAGCTCTATTGAAACGTTAGCAAAACCATTTGCAGTAAAAGGCATACCGACATTTGCTGCAACTCTGTACATGTCTCCATCACCATCAGAGTATTCACCACTTCTGATTTCAATTTGAGTACCTTCAGCGTTGTCTTTGTAGACAAAATTCATAATACCCGCAATAGCATCGGAACCATATTGCGCTGCGGCTCCGTCCCTTAGGACTTCAACTTGTTTCAGTGCAATAGATGGTATAGCGGAGATATCTGGACCTTGAGCTCCATCTGAAATACCACTTCCTAGGAAAGATATAACGGCACCTCTATGTCTTCTTTTACCATTTACTAGTACCAACATATTGTCTGGTGGAAGACCTCTTAAGTTTGCAGGTCTAATTAGAGTAGCTGCATCACTTATTGGCTGTGTGTTCACGTTAAATGAAGGAACTAAAGTTCTGATCATATCTGGCAAATCCGCTGCACCTTGATTAGTGAAATCAGACCCACTAATAATATCTACAGGAGCAGGGGAATCACCGACTGATCTCGCCTCTCTTCTTGTTCCGACTGCGACAACTTCTTCAATTTCGTCCGCAGCAGAAACCAAAGAAGGAACAGAAGGTAACATTAAAAGAGAAACAGCAACCGCCATTCCACTTATTCTTGTTTTAAACATATTGTTTACCCCAAAGTTTAATTAAAAAATACCTGGTCTTAGCATTGATAAGAAAAAGTAAAACAGTTTCCGTTTTAGCCATTTTTTTACATCGCAGCAATAGGACCAAAGCACGATCTGGCCATTTTAAAGGTGCTTGTCTTTATATGCAAACTTAAATAAGGTAAACACTAAATAAAAATTTTTATACTTCTTGAACAATGTACCTTTTTTATGTACCTTTTTTATGTTCCATCACTCAAAGGCTAACTTAGAAGATATCCCCAAAATAAAGATTTTGATGCAATCTTCTATTACAAGTCTGTTAGGGGAGTTATTAAACAAACACCAATTAGAAGCTGCCAAGGAATCTATGGGTCTTGATACTCAGTTAATTACAGATAAAACCTACTTTTTGGTAAAAAATGAAGAAAAAATAGTAGGATCTGGCGGTTATAGTTATAGAAAAACCTTATTTGGAGGTAATCATACTCCGAATAGGTCTAATGATTTATTAGTACCGGGAAAAGATGCTGCTAAAGTAAGAGCTATGTACACTGACCCATCCTGGGCCAGAAAAGGTGTAGGTACCTACATACTAAATTTAGCAGAATATTCCATTAAACAGCTTGGTTTTGATAAAGCAGAACTAATGGCAACCGTTTCTGGAATTTTACTATACGAAAAACGTGGGTATGAAGTAGTAGAAGAAATAGAATATGTGAGTAAGATAGGAAATAAGGTTCCTATGTACAAGATGGAGAAAATAATTCATGGATGAAAATTCACAATTAAATATATTTAGAGAAACAATAGAAGAGTGCAGCTGCGATCCGCTTACAGGATTTTTTAGAACTGGTTGCTGCGATACTTCTGATCGAGATCATGGGAGCCATACTGTTTGTGCTTTGATGACCGAAGATTTTCTTCAATTTAGCATCTCCCGTGGCAATGATCTTTCCACGCCTGTCCCTCAATATAATTTTCCAGGCTTGAAAGAAGGGGATAAGTGGTGTTTATGTGCGAATAGATGGTTAGAAGCTTATGAGGCTGACTCCGCGCCAGCTATTATCGCTAAAGCTACGAATATTAAGGCTCAAGAGATTATACCGCTTGAATTAATTAAAGAATTTGCAATAGATATCATATGAACAAAGATCTGTTCTTTATGCAGGAAGCCATAGAGGAAGCCAAGCTAGGCCTAGCCGAAGGAGAAGTTCCTGTGGGTGCCGTCTTGACTTTAAATGATGAAATAATAGCAAAAGCCCATAATAGTCCTATATCTTCAATTGATCCCAGTTGCCACGCTGAAGTGAATGTTATAAGAAATGCAGCTAGAGTTTTAAATAATTATAGATTAGAGAAAACTTCTCTATACGTCACTCTTGAACCGTGTGCTATGTGTTGCGGTCTTTTAGTTCACTCCAGAATAGAAAACCTAGTTTTTGCTGCATCTGATCCTAAATCAGGAGCTGTTATAAGCAACACAAAACTTCTGGATGCTGACTTTATGAATCACAAGGTAAGATATTCGCAAGGACCTTTGGAAGGTAAAGCATCAGATCTATTAAAGAGTTTTTTTAAAGCGAGACGTTTATAAATCAAATTTAGTCCATATTGGAGCATGATCAGACGGTTTTTCCATACCCCTTACGTCGTAGTCGATACCTGAATCTTTAACAAAAGAGTTTAGTTTTTTTGTTACCCATATATGATCTATTCTTAAGCCTCTTTTAGGATTGTCTTCAAATCCTTTACTTCTATAATCAAACCAACTGTACTCATCGTCCTTTTCAGGATAAAGAGTTCTGTACGAATCAAATAAACCCCAGTCAGTTAGTGTAGATAACATCTCCCTTTCTTCAGGTAGAAAGCTGCATTTGCCAGTTCTTAACCATCTTTTTTTGTTTTCTTCTCCTATCCCTATATCTATATCTTGTGGAGAGATATTCAAATCGCCCATAACAATCAGATAATCTTTTGGATCATAATTTTTTTTAATATGCTTAACTAAATCTTTATAAAACTTAACTTTATAGGGAAATTTAATTGGATGATTTCTTTCTTCACCTTGAGGGAAGTAGCCATTAAGAATATGAATTCTCTTCCTCCCTTTTTTTAAAGTGACTGATATAAATCTTTTCTGTGATTCCTCGGTATCAGTTTCAAATCCTTTTTGAACTGCAACCGGATCATCTTTTGTAAAGATAGCGACTCCATAGTGTCCTTTTTGACCATGAATTTGAGCTTTGTATCCTAAGGATTCTGGAATTTCATATGGAAAATCATCGTCGTGGACTTTAGTTTCTTGAAGGCCTATTGCATCAGGATTGTGTTTTTTAACAATTGCCTCTACTTGATGAGGTCTAGCTCTTACGCTATTTATATTGAATGAGATTATTTTCATAGTTAGCTGGTTTTTTTATTGAAAGCTAATATTGGCTTTTCTTTTATTTCTATAAGATCTAACAATATATTCGCCGCTTCTCCAAGAATCTCTTCATCTATATCAAGGAAATCTGGATCATCTTCTCTTTCCATAAACTCTTTATATGTATTGTATGTGGGCAAACCTAGAGATTCTCTTAAAGCATTCTCATTAGAGAGTAAAAACCCCTCAATTTTTTCTTTTTGGTTTATCCGCGTTTCTAAATTTAAATCCAAGAATTCAATTTCGTTGTCTTCTTGCCACTTCTTTCTTGTCTCAACACTACTAAAAAGTGCAGATTTCTTTATTCTCTTTAGGCTCTGCTCTCTTAGAGGTCCTATAAAAGTTTTGACTCTATTGAAATTTTTGAAAGAGGTTTTGGGTATTGTGTCATGCCCCAATGCTCTATCTAAACTACTCTCTCCTAACTCTTCGGTATTAAATAAAGAGGGTAGTGCTATGTCAGGTTCTACACCAAGATTTTGGGTACTACTACCCGATACCCTGTAAAATTTTGATTCGGTGAACTTTATTTGTCCTGAAGATAATAAGTCAACTTTTTGCACGGTACCTTTACCAAAAGTACTCGTACCAACCACTAGGCCCCTATCATAATCCTGAATGGCACCTGCTAATATTTCTGAAGCTGAGGCGCTAAATTTATTCACAAGCACAACAAGTGGTCTATCAAAAAATTGATACCCCCAACGCTCCCCCAAACCCTGAATATTCCCATTAGAACTTTTTACTTGCACCGTAGTGCCTCTTCCCAAGAATAAATGCGCTAAAGCATTGGCCTCGTATAGAGAGCCCCCACCATTATTTCTTAGATCAATCACAAGACCATCAACATTTTCATTCTTCAGTTCTTTAAGAAGCCTTTTTACATCTTTACTACTACTTTTGTAGTTGTAGTCTCTTTTTTGATAGGCATCAAAATCAAAATAAAAAGCTGGAAGCTGAATGACACCAACCTTGTACTCCTTGTTATTTCTTGTAAGAGAGAGAATTTTCTTTTCTGCTGCCTGATCTTCAAGCTTTACAACATTTCTTATGATCTCTATTTCTTTTGTTTCAGTATCACTTAGGGACGTTGATGGAATCACTTCCAATCTGACTTTAGAACCCTTAGGCCCCCTGATTAAATCAACAACATCATCAATTCTCCAACCTATCACATCTACAATCTCACCATCCTCATCTTGACCCACGCCTATGATCTTATCTTCTGGATTTAGAGACTCAGTTTTTTCTGCTGGCCCTCCAGGCACTAGTGAGGATATTGATGTATAAAGTCCATCCGACGAAAGCAGGGCTCCAATACCTTCTAAGGAAAGGCTCATATTTATATCAAAATCTTCTGAGCTCTTTGGGGACATATAAGATGTGTGAGGGCCGTAAATAGATGCAATAGAGTTTACGAATATATCAAATACATCTTCTTCTCTGGTTTGCTCAAAGTAGTTAAGCTGGTTATCCATTCTTTTGATGGTTTTATCAACTGACTCTTCAAGAGAATTCCCAGCTAACATCAATTGAATTACATCATTTGTACTAAGATCTTTCCATAAAGATTTAAGTCCAAATATCGAATTTTGCCTCGAAGCTTCAGATAAAGATCTTTTAATCTTTCTATTGCTTTGAAGGTCCCTATCACTCATTTCATTTAAGAATTCAACTTGAATCTCGTACCTATCTTGATAACGATCCACGTATTTATTGAATAAGTAGTAAGCTGTTTGTAAATCTTTTCTTAAAGAAGATTCTTTTTTTACATCACTTAAGATACTTTCTACTTCTTGGTTTATGTATATATTCTTATTAGGATCAAGTCTTTCTATGAAAACTTCGAAAGCCTCACCTTTTATATTTTCATAACCTTTTTTTACTAAGTGATTAGATTCTAGTTTTTGAATTATTTCTTCTGCGAGCGTCACTTGCGCTTCCGAAACAATAAATTGATCGTTTTCAGTAAGATTAGACGTGAATGTTGTATTCGATAGAAATAATAAAGTTAAAAAGAGAAATTTATTTATCATAATGTAAGGGAAGAACGAGCGTTTTCTATTTTATATAAAAATTAGATTCATTAAATTATTATTTTGATATATCTTTGAAGAATGTCTGAATTACACTTTAGTAAATAAAATGCAGAAAATAGAATATTACCTAGATTGTAGCAGCCCGTGGACCTATCTTTCTTTCAGGGGGATTTTGGATCTGAATAAAAAAAAAGATTTCAAGATTATTTGGAAACCCATTCTGGTAGGCGGAATATTTAATTCGATAAATCCAAGTGTGTATGAAAATAGAAAGAATCCCGTAAAAGAAAAATTAGAGTATTCCCAAAAAGATCTTCAGGATTGGGCTAACTTGCGAAAGATAGATATTAATTGGCCAAAGATATTTCCAATTAATAGTGTTAAAGCTATGAGAGGTGCTTTTTATTTCATCAATAATGGAAAAATAGAAACTTATTTAGAAGATGTATTCCATGCCTATTGGACTGAAGGCATAGATATATCAGATGATACAATTCTGTCTAAAATTGCATTAAATAATGGAGCTGAAGAAAAAGATTTTCTTGAGTTTATAGCAACACAAGACGTGAAAGAACAATTGATCTCAAATACTCAAGAATTGATGGATCGAGGGGGCTTTGGATCTCCAACATTTTTCATTAACGACAAAGATATGTATTTCGGAAATGATAGGATTCAGCTAATAGAAGAGATCATATAATCCTATTTCTTTTTATCTTCTGCCATTTCGGCTATGCTCTTCGAATCCTGGCTGAACATAGTTTTTAGACCTTCCTGAGTAATTCCTTTTCCGAAACTTCTATTTTCTTTTCCAACCTCAATTCCCTTCCTTACTGCAGGTCTTGATTTTATGCTATCAAACCAACGCCTCACATTGGAAAAAGTATCTAAATCAACTTCGTATCGCTTATAGGCTGTAATCCAAGGAAAAGATGCCATGTCTGCAATAGAGTACTCTCCGGCCAGGTATTCTCTTTGCTCAAGAACATTATTCATCACACCAAGGAGTCGGTCGTACTCGTTCTTGTAACGCTTTTCGGAATAGGAATGATCACCCGGAAAATTAGGAGCATAGTTTACGAAGTGACTAACTTGTCCTGCCATGGGCCCTAATCCACCAACTTGCCAAAATAACCACTCCAATACTCTTTCTCTATGAGGTTGTTCCTGGGGAAAAAATTTACCTGCCATTTCACCAAGATAAATAAGTATTGCTCCAGACTCGAATATGCTCAAAGGTTCACCATCGATAACATTATTATGATCGACAATAACTGGCATTCTGTTATTAGGACTGATTTTTAAAAATTCAGGCGTAAATTGATCACCTTTGCCTAAATTGACTGGTATGACCCTATAGTCCAATTCACATTCCTCAAGCATAATGGAAATCTTCCATCCGTTAGGGGTTGGTGCGTAATACAAATCAATCATGTTTTAGTTCCTCTATATATTTATCCTTCTCTCTCCAAAGGTTTTCCATCCAAGTTTTCAATTCATCTCTGAATCTTATATCTTCTTCATAGTTTTTTCCTAGAAGATTGCTTGGAATTTCTACCTCGCGAACTTTTATAGTAACTTTAGACATTTTCCCGCATAAAAAATCCCAAAAGGTCCTCACATCGCTATGGTAGACGATTGTAAAATCAAGCATAAGCTTTATATATGGCATGGTTGTGAGCGTTAATCCAATACCTCCTGATTTAGGGTTCAGAAGGTAGTTATATTTTGAATTTTGACTTTCTTTTTTATCTTCTGTGAATCGAGTACCTTCGGCAAAACTAAAAATTGATACCGGATATCTGCTAAATCTCTCAAAAGATTTTTCCATAGCTCTTATATCTTTCCCTCTGAGTTTAGGATTTTTTTCAAGTTCCTCCTTCGTATATCTTTTTAAGAAGGGCATATCCAGTGCCCACCATGCTAATCCAATAACAGGAACCCAAATAAGAACATGCTTCATAAAAAATTTAAGCATGGGTATGTTTCGATTCGTTATTGCTTGAAGCACAAAGATATCTGCCCAAGATTGATGGTTAGCTACAGATAAATACCAGTTATTTTTATCTAAGGACTCAAATCCTTCTATTTTCCATTCGGGTCTATGAAGGATTTTCATCCACAAACCGTTACAGAAAATCCAACACTCTCCAATATTGATTATTAATTTAGTACAAAGTCTTTTCCAGCCTTCTATTGGAATAATAAGCTTAAAAACTGCAATAGATAGCAAGAAAATACACCAAAATAGAGTATTTAGGACTACAACCAAGAAAGCTATAACACCTTTAAAAATATCCATGAGTAAATTCTAACTCAGTTTTTTAGAATCTTCCCAAAGTGAATCAAGTTGCTCAAAACTAGCCTCAGAAAATCCTGTGCCTTCATTTTCAAG
>CALIUO010000050.1 GCA_938048695.1 uncultured SAR86 cluster bacterium
TTGAGACAGTTTTTTCATGCTCGGGAACTATTCCATAAAAATAAACACCTTTTAGATATGATCCTGAACTTAAAAGACCTTGTGTTTCAATATAAGGTGCTACTCCTTTTACTTCTTGATTTTTGTAAAGCGTTTTTTCAATAGCAGCAAATTCAGATAACTGAATATCTCCTAAAATAGATGCATGAGGGATAGTCTCGAGAACCCTTTCTTTAAGTTCTCTCTGAAATCCATTCATCACAGATGTAACAAGTATAAGAATTGCTATACCTATCGATATTCCAAAAATTGCCATTCCAGAGTGAAAAGACACAAATCCTTTACCTCTGGAACGGAAATATTTTAAGGCCAAAAAAAGAGATATATTTTTCATAAGAATCCTATATCAACTTTTACTACTATTTATGCAGTATTAGTTTTTTCTTCCTTTTTTTTATAGGGTGGTACGAGACCTGCTAACTTCATCAAGTTGAATTTAGTTTGCTTATATACTGCCTTTGCATGACTAAATTCCTTAAATCCGTCGTATCCATGGTAAGAGCCCATGCCGCTTGGACCAACCCCACCAAAAGGAAGATCTTCCATCTGGATATGAGAAATTACATCATTTACAGTAACGCCTCCAGAAGTTGTATTGTCTAAAACAAAATCCTTTTCTGCATTATCTTCACCAAAATAATAAAGACCTAAGGGTCTATCCTTACTATTAATATAATCTACTGATTCAGAGACATCCTTATATGTTTTAACTGGCAATACTGGTCCAAATATCTCTTCTTGCATTATCTTCATATCTTCAGAAGGATTTAATAAGAGAGTTGGAGGAATTTTATGATGAGGTTGTTGAGAAAAATCTTCATTAGAGGGATTGATCTCTACCACGTCTGCACCCTTCTCTTTCGCATCTTCAAGAAGTCCTTGAATTCTGTCGTAATGTTTTTGATTAACAATAGAAGTAAAATCATCGTTATCTTTTAGTTCAGGATACATGTCAGAGGTAACCGCAACACTTGCTTTCACAAACTCATCTACTTTTTCTTCAGGGACCAGAGCGTAGTCAGGAGCTAAGCAAATTTGCCCAGCATTCATGGTTTTTCCTTGCATTACTCTTTGTGCTACGTCCTGCATCTTGGCACTCTTACCCACTACAACTGGAGATTTACCTCCCAACTCTAAAGTCAATGGAACTAAGTTTTCAGATGCAGCTTTCATGACATGTTTCGCAATCGCAGTACTACCTGTATACATTAAATGATCGAATGGTAGTCCGCTAAAGGCAGCTCCTACCTCAGGTCCACCTACAAAAACTGCCATTTCACCTTCATCAAAGTACTCCTCAATCATTATTTTCAAGACATCTGAAGTGGCTGGTGTGAGTTCAGAAGGTTTATGCATAACTCTGTTACCTGCGGCAATAATGCCGGCCAACGGAGCTAAAGCAAGATTTACAGGAAAATTCCAAGGACTAATAGCTCCTACAACTCCTTTAGGTTGATATTTAACTTCAGCCTTTGCTCCAAGAAGAGATAATGCCGAACCTAGAGGGGCAATGGCAGCTTTTCTTTTTTCTGTTTTCATCCAATTCTTTAGATTTTTCTTGGCATGTTCCATAGGGCCGATTACTGAAGCCACTTCAGTAACCGCAGACATTACTGGATCTCTGTTACCAAAATCATCATTAACGGATTTAACGATTTGGTCTTGATATTTATTAACCATGGCAATGACTCTATCAAGACGATCTTTTCTAAGTTTTGTATCTGGTGCACCTTCACTTATATTGAGAGCTTTTTGTAGCTCTAAGACTCGATGCATTTCTTGTATTGTTTCTTCACTCATATTTATTCCCCTTAGTTTTAGATCAGACAGACCTTTTTGCCTTGTCTTTTTCGTTTGTTGTTTTAATAGTGTCTCTGATTGCAGCCCAATCCTCGTCTTTCATAGACGCTAGAGCGCGATAAAAAGTTCCACCGGTAAGATACTCTGCTCCATCTATGGCAATTGTCTGACCATTAAGATAATTGCATCCATCTGCCATTAAAAAAGTTGCTAAGTTACCAAGTTCTTCCATTTCCCCTACTCTGCCCATCGGATTTTGACTATAAGCACCGCTAGAGTCTGATGCAGCTTCATTAGGATCTTGTCCAGGAGAGAGTCTAGCCCATGCTCCTTCTGTAGGAAATGGCCCTGGAGCAATAGCATTAATTCTGATGCCCGTTTTCCCCCATTCTGTAGCTAAAGACTGTGTCATAGCATGGATACCACTTTTGGACATAGCTGAAGGGACGGTAAAAGCTGACCCTGTCCAAACCCAAGTTGCTAATATAGAAATTATATTACCCCCCATTCCAAGTTCTAACCACCTTCTTCCCACAGAGTGGGTTACATAAAAAGTTCCATGAAAAACGATACTTGCAATTGCATCAAACCCTCTATGTGATAAATCTTGTGTACGCGAAATAAAATTTCCCGCTGCGTTATTAACTAATCCATGTATAGGAGCCTCCTCAAATATTTCGTTGATAGTATTGTCTACATCTTGTGCGCCTCTTATATCTAATCCGTAACATTTAACTGTACCTCCCTGTTCATCCATGAGCTCTTTTGCAGTGTCTTCTAAAACACTGACTCTTCTTCCACAAATAAGTACTTCAGCTCCATATTTTAAGAAGTATCTAGACATTTCTTTACCAAGACCAGATCCACCACCAGTTACTAATATTCTCTTCCCTTTAAGTAAGTCTTCTTTAAACATTTTCTCTCCTTGTTTTACTCTTCTACTATAACAAATATTAATAAATAACCGTTAAAAGGATTATTGTGAATTTTCAAACACTTCTAGATTTCTATCTTCTCTGTAGTGCTTATCTCTTATCCATTTATGTCTTTTATTAGTAAAAATAAATAAAGTACAAAGAAACATTAAAGATGCACCTAATAGATAAGGGTATATAGGATTAACTATATACAAAGGCATTGAAATTATGGGTGAAGCTACGTGACCAACCGGAATAACCATTCCAAGAAAGCCTCCTGCTGCGCCTTGATAATCCTTGCCGACTGATAAAGATAGGGAAGATGATATTCCTGGACCAAGCATACCATTACCAAGTCCAAAGAAGAAAAGACAAATATATACTTGAACTAATGAAGAGCTAAAGGCATAACCCGCAAGCGAAATACAGTTTAATATGACTCCTAATTTTATTAGAGACCCGGGTGAAGTTTGTAATCTATCCGCTATCAAAAGCTGACCATTAAGCACACCAAGGCCCGTCAGCATAAACCCTATACTAGCCAAAGCTATATAGTTATCTGAAGATGGGGTTATGACATCCTGAAAAAAGAAAGAAGAAGTTTGAAATAGTGAAGCGTTACAGATTCCAAATGCAGCAGAAACAACCAAAAAAGGCCAAACTCTTGAATCCAGCATTGATAATTTCTTCACTTCTTTAGCAGAAGGCGTTTTAGATGGCGATTTTTGAAAAATTACTAAGAAAATTACAATAAAAGCTCCTGCCGCAAAGAAGAAAAAAGGTGCCGTATAAGAAACCAACAGCAGAAGTCCAGCAAGAGCAGGTCCTAATATTCTTCCCATTGAAAATCCAGAGTCTAGTCGTGCAAAAGCTCTGCTTCTAGAATCAATTGAAGTTATATCTGCCACCCAACCCCCAGATGATGGTCTCGTAGCACTGCCAAAAATTCCGTTGAGTACTCTTGCAGAAACAAGTAAGAAGAATAATAGACTGCCAGTTAGGAGTTCTTTTTGACCAAGTGAAATTGTAAAGCTAAACAATACTAGTGATATTGCAAAACCCAACAAGCCTACAATAACTATCTTCTTCCTTCCGATTGAATCACTTAATGATCCCCATACAGGACTTAGAATCATCCATGCTATTGCAGAGGTCGCAAAAATAGAACCAATCTGAACTTCATTCAAGCCTAAGTCACGAGCTATGGGAGGTATAGTAATAAAAACAATTGTTTGGCCAGCACCGACACATAAAAGTCCAGCGGCGAGAATCCAAATATTATTAGGTAACTTCTCTAGAGTTTTATTCATACGTTATTATGAGCAGGAAGACCTTGTTGTTAATTTTATCTTTCACAACATACTCATAATAACTGGTCAGGCTGTGTGACCATTCATGCTCATAAACAATCGCTTCTTGTGAGGACGAATTAAACGTGAAACATTTTTCTAAAAAATAACTTTCTGATCCCTCATTAATTAAGAAGTCCATAAGTTTTTTCACTTCTGATAGTTTTGATTTACTGATAGGTGGACAAGACCATTTAGGTGAACTTACTATCTGGATTACAGTTTCTC
>CALIUO010000051.1 GCA_938048695.1 uncultured SAR86 cluster bacterium
TACTATAAAAGTTGAAGGTGGAGAGAACTGGCATGAGTTTGTGCAATGGACTGTGACGAATAGAAAGTATGGCCTAGAAAACTTAGCTTTGATACCGGGTACAGTAGGCGCAGGACCAATACAAAATATAGGAGCTTATGGTATTGAAATTTCTGACTGCATAGAAGAAGTAACTTTTGTTGATCTGAATGAAAATAGAATCGGAACTTTTAATAAAAAAGAGTGTAATTTTGGTTACCGTACAAGTATTTTTAAGACCAGACCAGAACTATTCATTTTATCTGTTACTTTCAAATTTAATGATGATCCTAAACCTAATCTTTCCTATAAATCCTTAAAAGATGAGATATTCAACGCAGGGTTGAAGGAAGGGTCAATAGAACCTATCGATGTATTTAATGCAGTAGTGAAAGTACGTACTAGAGTATTACCAAATTATGTTGAATTTCCAAATGTAGGGAGTTTTTTCAAGAATGTTTATCTGAGTGCAGAGGACTATAAGAAATTAAAACTACCTTCAAGCATTCACATCTTGGAACAGGACAATACTGTAAAAATTTCCTCTGCAAATCTCTTAGAACATTATGGATGGAAAGGATTTCGGCGAGATAACATAGGCATATCCGATCAACATTCTCTTGTTCTTGTAACCTATGAAGAAACTTATGGCGAAGAGATAGTTAAATTTTCTAATGAAATCATAGAAGATATTTTTTTAAAAACCGGCATAGTTCTAGAGGTTGAACCAACTTTCATATGAATGAATTTATCACTGTAATTGTATTGCATCTTTTCGCTGTGATGAGTCCAGGTCCAGACTATGTTTTGATAACTAGGCAGAGTATAAGATACGGAAGACGAGTTGCTTTATGGAGTTCAGGAGGAATCGGCGTTGGAATTTTATTCCACTCTTTTTTGGCTGTAACTGGCATTTTATTCTTAATAGCATCTAATGAATCTTATTTACTTTTTCTAAAGTCAATTTGTTCTGCATATCTTTTGTATTTAGGAATTACCTCCATTATCAACACATCAGACTTTAATAAAAATAGAGTAGAAGATAATAAATGGAGTAATGCCAATGGTTTTGTAGCAGGAATGTTAACAAACATCACAAATGTAAAAGCTTTATTATTTTTTATAACATTGTTTGGTGTTGTACTGAATGGCCAGACACAGGGTAATTTAATGTTCTACGGTCTTTATATGGCATTTGCAACTTTTATATGGTTTTCATTACTTTCATATATTTTTACAAGTGACGCTTTTAAGGCCCAGTTTCTAACTTTTTTTAAATTCTTCGAGAAGTTTCTTGGATTAATTCTGGTTATAATTGCAATTCAATTAATAGGAAATGTTTTTCTTTTTTAATGACCGATAAAACACTATCTCTTTCATCTATATTTTCAGAGCTATCTAAGTTAGATGAAGATACATTTCCGCCAGTTGATGATTGGAATCCACCTCTATGTGAAAATGTATCTATGAAAATAGATAGACAAGGGAAATGGTATTTTATGAATTCTCCTATCGGAAGACAGAGAATGGTCAATTTATTTAGTCGCGTACTTAGATTTGATAAAGAAGGATATTTCTTAGTAACTCCTGTAGAGAAGATTAAAATTGAGGTAGAAGACAAACCTTTTGTCATTGTTGATTTCGAAGTAACAAAAAAAAATAAAGAACAAGTTATTAGTTTTAAAACAAATACCGAAGAGGTCTTTGAAGTAAATAAAAATCATCCACTAAGAATAGAAACTAATAAAGATGATAATGAGCCTTCACCATATGTTTTAGTGAGGAAAAATTTAGAAGGTTTATTAACTAGAAATGTCTTTTATAGGTTGGTAGATATATCTGAAGAAGTAGGGGGGGTTCACGGTATATTCAGCTCTGGAAGTTTTTATCATTTGCAGTAAGCAAAAAAAAACAGAGCCAAGGCTCTGTCTTAGTTCGAGTTCGAAAGTGTCTAAACCGAGATTTTGTCTAGCTCCTTGGTTGATTTCTCTTTCAACCTTGGTGGTCCAAAAAACTTTTTTTGCTAGCTGCTTTTTAGAGCTTTCACCTTTCGTTCTCTAACCTATCTTTCTCTCTTTTCTTCGTCTCGAGTTGTTTCCAAGTCGGTCTGATAGGTAACAATGTATGTTATATTATTTATTTATATTTGCAAGCTTTTTTTTAAAAAATTACAAACATTTTTAATTGAATGTAAATTATTGATTTTATTACATATTTGGGTAATTTGGTCCACCTGCTCCTTCTGGGGTTACCCAATTTATATTTTGTGAAGGGTCTTTTATGTCACAAGTCTTACAATGGACGCAGTTTTGAGCGTTAATTTGGAACTGTTTTTCTCCATCTTTTTCAACAATCTCATAAACTCCTGCTGGACAATATCGCTGTGCCGGTTCATCGTATTTAGGTAAATTTACACTAAGAGGTATTGATGGATCTGTAAGCACTAAATGACAAGGTTGGTCTTCTTCATGGTTAGTATTTGAAAGAAAGACTGAGGAAAGCTTGTCGAAGCTAATTACTCCATCAGGTTTAGGATAAGTTATCTCAGGCATTTTAGAAGCTTCTTTAAGGCACTCATGATCAGGAGTATCATGGTGAAGAGTAAAAGGTAATTTACCTCTGAATAAAAGCTGATCGGCTCCTGCTAAAGCAACACCTAAAAGAGTTCCATACTTGTGTATGAACGGCAGGAAATTACGCGCTTTATGTAATTCTGTTTCTAGCCATGAAGATTTAAGTTTCTCTGAAAAACTATCGACATCTGCTTTAGGACTCTCTTTGTAGAATTCTTCGAAAAGACTCTCTGCTGCTATCATTCCAGATTTCATAGCGGTATGAGTCCCTTTAATTCTCGGAAAATTCATTGTACCTGCATCATCTCCCACTAACATTCCTCCAGGAAAATGCATTTTTGGCATGGATTGATGCCCGCCCTTAATCAAAGCTCTGGCACCATAAGCTGTACGAGTTCCACCTTTTAGATATTTTTGTATAGAGGACTGATGTTTCCATTGTTGGAATTCATCGAAAGGGCTGATATGAGGATTATCATAATCTAAAGGTACTATGTAGCCTAAGAAGGCCTGACTATTTTCACCATGGTATAAATATGATCCTGACAAGACTCCTTTTGCAGCTGGCCACCCCATAGTATGAACAACTAAGCCCTCTTCGTGTAAATCTGGATCTAAATCCCACACCTCTTTAAATCCTATTCCATAATGTTGTGGATCACTGTCTGAATCAAGCTCAAATTTCTTGATAATTTGTTTTCCCAAATGTCCACGGCAACCTTCAGAAAGGATTGTATACTTTGCAAGAAGATTTATTCCAGGTTCAAATGAAGCTTTCCTTTCTCCAGCTGAATCTATACCCATATCTCCAGTAGCGACACCTACGACTTTCTCATCTTGAATAATCAGCTCAGAAGCAGTAAATCCTGGAAAGATATCTATCTCTATACCTTCAGCGTATTCAGCCATCCATCTGCAAAAATTACCTAGACTCATTATGTAATTTCCATGATTTTTAAAGGTTGTTGCAAATAGAGTGGGTATAGAAAAATTAGATTTTTCGTTCAGTAAGTATCTAACTGAATCTTTTTTAACTGGTGTATTCAATGGTGCGCCTAGCTCTTCCCAATTGGGAATAAGTTCGTTTAGAGCTTTAGGATCAAAAACATTTCCAGATAATATGTGTGCACCTACTTCGGATCCCTTTTCAACAACGCAAATAGATATCTCTTTAGATTGTTCATTAGCTAATTGTTTAAGCTTAATAGCAGCAGATAATCCTGCCGGTCCAGCTCCGACAACGACTACATCATACTCCATTGATTCTCTTTCGATATTTTCCATACTTTTATTTATTTGTATTGAGAGGGGCAGCAGTTATAGAATACGCAAGTTAAATTTTACCATAGAAGGAAAATAGTATGAAGATTCTCGTACCTGTTAAAAGAGTTGTAGATTACAACGTTAAAGTCAGAGCAAAATCTGACGAAAGTGGTCCAGATCTTAGCAATGCCAAAATGGCAATAAATCCATTTTGTGAAATAGCTATAGAGGAAGCAGTAAGAATAAAAGAAGCCGGAAATGCAGAGGAGGTAGTTGCGGTATCTGTTGGAGATTCAGCTTCTCAAGAACAACTAAGAACTTGTTTAGCTCTCGGAGCTGATAGGGCTATCTTAGTTGAAACCGATGAGTCAGTAGAACCTCTTGGGGTTGCGAAAGCATTAAAAGAAGTAGTTTCAAAAGAAAGCCCTGATTTAATAATACTTGGAAAACAAGCTATAGATGGAGACTCTAACCAAACAGGTCAGATGCTTGCAGCAATGCTTGATCTTCCTCAAGGTACTTTTGCCTCAGAGGTTAATATTCAGGATGGCAAGGTTCAGGTAACTCGTGAGATCGATGGAGGGTTGCAAACATTATCCTTAACAATGCCTGCAATCATCACAACTGATCTTAGATTAAATGAGCCTAGATATGCCTCTTTACCGAACATAATGAAAGCTAAGAAGAAGCCACTAGAGACCCTTCAGTCGGCAGACCTAGGACTAGATCTAGCTCCAAGACAAAACACTCTCAAAGTGAGTCCACCACCTGAAAGGGCAGCAGGAATAATGGTCGAGAGTATTGATCAATTAGTAGATAAATTAAAAAATGAAGCAAAGGTGATTTCATGAGTATATTAGTAATAGCAGAGCACGATAATACAGAATTAAAAACAGCTACAC
>CALIUO010000052.1 GCA_938048695.1 uncultured SAR86 cluster bacterium
TTGATTTGCTAATTTATCAACATATGAATTGTGACCATGAGATAAATACCAAATTCTCTCGAAAATCATACCCCACATAAAAAATACTAATATAGCAATTAGCCAGAGGACAGTTCCTCCCTGCTCCATAAAGTCTCTTATGGAGAGTAAAGCTTCACTAAATGCGTACAACATATATTTTATTTAGTTTCTGCGTGCTCAGCTAAAATACCAGTACTTTGCTCTTCTAACACACCAATTATTGATTTTGCAGATGAAGCTGCAAAAGAATGAAGAAGTGTAGTTGGAATAGCTACTAATAAACCTAATACAGTTGTAACAAGTGCCTGTGATATACCACCAGCCATTAGTTTAGGATCACCGGTTCCATATAATGTAATCATTTGGAAAGTTACAATCATACCTGTTACTGTTCCAAGCAATCCTGCTAAAGGAGCAACTACAGAAATAATTCTAATACCACTTATACCTCTTTCGATTTGAGGTCTTTCAGCCATGATAGCCTCAGCCAACTTGAGCTCTAAAGTATCAATATCTTTATCAAAGTTTGCCTTACCAGCCATTAGGACTCTTCCCAATGCATTTGATGATTCAGCATCACCAGGATTTTGAGCTTGTTTTTTAACTGCCCTTGTAATATTAGAAAGTTCAACTAATTTATATATTGCAAATATAATTCCTATTAGACCAACAGCTATAATTGCATAACCAACTTCTCTACCCTGAGCTGCTCTTTCCGCTAAAGATGGAGTTTGGATGAGATTTGCCAATAAACTTCCGCCAGTAGGTCCGGTTGGATCAACACCAAACTTAACCATTTCACCTGTTGATGCTTTGCCAACATTTTTTGCAGTTTTTGTATATCTACCAGCAGGTTGTCTAGGAAGAAAAGCATATTTACCCTCAGAAGCTGCATATTCTAAGTACTTTCCATCACATACTGCATTAAATAAGCCTACTCTTGTAACATCACATTCTGATGTCTCACCATTTACATCTACAACATTAGTTGAAAATGATACAACTTCTTTACTTGCAGCCATTTCTCTTTGCAATTCAAACCATAAGCCTTCAATTTCTCTTATTGTTGGCAATTCAGTTGTTTCTGACATTTTTGCTGTAAGATCATTTAAAAAAGTTACTCTGTCCCTTCCATATTGTGCACTAGTCAGAGAATCTGAAAGTTGAACGGCTGCCTCAGATGCAGAGCTTTGTAAATGCCCAAAAAGCTCAACAAGCGAACCTAATTCTTTTTGGTATGCCTCTTCTTTAACTCTTAATATTTCTTCATTTTTCTTATATTCAGCCTCTAAAGTATCAGCAATTTTCTCTTGCCTTGCTAATTCTCTTTTTTCGGCAGCTAATATAGAAGCTTGCCTATTTTTATTTAATAAAAAGTCTTGCTCTCTTTTATTATTAATCGCTTGTTCTTTTGTTTTTCCTTCTTTCACAAGTTGCAATAACTCAGTTATTGTTGATGCTTGAGCTGTCTCCTCTGCATCTTCTTGTGCAGAAATAAAAGCTGACACTATCAGACTTATCAATAAAGGAAGTATTAGTAGATTATTTTTGAAAAAATGCATTATGCACCTCCTTTAAGAACAGGAATTGTTAACATATCTGTTGGAGCTAGTTTCTTAGCCATTCTAATACCATCTCTCACGGGTCTTCTGTAACCATCAATAATTTCCCAAGATTGTGAATCATTATTCCAAAAACCAGTTTCTGTTTCATCTTTAGTTTGATAGAACATACCAATTCTTCCAACTACTAGTATATTTACAACTTTTCCTTCTACAGTTGCTTCATATGAATCAATTTTTCTACCATATTCAGCTTCAATATTGTATGCCTCTAGCACTTGTCTTACTTGCTCAGATGCTGTTACTTTTGGTTTTGCAAGTGAAGCCCTTACAAGATCAATTCTATTTTGTCTTTCTTCAATTCTAAAAGGAGTATCAAGATTGATGAAATTCTCAAGACTTTCTAGCATTCTTTGAGCCAAAGGTGGGATCTGTCTCTGCATAACAACAACTTGATCAAGTTGAGCATCCAGCTTATCCATAAGCTCTAATTGTGCTTTGATCTGAATTCTTTTTTGTTCGTTATAGAGTTTAAGTCCTTCTACTTGTTTTGCGACAACTTTATATTCGTTTACTATTTTGTCTGTTTGCCTTTCTGTGCTATCTATTCTGCTTTGAGAGGCAGCTGAAAGTTGTTGATTTTCCCTTCCAACCTCAAGCACATTCTCCATTGATGCCTCAACAACTACCGCCTCTGATTCATTTGCTTGCGCTAAAAATGAAAATGACAAAACTGTAGCCAAGGCAATAACCTTATAGTTTTTCATAACTGACTCCCTTAAAAGTTCCACTATTCTAACAGCCAAAGTTTTATATACAAAATAATAAATTAGAAAAAATACATATAAATATTGCTTATAATTTTGGGAATAACATAGGCGTTTTTTCGACATAATTCTTGTATTCAGGATCTTGTCCCCATTTTATATCTGCTCTAGCTTCAAGCATCCTTACACCACTTACATGAACTAATAACAGATAAGTAAATATTGGAGAAATTAAAGTTATATATTGTAAGCCTTCAAGAGCGGATACTGACATAACTGCAATGCCCGACCATAAGAGAACTTCGCCAAAGTAGTTTGGATGTCGAGATTTAGACCATAAACCGTCTGTAATAAATCTATCTCTATTTTCTGGAATGCATCTAAATCTACTTTTTTGATTGTCTGCTTTGATTTCAATATAAAGCCCTGTTACAAATATACAAGCACCTATAATAAAGTATATATTCATCACTTCTAACCTGCCTGTGTTAATTGCTGTAAGCGCGCACATCGAACATAAAGAGACCCACATACCTTGCAATGTCCAAGTCATAAAAAATTGAGTCAGATTTGGTTTTATAGATCTAAATCTTTTATCCTCGCCATCTTTAGATATTCTTAGAAATAAAAATGAGCTTAATCTTATTGCCCAAATAATAATAAATATTGCAATAATTAAATTTGCTA
>CALIUO010000053.1 GCA_938048695.1 uncultured SAR86 cluster bacterium
TTTTAGAGGCTCTGAAGTAAGGATGCGATTTCTCTTCAACTAATACAGAAGTTCCAGTTTTTGGGTTCCTGGAAATCCTTTTTTCTCTTTTGCGTGTTGAGAAAGTACCAAAATTTCTAATTTCAACTCTATCTCCTTTAAATAAAGTATCAGATAAGAAATTTAAAATTGTGTTTGTAGACTTTTCTAAATCGTCCTCGGTAAATGAATCTTTCTTTTTAAATAACTTCTTAACAAGATCAGATTTATTCATCTTCCGACTTAGAGTCTTTCATTTCAGCTTTAATTAGGTCGCCGATATTTGATTTTGTGGCATCTTCGATTTCTTTGTTCTTTAAAGCATTATCCTTGAGCGCACTTTTTTCTTCTTGCTTTTCTAAAGCTCTTAAGGAAAGGATAACTTCTCTATCTTTACGATTGATATTTGCTATAACCACTTCAATCTCAGCCCCTTCCTCGATAGGAGTTTCAGACATGGAATTAGTGTAGTCTTTCATTGGGAGATAGCCTTTGACATCCTCAGTCAGTTTTAGATCAATTCTGTCATCGGAAGCACCAAGGATTATTGCATTTACTCTAGACCCTTTTTTGTTTGCTTCAGCGAAGTCTCCAAACGAGTCGGATACTAACTGCTTCATACCTAGAGATATTCTTTCTCTATCTGCCTCTATAGAAAGTACTAATGCCTCAACAACATCACCCTTATTTAAGGATCTAACTGACTCCTCACTTTCGTCCCATGAAATATCAGAAAGATGCACTAAGCCATCGATTCCACCTTGCAGTTCTATGAAAACTCCAAAATCAGTTATGGATTTGATGGCTCCTGATACTTTGTCCCCCTCTTTGTGAGTATGTTCAAAAACCTGCCAAGGATTTTCAGTAAGTTGCTTTAGTCCTAATGAAATTCTTCTCTTTTCTTCATCAACTTCAAGAATCATAACTTCTACTTGGTCTTTAAGTTGAACTACCTTCGAAGGATGAATGTTTTTATTAGTCCAATCAATCTCAGACACATGGACTAGTCCTTCAACACCTTGTTCGATTTCTGCAAAGAAACCATAGTCAGTAAGGTTTGTAACAGACGCCATAACAGAAGTATTAAGAGGGAATTTGGATTCAATGCCCACCCAAGGGTCATCAATCAACTGTTTGATGCCAAGGGACACTTTCTTTTCTTCCGCATCGTATTTTATAACCTTAACATCAAGTTGCTCGCCTATTTTTATAGCTTCAGATGGGTGATTAATTCTACTCCACGAGATATCAGTTATATGTAGTAATCCATCAATGCCACCTAAGTCAACAAAAGCTCCGTAATCTGTTAAGTTTTTGACCACTCCTTTTACTACTTGGCCCTCTGCCAAAGTAGCTAAAAGTTTTTCCCTTTCTTCAGAGTTTACTTCTTGAAGTACTGCTTTTCTTGAAAGGACTACGTTATTTTTATCTTTATCTAATTTTATAACTTTGAATTCTTCATAGTTACCAACGAGATGCTCTAAATCTTTTGTAGGAATAACTTCAGCTAGAGATCCTGGAAGAAATGCTTTAATGCCCTGAACATCTACGGTCATTCCACCCTTTACGGAACCGGTTATTAAACCTTTGAGTATTGAGTCTTGTGCCAGACAGTCTTCAATTCTTTTCCAAACTTCTTGTTTAATTGCTTTTTCTCTGGAAACACGAGTATTACCATGGCCATCTTCAATGGCCTCTAAAGTTAGTTGAACTTCATCACCAACTTCTAATTCTAGTTCGCCCGATTCATTATAAAACTCTGAAACAGGAACCACTGCTTCAGATTTCAACCCTACGTGCACCACTACGTGGTTGTCTAAAATGTCTATAACAATACCAGTCACAAGACTGCCTTGTTTCATAATTACGGTACTTAGATTTTCATCTAATAATTGTTCAAAGCTCGCTGCCATATTCTTTTTTAAAGGTAAGTTTTTATTTCCTTTACCACTCCTTCAGGGTTTAAATTACTTGTATCAATTATCACAGAGTCTTCAGCTGGAATTAACGGAGAATGCTCCCTCTCAGTATCTTTTCTATCCCTCTCCTCTAACTCTTGTAAAAGGGAGCGCATGTTAACCTCCAAACCCTGTCTTTTCAACTGTGTTTGTCGTCTTTTGGCTCTTTCTTCTACTGAAGCAGTAAGGAAGATTTTGTGCTTTGCGTCAGAAAAAATTACAGTCCCCATATCTCTACCATCAGCAATTAAACCTGGAGCTTGCATAAAGTCCCTCTGACAAGGCTTAATGAAGTCTCTAATTATTGGCTCTGCAGCTAGATTAGAGGTTAATCTTGCTATCTCTTCAGTCCTTACCAAAGATGTTATGTCTTTACCTTCAAATATAACTTTCACAGGTTCTCCAGGAACTCCAGGATCAAATGAAACATGAAATCTTTGCTCAATTTCTTCTTTTTTTTCATTGAATATATCAAGAGAAATTTTATTTTCTTGCATAAAATACGCTAATGTTCTGTATAAGGCCCCGCTATCTAATATATTCCAAGATAGCTCTAAAGCTAACATCTGGGCAATAGTTCCTTTGCCAGCACCGCTAGGCCCATCAATGGTAATTACTGGAATATCTAATTCATTCATGATTGTTCTATTTCTATACCTATTTCTTTACATGTATCGACAAAATTTGGAAAGGAGGTATTTACATTTATACAGTCTAATATGTTAACTTCATTTTCAGATCGCAGAGAGCCTATAGCGCTGGCCATGGCTATTCTATGATCTCCGTGAGAGTTTATATTGGTTGAATTTAAGACTCCTTTCGATCCTAGACCATAAATTTTAATACCGTCCTCTTCGAGCTCATGCTTCACTCCAAATGACGATAAGGAGTCAGCCATGGCTTGTAGGCGATCGCTCTCTTTTGTTCTTAATTCTTTTGCGTCTTTAACAATTGTTACACCATCAGATAAAGCTGCAGCAATAAAAAAGACGGGCATTTCATCAATCATATTTGCTACTAAATCAGTATTTAAAGTAATGCCTTTTAGATTTGAGCTCTTTACTGAAATGTCTGCAGTAGGCTCAATACTTTCTTTTTGATTTATAAGTTGAATATTTGCGCCCATGTGCCTTAGGGCATGAAGAAGTCCAATTCTTGTCTTATTGATACCGACATTCTTGATCAAAAGATCTGACTTAGGACAAATCAAACCTGCCAGTATAAAAAAAGCAGCTGAGGAAAAGTCGCCACAAATATCAATATTAGTTGGATTAATAGAATTTATGTTACCCAGACTAATACACTTTTTGCTGTATGAATTTTCTATATTTAGGGGTATGCCAAACTGTTTGAACATATTCTCGGTATGGTCTCTAGTGACAGAACCTTCTTCTATCTTAGTTACTCCTTCAGCATAAAGAGCTGCAAGCATGACACAAGACTTAACTTGTGCACTTGCAACTGGGAGCAAATAATCGATTGAGTGAAGAGAGTCTGTAGGAGAAATGTTTAAGGGTAGTGTTCCATTATTTGAAGTTATCTTTGCACCCATACCTGTTAAGGGTTCAACTATCCTCTGCATAGGTCTAGATGATAATGAGCTATCTCCAACTAAAGTGGATTGGAAGTTTTGTGCTGATAATATTCCTGAACATAACCTAATAGACGTACCTGAATTACCGAAATCTAAAGGTTTTTGTGGGGCTTCTAAGCCTCTAAGGCCATTGCCTTCAATTGAGTAGACACCTTCTTCGTTCACTATCTTGATCCCCATATTGCGAAAAACTTCTATGGTGGCTAGACAGTCTGCACCTTCTAATAGTCCATAAATCTTTGATGTTCCTTCAGCTAAAGAAGAAAGAATGATAGATCTATGAGAAATAGATTTATCTCCAGGAATCGTTATTTCTCCCTTCAGACCTTGTCCACTTTTTATTAAAAAATTCATTTACTCATTCTCTAGTGAGCTATCTCTTAAAGTTTTAATTTCAAGGAGAAATTGCTCTATGGCCTTATCATCTTGTCGCTTAATTAACTCTTTTAGTTCTTTTAAACTTAATTCGAAATCGTCTATAGATTTTAAAATATTTTCATTATTAGATATAAATATATCCTTCCACATTTCAGGATCGCTAGATGCTATTCTTGTATAGTCTTCAAGGCTTCCTCCTGAAAACTCAAAGGTTCTTTCATGCAATTTACTAAAGAGACTCTGTGTTAAAGCATATGATATTACATGAGGTAGATGGCTGGTTTTTGCGAAAATATCATCATGCTCTTTGCTTGAAAGAATTTTTGTAAGAGATCCAAGTTGTTTCCAAAAGTCAGCAACCCTGGCTATTAGATGGTTATCATTTGATTCATGTGGGGAGATTACGGTAATTCTATTGGTAAATAATGATTCTTCAGAGTTTTGAAGTCCACTTCTCTCCGAGCCTGCAATTGGATGGGACAAAATAAAGCGATTTGCAATGCTGCTGAATTCTGAATTTAAAAGTTCGAGAGTTGAAGATTTAGTGCTCAACGTATCAGTAAAAACCGCTTTATCGGAAGGTTGAAAAGACAAAACTGACTCCAATGCCTCTTTGAAAGATAGAACGGGCGTGCAGAATATAATTAATAAGTCTTCAAGCCCATCAAGAGAAGTTACGCTTTCGTTCTTTACTAGGGTATCCTGATAGGCACCCTTTAGCACTCTCGAGTCTCTATCTAATCCGTATATATCACCAGGATAGGAAATGTATTTTAACCTTTTGGCAATAGACCCTCCAATTAGACCCAGACCTACTATGAGTATATTTTTGAAACCTTCAGTATTGTTCATTTAACTGAGGGTTTGCCTAATCTTCTCTAAGAACGCAAAATTCTCTTCAGGTAAACCTACTGAAACTCTCAAGTAATTGGGCATTTTGTAAACTGCAAGTGATCTCACAATCACACCTTCCATCAAAAGTTTATTAAACGCCTCTCGGGAGTCTTGCTTACAATCAAAAGATATAAAATTCCCTCTGCTGGGAAGACAGTCGTAACCTAGGGAAATCAATTCTTCAAATAATATTTCCTTTTGCTCCAAATTTAGCTGTAGGCATTTATCTATGAAATCTTGATCTTCCAGAGCTTTTTCAGCAGCATATAAAGCTAAAGAATTGGCATTAAATGGCTGCCTAACCCTATTTAAGTAGTCAGCTATTTCTCTAGATGATACGCAAAACCCAACCCTAAAACCCGCCAGCCCATAGGCTTTTGAAAAACTTCGACTCATGATTAAATTAGGGAATCTATTAAGGATATCAAATTCAATATCTTTAGTTTCAAAAGAAGAATAATCAAAATAAGCTTGATCAAGTAGGACGATTATATTTTCTGGTACCTTCTCTAGAAAACTAATTAACTGATCGTATTCTATGAAAGAGCCAGTAGGATTATTAGGATTTGCTATGAAAATTAATTTGGTATTATCTTGAATAGATTCGAGCATTTGATCAAGATCATGAGAGAAGTCCTTAGCTGGGACCTCTATTCCTTTTGCTCCTACAGCTTTTACCACCAAAGGGTATACGGCAAAGGCATGCTCAGAATAAATTGCACTATCTTCTTTGCTCAAAAAAATTCTTGCAACGAATTCAATGATGTCGTTTGAGCCATTACCAATTGTTACTTGCTCATCCTTAACATTAAATTTGCGCGCTATAGTTGACTTAAGTCGGGTGGCATTACCGTCAGGATATCTATGTGTTTCTTTAAGAACTGCCTCTATGGAATCAAATATTTTTGGACTTGGTCCCATAGGATTTTCATTACTAGCCAGCTTGATAGCGTTATTGATACCCAATTCTCTTTCAAGGTCTTCTATTGGTTTACCCGGTTCATAAGGACTAAGGTCGTCTATTCCTCTATTAACTAATTCTTTTATATCCATGACTATCCTAAAGACTTCGGGTAAGACCCTAATATTTTTAATTCAATATCTTTGCTTATTAAGTTTGAAATTAAACTTTTTATTTTGCTGTCTTCAAGGTGGCCTTCAAAGTCTATAAAGAATGAATATTGCCATTTATTAATTTTGGAAGGCCTATAAGTAAGATGCGATAAATTAATATCTAACTCATTAAAGGGCTCTAAAAGATGATACAGGGCTCCTTCCTCATTCTTTGTAGTAGCCATAATCGAGGTTTTATCAGAATTAGTCTGACCAGCATCTATTTTTCCTATGGTGATAAACCTGGTTGTGTTACTGGAATAATCTTCAATATTTTTATTCAAAATTTCCAATCCATATTTAGTGGCAGCTAGTTCACCGGCAATGGCAATTACCGAATTGTCTTCAGTTACATTAGACGCCGCTTTTGCATTACTGCTTACACTTACTAACTTCACGCCTGGACAATAAGATTCTAGCCACTCTTTGCACTGTCCAAGGGTCTGTTCGTGTGCATGAATCTCAAAACCATCTTTGGGTAACGGTTTATTGTGACCAAGAAGATTATGATGAATCTCCATTTCAATCTCCCCGCAAATTTTCAGATTAAACTCACCTAGACAGTCTAGGGTGGAGTTAACTGATCCTTCGGTAGAATTCTCTATAGGAACAATTCCATAGTCAGAGGATTCGTTCTCAACAGATTCAAAGATAGATCTGATTGTATCTTGTGGTAATTTATCGACTGACTTTCCAAATTGCCCTTCAAGCGCAGATTCAGAGAATGTACCTTCTGGACCTAGATAAGATAGAGTGAAGGTTGATTCTGTCGAACGACAGCTAGAAATGATCTCATTAAAGATATTTCTAATTTGGGCCTGCTCTAGAGGACCTTCATTCATCTCGGTCAATCTATTTAAAATTGAAGACTCTCTGGCAGGTTTATATTTGTTGCTATCTTGCTTAGCTTGACCGGCTTGAATAGCTAACTTGGCTCTTTCACTTACAAGGGACAAAATTTGATTATCAATTGAATCAATTGAGTCTCTGATTTTTGTAAGGTCATCTTTTTTAGACATTACTCACTAAGAATTTTCTTTAGAAAAAATATCCATAAAGTCTATAAGGGCATCAACTCCCTCCTCTGGAAGACCGTTATAAATGCTGGCCCTCATCCCTCCTACAGACCTATGCCCCTTCAAAGCCAACAACCCTGCCTCTTTGGACTCTTCCAGAAATTTGTCATTTAGGTCTTCTTTAGCCAATAAAAATGGTACATTCATGATGGATCGATCTTCTTCATTTATATTGTTCTCATAAAATTCAGAGCCGTCTATATAGCTATATAACTTATCTGCTTTCCTGATATTAATCTTTGCAATTTCTTCAACTCCACCCAAAGATTTCAACCACTTAAATACCTTACCCGCAACATACCAAGCAAAAGTTGGAGGTGTGTTAGACATAGATTCACCTTCATGAATGAGGGTGTAATTCAAAAGGTTCGGGGTAATAGGTTGCGGATTACCAAGTAAAGCTTTTTTTATAACAACGAAACCAAGACCAGAAGGGCCTATATTTTTTTGAGCTCCCCCATAGATCAAAGAAAATTTATTTACATCTAGAGGCTCTGAAAGAATCCCCGAAGAATAATCTGCGACGATGGGCACCTCCGAATGCTCGATAGATCTCAAACATAAACCTCCTATGGTTTCATTAGGCGTGTAATGCACATAGGATGAATCTTTAGAAAGCGTCCAAGACTGCTGTTTAGGAAAATACTTAAAATCTTCTTCCTCCGAAGTAGCTGCTATATTGACGTTAGTATATCTCTGGGCTTCTTTGATAGAACGTTTGGCCCAGTGACCACTGTTAACATAATCAGCATTGCCATCTTTACTAGCCAAATTCAATGGAACCATAGCATTTTGCATAGTTGCTCCACCATGAGTAAATAAAACCGCATAGTCTTCCGAGATGGACAGAAGGTCCCTAAAATCCTGTTCCGCTTGCTTAGCGATCTGCATGAATTCTGGACTTCTGTGACTTATTTCCATTACTGAGAGACCTAAGCCGTTCCAATCCAGCAACTCTTCCTGAACTTCCTTTAAGACAGACTCGGGCATGGTTGCTGGGCCTGCTCCAAAATTAAATCTCCTTGGCATTAATCATCTCCTATGAATTCTTCACTAATAGGAGCAATACTAATTAATTTCTCTGAATCTTTAAGCCTGATTACAGTCACTCCTTGTGTATTTCTACCAATAATATTTACTTCGGCAACTCTTGTCCTAACCAACATTCCTTTATCGGAGATAAGCATTAACTCATCATCATCCGAAACTTGTGCAGCACCAATAAGTTGACCATTTCTATCAGAGATTTGCATAGCAATTACACCTTTGGCACCTCTCCTAGTTTTTCTGAAATCGATAGATTTAGAACGTTTTCCATAACCATTCTCACTCACGGTAAATATACTTGCATCCTCTTCAGGAATTATTAACGAAATTACATGCTGATCTTTATCAAGTTTTATGCCTCTAACACCTTTAGCCGTTCTTCCCATAGATCTTACTTCTGTTTCAGAGAAGTGAGCTGCCTTTCCGGCATTTGTTACTAACATAACAAACTTACTTCCATCAGTTATAGTAGTTCCAACAAGTTCATCACCGTCTTCTAGGGTAATGGCTCTTTTTCCTCCTTTTCGTTGATTTTGAAACTCAGTTAATACTGTTTTCTTAACGGTGCCTGCTTTTGTAGCCATGAGAATAAAATGCTTATCATCGTATTCTTCTACAGGGACCATGCTCGTGATTCTCTCACCTTCACTAAGCTGGATGAGATTGACTAAAGGACGTCCTTTGGCTGCCCTTCCAGCAGACGGTATTTCATAAACTTTAAGCCAATAAACTTGTCCTAAATTAGAAAAACATAAAAGTGTTGTGTGTGTGTTTGCCACTAAAAGCTGTTCTACAAAATCTTCATCCTTTACGGATGCTGCTGTCTTACCAGTGCCGCCTCTTCTTTGCGCCCTATACTCTTCAAGAGGCTGTGTTTTTGCGTAGCCTTCATGCGAGATAGTTACTACTCTATCTTCTGGAGTAATTAAATCAGCTTCAGTTAAATCCGCAGCTGAATCTTGGATCTCTGTTCTTCTATCATCTTTATATTTTTCCTGAACCTCTTTGAGTTCTTCTTTGACCACTGCAATCAATCTATCTGAATCTCCCAAAATTTCGAGCAAGTAAGTTATATGATCTATTATTTCCTCATACTCTTTTATTAATTTATCTTGCTCGAGACCAGTAAGCCTTTGCAATCTCATATCTAAAATTGCTTGAGCTTGTTGTTCAGATAGCTGATATGTTTTTCCAATTAATCCGACCGATTTATTGGTAATGTCAATCTTACAAGCATCAGGTCCAGCCTTTTCTAACATTGAAATTATCTTTCCGGGTTTCCATTTTTTTGCCAGAAGTTTCTTTTTAGCTTCAGAACCCTCTTTAGATTTCTTAATCAAATCTATCATTTCATCAATATTTGCGAGAGCAATAGTTAGACCTTCTAGGATGTGACCCCTTTCTTTTGCCTTTCTTAAATCAAAAAAGGTTCTTCTAGAAACGACTTCTTTTCTATGATTGAAGAAGACAGACAAAATGGATTTAAGATTTAATAATTTTGGTTCTCCATCTATCAAAGCCACATTATTAATCCCAAAGACTGTTTGCATTTGGGTTTGGGCATAAAGGTTATTAAGTACCACATCAGGAATTTGCCCTGACTTCAGTTCTATAACCACACGCACTCCATCTTTATCAGATTCATCTCTTATATCTCTAATTCCTTCTAACTTTTTATCTCTAGAAAGTTCGGCTATTTTTTCTATCAGTCTTGCCTTCACAACTTGATAAGGCATTTCTGTAATTATAATTTTTGCTTTATCTTTATCTTCATCCTCAAATTCTGTTTTTGCTCTTATTTTT
>CALIUO010000054.1 GCA_938048695.1 uncultured SAR86 cluster bacterium
TAAAGAGAACTTAGAAGCTATGAAAATACCATCCATATGCAAAGCAACCGATGGAGCCGCTATAGCATTTTGGTTAGTCTCATCTCCGACTCCTCGAATAGAAATAATAGTTTTGTATCCTTCGTTTTTAGCAACTGTAACTCCCGGAGCTATAGCGCTTAAACCGACAAAATCTACTATATTTTTTCTTTCAATCTCATCATTACTCAAAGCTGTAACAGCTTTAGAAACGTCTTGTAAACTTTCAACTCTTTTCTCTGCTGTAACAATAACTTCATCTATTGCCAGCTCGTTAGAGAAGACATTAAGACTGATTGAGGTTATTGATAGCGCAAGAGAAATTGAGAGGAAAGACCTAAAAAGGGAATTTGATAATTTCATTAAAAATCCTTGTCTTGCAACCAAAAAGATATTCTACCGTCGAATATTTCACTTGCAAGAGGTGAGATAAAGAAAGGTAAAAATTTATGTAATTTTTCACTAGAAGTTACTTTTTTTCTCTGTATTTCACTTTTTTTAGAAGAATTCTGTAGTAACAAATCTATAAATCTTTAAAGTAGTCAATAAGGAGATCCCATAAATTATGAAATCAGCACTAGAGCAATTTTTTTCAATTGCACAACATCAAACAAGCATACAAAAGGAAATATTAGCCGGTGTAACCACCTTCATTACGATGGCCTATATCATATTTGTGAATCCTCAAATGATGGCGCAATCAGGAATGGATTATGGGGCCATATTTGTTGGCACATGCTTGGCTGCGGCATTTGCATGTCTTTTTATGGGACTTTATGCAAATTGGCCAGTTGGATTAGCTCCCGGTATGGGATTAAACGCTTTTTTTACATATACAGTTGTAGGAGAAATGGGCTATACGTGGCAAGTAGCTTTAGGAGCAGTTTTTATAGCAGGTATCCTATTCTTTATTATGAGCATAACTTCTCTAAGAAGATGGATGCTAGAAAGTATTCCAATCAACCTAAGAATTGCTATGGGTGCTGGAGTTGGTTTATTCATTGGTTTTATTGGACTTAAGAATGGTGGAATTATTGTTGCTAATGGTGCAACTTTTTTAAGCTTAGGAGACTTTACAAATCCGAGTACGCTATTGGCTGGGCTTGGCTTCTTGCTTATTTCGATACTCTCCATAAGAAAGATACCCGGAGCAATAATTATCGGGATATTGATAGTTACTTTGATTAGTGCCTTATTAAGCTTGGTGAAGTTTGAAGGTGTATTTGCTCTTCCTCCTGATGTCATTCCTGTTTTGATGCAATTAGATATTCTGGGAGCTTTAGATGTAGCGATGATCAGCGTGATCATGTCTTTTCTTTTTGTAAATTTATTCGATACTGCCGGCACTTTATTTGGAGTAGCGACCAGAGCAAATCTAGTTCAAGAAACAGGTGATATCAAAGATTTAGATAAAGCATTAAAGGTAGATAGTAGCTCAAGTGTTTTTGGTTCTTTTTTAGGTTGCGCTCCTGTAACGAGTTATGTCGAGAGTTCTGCAGGTATTGAGGGCGGTGGAAGAACAGGTCTAACGGCGGTTGTTGTTGGAATCTTATTTCTTCTTGCTACTTTTCTTTCTCCTCTGGCTGCCGCAGTTCCAGCTTATGCAACTGCAGGAGCCCTCATATACGTTGCCATCTTAATGCTGAGTGGAATGGAAAGTTTAAATTGGGAGGATCAATCAGAGCTGTTACCTGCCCTAATAATGATAGTTATGATTCCCCTGACATTCTCAATAGCTAATGGAATAGCTCTGGGATTTTTAGCTTATGTATCTATAAAAGTATTTGTAGGCGAAATAAGTAGAATTTCTTTAGGAGCTTGGTTCCTAACTCTTATATTTGTGGCTAAATTTATTTTTCTATAAAACTAAATCTTTATATCACTTGCATCGTGTCTTTCTAGGATTTCCTTATCGTCAGGACCATTAGGCTTTCTATTGACTAGAGAACCTCTCTTATAAGCTGGACGTTCAGTAATTTGCTTGGCCCATCGACCCAGATTCTTATAAGAATCTACTTCGAGAAATTCTGAAGCGTTGTAAGCATTATTGAGGACTAAGGTTCCGTACCATGAATGAATAGCTATATCTGAGATGTTGTACTCATCTCCACAGATATACTCTCTGGCATCTAAGTTTTTATCCAATAAATCTAATTGACGTTTAACTTCCATGGCGTATCTATTAATTGGATATTCATATTTTTCAGGGGCGTACGCATAAAAATGACCGAATCCACCGCCTAAGTAGGGAGCACTTCCCATTTGCCAAAATATCCACGACATACACTCTGCTCTTTCAGAGGGCTCAGTAGGAAGAAATTCTCCAAATTTTTCAGCCAGGTAAACTAAGATCGCACCTGATTCAAAGACTCGTGTTGATGGGTTGGTGCTTGTATCAAGAAGTGCTGGTATTTTTGAATTTGGATTTATATCCACAAAACCGCTACTAAATTGTTCACCTTCACCGATATTAATTAAGAATGCGTCGTATTCAGCACCTTCATGCCCTAGAGCTAACAGTTCTTCTAATAAAATGGTTACCTTTATCCCATTAGGGGTGCCTAGGGAATAGAGTTGCAAAGGATGTTTTCCAACGGGTAATTCCTTTTCATGAGTAGCGCCTGCTATAGGTCTATTTATATTTGCGAATCTCCCGCCACTTTCTGTATCCCAAGTCCAAACTTTGGGTGGCACATATTCTGAAGAATTACTCATACAAGCTCCTTAATTATTATTACTTAGATATAAACTTTAATAACTTTTTTCTTTATTGAAAGGCTGAGATAAAGAATAACTCACTCAAAGCCTATTTGTAAGATTTATTGGTAAATAACCTTGAAACATTGAAATTTTTAAGAAAATTGATATAAAAGATCTATGAATCTACTTAATAACCAAGACTTAAAATGGAAACATTATAAGGACGATAAAAATTTTGATTTCCCTATTGATTATTCTGATGCAGTTTTAGATGCTCGAGAAGATGGAAGGCTAGAAATTCTAGTAAAGTGGGCACCTAATTCATTTTGTCACTTTCATCGACATACAGCTGAAACAAGTTCTGTCGTTATCCAGGGAGAGTTGCATGTCTCTGATATAGACCTTGCGTCGGGGAAAAAAACTTCATCCAGAGTTAGAAAAGTGGGAGATTTTGTTCATAAAGAACCTGGAGATATACATATGGAACAAGGTGGTCCTGAAGGTGCTTTGGTGCTCTTCAATATCTATGCCCCGGAAGGAGACGGATCTCTTGCAGAATCGCTTAGTAAAGACGGTAAAGTGCTAAGCGTGTCTTCCATGAAAAAAATCCTGCAAAAAAGGATTTGAACTCTATGGAGCTAGAGAAAATAAATGAATTCCTATCTTCTTGGAGTAAAGGTGTAATAGAGATTGGAAAAATTCACAGAGAAGGTGGAGATTATAGAAACAGTGCCAAACTCTTCTTAGACACTCATTATGCTTTTGAAGAAACTGATGTTTTATTTAAACCAACTTTTACAAAAGAAGTAGTCTTTAGAAATAATAAAAAAGATGCATTGTCCTACTTCGTGGGAAGAGACATTTCCGAAGATAATGGCTTCGCTCTTAAGCCTTGGTCAAGTATCCAACTAGATGAATTAAATACTTTGATAGAAGAAAATCTGACAGCAGCAATGGGAGTGCTTAAGTTTAAACCTTATGAAATAGAAGAGACAACCCTAGTTGCTTTTACTTTTATCTTTAGAAAAATAGATGAAAGATTAAAAATTAAAGTTCATCATTCTTCACCTGTTAGATAAAACTACAAATTTTTTTATAGAGTCAAACAAGATGAATGCTGCCTTTGCTTGTTTCATTACTCTACCAAATCTCATCTGAAACCAAAGATCAATATTCTTGTTTAAGATTGAGGCATTTGAATTAAACCTAACTTCAGATAAAGAGAAAATAAATCACTTAAACCTCTCTGGCTCACGATTTTGTTATTTTCTAAAGTAAGTATCGTTATGTCTCTAAAGCTCAATTCTTCTTTTGTTGTTGGATGAAAACCGCTGATCTTAAGAACAACAACCACTTCCTCACCAGCAATCAAAAGTTCTTCTATATCTTCTGTATAACCTGGTAAGTCTTCTCTTACCTTCAAAGCTAAAGCTGAGACTCCTTCTAAACCTTCCCCCCAATCAGTAAAAGGGTAATCAGCCGTAAAAGTCTCAGCATAAAATTCACCTACTCTAGAAATATCCCCTTCCGTCCATACAACCTGCATAGCCTCTCTAACAATATCTTCAGAACTCTTTGACTCTGATTCCACTGCCTTTTTATTTTGGAAATAACCCCTTATTGCAATATAGGTCTGAATGAGATTTGCTATCACAAAGGCAAACAAATCAACAAACAGAAATATTATCGCTCCTGAGAATCTGCTGAGTGCAGTCATAAGGTAGCCTTTCAATCTTGTCTTGTGTTGAACTGAGCTAACTAAATATAAAGCCAGTATGCTTAGTACTAAGATTAACCACTGACCGTATTCAAGTATAAAAAAATAGTCTTTCATTTAGCTCTTCTCTTATTTTATTTTTGGATCATTGAAGGATTAAAGGATGGTCTGGTTACTGAATAGGCCCAATAAAAGAAAAGAAACTGTAAAGCAAGACGGAAATAAAGTGTTGAAATGGGTATATCAGGAAATGCTTCTGGCGTAATAGCCATATAAATATTGGCTGGGTAGACAGCTATCAGAAGAGCAACCAACCCCCATCCTGAAAATCTTCTAAATCTTGGTATTAAAACTCCTATTCCACCTAATATCTCAAAAAGACCACTGATATAGACTGCCTCTAAGTGCAAAGGAAATGCGGGAGGCATGATTGATAAATAGAAATCAGGATTAATAAAATGATCTACACCTACGTTGATAAAGAAAGCTGCAAGTCCAATAAGAACTATCTTTCTCCAAATTCCTTTGGGCAATTCAAATTTATCAACCAAACTACTAAAAAGGGTCATTTTGAGATTATAGGCAAAATTATGCCTTTTTACCTGTTACTACTAAAGTACCTGACCAATCTTGTGTTTTATTCACTCGCCAACTTTCTACGCCTATGAAACCAGCTTGCTTAAAAAGATCACTCCATTCAGATTCTTTTAACATAAGCATCGGTGTATTAACTTTTGCCTCCCAGGAATGGGAATCTTCATTTTCGTAATAAAGATCTATGCCAATGATTAATCTGCCATCTGAATTTAGCCATGAGTCTTCAATCTTTTTTATCACAGAAAGTGGATCACTCAGGTAATACATAACTTCCATGGAGTGTACTAAATCGAACCTTGTAGATGGCTGATAGTCACTAATATCAGAATGAATATAGTGTTCTTCTTCACCTCTTTTTTTTGCATTAGATATCATCTGCTTTGCTCCATCTACTCCGTGCGCGATATTACATAGAGGCTCATTGATTAGTTTTCTTACAACCCAACCATTCCCACAACCCAAATCTAAAAAATTGAAGCTTTTGTTGATTAGAGTTCTTTCTTTTAGCGCGAATTTGAGTATTTCATTAACTGAGGACGCATGTCCTTTTTCCATACCCTCATCTTTTCCATTTTCAGCCCACTCTCCAAAAACCTCCGTAGCATTTCGCATTGCTTATAGTAATTCGCCACCTAAAACCGCAGGAGTTTCGCAGTGAGTTTTCAGAATAAAATGCTGATGATCTTCTATCCTTTTACTTAATACTTCTTCGATAGCTGGAATTTTTGAATTACCTTCAAACCACATCAACATGCCTTGATTTTGTTCTGTCCTTGGCATTATTTCAGGAGGTGTGGGCAAGGTACTCATAACCATCGTAGACCAATAAATATCAGCTGCTGAAAGTGAGTTACCCACTAAATATTTAGATCCGGCTTTTTCTTGTTCTTCTAAACGATGGTCAATTAATCGAATTATGTCTACTATCTTTCCAAGCGCACTCGAACTTGCTTGCTCACTGTAACCATATTTTCTTGCTAAAGGGTTGTCACTTAATATCCTAATGTTCCAAACGAGTCCATCTTCTCCCAAAATAACTGCGCAAAGACCAAACATATCCATTCGATCTTGTAGGTCATCTGGTATTAATTTTGGACTATCTTCTCTACCAATATTTTCAGCTAAAGAGAGTTGTTCAATCCATACATTTCTTGGTCTTTCTTCATCATGAAACATAGTTGGAAGGCTTGTTTGGCTAGTAAGTTCGTACAATCTCGCTTGCCTATCTTCGCCAGTTTCTTTACTGATACCCATGAGAGGATGCAGGGCCCTAATCAGAGGAACCTTTTTTACATAACAAATATTTTTTAGCGCTTCGGCATAAAGTGCTTGCATACCAGGAATGAAAGTAACTCGTGTACCGCTTTTCATTGAAGCAGCTTCATCAAGAGATATAAACTGTACTTCTTCAGATTTTCCTTTTTCACTCATATTCTTTTCATGATAATTATATTTTTTACTCTAAAAAATTATTACGCACCTGATCCATCTGTTGTTGTGTGACACCAATTTTCTCTAGATATTCTACAACGCTTCCCCACCTAGATTCCAAACCATCTAAGAAATCTTTCATAGCATCGTGCGGGACTCCTGCAATCGTTATCATTTTTTCTCGATCATATCCTTCTGGATAACCAACTGTACTTTCTATAAAGTCGGCTTGCCTTTCTGTATCAAGATTAGTGAGTAAATAATCTGCCTCAATAATGTCTCGACTTACACCCAAAACAGACAGTAAAAAAGCTGTTGAAACTCCGGTTCGGTCTTTACCAGCTGTGCAGTGCAAAAGCACAGGTAAATTTTCTTCCTCAGCTAAAATCCCAAACAGTCTGAGCCAAGAAGTAGGACCAAATTCTAAGTAACCTAAATATCTCTTTCCTGAAATACCGGTATCGCCCACTAATTTATTTAATTTATCACTACCACCTTCTGGAATGACAGCAATGTTCATATAGTTAGCCCCCATAGCTTCTAAAGGCCCTTTTCCTTGATCTAAGACTTCTTCTTGCTTTCGTAGGTCAATTTGAGTTGAGATATTAAGTTCTGATAACTGAGCAAGATCCTTATCGGTCATTCTGTCTTGTCTTCCAGCACGAAAGTAAAGGCCTTTTTTTACTCTCCTACCATCTTGATTGAGATAGCCACCTATATCTCTAAAGTTAAAACAACCCTCAAAGGGAAAATGTCTATCTAAATAATCATCTATCATTCTTCCTCCTAACCCTTTAAATTGAGTCCTGTTTAAAACCTATACCTTAATTTAACCGTAATGGTATCTGTTTCAGGATCATCCCAAGGTCGCTGATATATCTCACCTAAGTTATCCTCTTCATCATATTGAACTACACGCCCACCTTTTGTATAAACCAAATAGAAATAAGAGAGAGGTTTGATTTCATATCTATATCGAATTTGAAAAGCCAAGTCACTCAATGTTATTGGCGGTAAAGGAATATCAGCCCGAATTAAGTCTCCAAAATTATTAGCTAAATAAGCTTTTGGCGATCTAGCTGTAAATGCAACCATCTGTGCCTTAAGCCTTAATTCATGCTTGTCACCCTTAAACCAATTGATGCCAGCTACAGTTAATCTTTGTCTTTTTTTGTAAGTCCCCAATAGATTATTTTCTAACCAATTTAGCCAATCATTTTCTCGTAAATCTTGATAAAAAATTGAATATGAAATTGAGTCAGCTGGAGTGTACTCAAACAAAAAATCATAAGCTTTGTTCCAACCAAGAGCTGAGAGATATTCTTCACCTTTTCCTCTATAGAAGCCGGCCATATATTTGTACTTCTTCCCAGACAAATTCATATACTGAATTTCGTAACCATAGCCTTTTGGCATATTAATGTACGGGGAGTCTTTATATTTTCTAGTAATTTGATTATCCCTACCTGAGGTTCTGAAGAAAGTCTTCAATTGCAAGTCAGTAAAATTCTTAAAACCATTATCTAATGTCACTGAAAAACTTGATGGTTCTTTGTTCCAATCAGTATCAGTCATCAGCGCATAATCGAGGGTATAATTCCTTTCCCTACTCAAAGAGCTCGAGGGTAAGTCCGTATTCTTAAATTGAGTTCTTCCAGTTAGCATTAAATAGTCATTCTTCCATAGATAGCCCATATCGCTAAGATCAATTCTGTCATCAAAATAGTAAATACCCATCCCATTAGAAAAGTTTTTATTTGGATTATTCAAAAATCCAACTCTTAACCCATATCCATTTTCACTGTTGATTTTTGAATTAAGCAGAGCACCATTTACTCTTACGTTCTCATTAGGTTTATACTCAAAATCACTAGCATGCACTGTGGCTTCTCTGTCTAAAACAGGTCTATCAACATGTGTGCCCAAATAACCTACGGTTAGGTTCTCTGAATTTTTTCTTAACCTTAACGCATAGAAATCCCTTCCTTGACTAAAATTTTCGTCCGCTTCGCTTGCCCCTAAGAAACCTAAATCTAAATTTTCTGTTTGTTGAATATATCTAAGAGCAAAATCAATATCAGATGTTCCAATCTGAGTTTGATTGCATAAATCAGCATTTAAATCTCTAAGTGTTGAGCAGTTATAATCTGGGGCGGCACCTATTCTTCTGGTATTAATTACATAGAATGTCTCATAACCTTGAATATTAAATAGAGATTGATTCTCTGCAAAAAAAGGTCTCTTATCTGAGTAGTAAGTTTCATAGGCAGAAAAATTTACAACCAATTCATCGCTTTCAACCTGACCGAAATCGGGATTGATAGTTGCATTTAATTGTTTAGAAGAATCAATTTTCCAAAAAATCTCTGCTCCTCCTTTTGTATCGGAAAGTTCCGTCGCAGAATCATCTGAGAAAGTAATGTAAGGAAAAATATCTAGTTGGGAAGATTCGTATTTTTTTACTTTTATCTTAGGAAAAATAGATAAAAACTTCTCTTGATAGGGACTGCCTTCACATGTAGCAAACACTCTAAATTCAGAGATAATCAATCTATAAAAGCATATTCCAATTTCTCTTTCTTCGGTACTAACCGATTTCATAGGAGCAATAGACCAAGGTATTAATATTTCTGATGTCCAACCATCGTCTTGGACTGCGGTAGCTTGTTTCCAATCTCCGTCCCAGTCGTCATTTCCTTCATTCTCATTAATAACAACACCATCATTTATGGAACCTCCCGCATTAACAATGAAGCGATAACCTGTCCTCGCATCATTATCAAAATCTATTGTCACTCCATTTTGGTCACCTATGGGAGGTCTTACTCCTTGATCTCTTTGGTGTTGGTTAAGTCTTATGGTCTCTTTTGCTTGGATGTTTACAAAACCGAAATAGATACCCTTTTCGTCTTCTCGAATGAGAATTTTAGTATCGTTATGTCCGGTTTCTAAAGTGTAAGGATAGACTTCATAAAACTCATTAATCTCTTTTGCAGTTGTCCATTCTTCCTCATCCAGAAGACCGTCTACTACTATTTCAGAGAAGAGTGCTGGGCAGTAAGCAATTAAAAATATTAGTAACTTTTGCTTCCGTGCCGACATATATATTTCCCCTTCAGATTTAACGCTTAAAGAAATTCTATGGTAAAGCAGGCACTTCTCAGAGTCATTATTTATTAGGGGTATAGTTTTGCTTGTAAAAAAAGGATAGAGAACTAGAGTCAGTTTATTCGTGCACCTTGTTTGATTAGTGCTTTCTGCAGTTTGTTTATATCCACTCTAGCGACATCTACATTTGTTTGGATCGAGATTGCGGCTGCAACGCCTGCTCCTTGGCCATTAACAGCACAACACATCATATTTCGGACAGCAGCATGAGAGCCTTTATCGCCACCTACACATCTACCGGTAACTAGTAAATTTTCTATACCTTTAGGTAGCATCGCTCGATAAGGCAATTGGAAATACCTTCCTGTC
>CALIUO010000055.1 GCA_938048695.1 uncultured SAR86 cluster bacterium
AGCAAATCCTACTGCTACAGAAGCATCTACAGCATTCCCACCTTTTCTAAGTATGTCATAACCAACTTCTGTGGCATGCTCATTCTGAGACACGACCATAAAATTAGATGCAATTTCAGGATGAATTCTGCTTTGATAATCTAGAGTTGTTTGTGTCCTAGCTTGAATGGAACCCATGCAAAGCGTCAAGGCTAAAAAAGCACCAATGAGATAGTTTATTTTCATAGATTAAGGTGTAGCAACACCTGCACTTGGTCTTCTAGGATCAGCTGAACCATAAAAATAGTTACCCTCTTTTACAATAGCTTGCACACTTCCCATCGTAGAAGATGGATAAAGCCTATAACCTTTAGACTCTAAAAGTTTTTCAGTATCAGAGCCGAATCCTTGTTCAATCATCAACACTTCGGGCAGCCACTGATGATGCATTCTAGGACTATGGACCGCTTGAGCGATATTCATTTCGTGCTCCATAACATTTAATGCCACCTGCAAGACAGTAGTTATAATCCTACTTCCTCCAGGGCTTCCAAAAACCATATAAGGCTTTTGATCTTTAAAAATAATTGTAGGAGTCATAGATGACAAAGGTCTTTTATTTCCTTCTATAGCATTAGCTTCAGATCCTAATAGTCCATATCCATTTGGTGTTCCAGGTTTTGATGAAAAATCATCCATCTCATTATTAATCAACATACCAGTACCAGGAATCATCAGCCCTGATCCATAAGAAAAATTTAATGTATAAGTATTAGAGACAGCATTTCCGTAACTATCCATTACAGAGAAATGAGTTGTGTCTGGGCTCTCATAAGGATAAGGATCACCTGGAGATACATCTTCGGAGGGAGTCACTTTATCTAAAGAAATGTCTTTATTTAGAGAAATGGCATATTTTTTGCTAGTTAGACTTGATGGGACTTTATAAAAATCACTGTCCCCTAGATATTTACTTCTGTCAGCATAAGCGCGCTTCATTACCTCAGCTAGAATATGAATAGTATCTGCGCTTCCGAAACCCATTTCTTTTATAGGAAACTCTTCGAGCATATTTAGCATCTGAATCAAGTGCGTTCCTCCCGAGCTGCTGGGAGGCATCGAAACTATTTCATAGCCTTTATAAGTCCCTACCAGAGGTTGTCTTTCAGCTACGTTGTAATTCTTAAGGTCTTCTAAAGTAATTATGCCGCCATTTCTTTCCATTTCTTCAACAATAAGTTGAGCTATTTTTCCAGAATAGAACGCATCTGGACCATTCTTACTGAGCTCCTTAAGAGTTGATGCGAGATCCTTCTGGATTAAAATTTCTCCAGCTGAATAGAGGCCTTTATCTTCTTTGAAAAATACTTTGGCTGCAGCAGGGTTAGAAGAAAGCCTTTCTCTGTATCTTTTAGATGCTAAAGTATTTGCCAAATCATGAGGGATTACAAACCCTTCCTCAGCTAATCTAATTGCTGGTTCTAGAACCTCCTGCCAACTCAGGGTTCCGTATTTAGTAAGGGCGTGATGGAATCCTGCCACCGAACCAGGGACACCGGCAGAAAGAAGAGAGAATTGCGCTTTTTTTCTATCATAATCTCCATTTTCATCTAAAAAGAGATCTCTTGTTGCAGCAGAGGGTGCTTTTTCTCTGTAATCAATTGCAATGGTCTTATCCTCTTCTTTTAAATAGACCACCATAAACCCGCCGCCACCTAAGTTTCCTGCTCTTGGTAATACTACTGCTAGCGCCAGACCGGTTGCCACCGCAGCATCAACAGCATTACCGCCTTTTTTCAGTATTTCGGCTCCAACCTCACTCGCTATCATTCTTTGCGAAACAACCATTCCTTTATCATCAATCACAGGATGGTTGATAGAGTTATATTCAACTATAGGCAAATCATTTGCTAGAAACGGATGAGAAGCAATTGTAAAAATGACTGCAGAAACTAATTTTTTCATTTCTAAAGGTTAGAATTTAAGAAAGATTTTGTCTAATAACATTTATTTATAAAACTATAACTAATCATCAATAGCCTGATAAACAAGTGCGCTAAATGTTTCTCTTAATGGCCATGGACTTGCTAACAATTGGGTCATTGCTACAGCTACCAACTCTTCTTCTGGATCGATCCAAAAGATAGTAGAAGCAGCTCCACCCCAAAAATACATACCCTTAGAGCCATATTGACCTAGCAAACCGGGGTCTTCGATTACACCTACAGTGATTCCAAAGCCAGCGCCCTGTATGTAGTCATCTGACCCCTTGATATGATCTGGCAAAAGATTGGATGACATTAATTCAACTGACTTTCTGCTGAGAATCCTCTCTCCAGCCAATTCCCCACCATTAAGTAACATTTGTGCAAATTTTAAATAATCCTCTGTCGATGACACTAAACCTGAACCTCCATCAAATAAGCTAGCTGGTTTCAAATAAGGACTAAACGATCGGTCATCTATTTTAATCATAAGAAGATCATCAGGTATTTTGTCTTTCATCTCAGGAATCAACCTACCTAAATCTCCAGGATAGGCATACAAAGAAGTAAATCTATCAGCCTTAGAAGCGGGCACAGAAAAAGAGGTATCATCCATTTGCAGAGGTTTAAATATTCTTTCTTCAAGGAAAACATCAAATGTTTGTCCAGATGCTCTTTCTATTACACAACCCAATACATCCATGCCCATGGAATAGGTGTACTTCGCTCCAGGTTGATGCATTAAGGGTGCCTTAGAAGCTAAGGCTGCTGAAAAAGAACAAATATCAGGAAAAGATTTTCCAGAACTTACAACCGTATTTCCATTAACTTGAAGCGCTTCGAAATTATCAATGAAGAAATAAGGTGATAGTCTTTCTTGAGCATAAATTTTTTGTAACTGAGGTATGGCTGTAAAGCTATAAGCTATGCCTGAAGTGTGAGTAGCTAAATCTCTAATTGTTACTTGTCTTTTAAGTTTTTCTGTAGAGGTCGTTCCATCTTCATTTATGACCATTACTTCAGTATTAGCAAATTCAGGTATATAGATAGAAACAGGGTCATTCAATCTCACTTTACCCTCCTCTAAAAGAATCATTAGTGCAACACCTGTTATGGGCTTACTCATCGAATAAATTCTAAAAAGGGAGTCCTTTTGTAACGGAATCTGCTTTTCTACATCTGAATATCCTTGAGTTTCAAAGTGCACAACCTTCCCTTTCCTTGCAACAGCAGTTATGAAGCCAGGGAATCTTCCTGCTTTTAGGCTTTCTTCAAGAACTGGAGCAATTTTATCTAGTCTATCCTTAGATATGCCAACTTGGCTCGCTTCATAAGAACTAGCGTCTGCATATATGGTTAAAGTTGAAAATATAAATAAGAAAATCCATTTTGATTTAAACATAATTACCCCAATAAGTTTATTATGGACAATGATACTGAATAATTTTATTAATATAAGACTAAACTGTAATTTTTAGATATGAATTTGAACCTACAAAATAAAAATGCAATTGTGTGTGCCTCTAGTCAGGGACTCGGAAAGGCTGCGGCATTAGATCTTGCGCAAGAGGGAGTTAATTTAGCTATATGCTCCAGAGATCAAAAGAAAATTGATAAAGTTAAAGAAGAGATAATCCAAAGTACTGATAATAAAATTAAAGTCATTGCCTTGAAAGTAGATCTTGATTCTTCTGAAGAAATACAAACTTTCTTTCAACAAGTAGAAAACGATCTTGGGTCCATTGATATATTGGTAAACAATAATGGAGGACCTCCTCCAAGTACCTTCGAACAATTATCTGATGAAGATTGGCAAAAGGCATTTAATTCAACAATGATGTCTTGCCTTCGCCTCTCGAGACTTGTGATACCCAATATGCAAAAAAATGGCTGGGGTCGTATCATCAATATTTCATCAGTATCAGTAAAAACACCTGTGAATGGTCTATTTCTTTCGAACAGTTTAAGGATGGGAGTGTTGGGCTGGGCTAAAGCCTTAGCAGATGAATTAGCACCCCATGGCATAACGGTCAATACGGTTTGTCCGGGTTACACTAAAACAGAACGCGTTGAAGCCATCCTTGATACACAATCTAAAGCGTCAGGCTTAAAAAAAGAGGATATAGAAAAATCTATTGCCGATAATATACCTATGAAAAGAGTTGGAGAAGCAGAAGATTTAGCAGGTTTAATAACTTTTCTTGCTTCAGAAAAGGCTGATTACATGACGGGTCTTGCTGTTCAGGTAGATGGCGGTTCGGCTAGAACTTTCTATTAATCCTTAAAGTACTTATTCAGTTTCCTGACTTGTTTAGGTGGCTTTCGCATTAAGACATAGGTCACCGAAGAAATAAGACCTGAAATAATCAATGGTGTAGCAAAGTAACCTATGTAAAAGTAATTAGAGGCATTTGTAGGTAACTCCCCTCCATAACTTTGCATAAAAAAAAGTAGCAAAGACAATACTACAAACAATGAAATGATTTTCTTTTGATAAGCTTGATGTCTGGAAGCCTCTTCTATGA
>CALIUO010000056.1 GCA_938048695.1 uncultured SAR86 cluster bacterium
TATAAAAACAAAACAAATATCATCCATATCAGCCCAAGCATTAGCAGAGATTATTAAGGTTAGTAGGGCAAGGAGTGAGTTCTTCATACTAGTTAACAACATTAACCCTTTTTAATAGTTTTTCAATGGTAAAAATAAACATGCTGTAAATATCTTTATTCTTTATATATCAAGACTTTGCAGAGTTTTTAAAGGTATATAAAACAATGTCTAAATTACTATTAATAAAGGGGAGAATAAAGGTAATAAATATATATCTTTATCTACTTATTGGGGCTTCAATTAACTTAAAAAAATCTCTATGTGAGCCGTATCTCTTTATTGGGTTAGAATGCCCACACAATGTCTAAATTAGACTTACATTTAGCTAGTACTTCACAGGGCTTGAAACAGTTCCACGAGGACTTGGATGTCTCAAGTATCACTTGGAATGAATCATTATTAGTTGTTCAGCCTAAGTTCAACAAAGCTACTCAGAAGAATGCTCTCAAGTTGGTTCTTCTAAACATTGCCAAGTATGGTGATAGAGAAATACTTTATAGCCGTAGGAATGAAAAGCTTCCTCCTGAAGAACACAATCCCCAACGAATCTCCAACAAAAGCATTCTGAATGTTGTTGATGCTTTAAGTGCCAACGGGCTACTTCATAAAACAACAGGGGATAAATACTATATGACTGTTCCTGAAGAAAGGCAGACGAGTACATTCAGAGCTAAAGAACAGTTAGTGTCTATTGCTCGTTCATGTTTCCCTGAGCAAACAATTACTGAGCTTCCAAAGAGCTACATTATCTTCAAGGATGAGAATAAGAAGTTCATTGAATACGAACACAATAACTACACCCTGAGAATTGAACAGGTGATGAAGTTTATTAATGAGCATACAAATGAACAAGACATAACTTTATTTGGAGAATCTCTTCTTCCTGTTTTTTACCAAAGGCAATACCTTGATTATCACAACATCAGGCAAACATATCCTTTTGTATTCAATGGTCGTTGCTATCCAAGACATGTATTCATCAGGAAAGACAAAAGACCTGAAATTAAAATAAACGGAGAGCCAGTAGTAAGCATAGATTATTCTTCTTCTGTTCCTTCCATAGTCTATGAAGTTATGACTGGAACAAGAAGACAAGAGGTAGCACTAAGCAAAACACCTTATGAAGTTCATGAGGGAATACCAAGAGCAGTAGCTAAAAGAACTCTCACTTCATTGCTGAATGCTCAGATGAGTAACATTCGTGCAGGTATAACTGGTCACTTCACTAATCCAAAAGCAGACCAAGAGGAAAAGGAAGCTTGGAAAAAGTGTCAGGAATACTTCAATACAGATAATCCTGTGGACTATGCAATCAAATATGTAGTCGAACACAATAAGGCTATCTCTCAATCATTCCTCCAAGGTGCACAACATGGTCAGCATTGGGCTTGGATTGAAGCTAACTATGTTTATGAAACAGCTTTCTTCTTGATGAAAGAACTAGATGTACCTATGTTGATTGTCCATGATGAGTTCCTCGTTCCAGAGAGTAGGGCAGAAGGACTTGAAGACTACATGTATACAGTTGGACTTGATGAGTTTTATTACAAAACCAACTACACAGGAACTATCTTTACTCAAGAACCTGTAGACTTTGAAAGGTTTCTTCAGGACTTAGAAGTCTAACGAATCTATACCCATAGGAGCTAAATAGAGAGCCATAGAGCAACGAAATGAATAACAATGATTAGTTACTTATTTAAGACTAAGTAGGCTTTAAACATAGCATTTATAACATGTGAGCCGTAACTGGTTTACATTGCATATGGGCTAGAAATGTTCGACCACGTCATACTATATACCCACCCCGGTACGTACATCCTGCCCAGTACCCAACAACGGAGCATCAAACAAGTTGAGTTCAATGGGGAAGGCTACTAGAATACGAGGCTTATACGGGGCAAGTATTAAAACAAATGTAGTCTATGTGTAGTCTATATTCAAAAACTACTTTAATACTTACCATGATTTGAGGAGAAATCCCAATAAAATCAAATACTTTGCGGGTATCGTATAATGGCTATTACCTCAGCCTTCCAAGCTGATGATGCCGGTTCGATTCCGGCTACCCGCTCCAATTTTCACGAGGCACTCTCATGTTTGAATTAAATTTATTTAACTTTGCTCAATTCGCTGATCAAGGTCTTTCACTTATTGGAACGTTATTGCTGACAAGTATCAGTGCAAGGACGAGGATGTATGGTTTTCTTGTTTTTGTTTTAGTAAATGTTCCAGGTATCTATTTATTAATAATCACAGAACTATGGTGGATTTTGGCAGTGACCCCGTTATGGTTAGCAATCAATGTTAAGGGTTTATACAACAACTACAAAGAAAGTAGATTAGAAGTTTAATTACATTATTTGATTCCAGAGTTCTATTTCTTCAATTCGTAAGTAACTATTTATTTCTTTTACCTTACCCATTGTTTCTGACTCTTGGGGGCTATAGTGATGTCCAGGATATAGTATTGTTTCATCGGGAAGGGATGAAAGCTTCCTAAGACTATGAAACATGTCTTCTGAATTTGAACCTGGCAAGTCAACTCTTCCACAGCCTTGAACAAATAGAGTATCTCCAGAGACTAAGTTATTATTAACTTTAAAGCATTGTGATCCTGGTGTATGTCCTGGAGTATGCAAAAACTCTATATCATTTTCTCCAATAGTTAAGTGATCACCTGAGTCAACTACATTTAAATCTATATCAGACACACCTGTTACTTTTTTCAATCCTTCAGCTTCATGCTTGTTAACAAATATCTTTACTGGTTCTTTTTCTAATACTTCTGCTATTCCTTCAATAGAATGGCCACCCATACCACCACCACAGTGATCTGGGTGATAGTGTGTAATAAGAACCGATGCAAGTTTTAAGTCTCTCTTTTGTATGTGTTCAAGTAGGACATCTATATCCCAAGCAGGATCTATTATTGCAACTTCTCGTGTACTCTTGGACCCAATCAGATAAACGAAGTTTTCCATAGGTCCAACCAATATCTGCTCTAAATATAAGTCATCATTTTTCATCTTTCGTTCCTTAGGTAAATGTATTTTCTAGCACAATTTTATCAGCTTTATATTTCTTTCCTGCGAGGTAATAACATGGTATTGAAATGATACTTATTATAGAAAAAATTACCAACATGAGAGTGTAGGGTTCGGAATATCCAAGTGACCTAAGTAAATCTGCACAAAAACCACCACCCAATGAACCTATTGTTAATCCAATTAAATTAAGAGTGAGTATGTAAAAAGAGACAACTGTTGCCTTGATATTGTCCGGAACCAGTTCCTGCACAGTAGAAAAAGTAGGTCCAAAGAAACATCCAAGCTGAAAATAGCCAATTACTATGCCTACCCAAAAAATTGTCGTGCCGGGCTCTACGAATCTATAAAAAATACCTATAGGTAGGGTTAGAAGAGCAAGCCAAAAAAGAAACATCGGCCTACCTTGATCAGTGTTTTCTTGCCACCAATCACTCAAAATGCCACCTATCAAATTACCGCTCAATCCGGCAAAAACACCTATCCAGCCTACAAGTTGGGCTATTTGTGATCTTTCGAAACCTCTTTCTTGGACCAACCATAATTGTTCAAACCCTGAGGCACCAAGAACTATGTGATAAAAGACACCAGCTAAGATGGTAAACCTTAGCGCTGAAGAAGTTCTCAGAGCTTTAATAAGAGTATTTACAATTTCTATAGTACTTTCCTTAGAAAGTGTACGAACTTTTCCTGCTACGCCATCACTTTTTCTTTTTCTATCTTTAAAAAGCAATGCACAAAGTCCTAGAATCAGACCTATACCGCCTAATAAATAGAAGCAATTTCTCCAACCTAAAGACTCTCCCAGATAACCGGCAATTAATAAGCTAACACCCACACCAATGGGGACTCCCATGTAATAAAATCCTGCAGCAAATCCCATTCTTTTCGACGGAAAGGAATCTGACAATAAAGACATAGATGTTGGTGTAAGAATTGACTCTCCAACACCAATGAACATTCTTGGAAGAGCCATTGAAATAAACCCTTTGGCAGCTCCAGTCAAAGCAGTAAAAACGCTCCATAACACCACACCAAATGCAATTAGCTTAGGCCTATTTACCATATCAGCTAAAACCCCCATAAAGAGACCTGCAACTGAATAAAAAACAATGAAAGGTACTGTTGTTAGAAATCCATACTGAGTATCAGTAAGTCCCAAATCTGGAACAATAAAATTAGCAAAACTGGCTATTAATTGTCGATCCACAAAATTGAGAAGATTCAATAAGGTAAGGAAAAATAAAAGTCTATAAGCGTTCAATGGAACTCCTTTTTGTTGAATCATATCATAGGGTTTTGGAAATAAAATTATTTGAACTTTTATATTTTTTAGTGTTATAGTTGAGTAACACACTGGGAAGAAGATATGTCAAATAAAAGGAAATGGAATAACTCAGAAATGAGATCTCTTACGAGAGGTGAGGCTATGCACTACTTCTCAACTGGCCAACATCATTACTTTGAACAAGATTGGTATATTTGGTTTTTAGGAAATGCAACTCGCTACGCAATTTTCCAAACTTTTCTATGGAAATATGGTAACGGTGAGATGGTTAGCTATACCGATTTAACTCGCACTGAAAAAATTGGATCTCAAAGACTTAAAATTGACTCAATTAAAGCAACTATCAGAGAGGGTCTAAGTTTAGGATACATTGAAGCTTTTAAATCTGAAAAGGATAGAAGGGTAACCATGTATTCTTTCGATGAGTCTATTTTACAAGAGGTGACAGATTACTGTTTCACGATGAGGCGCAATAGAATGTGGGAGTCGGCCTCATTCATAAGCCAATACTCAACAGATAAGATAAATAGAGAGCTTGGTAAAGCTGGAATGAAGAAAGATTGGTTAGAGTCAATCAATAAATTTGTTTCGATGTTCGCACTAACAGCCAAAAGTACCTTTGGAAAGGATCAACTACCTAATGTTATTCCAATAGAGGAGGGCAGAAAAGAGGGTAGTTAATTAGTTGTAATTTTTAGTTTCTATTGTTCTTGAACAAAAATTAGCTTGATATAAATTAGCGAAGTACAAGGATGTATACAGAGAGTGAGCTTATTCAGATTTCACCCATCCCTTCCCAGGATATAAAATCTTAGAGTCTAAGTTCACTTCTCTACTTAATTATGAATCCTCATTAAACATAGCAGTTCTCCCTCCATCAACCACTATGTCTTGGCAAGATACAAAGCTGCCAGCGTCACTAGCAAGGTAAAGGGCGGCCTCAGCTATATCTATTGCATGCCCTGATCTTTTTAAAGGAACTGCTTTTGCAAGATTGCCCTCGAGTTTTTTTAATTTCCTTTCATTTTCCTCGTCACTAAGTGTGTTGGAGACACCAGATCCTCCCCAAAAAATCGGAGTAGCTATTGCTCCTGGCGATATTGCATTGACTCTTATATTATCTTTACCCAATTCAACACCAGACATTTTTGTGAAATGCGTCACTCCTGCCTTTAAAGCGGCATACAAAGGATCTCCTTGTCTATGTCTTATTCCAGCAATGCTTGAATTATTGATAATGCAACCACCTCCATTTTCTCTCATAGGTTGGATTGCATAGCGTGTGCCCAATATAACACTGGCAAGTAATAGATGAACTCCATAATCTATATCTTTCTGGGTTACTTCTTCTAAGCCGGCTCCCACCGGACCGCCAGCATTATTGAATAATATATCTAAATTTCCAAAAGTATCTGTTGTATAGCTGATGGCATTTTTTATATCTTCTTCTTTTGTAATATCTGAGAGACAGTAGGTAGCATTTTTTCCAAGCACTTCAGCAAGTTTTGTTCCTTTTTCTTCTGATCTTCCCGAGATAACAACTTTTGCACCTTCACTGATAAACAATCTTGCTGTTTCTGCTCCTATACCGCTTGTTCCTCCTGTTATAAGTGCAACTTTGTTTTGTAATTTTCCCATTAGTTTATTCTCCTCTTAAGCATTCATATGTTTTATTGATTAGTTCTAATGATCTACCATCAGCAGCAAAATTATTCTTCATATTATTCATGACATAAGACACTCCAATCTTATTAACAGGGTCTCCGAATCCACAAGAACCTCCCCATCCAGAATGACCAAATGAACTTTCTTCAGGTCCATAGATAACTTTGTGCATATTCATAATAAATCCTGAACCCCATCTAGTAACCACGTCCAATACAAGATCTCTGTTGGTAATTCTTTCTTTTGTCATTGTATTAATAGTAGATTCATTCAATATCTTTAGAGAATTTTGATCTGTGACAACAAGACTATAGAGTTTAGCAATAGCTGATGCGCATCCCTGTCCATTAGCTGAAGGAATTTCAGCTGCCCTCCATTCCCTTGAGTTTTGGTGTTTTAGTAGATTTGGACCTCTGCCTGAGGCTATTTGAGCTTCATTTGGGTGATTATTCGATTCATTATTTTCTTTAGGGAAGGGTATCATTTCAGCTACTCTATATTCTTCTGATTCTGGTAAGCCTATATGGAAGTCAATTTCATTAGGATCTCCAATCTCTTCTTTAAAATAAGTACCTAGTGTTTTGCCCGTGACTCTTATGATCAGTTCAGAAGTTAGCCATCCATATGTCATAGAATGATAACCAGAGGCAGTTCCCGGTTCCCAAATCGGTGTCATTTGTGCAAGCTCTTTGGCCATAACTTCTTGATTGAAGTAATCATCGACTTTATCAGTAGATGAGCCGCAAATACCTGCTTGATGAGACAGTAGCATTCCTATGGTTATATCTTCTTTTCCATTACATCCGAATTCTGGCCAATACTTTGAAACTTTTTCTTCGTAATCTAGTAAGCCCTTCTCATAGGCGTAAGCCAATGTAATTGCGGCAACACCTTTAGTAGTAGACCATACAGTAGCTAAAGTATTCTTTTTCCATACTGATTCCTTATTTGAATTGGAGTGACCACCCCATATATCTACAATCGCTTTCCCATCTTTGTACACAGCGAAAGAGGAGCCTACCTCTCTATCGGTAGAATGTAATTCATTAAATAGTTCTTTTACCCCAGAGAATTGATCCTCGCACTCTCCATATATATTCATATAATTTCCTAAATATCTATCATTAAAACAATAACTTATAATTTTTAATTAATTTTTAACTTAACTTCAATATCTTCGATTTCAATCTCAATATCTGAAATTATAATAAATCCAAATTCATTTAATTCAATCTGATTCTTTTTTATATCTACCTTTGAAGAAATTACTTTATTGTCAACAAGATTAAAATCGGTATTTATTGAATAGGCTGTATCGGAGCAATTAAAAATACATAATGTTTTCTTTTTGTGGGACTCTCTAATAAAAATCAAAATATTTTTATGATTACCAATAAAAGACTGGCTACCCTCAGACAATGACCGATCTAATTTTCTATAGCTAATAAAATCTCTATAAAAATTTAATACAGAATTTTGTTCTTGTTCTTGCATATCTGCAGACTTATTGCGTTGTTTTTCTTTTACAGGAAGCCAGGGTTTTGTTGAACTGAAACCCGCATTTTCTTTTTTATAATTCCATGTCATAGGAGTTCTGCAGCCATCCCTCCCTTTATTCTCAGGCCAAAAATGTATACCTGGTGGGTCAGTGAGCTCGGCATATTCTAGTTCTGTTTCGGTTTGACCAAGCTCCTCACCTTGATATATGCAAGGAGTTCCTTTTAGGGAAAGAAGCAGAGCACATGTCAATTTTGCGAAATCAGTTGTTTCATCTTTATCCCATCTGGATACATGTCTCACTACATCATGATTAGAAAAACTCCAGCAGGGCCAACTTTCATCATCTTCTTTAAAGAACTCTGAAACAGTATTTCTAATAAATGCAGCTGAAAATTTATTTCCTAAAAGCTCAAAACTGTAAGCCATATGTAGCCTGGATTCTTTCGTGTACTCTTTCATAAGTTCAACTGCTCTATGTGAATCACCAATTTCTCCAACAGAAGTCTTATGAGGGAAGCTATCAAGCAGACCTCTAAATTTTTTTAGAAACTCTAGATTCTGATCTTGATTAATGGCATAAAGTTGATTTTGAGAGTAATAAGGATTGATAGGTGGTTTCTTGAATTGAATTGGACTTGTGGGATTATCTCTCAACCTCTGGTCATGAAAATAGTAATTAACAGTATCCAATCTAAAACCATCAACTCCTTTTTCTAACCAAAATTTTACTATTCCCAATACATAATCTTGCACTTCTTCATTATGAAAATTAAAGTCAGGCTGACTTGATAGAAAATTATGAAGATAATATTGTTCTCGCTCAGGTTCCCATTCCCAAGCTGAACCTCCAAAAACAGACAACCAATTATTTGGAGGAGAGCCGTCTTCTTTAGGATCAGCCCAAACGTACCAGTCAGATTCTTTTGAATCTTTATTTGTCCTACTTTTGATAAATGCTTTGTGTTGATCTGAACTATGAGATAAAACTTGATCTATGATGACCTTAATATCATTTTGATGTGCAATCGAAATTAATTTATCAAAGTCTTGCATTGAGCCGAATAAAGGATCAATTTCAGTGTAGTCACTAACGTCATAACCCATATCTTTCATGGGCGACTTAAAAAAAGGAGATAGCCATATTACATCTATCCCAAGACTTGATAAATAGTCCATTTTTTCGACTATCCCATTTAAGTCTCCAATGCCGTTATCTGACGTATCGCAAAAAGATCTTGGATATATCTGATAAATAACTGCCTCTTTCCACCAGTCACTCATTGATTGCTTTTGACTTAAGCCAGTTAATAAGATTTTCTTCAAATGGTGTAATGACTTTATAGTTTTTCATATCTAGATCTAAATTACTTATAGCAGTTATCAGATCTTCAATTGACCTTTTACTATCTAATATTGCCGTTATAGGATCAACGTGAACTCTTACAGTGAACAACACTGACTTGGATTGTTCTAAACGTCTGATTGTCTGTCTCTCAACCCTAATAAATAATTCTTGCGGCCTTAAATCTTGAATTTCTACAAGGGTCTTGCTATTGATCGGTTGAAATAATTCAGGTGAGTCAAAGATAGACCAGTTAAACCTCTCAAAGATTTTATCATCTGGCAAATTGGAAAAAATACTATCTACTCTCTTACCTATTTTTTGTTCATAACCAGGTACTTCTTTATGAATCTTAGAAAGTGACTCTCTGTATTTATCCTGAAGAGACCATCTTGTTGGAGCGCATAGTGAAGCTGATTCAAGATGATAATCTTCTTCTATTTGCTTCATGATAATTAAGTCTTCTTGAACAAGTAGGGAAGCTAGTTCTAAGGGATTAGGAAATTTTTGATGATTATAAATTTCTTTTGTTTTGATGATTTCTACGGTTTCATTATTAATATTAAATAGATTAGCGTGAAACAATTGCAAATGCTCCAAGATGGTGGTTAGAACTTCTTTTTGGATTGAGAAAGAAGAGGAGGGTGTAATTAATACATCACTTCTTTTATTTTTGAGAAGTTTCTTTTTTTCTGCTATCTCGGCAGAGAAGAGACCATCTATCTCTAACCAAGACTCTTTTTGAATTGGCTTAAGACCAATATCAACCCCACCTTTTCCATCTTTATACGGTTGATGGATTGGAAAATTCAAATTAATTAAGACCTCTTTTCTTGAGTAATGGTTCTATCTCCGGTTCTTTTCCTCTGAAACGAATATATTGAGTCATAAGATCATCTGTATTTCCTGCTGAGAAAACATATTTTTTTAGTTTATCTGCTGTTTCTTTATCAAATAAACCTTTTTCCTTAAAAGCCTCAAATGCATCAGCTTCAAGCACCTCTGTCCATAGGTAACTGTAGTAACCAGAAGAATACCCACCAGCAAAAATATGTCCAAAGTAAGTACTTCTGTATCTACTTTCTATTTCTGGAATAAGACCTAATTCTTCAAGTGTATCGTCTTCAAATTTATCTATATCTTGAATCGCATTTTTATTTGTATGGTATGCCATATCTAAATGTGCCGCTGCTACATATTCAGTTGTTGCAAAACCTTCATTAAAGGTGCCAGCTGCAGATATCTTATCTAGCAGATCATCTGGAATAGTTTCACCAGTTTCATAATGCTTTGCAAAGGTCTTTATGACTTCAGGTTCTCTTGCCCAATTTTCCATTATCTGAGATGGAAACTCTACATAATCTCTAGTAACAGATGTGCCCGAAAGACTAGGATATTGAGCATCTGAGAGAAGACCATGTAAACCATGACCAAATTCATGAAATAAAGTTTCTACTTGTTCAAATGAAAGTAGAGAAACACCATCGACATTTTGAGGTGGGAAGTTACAGACATTCACCACTATGGGAATTATTTCACCATTGAATTTACTTTGACTTCTAAAGGTATTCATCCAAGCTCCTCCACCTTTATTAGGTCTTAGAGTGAAATCAGTGTAGAAGATACCAATCACTTTTTTATTGGAGTCTTCAACAACAAATGAACGAATATTATCTCTATATTTTGGTAGGTCATTTCTTTCGGTGAAAGTTATATCAAATAATTTATTAGCCACGTCAAATGCCCCCTTGAGAACTTTTTCTTCGCTAAAATATGGTTTTACTTCTTCTTCCTTAAAATCAAATTGCTCCTGTCTTAGTTTTTCGGAATAGTGCCACCAATCCCAAGCTGCAAGTTTAAAATTCCCTCCTTCATCAGATATTAATCTTTGCATGGCCTGTACTTCACCCTTGGCTTTTTCAACACCAGGATTCCATATGGTTTGGAGGAGTTTATTAACATTGTCCGGTGTTTTGGCCATAGTATTATCTAAGACATAATCCGAGTGACTTTCAAATCCCATCATTGCAGCTTTTTCCTTTCTAAGAGCTACCATCTCTGCAATGATCTCTTTATTGTCTAGACTGTTATCATTGTCACCCCTTTGGATGTATGACTTGTAGAGCTCTTCTCTGAGGTCTCTTTTTGTCGAGTAAGTTAGAAAAGGATACATACTCACTCGAGTAGGTTTAAAAACCCATTTTCCCTTTTGACCTTCAGATTCTGCTAGCAAGGAAGCTTGCCTGATCTCTTCATCTGGAAGTCCATCTAGATCTTCCTCATTTTCGACCACCATACTGTAAGAATTTGTTTCTTTAAGTACGTTCTGATCAAAGCGTAATGATAATGAAGATAAGGCACTGTTAATTTGAGTTAACCTTTCCATAGAATCTTTATCTAAATTTGCACCCGATCTAATGAATCTTTTATATGTCTCTTCTAACAATCTATTTTGTTCAACACTTAAATTCAAGGACTGCCTATTATTATGTAGGTTTTCAATTCTCTTAAATAAGGCTTTATTTAAGAGAATTGCATCATTATGCGCAGACAATTTTGGACTCATCTCCATCGCCAAGGCATCCATTTCATCGTTAGTATTGGATCCCAGGAGGTTAAAGAAAACGTTTGCTACCTTATCTAACGTTTCTCCTGAACCTTCTAATGCCTCTATTGTATTTTTAAAAGTTGGTTCAGATTGATTATTTGCTATCTTATCTATTTCTTCACGATGTTCTTCCATGCCAATTTCAAAAGCAGGCTCGTAATGACTGAATTTTATAGATTCGAATGGAGGAATCTTAAACGGAGTTTCGTATTCATTCAAAAAAGGGTTCATAGAATTATCCTTATTAGTGCAACTTAAAGTAAAAAGTATTAGTAAGGGAAAGAACTTTTTGTACATTTTATAATATTACTTAAATATCCTCTCAAGTGAATAAATATTTTAGAATGTATCCAATGAATCCTGCTTCACTATTTTCTCTTCTAAAACGTTCTTTTGGCGTTGGACTGTTGGTTTTAAACTACTTAAGTTACGGACTCATGATAAAACTAGCTGCTGACCCTAGTTTGTCAGCCTTCGAAAGAATTACTTATCCTGCTTTAATCTGGTTAGTTGGTTGGGTCTTCGTTATTGCAGGGGTTTATTTGGCCGGTCCCGAACTAGTCGCGAAGTTAAAGGAATACTTTGTGATCTTTAAAAATAAAATACTTAATAAGAAAGATGATAAACAAACTTGATCATTTGATAGTTTCAGTTAAAAACATAGCTGAGGCCGAAAAGAACTATTCTAAACTCTTCGGTACGAATCCTGTTTGGAGAGGTGAGCATAAAGAGTTAGGTACGATTAACTCTATCTTTAATTTCAATAATACCTATTTTGAACTATTAGCTGCCAATGGCGAAGGCCTAGGAGCGCAACTTGTTACAAAAACAATTGAAGAAAATGGTGAAGGCTTGACTGGTATTGTTCTCGGTACAGAGGATTTAGAAAATAGTAAAAATCAATTATCAAAAAAAGGATTTGATTTTGGTAGTGTTTCTCAAGGTGAAGGTCTAGATTTTGATAGCGGAAAAATTAGAAGATGGAAGAATTTGTTTCTACCAGATAAGTTAACAAGAGGATTATTCACCTTTTTAATTGAACATACAGAAGGTGAATTACCAGAACCTGAAAGTTTTCCGACTTCATCCGTTCATAAACTAGATCATGTCGTTATTAATACAAACGATCCAGATGGCTTTATTGATGTATATCAAAATATTTATGGCCTTAGGCTTGCTTTAGACCAAACCGTTGAGAAATGGGGTGGCAGGATGCTTTTTTTTAGGCTGAATCATACAACCATAGAAGTAATTGGTAAAAATGATGATAACGAAACGCAAGATAAATTATGGGGCCTTGCCTGGGATGTTAAAGATCTAGAGGCTACTCATAAAAGGCTTGAAAAAGAGGGCTTCGAGATAACTCCTCTCAAAGAGGGCAGAAAGCCAAATACATTAGTCGCAACAGTGAAATCCAACACTCATAATATTCCTACTCTGCTTATAGAGCATCTTGCTTCTTAAGGTGATCATAAATCCAATAAGGCGAATAGATTAAATAAAATAAAATAACTCCTAGAGTAATGAGGACCGGTATGTGCATTGGTGGATCCGGAAACAGATCTAGTAGACTTTCTCCGACTGGTTTTACCCCTAAATACCAATAGTTAGCTGGAGGACCAACAATCTTATTGATGAAATAAATTAACGGTAATGTCGCTAAGGAAAAAACAATACCATTCCTGACAGAGGTTAAAGTTGGCCTATTTTTTAAACTGATGCAAGCAAAGGCTATAGCAACAATCAAAAATCCATGACCGAAAAAAAATAGAATGTATTGTGGGTCCGGGAAAGCATCAGGCACATCAGGTGTTAATAGGGCGTTGATACCTCCACCAATTCCCCAAAAAAAAGATACCTCAAAAAAAATTCTTTTATCTGTTAATAAAAATATCCCTATGAAGATTGTAGATAAATTACACATGTGAATAGGAATTAATCTAGCCCAAGGGAAATCCATTGAATAATGCCAAACAAAGGGTTTAACTAACTCTAGGCAGATTGCTGCACAACCTAAAACCTTCGCTATGAGAAGTTTATCTTCTCTTCTTTTGTTTTTTATTATTGCAGGCAAAAGAATAGCTATTGATATAATGATTAACAAAGTAACTAGATGTGAGTTACTAAACATTACAAATGGTTGGATATCCATCATAAGAGTATAAAAACATATCCAATCTTATGGTAGTTGATATTGAAAGATTTAATTTATAAATGAATAATAATTCAGTAAGTTTTTTTCCAATTATAGAAAGAAAAGAATATTTAATTTTGTTTAAAGCTTTTCTGTTCTTTTTCTTTGTTTTAGCTTCTTGGTACGCTTTAAGGCCTGTAAGGAATGAATTAGCCGTTCAGGGCGGTATTTATAATCTTCCTTGGCTCTTGATGGGGGTAATGCTGGCAATGTTGATAATTAATCCCATTTATTCTTGGTTAGTTTCAAGAATAAGCCAGAATAAAATCATCCTATATATCTACTCTTTCTTTATTTTAAATTTATTTATTTTTTTGTCTCTATGGTCCTTTTCAGGTGAAGAGGGCAGAATTTGGACAGGTAGAGCATTTTATATATGGGCAAATGTTTACTCTTTCTTTGTGGTCTCAATCTTTTGGGTGACCATGATCAATTTCTTTGACCACACAGATTCAAAAAGATTTTTTGGAATCATTAGTGCTGGTGGCTCCTTAGGAGCCTTTTTTGGCTCCTCGGTTGCAAGATACTTCTCAACAGAAATTTGTGGTAACACTTCAATATCTGACTTGGGTCCGATGAGCTTAATAGTCTTTTCAATCTTCTCTCTTTTATTTGCAATATATTTTTCAAGATCTTTTAAACCTGTGCGAATAGAATCCGGTTCTTCAGGAGAAATAGGTGGGTCTAGTCTTGAGGCCGTACAAAATATCCTTAAAGACCCTGCTATAAGAAATTTAGGAGTCTATGTTGTTCTTTTTACAATGTTGATGACTACATCATGGATGATCTCACTAGGAATAGTTGAAGAATGGTCGCAAGATCCGTGTGAAAGGACAGGTCTTTTTGCAAGAATAGAACAAATTGTTACACCTTTGACATTGATAATGCAGGTATTTCTTGCATCTTATGTGCTTAGAAAAATTGGAAGCTTAACAGTACTTACAATATATGGCTTATTGTTTGCCATGGCATTCATGGCTTACTCGTTTTTTCCAAATATCACTACTGTGATGATGGTTGTAATTAGTTTAAGAATCTTCGAATATGGTCTAAATAAACCAACCAGAGAATCCATTTATACTAAACTCAAGCAACAAGACCGTTACAAATCAACCGTTTTTATTGATACTTTTCTAGCCAGATCTGGTGATGTGATTGGAGGTTGGTTTGTGAGAGGATTGGTTGGTACTGGTCTAGCTGTTTTATCCGTTACTTGGGCGGCATTGCCATTTGCAATGCTTATTTCCTTCATGGGTCTAAAGGTTCACCAAAGTGTTAACAATGACTGAAGAATTTATCCAAGTAGCTGACATAACTGATATTGAGTTAAATCAATCTTTAACAGTTAATGTTGATGATATAGATATCCTGATATGCCATACCAGCGAAGGTGTTTTTGCTGTTGAAGATAAATGCTCACATGCAGATATACCTCTTTGCGGTGGGCAAATTATCGATAACTATATAACTTGTCCTGTTCATGGAGCTGTATTTGATCTATCTGATGGGTCTGTCCAGTCCCCTCCGGCTTTTGAAGATCTACGGACTTTTGAACTATTACTTGAGGACACTTCAATTAGTGTTAAAAAACCTTTTTCGGAGTAACATCATATATATGACTTATAAGTTTATCGAATGCACTGAACCTGAAACTTCAGTAAGGCGTATCATTTTAAATAGGCCTGAAAAGAGAAATGCACTATGCAATCCATTAAGAAAAGAGCTTTTTGATTGTTTAGAAAAGTATGATTCAGATCCTGAAATCAAGGCCATCATAATTTCAGGAAAGGGTTCTTGTTTCTGTGCTGGTTACGACCTATCTTATGATAATAGTGAAGATCTTCCTTACCATTCTTCTAAAACAGATGGATTTTGGCCACGTCATGTAATTGAAGGTGCTTTCAAAATATGGGATCTCTCTACGCCTGTTATTGCAGAAGTTCATGGTTATTGTCTGGCAGGGGGAACTGAGCTAGCAGCTTCTTGTGATCTTGTTTACGTAACGGATGACGCAGAAATAGGTTATCCGGTTGTTAGATCAATGAGTCCACCTGATAATCAATTCTTTCCATGGTTATTGGGCATGAGAAACGCAATGGAGATGATGCTGACTGGTGAATCTATTTCTGGTAAGGAAGCTGCAGCTAACGGATTTGCAAATAAATCATTCTCATCTGAAATAATTTCAGAGGAAGTAGAAAAAATTGCCAGCAAGATTGCTAAAGTGCCAGCTGACATACAAGCAATTAATAAAAGGGCAATACACAGACAAATGGAAATCATGGGGATGAGAGATGGCATAAGAACTGGAACTGAATTACAAGCTTTAGCTATGCATAGTCGATCTACCAGAGATCATCTAAAAGAATTGTCCTCTGGTTTGAAAGAAGCCCTTACCAAAAGAGATAAAGAGTTTGGTGATTACAGAACAAAAGATAAAGACTAGTTTTATAATCTTTATAATCACTTTTCTCTTGTGTGCTTGCTCAAATGCCTCACAGGCCAAAGGTGCAACATGGAAGGGTAAACTCAATTTCATGCATGTGACAAAAGATACAATGGAAATGACTTACTCGGTAGATGTGATAGGTCAAAAGGTTTTTCTGAATGGTTACTATGAAATTACACGAAAGAATACCGATCAAGTGATATTTAGACTAGCAGTTGATGAACTAGAATTTGGCCATAGAGACGATGGTATGCCTTTTTGTAGAATTTGGGGTAATGTTGATGAAAGCAATATCAAGAGTTATTTATATGCTCTTGATTGCGAACCTATTTAATATTTTCTAGATTTATTCTTATTTTTAAGTCATCAATAAGTTCGTCAAGAGATACATCAGAAGTAGTAGAGCCAAATATATATCTGTCTGGCCTTACTAGGTATGCCTTCTCTTCTTCCATAAAAAATTTAAGCCAGGAATTCTCTTCTATGTATTCATTTTTGAGGATTAATGATTTACATCCCAACATTTCCAAGAATCTTTTATTCTCTTCACTTACATTAAATGTATATTTCGATACTAAAGAAAAGTTACTCCCTAAGATATGATCCATGCGTTTAACTATTTTTTTATTATGGTAAAGCACTGGCTGAGGGAAGATTTCTCCAGAACGCATTGTTTCGTTTGCTTTACCGCCAAAAAATAATCCATGTGAAAGGTTAGGTAAAATAAAAGATCCATAACCTTTTTCCACTAGATCTATAGGAACCTCCTTTGGGTCCTTAGTCGTAGCATAAGCTTCCATCAACTCACCAATACCTGCTGAATTTTTAACAACAAATTTAGAATGGGGTATTCTTTCTTGCTCGTAACTTTCTAGCAATTTTTCATTTAATCCATTCTTGATTGTTGCAGCTATTTTCCAAGCTAAATTAACAGCATCTCTATATCCAGACATCATTCCCTCTCCCATGAAGGGAGGTGCTTGATGAGCAGCATCGCCCACTAAAAAACAATTATCTTTTTGAAAGTTTTTTGCTACCACTGAATGGAATTGATATACAGCTTTCCTTATAATCCTATATTCTTCTGGCTTTAACCATTTACTAATAAGTTCTTGTATCTTTTTTTCATCAAGAAAAGTATTTTTATCTTCATGTTCGTGAATAATGAATTCCCACCTTCGAAAGGGTAAATGTGAGGGCACAAAGGTTGCCAACCTTTCTGCATCACATACTTGTATTACTTGGTCTCCAAGAGTATTTTCATTCTTTAGCTCAACATCCACTACGACCCAGTCTCGATTGTATTCAAGGTCTATTTGTTGAATATTCAGCTCTTTTCTTACTAAACTTGATCCACCATCAGATCCAATTAAATATCTATAAGTAAATTCTATCTCTTCTTGATCCTTTAGGTTTAATACTTTAATTGTATTTTTTTTATCTTTGTAATTTAAATGTTGAAATTGGTGCTCTAACAGAATATCTACTCTAGATTTCTCTAACTTTTCTCTGATAGCTTGATCTGTGTATGGTTGATGGAATAGAGAAGATGGCGGCCATCCATTCTGTGATATAAGGCCATCTAAATCGATAGCATTTCCAATAGTATTTAAGTCTTTATCTGTGAAACGAGCTCCACCTAGAACTGTACTATTTTCTTCATAGATATGGTCAATACCGGCCAATTGAGACATTCTAAAACCTTGGTCACTGATAGTTACTGCCCTTGGTAGACTATAAATTTCTTTTTCTTTCTCTATAGCAAGGACTTTGATCCCATAAGACTCTAATAAAAGGGCAGCAATACTCCCTGAAGGGCCTAATCCTACGATGATCACATCAAAATGATTCATCGAATAGACTCATCAAGTTTCTTGTGGATAGATTTAAGAAATAAATTATGTTTTATATAGTTTTTTAGATCGCAAATTCCTTTTTCAAGATTTGGATTGCTTTGATCCACTATTCCTTTTACAAAGCTAGGCCTTTTTTTTATTTCTGCATAGTAAGCTTTAACGAATGTTTTATTTTTAAATAAAAGATCAGACCAACCACATTCTTCGAGTCTATGCAGTATGACTGCCCAGCTTATATCAGCAATCGTGAAATTATCACCTATAAGCCATTTATCATTAGAGGATGATAATTTGCTCTCCAATTCATTTAAATGGTTATTAAGATCATTGAAAGCAGATTGTATGAGTTTTTTAATTGGGCGTTGTTTTAGAAAATTAATACCAAATATTTTGAGCATCAAAAAAATTAAAACTCTTTGTTTTATTGGATGCATTATCAATCCTTTTAAGATCTCAACGATTGATACATAACCTAACATTGTTGCAAATAATGGAAACGTTAAAGGTCCTATCGTATTGCCTGCATATTTTTTATGTTCCTTTACAGGATTTCCTACCATAGAGGCTTTTTCGGTCCAGTAATCTACTTCAATTTGAATATTATTTTGCTCATTAACCTCACTAACTCTTTTATGATTAAAAATGTATTTTATTTGTTCATGTGATTCATAGATCGGTCTTCCGTTATGAAGCAAGACAGGAACTGTTGCACTAGGATTAATTTTTAAGAATTCTTTTGATGCAACCTCGTATTTCCCAGTCTCAATAAGGTCTATATGTTTTGACTCATAATCTAATCCAGTTTCATGTAGACAGATTCTTACTTTTCTTGAGCATAAAGAAAAATCATTATGATAGAGAGTCCATTCAGTTGAAGTTTCCTCAACAGTATAATCTTGAAGGCCTATGGGCATTATGGGGATCGACTAAAATAAAATCTAAGTAATTAAATGATGACCACCATCCATAAGCATAGTTTCTCCAGTAACAACTTTATTAATGCCTATAAAACTGTATATACCCTCAGCAACTTGCTCAGGAGTCACTGTTAGTTTTAAGGGAGTATTATTAGTTAGGTTTTCTAGAGCAGCATTATAT
>CALIUO010000057.1 GCA_938048695.1 uncultured SAR86 cluster bacterium
ATAATATTCTTATCAAAGATGATAAGATCATCCAGGCCCACCTAAGAAAAATGAGTAATTTAATTTTAGAAATAAATAACTTAAGCCATTCATATGGCGAAACAAATCCAACTATTCAGAATATTAACCTTGATATTGAAAAATCAGAAAGTATTGCAATACTGGGACCTTCAGGGTGCGGTAAAAGTACTTTATTAAGATTAATAGCAGGATTAGAGAAACCAAATAAGGGACAGATTATTATTGATGGAATAGTAGTTTCCTCGAAGAATGAAATAATGCCTCCTGAGGAAAGAAACATAGGATTGGTTGTTCAAGAAAAAGCTCTATTTCCCCATCTATCCGTTTACGACAACATCTGCTTTGGAATTAAGAAAAATCAAAATAAAAAAACCATCACTTCTGATCTTTTGCAACTTTTGAAAATAGATTTATTGAAGAATAAATATCCGCATGAAATATCTGGCGGCGAACAACAAAGAGTTGCTCTTGCAAGATCGTTAGCTCCGAACCCTAAATTGTTAATGTTAGACGAACCATTTAGTGCTTTAGATAAAGACCTCAAAGATACCCTCTACGATGAGATATCTGAAGTCTTCACAGAAAGAGGTTCAACAATCCTTTTGGTAACTCATGATTCTAATGAGGCAGCAGTAATGACAAAAAAACAATTGAAAATGGAAAAGGGTCAATTCCTTTAAGGGTTATTCACTAAGATCTGTCTGATATGTCTCTGTTAAGAAATATACCGATAGCAAAGACAATAAAGAAGCAAATGCTATGTAAACAGAAACCCAAAAAATATCATAATTTTTCCAGAGAAGAGTTGCTATCGTAGGAGCAAAAGAGCCGCCAATGATAGCTCCTATTTGGTAACCTAAAGATGCTCCGGAATATCTTACTTCAGTTGAGAATAACTCTGCAAAGAAAGCTGCTTGAGGTCCGTACATCATACCCAGGAATACCAAACCGCCAGTGACTCCTACAACTACTAAGTAAAAGTTTCCACTATCTATAAGAGGGAAAAGAGCAAAAGACCACAAAGCAGTTAGAATTGAGCCAAGCATGAATATGCCCTTCCTGCCGTGTTTATCTGAAAAATCAGAAAAGAGAAATTGCATCGGAACCATCATGGCAGAACCTATTAAAACAGCCATCAAAAGATCATTCCTGGAGAGTTCAGTAGTTTGAACGCCATATGCGAGTATGAAGGCTACCAAAATATAAAAAGTCACTTGGATAGATAAGAAGGCTCCAGCGGCAAGGGATATCCTTTTAGGATATCTTTTAATGGCTTCCAAAATTGGTGAAGATTTAATTTCTTTAGGACTACTAGTGTCGGATGCTTTTATTGCTTCTAGCTCTTTAAATGCCTTGGTATCTTCTAATCTCAATTGAATATACATACTAATGATCACAAGAACAAAACTGATTAGAAATGGAATCCTCCATCCCCAAGAGAGGAAGCTTTCTTCTGTAGTTAATAAACTGACCGAAATGAAAGCAATGTTTGCCAGAATTACGCCTACTGGAGCTCCAGCTTGCGCATATGCGCCATAATACCCTCTTCGATTACTAGGAGCACTTTCAGTAACTAATAACATTGCTCCTCCCCACTGACCTCCGATAGCTATGCCTTGGCAGAACCTCAAGAATGTAAGTAAGATTGGAGCTGCAATTCCAATAGTATTATAAGTGGGTAATAAGCCTATTAAAGTTGAAGCAACTCCCATTAACATAAGTGCAATTACTAAGGTCTTTTTTCTCCCTATTAGGTCTCCAAAATGTCCAAAAATGATTCCGCCAACTGGACGAGCAATAAAGCCTGCAGCAAAAGTCATGAAAGATAAAATTAATGCAGTAGTTGGGTCGATCTCTCCGAAGAAAAGTTTTGGAAATACCAATCCAGCTGCAGCTCCGTAAAGAAAGAAGTCATACCACTCTATACTCGTACCAGATAAAGAAGTCAGCGCGACCTTTCTAATATTTGATTCTGTTTTGGCTTTATTCATAAACTTATAATAATCTTAAAAGTCTTCTATACACACTACTCTAAAGTAGTATGGTGAATTTTTTAAGGAGAAATTATGAAAAAACTAATGATATCTATCTTTCTATCACTTCCACTGTCTATCTTTTCATCTACATTGGTAATTCTTGAGTGTGAATTGCTGGAAGGTGGAACAATCGAAGATGTAAAAAGAATTAATTCTGCTTGGGTAAAAAGTGTTAATGAACTTAATGAAAAAAAAGTTAAAAGCCAAGTCCTAGAAGCTGTCTTAGCCGATAATACTGAAGGTTTCATGTATATAGACACCTATGAAGATTCAATCCATTGGGGTCAAATAAGATATGAAATAAAAAATGGGTCTATTCAGAATATCGATGAGCAATTCGATTCAGTTTCTAAATGCACTGCTGGGAAAATGTACGACGCGGAACAAAGCTAAAGCTAAAAATTACTCACAATAGCTGGAATAATTTCTTGCAGGAGTTGGTCAGGGATCTCGTGGCCCACTCCTTCAAGGATTAGTTTTTTTGAATTAGTTATATTATCAAAGAGGTACATTCCATGATCTACCGGGATCAGTGGGTCCTCCGTGCCATGAATAATTAGAGTTGGCTGATTAATATATTTTAAGCTAGAAGCACGATTAGGACTTGCACCAACTGCAGCTGTTTGAGCATTTGAAATATTGATACCTTGATTGAGTCTAATTTTAGCTTTTTCGATAAAATTATTTTTATTGAAAGGAAAACGAGAACCGGTTAATGCTTCTTCTGTAACTATAAGAGCATCAATTTCACTTCCAGATAAATTAAGCAAAAAAGACTCTTTCATTGCTGCTTTAAAAGATTCGCTTGGTCCAGATAAGCCTGGTGTATCAAATCCTGGTGTTGTGAAAATGAGAGTTAAAGATTTCACCCTATCAGAATGCTCTAAAGCCATGACTTGTGCAATCATACCTCCCATTGAAGCTCCGATTATATGAGCTTCAGAAATCTCCAAGTGATCTAAAAGGGCAATACCGTCCATAGCCATATCACTCAAGTTATACTCAGCTGGTGCAGGATTCTCCATATTGAATTTACCTTCTTCATCAAATATGAAACCAAATAGAAAATCTACAAGATATTCTTTTAAGAAATCTGGTAAATACTTTATAAGAGTTATTAAACCAGGCTCTTCCGTGATCCATGTGCTCTTCCCAATATCTCTATTATCAAAAAATACAACATGTAAATTGTTATCAACAAGATTTTCAATATATTGATCTGACCATACTTTACTATTTGAATTTAAACCCATAATCAATAGCGCCGTAGGATCGTTTATATCTCCGTGAGACTCCCACCAAATATCTATTCCATTTAATCTAGTTGTATTGCCTTGCTCGGAGCTTAAATTTAATAAAAAAGTAGTCATTACTACTACTAGAATCTTTTTCATTTTTGGGGAATTTCAATAGTTTTATTAAAACCATCTTCGTACTGAAAGTACACAGGGCCCCATCCCTCTAAGATTTTAATCAAAGAAGAATTGGCATTGCCTAAAACAGTGAAATTTATAACACTAAACAGCTGTTGAAAGACTTCATTTACTGGGCTATTTATTAAATTCTGCACCCTTAGAGTGGCAGCTTCAGAATCGACAAATGTTTCATGAATTGAAGCAATGTTTAATTCCTTATTGAAATACCATTCAAAACTCTTGGTATTAGGCTCATCACATTGAGCAACATAAGGTACGGAGAGTTCTCTGATAAATGTAGTAACCTCCTTTGCATTGCCTTTTGCCTCAAGGGTTAATATAAAAGTTATATGCTCCAACTAAGAACCTCTGAGTTTATAAATAGCAATTAGATTTATAGTCATAACGCACGACTCATCATTTTCATCGAACAAGTTGACAAAAACATCGATAAATTCATGTCCTTTTTTTTCATAAATTTTATTAATTTCCATTTCAGCGATTAAAGAACTATTCATCTCTACAGCTCTATAGTTTTGAGATATGGTTTGTAGATGTACCCAAGGATTCATATAGGCATTACCGGCTAAAATCCAATTGGAACAACCTAATAAAAAACACAAATTAGAGTAACCACCTTCTTTGGGTTGAAGTAGTGAAGGTAAATCCATCTCTTTATTTAAATAAATTAATGGATCATCATCTGACCAAAGAAATTTAAATGCATAACACCCGTCTAATTTGAGTTTCTCCCAAATTTCTTTGCTCGCCAGAGGCGCTTTATAGTCGACATCTACTAATGTATCTCGTCTAAGAATTGGCTTAATCGGTAATTCATTGATTAAGGCAACTTCAGCATTAGCACTTACAACTCCATTACTTTTTATGAGAGTTGTATTTGCCTTAGAAGGATCAACCATATTAGTTTCTACATCAAATAATTCTTTATCGTATAAGGGAGAATTAATTCTGCAATTTGCATAACCTCTATCTAACCAATCCTTTCCCCAATATTCGATTAAAGGATGGACGAGGTAAGCAGAGATTGTAACTCCTGGAACTAAGCCTCCCTCAAATCCATATTTTTTAGCAAGATCATCGCCATGAATCTTATTTTCTGAATGAGGAGCAGTGTTTAGAGCTTTTGCGGACCATATATTCATAATTTTAAAACTGATTTGATAAACTATACGTCTTTTTAACCTATCAATATAGTCTGAAAATTTATCATTAAGTAAAGTATTAGATTCTTTTGATACAATCTCAATACGCTAAACCTTTTATGCTTTCATTCAATAATCTCTCTCTAAGAAGAGGCACAAACTTACTGTTTGAAAATGTATCTTTTACTGTTCATAGAGATAATAAAGTTGGTCTTGTTGGTGCAAATGGAACGGGCAAGACAAGTCTCTTTAAAATGATTCAAGGAGAATTTGATTCTGATGAAGGAGACTTCAAATATCCTCCGGATCTAAAAATAGCCTGTTTGGCTCAAGAAGTTCCTGGAACAGATGAGCTTGCTCTTAGTTATGTAATGAGCGGAGATGAAAAACTTCTCGAAATTCAGAATTCAATTACTAAGGCAGAAAATGAAAATGATTATGGCGCCCTAGGTGAACTACATTCTCAATTTGAGGATCATGATGGTTTTACTGCCAAATCAAGAGCAGAGCAACTTTTAGTAGGTTTAGGATTTTCTGAAGAGGAATTCTCTAAACCACTTAAAGACTTCTCAGGTGGATGGAGGGTAAGGCTCAATCTTGCAAAGACTTTGATGCAACCGTCAGATCTGCTGCTTCTTGATGAACCAACTAATCACCTCGATTTGGATGCAATTATTTGGCTAAGCAATTGGATCAAATCTTTTAAAGGGGCTATGCTTTTAATCTCTCACGATAGAGAATTTTTAGATGAATGTGTTGGTTTTATAGCTCATCTACACAACAATACTATTGAGCTATATAAAGGTAATTATTCTCAGTTTGAGGTTAGAAAAGCTGCCAGATTGGCTGAATTAGAAAGTAATTACAATAAACAGCAGCGTGAAATATCTCATATGCAAGATTTTGTGCGAAGGTTTAAAGCCAAAGCAACTAAAGCTCGTCAGGCACAGAGCAGGATTAAGGCACTGGAAAGGATGGAATTGATAGCACCTGCGCATATTGACTCACCATTCCAGTTTAAAATTCCTGAAACAGAAAAAATCTCTAATCCATTAATCGTATTGGAAGATGCTAATTTAGGATATTCTGACCCGGTTATAAATAACGTCAAAATTGCCTTCCGTCCAGGAGATAGAATTGGATTATTGGGAGTAAATGGAGCTGGTAAATCAACATTTGTGAAAAGCCTCAAAGGAGATCTACTACTCCTTAAGGGGCAAAAAATAGAAGGAAAAAACCTAAAGATAGGATACTTCTCCCAACATCAGGTCGATGACCTCATGTTAGATAAAAGTCCTATAGATCATTTAGCCAAAGTCGAAGAAAAGGCTACGGAATCTGAAATAAGAAATTTTTTAGGAGGTTTTAACTTCAGGGGTGATAAAGCAAAAGATGTCATAAAAGACTTCTCTGGTGGTGAAAAGGCACGACTAGCACTTGCAATTATTGCTTTTCAGAAACCAAATCTTTTGTTGATGGATGAACCTACCAACCATTTAGATATGGACATGAGGCAAGCACTAACAGTTGCACTGCAAGATTTTTCTGGTGCTATTGTCCTCATATCTCACGATAGGCATTTACTTGCAAATACAGTCGATGAATTTCTAATCATAAATGAAGGCAAGATAGATAGATTCAATGGTGACTTAATTGATTACCGGAAAATGATACTCAACGGATCAAGCAAAGCGACTTCTAACACTAGCAAAAATATGGAAGATAAGGTCAAAGACAAAAAAGATCTAAAGAAAATTAAAACTCAAATCCTTACTATTGAGAAAACTCTTAAGAGATTAAATAGAAAATTAGCTGAAACACTTGAACTACTCAATTCGCCTGAATTGTATAATGACGCATCAAAAATGAATTTGCATGATCTATTAAGAGATCAAGTAAATTTGGATACTGAAATAAAATCAACTGAACAAGAATGGCTTGAACTTAATGAAGAGCTTGAAAATAGTTAAGGTAGAAATAAAATCCTGTAAAAGAAAAAAAACTATGTACAAAATTATAAAAGAGAAAGAAATAAAATTTCTAACATTGGCCTTAATGGTCCTATTCTTCCATGGTTGCTCTGAGGAAACTAAATCTGAAGTATCAGATACTGAAAACATTATTTTGTCCTACGAACTAAGCGGGGAAGAAAAATCTTTGACGCATCCGATCATACTTCCTGGAGCGCCTGGAGAAGATTCGCAGTTAATTGACCCAGAAGCGGCTACTAACATTGCAATTACTACATATGTAGATGCTGATGTAAATTTCCTTCAAGGAATGATAATCCATCATCAACAAGCCATAGTTATGTCTAATATGGCAGATAAACGAACTAATAATAAAACAATAGTTGATCTAGCAAATAGAATCGATGCCTCTCAAGAAGACGAAATTAGTTTTATGAAAAATTGGCTTAATTCTAGGGATGAAGATATCTCAACTAAGCATAGCGACCATAATATGCACATTGGTATGGCTGGGATGGCCAGCGAAAAGCAATTAAAGGATCTTGAAGAGTCTGAGAGTACAGATTTTGATAAATTATTCTTACAACTAATGATCTCCCATCATGATGGTGCCTTAAAAATGGTCAAGGATTTAAAAGAATTTCCAGGGACAGCCTACGATCCAATCTTGAATGAATTTGTCTCTGATCTTGTAAATGATCAAAGTGTTGAAATAGAACGAATGAATTCTATTGCAGTTAGCTTATCCGACGATCCAAGATCAAAATTAAGTCCTGGTCATTATGATGCAGGTGAGGCTATATTAAACTTAGAAAAAGTTGCATCACTCAAAAAACCCATAGGGTTTTATAATCCAAACAACCCTCAGTCAAAAGGAATAAAGACCTCTGTAGAGGAGGATAAAGATGACAAGACAGAAAAGACTATAGCGGATAAATCTAGATCGCTTCGTTCACCTATCTTAAGTTTTGCAAATACTGACATGGCATTTAGAGATAATATTCTTGTAGCTGGTAATTATCATGGCTTTAACGTATACCAAATTGATCAAATGGGAGTTCCAGAGCTTCTCTCGTCTGTTGTTTGCCCTGGAGGACAAGGAGATGTATCAATTGTTAAAAATCTATTAATTATGTCAGTTGAACAAACCAGAAGTCGTATTGATTGCGGTTTACAAGGTGTCTCTAAAGAAGCAAGTCCTGATAGATTTAGAGGAATAAGAATCTTTGATATCTCAAATTTATCACAACCTAAACAAGTTGGAGCTGTTCAAACTTGTAGAGGCTCTCATACTCATTCAGTTGTTGCAGGTCCCGGTCAAGATGGAAAGATTATTGTCTATAACTCTGGTACTCAAGGCGTAAGAGATGAAGAAGAAATGGAGGAATGTATAGGTAATATACCAGGTGACAATAGGACAGCTCTTTTCAGAATAGATGTTATAGAGATTCCTATCGCAGACCCCTCTAAGTCAAGAATTGTAAGTAGCCCTACCGTATTTGCAGATCCTGAAACAGGCGCTTTAGGCGGTCTTTGGGCTGGAGGAGACCATGGTGATGATACTCAAGAGACAAGGCGTACCGATCAATGTCATGACATAACTGTGTTTCCATCTAAAGGTTTGGCTGCTGGTGCGTGCTCAGGAAATGGAATTCTTTTTGATATTTCAAATCCTTATGACCCGCAGAGAATTGATGTCGTAACTGATGTAGGGTTCGCTTATTGGCATTCCGCTACCTTTAATAATGAAGGTACTAAGATCATCTTCACAGATGAATGGGGCGGCGGTGGAAGAGCACGTTGCAGGGCATGGGATCCTCTTGATTGGGGAGCTAATGCAATTTACGACATAGTCGATAATAAATTAGAATTTAGAAGTCATTATAAAATGCCAGCGCCTCAATTGGAGACAGAAAACTGCGTTGCCCATAATGGATCATTAATTCCAATTCCCGAAAAAGATATTCTTGTCCAGGCCTGGTATCAAGGCGGTATATCAGTAATGGATTTTACAGATTCCTCCAACCCAAAAGAAATCGCTTTCTTTGATAGAGGCCCCATAGATGAAGAATTACTTGTAATGGGAGGTTACTGGTCTGCTTATTACTATGATGGTTTTATCTATGGAACAGAAATATCTAGAGGTCTGGATGTGTTTAAACTATCTCCAAGTCAGTATCTAAGTGAGAAAGAAATACTGGAGGCCTCTGAGGCTCTACCTTTGTATGGTCCTAAAGTATTTAATCCACAGCAACAAGTACCACTGGGATGGTCAAAAAATTAATTGGAAAGTTAATATGTATAAAGAAATAAACGCTCCAAACGACCGAACAATAAGTTTCGCTGATTTTGGAGAAGATAATGGAATTCCCGCCTTCTATTGTCATGGTGGCCCTGGATCTAGGAATTCCGTTAAAGGTAATTTCGACAAAGATAAAGATAATTTAATAAGGTTTATTGGTGTAGATAGACCTGGGTATGGTAATACCTCTCCCCTTCCTGGAAGGACAATTAATGACTGGACAGATGACCTTCTACTCATTGCAGATGACTTAAGTATTGAAAAATTCTATATGATTGGCGTATCGACTGGAGGCAGTTATTCTCTTGCAACTGCTGCTAGATTTCCCGATAGAGTTCAAGGTGTTCTTGTTTGTTGCGGAATGTCAGATATGAGGTGGGCTTCGAGTAATGCAAATATGCCAGGAGTTGAACAATACGTTGGGCTTTCTAGGGAAGAAGCCTATCAATTGGCAGTTAAAGATATGGGAGAGGATGGCAGTAAGATACTATCAAATGATGATAGTAACGAAGAATCTGGTCTCTCTTCTCCAGATCTAGACTACCTGCAAAAACCAGAAAACATAGAGAGATTTATTGATGATGCAACCTTTGCGCAAGGCGTAACAGGTTATGCAGATGATAGGCTTGCAGATTGTTCAGCACAGGGATGGTCAAGCTTTGAAATAAATAATGTGACTTGTCCAGTAAATATAATTCATGGAGAGGTTGATACTATTGTTCCAGTTGCTCATGCCAGACATACAGCTGAAATAGTCAATGATTCTGATCTCAAGATTTATCCTAATCATGGTCATCTCAGTATTTCAGATGAAATTAATGGAAATCTTTCTGACTTGATAGAAAGATCTGATACTTAAGTCATTTAGATGGTGGGCGATACAGGACTTGAACCTGTAACTTCCACCGTGTAAAGGTGGCACTCTACCAATTGAGTTAATCGCCCGGAGAAGCCCGAATTATAGTGTTCAGATTTCTTAAAGTCACTCTAATAATTAACTCAACAGAAATTTGCTATTTGTAGTTTAAGATTCAGAAATAGACTAGTGAGAATAGATCACCCCCACTAGTCCTTATGCATCTTAGAAATTATAGTTTAGTGACAGAGCTGTCGCTTCATCAAACCTTTCTGCTGCGAAAGTAATTGGTCCTGCATTGAATCCTATCCCAAATCCAACCTCGTTTTCTGAGTCACTTTCTATATAGAAAGAACCGTAACCAGCTGCAG
>CALIUO010000058.1 GCA_938048695.1 uncultured SAR86 cluster bacterium
CTATTTGGGACGATCATGATTATGGAAAAAATGATGGAGGATTTGAATACCCTTTAAAGCAAGAAGCACAGGCAATGTTTTTAGAATTTTGGAATGTGGCTAAAGACGACCCAAGGCATCTGAGAGAAGGAATATATTTCAATGAAGAGAAAGAGATATTTGGAAGGATAATAAACCTAATTGCATTAGATACAAGATATCACCGTTCTTTCCTAGATCAGGAAGATAAACCTTATTCTCCAACTCAGGAAAAAACCAAAACTATCTTAGGTGAAACTCAATGGAAATGGCTTGAAGAGACTCTAAACCAAGAAAGTGATTTAATTATTGTCGTTTCCTCAATTCAGATACTTCCAACAAATCATGGATTTGAAAAATGGCATAACTTTCCACACGAAAGAATAAAACTTTTGAATTTACTTAAATCAAAAGATAAGCCGGTTATTCTTCTATCTGGAGATAGGCACAAAGCTGGATTCTATAAAGATGGAGATATAATTGAAATAACCTCTTCTTCGATGAATAAACCCATTTCTAAACCTATAGCATTTTTATGGGATTTCTTGGGCAAAGAGAGTGATGATCTGCTTCAAGGAGAAATGTATTCCCAAGAAAATTATGGGGTTATCAGATTTGAACAGGATCAGATCTCGGTTTTCCTGAAAGACATAGATGGAAAAGAAATTCTTTCAGTTAAGATTTAAAAAAGGGGTCTTTAGACCCCTTTTTCATTACTTAGCTTCTTTTACCCGAACTGTTGTATAGCTTCTTCCGTTGCCACATTCTGAAATACTATTAAGCGCCTCCGCTTCTGGAGTTCCTCTTAAATTTAAGCCAAAGTTATCAACGTTTTTTCCGTATTCACTTGGCGAATTCGCATAAAGAGAATACACATAATCAAAATCTATATTTCCAGCCCCTACTGGAGACATAATCATTTTACGACCCATGGTATCGCCTGTTGATTTTGCTTTTATGGCAAACTTTTTGTAAGCATCAAAAGCATCTCTCATGCTAACGCCCTCTTTTAATTTACAATCTGTAAAGCGCACAAAACCCATATCTGAAATTTCTCCATCAGGGGTAGAAACTGGCCATTGCCAAACTTCTGTTACCCTAGAATTAGTGATTGGTATCGTGCTAAAAATCTTTCCCCCTTCTTTGGCCCAATTCTCTACAGTCCTATATTGAGAGGTAGAATTAGGATGGAGATTTAGCCAAACAAAATCTGTTTGCTGAAGATCATTTGAGTAATAAGGAGTAAAAATAACTGTCTCCATCTCACTCCAAAGATCACCTCTATCTTCAGTCCATGCTACAAACTTCTCAGCCCAATCGTAAAGATCGTTCATATCCTTACCTTTATTGAAATTACCTGAATAATATTCAGCCTTATTTGGAACAGGTTCAAATTCATACTCTTCTGCAAATAAGTATGCAGAAAGAGACATCATCAATATCAATAAATATTTCATATTTATCTCTCCTTTAAAGTTTTCTTAAAAAGACACCTAACTGTGCATTAACGTCACATTGTCTAAATATGCTTTTATGTTAGCATGATTGATGAGAGTAATTCTCGTTTTATAAATTTAATTTAGGAGAGGAAAATGGATTCATTTCAAATAATGCAATTGTTTTATGCATCAATGATTTCTAGAGCAATATTTACAGTAGGCATATTCTTCATGGCGTGGGTTGCCTTGAGAGTAGCGAAGTCTGTGAATGAAAATCAAAATTTATTAGGCCAGGTATTTTCAACAATCTTTGGAGCGTTGGTATGTTGGTTTGGATTAGTTCAAGCATCTTTTACCAATTGGTCTGTTCAAAGCTCAGCATATCAACTAAGTCAATTGGAGTCCTTATCTCCAAGTGAGCAACTTTTTGTAGATTACTTCAATGTAGGCTTACCAACAGTTTCGGTAGTACCAGATCCACTGAATGGATTATTTTGGCTGTGCATATTCGTATTTATACTAGTGCCGACTTGGCAAAAAAAATAAGGTCTTGAAATAAAAAAAGGGAGCTAAGGCTCCCTTTTTTTTGTAAGACATAGGTTAGAATACTTTAAAAAATGAGGACAAAACTATGGCTATAAGGATTTATTCTACTGAGGGGTCAAGAGGTGTAAGGCCTATCTGGACAGCTGAAGAAATGGGTTTAGATTACGAAATAGAAATGATGCCTTTTCCTCCTAGGTTCTTAAAGCCTGAATATTTAGAAGTAAATGTCCTAGGAACAATTCCCTGCATGATTGATGGCAATACTAAAATGACTGAGTCAGTTGGTATCAGCCAATACCTAGTGGATAAATATGGGCCAACAGACCTGAAGGTAAATGTTGATGAAGAGGATTATGGAGCTTACTTGAACTGGTTAACACATGCTGATGCAACTCTAACGTTTCCTCAAACAGTCTTTATCAGGTATACATTACAAGAACCTGGTGTCGCTGATGCAGCAGCAGAGGGTTATAAAAGATGGTTTGTAGCTAGACTTAAATTACTAGAAGCAACATTAAATGATAGAGAGTATCTTTGCTCGAATAGATTCACAATTGCGGACATATGCGTAAGTTATGCAATCTATTTAGCTGGTACATTGGGGATCGAGCAAGCATTTAAACCCAATATTAAAAGATGGACTGATATGTTGTTTGAAAGAGAGGCATTTAAAAAAGTCATTGAGTATAAATACGACGGCCCAGGACCATCTGGACCAGAAGAACTAAAATAAAAAAATGAAGTCGAGAAGTCTCCAGTGTGAATTTTTAAGTGAGGATATGTCTGGGGTCAAACTGATCGAAAAAGACATCCCTGAATTAGGACCAAAAGAGATCCTGATCAAAGTTAAAGCTAGCTCTGTGAATTTTCCTGACTACCTCATGACTCAAGGAAAATATCAACATAAACCAGAGCTTCCATTTGGTTTGGGTATGGAAGGATCTGGAATTATTGAAGAGACCGGGGAAGAGATAACTAAATTTAAAGTCAAAGATGAAATAACCTTTGGAGCAATTGGTCAGGGAGCATTTTCTGATTATGTTGTTTTGGACGAACGAGCAGTTCAAATAAAACCTTCCAACTTAACCTTTGAACAAGCAGCGGCTTTTCAAACCGCATACCTAACTGCCTATGTCTCGCTTGTTAGAAGAGGAGAACTGACTAAAGGTGAGACACTACTAGTACACGGCTCTACAGGGGGTGTTGGTATGGCAGCAGTACAATTAGGAAAATACCTCGGTGCAAAGGTTATCGCTACTGGAACATCAGAAGAGAAATTAAAGCACACGAAATCTTGGGGAGCGGATCATACGATACTAACCCATAAAGAAGGTAAGGTTGAATTTAGAAAAGAGGTTAAAGATCTTACCGACGGAAAAGGTGCTGATGTTATCTATGATCCTGTGGGGGGTGATGTTTTTGATCACTCAATCAGATGTATAAATTGGGGCGGAAGATTGTTGATAGTTGGTTTTGCAAGTGGAAGAATCCCCACCCTTCCAGTAAATATGGCCCTTATTAAGGGATTTTCAGTAATAGGAGTGCGTGCAGGAGAATATGGACGTAAAAATCCTTTAGCTGGAAAAGAAAATAACGAAGCAATAAGAGAGATCTGCGAATCGGGTCATTTTGATCCTTATATATGCAAGGTATTCAATTTAAATGAAGCAAAAGAAGCTATTCACTATCTCTCTGAAAGAAAGTTAATTGGTAAAGTGGTTATCAGTACTGACTAATTACCTTCTTGATGAAATTGAGAGAGGCATGCCCTCCTACGATCGCCATAAAACTCGACCTAGAATAAATTAGTATTTATAAGGTCTAGATATTTCTAATATTGCGGGCCTTTTCTCTTTTCCTACCCATATAAAATGATGAGCTACCATTGCAGGCTCAACATATTCTGGAAGACTTAAAACCTCTAAGTCATTTTCTTTGCAGTGAGAATCTATATCTTCTTGAGTGTCACTCACCAGGTAGACTTTTTCATTCTCTTTGTCTCTAGATACACAATAATAGAACATAATACTATTTTATAACTTTATGCATAAAATTGGCTCAACTAATTCCATGTATTTTGCATATTCAATCTCAAGCGTATCTCTATTAACTTTTATAACACTTATTAATTCTTGTTGGGATGCATCAGTGTACTGACCAATATCAAAATACTTGTCAGTGACGGAAAGGTCCATACGTAACTGCCCTTTTTTCAGGATCTGAACTGCCTTACCTGTTGCAGTTCCTAATAATAAATTGAAGGAAACATTCCTATCGCTATTCTGTGTTGCACACTCTAAATTTATCATTTCTGCTTTTGAATGCATTGAAATCAAAAATAAAAATATCAGTATATTCCTTTTAATCATAACGACATGGCTCTCCACGATATCTACATTTATTCAATCTTCTATCTAGTTCTTGTTGATTAATATTTTTTAAATTTTCTTCTGCGCTGAGTAAATCAGTAAATTTACTGCAGTCGAGATTTCGCTTATCTTTTTCTAATGCAATCTTTTTTTGAATCTCAATTTTCTCTTCCATGGATAACATAGAATAAGAATTATTTGCAGTTGGAAAACAAAGGAAGAAGTTATCTTCTTTTTCAATAGTAGATATTAAGTTAGTTCCTGAAGCGCAAGAAATTAATAAAGGTAAGATTAACAAGGAGCTAACTTTCATAAACTAGAACATTAAATCAATTAAAAGAAATAATACAGAGGGCACCAATAAACATCCAACAGCTGTATAAAAGGTTGCTGTCATAGCTCCATAAGGAACCAGCTTGGGATCGACGGCTGCTAATCCAGCAGCAACACCGCTGTTAGTACCCATCAAACCTCCAAATACCATGGCAGACTTAGGATTATCTAAACCAATTCGCTTGGCAAATAAAGGAGTCGTCGTCATTACTAAAATAGACTTGACCAGACCTGCTGCAATGCTTAAAGCTATAACTTCGCTACTGGCTCCAATTGCTGAGCCACTAACAGGTCCTACAACAAAAGTAACTGTTCCAGCCCCAATTGTAGTTATATCCTTTGGATCATCGTACCCAAAAGCTATTGCTACTATGGCACCTAAGCTAAATGAAAGTATCACACCAAAAAAAAGTGAAAAAATTCCAGCTTTACCTGAAGACTTTAAATCACTGAAGTTTGCGCCATAAGCTGTTGCAACAATAGCAAAATCTCGCAACATAGATCCACCTAAGATACCTACTCCAGATAATATGGCAATATCAGCTACACCTTTTTCTCCTCCGGTAAGAGTGCCCGCAAAGTAAGCAAAAATTAAACCTAAGATTATTGCTACTGCTGATCCATGAAAACGTCCATTAGTTAATTTTTCCGAAATAAAATAAGCAAAATAAACTGTTAAACCAACAAAAACAAAGGCTGTAATTAAGTTATTAGTTATTAGAATATCTTCAAAACTGTTCATTTATTTTTCTCAAAGTTAGAAATGATGGGGATGAAGATAAAAGAAACCAAAACAGCAAATATACCGGCTAAAAGAGCCATTAAGCCTCCATCAATTGCTCCTATTACATTTTGCTTTGACGCCATTGCAACCACGATGGGAATATAAATCATGCTCCAAAAGGTAATACCTTTCTCAGACATATCTCCAATTTTGAAATGGGCATTAGAGGTATTTGAAAAATACATGAGTAAAAGCATGGCTATCCCTATACCTCCTACATTTGCATCTATACCAAACCATGAACCTAATAACTGACCAGCAATTAAACCAATAAGAGTGCAAATTCCAAGTAAAGCTATTCCGTATATGACCATATTATTTGAAGTAACTAGTGTAAATTAATGAAAAACTTAAAACAGAACCAACCAGAATAATAAATCTCCTAACCCATTGAGAGGGTAAGAGTTCTGTTAGTTTTGCGCCTAAAAACCCGCCCATAATTGAAAAGAAAACCATATAAAAAACATAACTCCAAACAATAAAATCATTAAAGAAGAAAATAATTACTGAGACGGTTGTTATCAAAAAAGAAAGAAAAGACTTAATCGCTGACATCTGCTTCAAAGAAAATTCTTTCCCCAATGATAGTACTGATAGCAATGCTATGCCTAAACCACCGTTAAAATATCCTCCATATGTACTTACAAAAGCTAATCCAATATTTCTTAAGAAGCTTGAGGAGGTTAAAGATTGAGTTTGATTTAAAGAAGGATTGATAATGAACATTAATGTTGCAATTAAAATTAAAAAGGGAATAAATTTTAAAAAGAACTCATTAGAAGTGTTGATAAGAGAAATCGCTCCGCCAACAGAACAAATTATTGATATTAATAATAAGGGTAGTATCTTTTTATAATCGATTGTAGAGAAAGTATTTTTAAATCCTAATACAGAACCCAAGTAACCTGGTAAAAGAACCGCTGCACTGGTGGTATTTGCTAATACTGGAGGTATACCTACAAATAACAATGCTGGAAGAGTGATAAAACTTCCTCCTCCTGCTAAGGAATTCAAACACCCTGCCAAAAATGCAGCCAAGCAAACTAAGAGTAAATTGAGGATTTCCACCCTCTATTCAAGACCCTCTACAACTACAACATGTCTCTCAGACGAAGTGGAGGAATATTTTAAGGCGATTTTATAATCTTCTGAGTTGTAGGCATCTTGTGCATCCTGTAAAGAGTTAAACTCTACAACTACAGTTCTTTCATAAGGATCACCTTCAAATTTAATCTGATCACCTCCTCTTGCCAAAAATCTACCACCAAATTTTTCAATCGCAGGCCCGGCTAGTTTAATATATTCTCCATACCCTTCTGGGTCAGTCACATTGCATAATGTTATCCAGTATCCTTTCATAATTAATCGTTTCCTAATCTTGTGTTGATTGACATTTCAGACTTTAAATCTGTTAATTCATAGTAATTCCCTTCGAACTCTATTGGCACATATTTAGTTTTTCTGGTGAGAGCTTTGATAAATTCTCTCGCATCCCGAGATGAGAAAACACCTTCAGTGCTTTCAACTTTTATGTTTTTAATCTTACCTTCCTTTGAAATAGAGTACTTATAACTAAAAAGACTTTTACCTCTGGGTGTTTCGGGGGGAATTTCAAATCCTCTGCTAGCAAAAGATGCCGTACAAAAAAGACGCTTACATATCGAAAGGCTTTTTTCGTCCGAAAGCAATGCATCTTTAAACTGGCAAGACTGATCCTCACAATCTAAACAAATATTGAAAGCCGAGTCTCTATGCACCAAAACTTTTTCAATCACATCTTCAGCTAAAAATTTCTTTGGATCGCAATTAAAAGAACTATCTCCTCCAAAAAAGTAAGAACTTGAAAATAAGAAGAGACTTAAGAATAACGTTTTTTTCATAAAAACCCCCAACTTCCTTTCTAGTCTAAAGAATAGACTTGAAAGGTCAAACAGCGGTTTGTATTAAGCTTTAAACTCTAATCTTTTTGAATGAAGAATGGGTTCGGTATAGCCACTCGGCTGTGATCTTCCCTTGATAGCCAAATCAACAGCAGCTGAAAAAGCTACACCATCAAAACTTGGAGCCATGTTTATATATTCAGGGTCACCGGCATTTTGTTCATCTACTATTGATGCCATCTTTTGCATTGTTTGAATAACTTGCTCTTCTGAGCAAAGTTTATGATGAAGCCAATTTGCAATGTGTTGACTAGAAATTCTACAAGTTGCCCTATCTTCCATTAGCCCAACATTATTGATATCCGGAACCTTAGAACACCCTACCCCCAAATCAACCCATCTGACTACATATCCAAGTATCCCTTGGCAATTATTATCAAGTTCAGCCTGGATGTCTTCAGAACTTAAACTGTCAGGGTCTTTTAGCAAGGGTATAGATAGAATATCTTTCAAATCTGCTCTTGTTCTGGAGATCAGCTCTTCTTGACGCATGGGAACAGAGACTTGATGGTAGTGTATTGCATGTAAAGTAGCTGCGGTCGGTGAAGGAACCCAGGCACAGTTAGCTCCAGCTTCAGGGTGCATAGATTTATTTTCATACATACCAAGCATTTCATCAGGCATAGCCCACATGCCTTTTCCTATTTGAGCTTTGCCTTTGAAGCCTGCCTCAAGACCAACATCTACATTCCAGTCTTCATAAGCGCTTATCCAAGGTTGTTGTTTCATTTGGGCTTTAGGTATAACTGGACCTGCCTCCATGCTTGTATGAATTTCATCACCAGTTCTGTCTAAAAAACCGGTATTGATGAAAATAACTCTATCGCTAGCTGCTCTTATGCATTCCTTAAGATTGACTGTGGTTCGTCTCTCCTCATCCATGATGCCTACTTTCACAGTAAGAGGTTCGAGACCAAGCTCTTCTTCAACTCTGGCAAAAAGATCACAAGTAAACTGAACCTCTTCAGGTCCATGCATTTTAGGTTTAACTATATAGATACTTCCAGTTCTAGAATTAGCAAGTTGTCCTTTTTTTTGAAGATCATGCTTACCGATACAAATCGTAAACATTGCATCCATGATTCCTTCTGGAACTTCATTATTATCTCCATCTAGAATGGCTGGATTAGTCATTAAATGACCGACATTTCTAACCAACAGCACACTTCTTCCTGGTAGAGTCATCTCGTTACCATTCAGATCGGAATAAGTTCTATCTGAATTTAAGGAACGAGTCATTTCTTCTCCTCCCTTCATGAATGATTCCTTTAAATCACCTCGCATTAACCCAAGCCAGTTTCTATAAGCTAAGGATTTATCTTCAGCATCTACAGCTGCTACAGAGTCCTCGAGATCTTGAATAGTAGTTACAGCGGATTCAAGCACTACATCTTTTATATTAGCCGGATCATCTCTTCCAATAGAATCTTCAGGATCTATTTGAATTTCTATATGTAAGTTATTGTTTTTTAATAAAATACTGGAAGGATTATCAGAGTCTCCTGAATAACCCACCAGTTGTTCATGATCTTTCAATGCATCTGAGGATTGATCACTTGTACTGACTTTTAAAACACCATTTTCAACAGAAAATCCTGTAACTTCCGAATAACTTATTGAAGATAAAGGAACAGCTTCATCCAAAAAATTTTTTGAAAATTCAATTACTTTATCGCCTCTAATGGGGTTATAAGGGCCAGACTTTTCAGCCCCTCCTTCTTCGGAAATCATGTCTGTTCCATAAAGCGCATCATAAAGACTTCCCCATCTTGCATTAGCGGCATTAAGAGAGAATCGTGCATTCATGACAGGAACAACAAGTTGAGCTCCTGCTACTTTCTTAATCTCATCATCAACATTCTGAGTTGTGATTTCAAAATCTTCTCCTTCATCTAGCAGATAGCCTATTTCCTTGAGGAAATTTACATACTCATCATGATTGTGTTCTTGATCTTTATTAGATAAATGCCAATTATCTATTTGCTTTTGTATTGTTTCTCTTTTTTCTAGAAGCTCTTTATTCTTACCTCCAAACTCATCCAGAACCTTTTCAAAGGATTTCCAGAAATCATCAGGATCAACATCTATACCCGGTACTACTTCATTCCTCAAAAAATTATCAAGCTCTTCAGAAACCTGCAAATTTCCGTATTTAATTCGATCTGACATTTATTACCCTTTACTTTGTGTATATATAAGTATGTTGAATATTACATGATAACCAAGAGAGATAAATAATATTTTTTTTAAGTTCCTTTTAAGCTAGCATAGCGTTTCGATTTAAAACTATTAAGGAATTCAATATGCCAACCATCAATGAAGTTACAACTCTAGAAGTCAAAGAAGAAGTTGCAGTTATTACTTTAAATTCTCCTCCGGTAAATGCTTTATCAGCAAATGTTAGAGAAGGTTTGAATAATGGAGTTAGTGCAGCTATAGAAGATAACTCTGTCAAATCGATAATTATTATATGCGAAGGAAGAACATTTATTGCTGGAGCTGATATCACTGAGTTTGGTCAAGCACCGAAAGGACCTTCCTTATATGACGTACAGGATATGATAGAGAATTCACCTAAACCTATAGTGGCTGCAATACATGGAACGGCTCTAGGTGGTGGACTAGAAGTAGCATTAACTTGCCACTATCGTATAGCAGTACCCTCAGCAAAATGCGGCCTACCTGAAGTTAATTTAGGACTTTTACCAGGTGCAGGAGGCACTCAAAGACTTCCAAGAATAGTTGGAGCTCAAAAAGCTCTAGTCATGATGACAAGCGGAGAACATGTTCCTGCTAATCAGTGTTTAGAAATGGGTCTGGTTGATGAAATGGCGGGTGAAGGTGAACTGGAAAGCGATGCTATAAACTTTGCAAATAAGATTGTTTCTGAAGGTAGACCGCTAGTAAAAGTGAGAGACGCAGATGACAAAATAAAAGGCGACAAAGGTAATGATGCTCTCTTTGCAGAGTTCAGAAAATCTATTCTAAGAAAGACCAGAGGATTCCTCGCACCTGAATATAATATTCAATGTGTAGAGGCTGCAGTTAATCTTCCGTTTGAAGAAGGATTAAAAGTAGAACAAGACCTCTTCATGAAGTTGATGACAGGATCTCAGTCAGCCGCACAAAGGTATATATTCTTTGCACAGAGACAAGTTACCAAAATACCTGATATCGAGAAAGATACTCCACTTAAAGAAATTAATAGTGTCGGTGTCATTGGAGCCGGAACTATGGGAGGTGGTATTTCCATGAACTTTGCTAATGTTGGAATCCCAGTAACAATTATTGAACAGAGCCAAGAAAGATTGGATAAGGGCTTAAGTATCATTCGAAAAAATTATGAGAATACAGCCGCTAAGGGCCGTATCACGAATGAACAGGTAGAAGAGAGAATGGCTCTTATTGATGGACAAACTTCCATAGAGGCACTTGATTCGCAAGATCTAATTATCGAAGCAGTATTTGAAAATATGGATCTTAAAAAAGACATCTTCAAGCAGTTAGATGGTATCTGCAAAGAAGGTGCTATCTTGGCTTCAAACACATCTGCTTTAGATGTTAACGAAATTGCTGCAGAAACAAATAGACCTGAAGATGTAATCGGTCTTCATTTCTTTAGCCCTGCTAATGTTATGAAACTCCTAGAAATTGTCAGAGGTGATAAAACTTCTAAATCCGTTGTAGCAAGTTCTCTGGCAATAGCTAAGAAAATTCAAAAGATTGCTGCTGTAGTAGGTGTATGTCCTGGATTTGTTGGAAATAGAATCCTTGCTCAAAGACAGAGAGAGGCAAATAAGCTTATCCTGGAAGGTGCCCTTCCATGGGATATAGACGATGCATTATTTGATTTTGGATTCCCTATGGGACCTTTCGCAATGTCAGATCTTGCAGGCTTAGATATAGGCTGGAATAAAGAAACTTCTAACGGTGAAACTTTAAGAGATGTTCTCTGTGAAGCAGGCAGATTAGGTCAGAAATCAGGCAAAGGCTTTTATACATATGATGAAAATAGAAATAAATCACCTGATCCGGAAGTAGAAGAAATTATCAAAAAATTTGGAGAAGAAAGACAAGCTCAAATGAGAGATATCTCTAAAGAAGAAATTCTTCAGAGATGTTTGTACCCAATGATCAATGAAGGCTTCAAAATCTTAGAAGAAGGAATGGCTATCAGAGCAAGCGATATTGATATTGTTTGGACAAATGGATATGGATGGCCAGTCTACGAAGGTGGTCCAATGTTCTATGGGAACCTAGTGGGCTACGACAAGGTGCTTGAGTGGCTACAAAATGCAGAAAAGGAATTAGGTCCAGAATTTAAACCATCTGCTTATTTAGAAAAAGTAGTAGCTGAGAAGATCAATATTTTATAGGCTACTGATATGAATGAACTTATCAAAAAGAGTGCCGGTGAACTTGCAAAGTTAATACAAACTAAAGAGGTTTCAAGCCGGGAAATTGTTCAGGCTCATTTGGACAGAATTAATGAAGTTAATCCAAATATCAATGCTGTAACAGTGATACTTGAGGAATCTGCGTTGGCGCTATCTGATCAAGCTGATAATGCTAGTGATGATGAAAGAAATAGACCTTTTCATGGAGTTCCAATCACGATTAAAGAAAATGTTGATTTAGTTGGTTCTCCAACCACTAGCGGAATTGCATTACTGAAAGATTCTTTTCCTAGTGAAAATGCTCCTCTAGTAGATCGCATGTTAAATGCAGGTGCAATACCTATAGGAAGAACTAATTTACCAGAGATGGGCATGCGACTTGATACGGACAATCCTTTAAGAGGTAGGACTTACAACCCATGGAACAAGGGTGTAACTCCAGGAGGTTCGAGTGGAGGCGAAGGCGCTGCAATAGCATCAGGCATGAGCCCTTTTGGTATAGGCAACGACATTGGAGGTTCATTGAGAAATCCAGCTTACTGCTGTGGAATTGCTTCTCTTAAGCCTTCCATTGGAAGAATA
>CALIUO010000059.1 GCA_938048695.1 uncultured SAR86 cluster bacterium
GGTTTTACTGGATATTTAATTGATTTTAATCAGCAAATGTTTGTTCCAGATATGGAATCGGCAGACTTACTACTTAAAAGGCTGGAGCTTTATAAAAATCTTTACAACCAAATAGCAACAGTCCAAAAGCAAGGTCTTCAAAGCAACAGAATAGGCACTGAGAGAAATTTAAAAAGGACTATAGATCAACTTGAAAGCTACCTAGCAACTTCTTTAGATAGTGACCCACTACTATTAGTTAATTTTTCTCCAGAAATTGATGCATCAGAGATAGAATCTTGGAAAGGTAAAGCCAAAGGCATAATTGAAAGTCATATTCGTCCAAGTGTTTTGTCTTATTTGCAGCAACTTCAAAACGATCATTTACCAAAAGGAAGAAGTGATGAGAATCCCGGAATTATGTGGATTGAAGGTGGTGAAGAGGCCTATCTAAGAAGCCTAAGAAGATATACAGGTCATAAAGGCACAACAGTCAAAGAAGTCCACGAAATTGGTATGTCTGAGATAGAAAGGCTTAAAAAAGAGTTTTTTGAAATTGGAAAAGAAGTATTTCCTGGTGTGACTACGCCAGAGGAAGTTTTACATAAAATGCAAACTGAGCCATCTATGAGATACGAAAGCAAAGAACAGATGATTCAGCTTGCGGTAGATACTATTGAAAGAGCATATAAACCACTTGAAGAATGGTTTACAGTATTTCCTAAATCTCCTTGCAAAGTTTTACCTGTTCCTGCGGAATCAGAGAAACATGCTCCTCCAGCATATTATTACCCACCACTTCCTGATGGGTCTCGTGATGGCACTTACTTTTTAAATACTTATAAAGCTGAGACAAAAAGTATATTTGAGGCTGAATCTGTTGCTTTCCACGAGGCTATACCAGGTCATCATTTAGATAGAACTATTGCAGTTGAGTTACAAGATGTACCTAATTTTCAAAAATACGTTGCTTCAACCGCATTTGTTGAGGGTTGGGGATTATATGCAGAGCAATTAGCAAATGAGATGGGTCTTTACTCAAGTGATGTTCAACAACTAGGTCGATTAGGAAATGATGCTTGGAGAGCATGTCGCCTAGTTCTTGATACAGGTATGCACGGTATGGGTTGGTCTCGTGATAAAGCTATTGATTTCTTTAGAGCCAACTCACCAATTGAAGAAATAAATGCAAACATTGAAACTGATAGGTATATTGCATGGCCAGGACAAGCCTGTTCTTATAAGATGGGTCAGCTAAAGATTGAAGAGCTTAGAAGAAAAGCAGAAACTGAACTTGGTGATAAGTTTGATATAAGATATTTCCACGATGAGGTTTTGTGCGATGGTGGAATAACACTTCCTATTTTAGAAAATAAGATTGAGAATTTTATTAATAAATATAAAAACTAATCTTTTTTACTGGTAAACAAAGTTATATTTACTTGCGTATAGATTTATCTGATTTCTTAACAATTTCGTTTTTGTAACTTTGGTGAATCTCTTTTTCTTTGTTTTTAGAGTCTATTTTTTGATTTGAAATCTCATTCTCTAGCATAAGAATTTTATTCTGTAGTTCTTCAATTTTGTCTTTCATTTCATAGATAATTTTTATACCATCTAAGTTAATTCCTCTTTGAGAAAGATTTTGGATTTGAATTAATTTATCTATGTCTTCTTGAGAATATCGTCTTGTACCTCCACCTGTTCTGTAGGGTTTTATCAAACCTTTCATTTCATATGTTCTAATGGTTTGTTGATGTATTCCTGATAAAGTTGAGGCTACAGATATAAAATATATAGCTTTAGAATCTTCGTTACTCATCTAGATACTTTCTTGGGGAATCACCTGATTCAAACTGATCTCTAAACTTTTCAAGATGTTTCTTTGCAGATCGAGATAAATTCATTGGGGGAGTTATGAAAACTTTCACATAGAGATCTCCAGCTCTTCTGCCTTGAGGTGATATACCCTCACCTTTAATTTTAAAAGTTTTTCCACTAGGCGTTCCTGCTGGAATTTTAAGAGTAACGGATTTTGTTAGTGTGGGTATTTTTATACTCGCACCTAATGCTGCCTCAGTAAAGAGAAGTGGTACCTCTAAAATCAAATCCATATTGCTTCTCTTGAAGTATTTATGTTGCTCAACTCCAACCTGAACGAGCAAATCTCCATCTGGTGCACCTGCATCTCCAGGGCCACCTCTTCCGCGTAATCTGATGACTGTACCGTTATCAACTCCAGCTGGAACCTTTACTTTTATTGATTCACTTTGAATAACGGTTCCGGAACTTCTACATGTTTTACAGGATTTATCAATGACATTACCCTGTCCTTTACAAGCCTGACAAGTTTGTGCAAAAGAGAAAAATCCTTGGTTTGAAGCAGTTTGACCAGAACCATTACAGATATTACATCTGTGGAAAGCTTCGCCTTTATCTGCACCTGTACCTTTACAGTCACTACAAGCAACTTCTTTTCTTAGAGGAACAACTGTTTCAACACCTGATGCAGCCTCGGTGAATGATATATTTATGTTTGTTTGATAAGTCTGGCCTTTTCTTCTTCCACCTGTGCCTCCAAACCCAAAAATGTCACCAAGGTTTCCAAAAATATCACCAAGATCATCTACATTGAAACCTTGATTACCAAAGCCTCCAAATCCTGAAGCTCCCATAGCTCTAATTTGGTCGTATTCTTGTCTTTTTTTATCATCAG